>CAYVFU010000038.1:0-42209 GCA_964450495.1 uncultured Saprospiraceae bacterium | reverse complement strand
CCTTTTTCTTTGTGACGAAAGCAATTTAGTCTCAAGTAGTCGAGATGGATTAAACACATCTGACATTACAATTGCAAGGGACCTTTATTCACTGGATATTAATTTAGTATGTATTGTACAGATAAAGTGCCGATAGGAATGATGCAAAAGGCAACACTTTTGATAATACTATATGTTATAGGACAGTCTAATCAAAGCCATTTACCTCATAATTTCTACAAGACTAATTTACTGTTTCAATTAAAAAAAATATGGCCACACCAACCCATCCAAAACGAGTGTATGAAAAATAAATCCCATCAAGCCAATCTTACTCCATTTCAATAATGTCTGTGAGTCTACATTCCGTTCTTTTGCAATTTGTCTATAAATAAGCAACGCGCCAATCGCTACTGCAAACAACACAACTCTAATGATGATCCAAGTCATCGAATTTGGTTCCTTCAAATATTCGACTGTTAGTGGTAACCAAAGGATAGAGGGAATTAGTATCAATAAATATCCTAGTATGTATTTGGCGGGTTGCTCAGATTTAAATAAACAGAAATATGTGAAAGGGAAAAACCCAGTTGTCGCTATTAACATGCCTATAGGATACACTAATTTTAGTTTCTCTGGAATGTTACCCCAAAGTGCATCCATCCCAAATGGATTAGATTGACCAGCTATATAGTAACTGACTAGAACTCCAGGGCCAAGAATAAGAATGATAAGAAGTAGAATGGTTTTTCCTGACATATAATTTCATTTGCAAACTTAACAAGATTATATGTGTGATGTTCAATACCATGCTGAAACGAAAACAGTGTTTTCATATCAACATCTCAAAGAGCATCGGATTATTATTTAAGTGCTGAAAATCGATATTGGCATCTGCCATTCGTTTCACTAAAGAATCAAAATCATCTTTGTGTTGAATTTCGATACCTACCAAAGCAGGACCACTTTGTCTGCTGTTCTTCTTGGTATATTCAAAATGAGAAATGTCGTCTTCCTCACCTAGGATATTTAGGAATTCTTTCAAAGCACCTGCACGCTGAGGAAATTTTATCAGGAAGTAATGTTTAGTTCCTTCGTACAATAAAGAGCGTTCCTTTATTTCTTCCATTCGTGTGATGTCATTGTTGCCACCACTTAAGACAACGACAACATTTTTACCTTTTATTTCATTGGAGATGTCATCGAGAGCTGCTATAACACTTGCACAAGCAGGCTCTACAACAATTGCTTCTTCATTGTATAGTTCTAGAATTTTAGTGCACATTTTTCCTTCTGGTACAAGAATGACTTGATCAACAATCTCTTGACAAATTGCTAAAGTAATGTCCCCAACACTTTGTGTTGCAATGCCATCAGCAAATCCATCTATGTCGCTTAGTACTTTAACTTCACCTGCATCCATTGCAGTCTTTAGTGATGGTGCCCCCTCAGCCTCAACAGCTATTATTTTTGTTTCTGGACTTATAGCATTGAAATAGCTACCGATCCCTGAGATTAATCCTCCACCGCCCACAGATACGATGAGGTAATCCACGGGCTCTTCCATCATTTCTAATATCTCAACACCTACAGTCCCTTGTCCAGCAATAATGTCTCTATCGTTGAAGGCATGAATGAACGGAAGATTTTTCTGTTCAGATAATTCTTTAGCTTTAATCGAAGACTCGTCGTAAGTATCTCCAATCAGAATGACTTCGACGAATGCTCCACCGAATTGTTTGACTTTATTAATTTTCTGATTTGGCGTTGTACTAGGCATGAAAATCGTGCCTTTCACGTTTAGTTTTTCGCATGCCATAGCGACCCCTTGGGCGTGATTGCCTGCACTTGCGCAGACTATCCCTTTTGCCAATTCCTCCTTTGACAATAGTTTCATCTTATTGTAAGCGCCGCGAATTTTAAATGAACGGACAACTTGCATATCTTCTCTTTTTAAGAAAAGATTACAGCCGTATTGTGAGGAGTAGTATTGATTTTTGAGTAGGGGAGTAGCAATGGCAACGCCTTTAAGACGTTGCCTTGCTGACATTATATCTTCTACTGGTATTAGAGACACTATTTGTTTTGCGGGCGTAAACCTCTGACTGTACGACCAGCTCTCCACATTTCTGATTCTCTTAGCTCTTCAAGTTCTTTTTCTAATTTCACTCTGTAATCATCTTGACTATTACTGTCGATGGACAATTGAGCTTCGTTTCCAGTTGCTACGCTGTCGTACAATTCTTCAAATACAGGACGCGTAGCATCTCGGAACTTTTTCCACCAGTCTAATGCTCCTCTTTGAGCTGTTGTTGAACAGTTGGCATACATCCAATCCATCCCATTTTCAGCAATCAGTGGATACAATGATTCTGTCGCTTCCTCTACAGTTTCATTAAATGCTTCTGATGGTGTGTGGCCTTTACTTCTTAATAAATCGTATTGAGCTGCAAATAGACCTTGGATCGCTCCCATTAATGTTCCTCTTTCACCAGTCAAGTCACTATAAACTTCTTTTTTGAATGTTGTCTCGAATAAGTATCCTGAACCTATACCTATACCTAACGCAATCACTTTGTCTCTTGCCGTTCCAGTTGCATCTTGGAAGATTGCAAAACTAGAATTCAAACCCTTGCCTGCTAAGAACAAACGCCTTAAACTCGTACCACTGCCTTTTGGAGCAGCCAAGATAACATCGATATCTGCTGGTGGAATAATACCAGTACGCTCCTTGTATGTGATGCCAAATCCATGTGAAAAGTACAGTGACTTTCCAGCTGTCAAGTGAGGCTTTAATGTAGGCCACACTGCTATTTGAGCAGCATCAGACAGTAAGTACTGGATGATGGTTCCTTTCTGAGCTGCCTCTTCGATAGAGAACAGGGTTTCACCAGGTACCCAACCATCCGCGACTGCTTTGTCATAAGTTGGAGATGGGCTTCGTTGCCCGATGATTACATTGAAACCATTGTCTCTCAGATTGAGTGCTTGACCTGGACCTTGCACGCCGTATCCGATGATTGCAATTGTTTCGTCTTTAAGCAATTCTCTTGCTTTGTCTAATGGGAATTCCTCTCTTGTTACCACATTCTCTTCAACACCCCCAAAATTTAATAATGCCATTGTTTAAGTATTTTGTTTTGTAACTATTTGGATTCTATTAATTGTTTCTTTCTTCGCTTGCCGCTTTTTCTAAAGATTTAAGGTAATTGTTCAAACGTTCCATTGGTTTTACTATTGCCACTCTACCAGAACGAACAAATTCATAAATACCAATCTTTTTTAATTCTTTTAATAAAGCTTCAGTTTCTTTTGCGTGCCCAGTTTTTTCTACAACGATATAATCTGATTCTATCGATAATATTCTTGCATTGTGTATACGCACTAGTTTTTCTACTTCATTACCTTTGTAAAATACACTTGTTGGTATTTTGTACAATGCGATCTCTTGATGTACAATCTCACTGTTTTTATAGTAAAATGCTTTTAACACATCAACTTGTTTGTCTATCTGCGCGACCAATAATCTGATGGCTTCCTCAGTCTCTTTGATGACGATTGTGAATCGATGAATATTAGGCATCGAAGATTTAGATACTGTGAGACTTTCTATATTCATGTGTCTACGTGTAATCACAGCAACAACGCGCGCCATCAATCCCATAACGTCTTCTGAAAAAACGGTCAGTGTAAATTCTGTCTTTCTCATAATTCTATTCTAGTACGATTTCATCTACTGCCTTTCCTGAGGCAATCATTGGGAATACATTTTCTTCTTTTTCACAGCAGACATGCAATAGATAAGCACCTTTGTGTTTCAGCATTTTCTTCAATCCTGCTGTCACATCTTTGGCCTTTGATACTTTGTGTCCAGCAACGCCGAAGCCATCCGCTATTTTCAAAAAATCTGGATTCTGCAATTCTACTGAAGAATATCTTTTATCAAAAAACAATTGTTGCCATTGACGAACCATGCCTAAATAATTATTGTCAAGCAATACAATTTTTACAGCCACATCCCATTGAGTGCAAACACCCAATTCTTGTAATGTCATTTGAAACCCACCATCACCTACAAATAAAACAACTTCTTTATCTGGCTTACCCATTTTAGCACCTATAGCAGCTGGAAGACCGAATCCCATTGTACCTGCGCCTCCAGAAGATATCCAGAGATCTCTTCCTAAGTAATCATAATATCGTGCCGCAGCCATTTGATGCTGTCCCACATCTGTCACGACAATGGCATCACCATTGGTCAATTCTGATACTTCTTTGATGACACGTCCCATTTTTATTGGACCTGTCTTAAGTCGTTTAAGGTCTTTGTTTATTACTTTTTTCTGCTCCTCCTTATCACAGTCTCTAAATCCCTTTAACCATTTAGGGTATTCTTTTTCCTCCACAAGATCCATCAAACCAGTTAACGCTTCCTTGGCATCACCTAAAATACCAACATCGACTTTTACATTTTTATTGATTTCAGATGGGTCTATCTCGATATGTATTTTCTTCGCCTGTGTCGCATATCGACTTAGATCGCCCGTTACTCGATCGTCAAATCTCATTCCAATAGCAATTAATAAATCGCATTGATTGGTCATAACATTTGGACCGTAATTGCCATGCATACCAAGCATACCTGTGTGGAGTTCATGATCATCAGGTAGTGTGGACAAGCCATGAATGGTGCAGCCAACTGGGATTCCTGTCTTCTCGACAAATTCCTTAAATACATCTTGTGCTTGTGCAATGTGTATACCATGTCCTGCTAGGATAAATGGTTTTTTAGCTTTATTAATTAATGCCGCAGCATCTTTTAAATCTGATTTATTTATTCTTGGTTTTGGAATATAACTCCGGATTGATTCTGTCTTTTTATAAGAAAAATCAAACTCTTCCAATTGAGCATCTTTAGTAATGTCAATTAAGACAGGACCTGGCCTACCTGAATTGGCGATGTAAAATGCTTTCGCAAAGATTTCTGGAATTTCTTCAGCTTTGGTGATTTGATAATTCCATTTTGTAATGGAGTTTGTACAGCCGATAACATCTGTCTCTTGAAAGGCGTCAGAACCCAATAATTTGCTAAAGACCTGACCGGTAAAACAGACAATTGGTGTGGAGTCCATTAAGGCATCAGCCAATCCAGTGAATAAGTTTGTCGCACCTGGTCCGGATGTTGCCACGGCGACACCTGTTTTACGAGTCGCTCTCGCATAACCTTGAGCTGCATGTATGGCACCTTGTTCGTGACGTGTCAATACATGTTCGATACGATCACTGTAATGATACAATGAATCATAGAAAGGCATGATAGCACCGCCAGGGTAGCCATATATTAAATCCACATCTTCTGCCAACAGACATTCTAGTATTGCTACTGAACCTGCCATTCGACGTGTACGACCATTTTTATTTTTCGGCTTTTTGGCTTTTACCGATTTCTTCTTTTTTTCCTTTACCGCCATAATTAATATTAATTATTGATCAGTAACACAGCCTTCGCTTGCTGTTGATACAGATCGTCTATATTTTTTTAGAATACCAGTTAAAGTATCTTCTGGCTGTTTCCAATTATTTCTTCTTATGTTCAATTCTTCTTCAGTAAGATTGACATCAATTTTATTTTTAGTGGCATCAATAGTAATAATGTCACCATTTTCAACTAATCCTAAATTGCCACCATCAAATGCTTCAGGTGTGATATGGCCTACGACAAATCCGTGCGTACCTCCAGAAAATCTTCCATCTGTGATTAAGGCAACTTCTTTACCAAGGCCGATTCCCATTATGAGCGAAGTAGGTTTAAGCATTTCAGGCATACCAGGTCCACCCTTAGGCCCACAGTATCTTATGACAACAACTTCTCCGGCAAACACTTTCTTATCTTGAATCGCCGCGTTTGCTTCTTTTTCAGAATTAAAGACTCGTGCAGGGCCACTGAAATATTCACCTTCTTTACCAGTGATTTTTGATACGGCGCCATCTTTAGCAAGATTGCCGTATAATATTTGTAAATGACCAGTTGGTTTTACTGGATCAGTTAATGGTTTAATGACTTTCTGGTCTTCTTGCAAAGGTGCGAAGTCTTCAGAATTTTGAGCTAGCGTTTTTCCTGTCACTGTAAGCGTGTCGCCATGCAATAGACCTTCATTCAACATCATCTTGATGACACCAGGGACACCACCAACATTGTGTAAATCTTCCATCACGTATTGGCCGCTTGGTTTTAGATCAGCCAAAAATGGAGTCTTGTCTCCCAATTCTTGAATATCATTCAATGTAAAAGGTACTTGCGCAGCTTTAGCCATAGCTAACAAATGCATGACACCATTCGTAGATCCACCAAGAACGGTAATTAGTCGTACTGCATTTTCAAATGCCTCCCGAGTCAGAATATCTCTTGGCTTTATGTCTTTTTCTAATAAATGCTTGATAGCTCTCCCAATCTCTGCACACTCAGCTGTTTTCTCAGGACTCACCGCAGGATTAGAGGAATTGTAAGGCATACTCATACCTAGGACCTCTATTGCTGATGCCATGGTATTTGCTGTGTACATACCACCGCATGCACCGGCACCTGGAATTGCATTTCTAACAACCGCCTTAAATTCTTCTTGACTAATCGTGCCCGCATTCTTTTGACCAAGTGCTTCGAAAGCAGAAACAATGTCTAGCTTTTTATCATTAAGGCATCCCGGTTTAGTCGTGCCACCATACACAACTAGGGAGGGGCGGTTAACTCTAGCTAATCCCATGATTGCACCAGGCATATTCTTATCACAGCCGACTACGGCAACTAAGCCATCATACCACTGTGCAGAACTAACTGTCTCGATAGAATCAGCAATTATATCTCTAGAAGGTAAGGAAAATCGCATGCCATCTGTACCCATAGAAATACCATCACTCACACCAATCGTATGAAAAATCAAGCCTATCAACTCTTCTTCAAGAACCGAAGATTTTATTTCTTTAGCAAGACCATTTAAGTGCATGTTACATGGATTGCCTTCCCAGCCAGTACTCACTATGCCCACTTGTGCTTTCTTCAAGTCATCTTCTGTCATACCAATGGCATGCAACATGGCTTGAGCCGCTGGTTGCGTTTCGTCTTGCGTGATGGTTTTGCTGTATTTATTTAAACTCATATTTTATAAACTAAAAAAGCCATCCTAAACAGAATGGCTTTCTATATGCGGTTATATCCATTCTAATCAGTGAAGCTTCTTCACGACTACTTTACTAATAATATGGACTACAATAATCATTCTAATTATTTAATTTTGCCGAAAGTTGGCACTAATAATCCACTATTCAAAGTATTTTTGTCAAATAAGTATAATCCTAAAGGTATCAATCAAATGATACTGGAACTTCCTTCCTTTAATCCTTTAGTGTTGATGCCTTCTTCTTCAGCTACTAAGGCTTGAATCACATCTCCAAGTTGGGAACATGTATAATCCACATCTGGATTACAGTCTTCAGTCAATATACTTTTTGCCATACAATAATCGATTGCTTGTTGTATGGACAAAGCTTCTTCATTCATATCAAAATGTTCCAACAACATCGATACAGATAATATTGAGGCAATCGGATTTGCTATGTCTTTTCCTGCAGCTTCTGGGTAAGAGCCATGTACTGGTTCAAATAAGCAATGGTTATCACCAATAGATGCCGAAGGCAACAGGCCTAATGAACCTGAAATAACAGAACCCTCATCAGATATGATATCTCCAAACATATTTGAAGTTAAAATCACATCAAAGCGAATCGGGTTAGTGATAAGTTGCATCGCTGCATGGTCTATATATAATGCATCGAATCTTACATCACTGTATTTTTCTTTGTGTAATTGTTGCACGGTCTCTCTCCATAAACGTGAAGATTCTAAGACATTAGCTTTATCAACAAGGCACACGTAGTTTTTTCGTTTGCGTGCTTCTTCAAAAGCAAGTACAGCGATTCTTTCTATTTCATGTTGGTAATAGCTGCAGATGTCGTAGGCAAATTTCCCTTCTTCTTTTCTACCGTGTTGGCCAAAATAGATACCTCCTGTGAGTTCGCGAAAAATAGTAAAATCAACATTCTTGATTAATTTATCTTTCAATGGACTCAGCCCCAGTAATCTGTCATATGCTTTGACCGGTCTTTTGTTCGTGTAAATATCAAGAGATTTCCTTAAGGCTAGTAGCCCTTGCTCCGGACGAATGGACAAGGTAGGATCTTCAAACCGATGATCTCCAATAGATCCAAGCAAGACAGCATCTGCAGTCATGCAATTTTCTAATGTCTCTTTGGGTAAAGGTTCACCAGTCTGATCAATTGCGGCAGCTCCTACCAATGATTTTCTATATATAAAGTTGTGACCGTATTTATCACTGACACCGTCCAAGACTTTAATCGCTTGTTCGATTACTTCCGGACCAATCCCATCTCCAGGTAATACTGCTATTGTCAATTCTTTAAACATGCGATTGGTATGTCATCAGGATTTAAGCGACCGCAGCTAATGTGGCCTTTAATAATGTCCCAAGTTCATCAACAGATACTTGCTTTTTCTTGTCAGCCAGCACAATGAACTTTTTATACACGATGTCTAATTCATCTTTAGATAAATTATAACCGATTTCTTTTGCTTTATAGGCTACTGCCGCTCTTCCACTTCTGGCTGTCAACACTATTTCAGATTGTGTCAAGCCAACTTCAAGTGGATCTATGATTTCATAATTTTCTCTAAACTTTATGACACCGTCTTGATGTATGCCAGATGAATGTGCAAATGCGTTTTCGCCAACAATAGCTTTATTTGGTTGCACCACCATGCACATGCTATCACTGATCAATTTACTTGTTGAAGTCAGTAGTTTCGAATTAATGTCGGTATAATATTGACCGCCAAAACGTTGCTTTATAATCATTGCCACTTCCTCTAATGAAGTGTTTCCAGCACGTTCTCCAATGCCATTCATGGTACATTCAATCTGAGTGACACCATTAGTCATGCCGGAAATAGAATTAGCGGTTGCCATTCCCAAATCATTGTGACAGTGAGCAGAGATCGATACATTTTCAATACCTTTTACATTCTCAACTAGATATTTTATTTTATCTGCATACTCTTGAGGGAGGCAATAACCAGTTGTGTCTGGAATATTGACTACTGTAGCGCCTACATTCACTACCTCTTGGATAACTTTCGCTAGGAATACATTGTCAGTTCTTCCTGCATCTTCTGCATAAAATTCTACATCTTCCACAAAGCTTTTTGCATATTTCACTGCAGCAACTGCTCTTTCGATAATTTTTTCTGGTGTAGTACGCAATTTATACTCTATGTGGATAGGTGATGTTCCTATGCCTGTATGGATTCTGGGTCGAGCTGCATGTTGCAGAGCTTCAGCAGCTACTTTAATGTCTTCTTTCACAGCACGTGACAATCCACAGATGATTGGTTTTCTTATTTCTTTAGAAATGTCCTCTACCGCTTTGAAATCACCTGGGCTTGAGATAGGAAATCCAGCCTCCAAAACATCAACACCGAGTTCTTCAAGCTTGCGCGCACAAATCATTTTTTGTGTATGATTGAGCTTACAGCCAGGTACCTGCTCGCCATCTCTTAGTGTTGTATCGAATATGTGAATTTTCTTTCCCGTCACGATCTATTATAGTTTAATTGTGAATGTTATATAAATGTATTTGATTCTTTGTCAATAGATGAATCAATTTGTGAAAAACACTACAATAGATAAGGAGTATATTTTAACACTAAAATATTGATATACAGTTAATTGTATTTTATTGTTATACGGTTGATAAGTGATTTTTTGACTAGAATTATTCACTAAAAAGTAATATACTTGTCTAATGCCGAAGCAATCAACAGAACATTTAGTCCAATTGGTGTGTCGTTTGACGAAAGGAGAGAAGAGATTCTTTAAACTTTATGTCACTAAAAATCAGGCAGTAGATGAGCTACTTTTTTTAAAAGTCTTTGAATACATTGATAAGTATAAGCAATTAGATGAGACGAAATTGCTCGCAAAGAATAAGCGAATTAAAAAATCACAATTGTCTAATCTAAAGGCTCATCTGTATAAAAAAATATTGGCAAGTCTGAGACAACAACACAGACATCATTATTTGGATATATCCTTGAGAGAAAGTCTAGATCATGCTAAAATGCTTTATGCGAAAGGCATGTATAAAGCAAGTCTGAATATCCTAGATAAGGCAAAAAAATCTGCACTTAAAAACAATCTTTATACCGACGCTTTGACCATTATCGATTTTGAAAAACACATCGAGTCACAGCACATCACAGGCAGTATGTATCCTAAAGCCCAACAAATCACAGAAGAAACCAATTCTGTTCTACAACGAATAAGTTTGCGAACTAGGTTGTCAGATCTTTCTTTGTCGTTATATGGACTTTATCTGGAGAGAGGGCATGTCAAAGATGAAAAAGACTACGAGTTTATTTTTGATTATTTCAATACTAGACTTCCTAAACACGATTTGGAAAGTATGGATTTTTATGAGCGAATGTACTTGTATCAATCTTACGTATGGCTGTATTATATGGGACAGGATTTTGTGAGATTCTACATGTATGCTCAGCGCTGGGTTGACTTGTTTGAAGAGTTTCCAGAAATGATAGAAAAAGAAACACCACTTTTTCTTAAAGGAATACACAATGTATTGACGGCTTATTTCATGGCCCAGCGACTTGATAAATTCGAACCTATATTTCGGATAGTACAATCCTTAAGGAATGATGATCGCATTAATTTCACTAAGAACGAAGAATACCTGTATAACTTATTTCTCAACATCCATAACATCAATCACATTTTCCTTACGGCGGAATACGAATCTGGAGCAAAGAGGATGAAAGTCCTTTCCAACATCATTGATGAAAATACTTACGAATGGGACCTCAATAGAATTATGAATTTTAATTACAAAATTGGCTGCGTTTATTTTGGTGCTGGTGATATTGATAACGCCATCAATTTTTTAAATAAAATTACCAATCAGGTCATCCCTAATTTTAGAGAAGACATACAGTGCTATGCTCGTATTTTAAATCTTATCGCGCACTTTGAATTAGGTAATGATTTATTAGTCAGTTACCAAATTAAATCCACGTATCGATTTTTATTAAAAGCAAAAGAAAATTCGAAAGTCTTAGATGAGATATTTTCCTTCCTACGCAAAACACCGAGGATGTTAGAATCAGAATTAAAATCGGAATTCGAAGCACTGAAAGAAAAATTGGAAGAAATTGAAAAGGAGAAGTACGAGCGCAGACCGTTTTTATATTTAGATATTATTTCATGGTTGGACAGTAAGATTCATAATAGATCTATGGCTGAGAGCATCCGATTGTGCAAGGGAATTAGTGAGACGGATAGGTTGGAATTGTTAGCAGTATAAAGAAGAAAAGGCTTTTACTACGATTAATGTTATTCCAAATTTCAATCATACATTTGCTTTAAAATCTTACTAAGTTTACACCATGAACTTAGCCCTCCTATCCAACCAACTCGGCATTGACCAACGCATCGTCCAAAGCGTCATCAAGCTATTTGAAGATGGAGCTACAGTCCCGTTCATTGCTCGATATAGAAAGGAAGTGACCAACTCACTAGACGAAGTTCAAATAGCGGCAATAGAAACTGGACGCAAAAAACAGTTGGCATTAATCAAACGGAAAGAGACAATACTAAAAGCCATTCAAGAACAAGGAAAACTTGACGATAAATTAAAAGAGTTGATAACTAATTGTTGGGATCTGAATCAGTTGGAAGATATTTTGACTGAAAGTCGAAAATTAATTTAGGCAGGGTACTCTAAAGTTTCAATTAATTTTTTCATATTCGTTTTTTAATTAAACAACAAATTTTAGAACGATGAAAGGACTTATAACTATAGCCTGTTTTTTGATTTTTGCAGAAACTCAACTATTTTCTCAATGTGCGCCAGGACCATTTTCGGTTGATCCTGCTTCGGCCACAACTTTAGAATGTATGGCACCGCCAACAACTTCAAATCTTTGTGAAGCATTAGGCTTTCAAACACAAATTACTGTCCCAGCTGGTATGCAAGTTTGTTTTATTGCAAATGGTATTGATGGCGAAGCAAATTTTAATTTTGTTACTTGTGACACAAATACTGATGAAACATCTATATCATTGTTTGATGCTTTTGGAAATGCTTTTGATGATAGTGGTAGCTGTGATGTAGGCTTTAGCGAGCCTGCAGGTACTATAGTTTGTATTCAAGTAGAATCAGTAACTAATGGTATTTGTGATGGGACCAATTCTGAGAGTCCAAGCTATATACTTGATATTCAATGCGATAGATCACCTGATGAATTTGTTCCGGATTTTGAAGAAGCCGATCTATGTCAAGTCGTTGGATTTAACGATTTGCAAACCGTGATTTTTGAAGATGATGTGGATAACTTTATTTCATTCGAGTTCGATACGGGAGTAACAGGTCAAACCGCAGATTATACTACTGGGTCTTTGACAATATGTGCTCAAGCGAATCTTGGTGGAGATGAAGAATTCTGGAAAATTGACGATGAGAATGGAATCTGTATTGGTGGCATTGGGAATACAGGGATTTCGTGTCCTGACACACCCGTTTGTACTTCATTTAATTTTGATGCTGCACAAGTCGCGGCGATGGTGGCGGATGGAGTAGTCACTTTTAATCTTGAAAATCTTGATGGCGAGATAGGTGCATTTTGCGATATTAATCTATTATCTCTCGAATTAAATTTATGTGTCCAACCCAGCGTAATTCCTACCATGGGAGAATGGGGCTTGATCTCATTAGGACTATTACTATTAAGCTTTAACGTAATCGCCATCAGACAAAAGCAATTTGTACTAAATTGAAATTTTATAGGGTAGTGTGCTTAGAACTTCCAAGTTATTTAGGATATTAACAGTTTTACTTGTGAGGTCTACAACGCTGGATAGTCGACCGCCATACTTAGCTGGGAATACGCCTTTAAATAATTGCACATCTTTTACTGCGTCAGCATTGAATGCCGAGAAAAAGCCAAAAAAGTGATCGACATTATAGACGGTCATGCCATCGAGAAGCACTAAGTTTTGATCAGGCGTCCCTCCTCTGACAAATAACCCTGAAGAACTTTCATTACTGCCACTGACACCTGGCAAGAGTTGTAGCGATCTGAATATGTCTACCTCCCCGACATTTGGAAGTAGAGCTAGTTGAGATGGAGATATTTGTACCGTACTGATGCCTTCGGAGGCATTCATCACCTTGAATGATTTGCCTTGGATGACCACTTCATTCATGGTGATTCCCGAATTGAGTACCACATCAAAACTACTGATATCTGTTGTGCCTGGATCAATCTCTATTTCTTTAGTTGCAAATCCTACATAAACGACTTGAAGTGTAAATGCCTCCTCTGGAGCGCCTATGATGGTATAGTATCCATCGACATTTGTAGAAGCCCCTTGAGTAGTACCCTATATGACTAAATCAGCAAATGGAAGACGTTCTTCATTCTCTGCCGCCTTGACAATACCTGAGATGATACGCTGTGTAAATACAGTCGAGGATATAACGAGCAAAATTCCAACAAATAAGAATTTGCAATTCATGTGATAGTTTTTATTGATGACAATGTAGCTTCATTATTACTTAATGTAAGATTGAAAATAGATGAAATGAACTTTTTTTATGATAAAGTGATCAAAGGTTATGCATGTGACTAGTAAATATAGGTATTTGAATTGTGTGCATTTCAGTCTGTAATAAGTTCATTTTACTTCAATGGCTTATCCAAGATCAATAATGGGTGGAAGATTAATGATATATTGAATGCTAAAGCTGCCTCGATCATTCAACTCAAAAAGTGAATTTTAAGTTAGATATACAACACTTAGTACCACTTGCTTTTGTCTTTATAATGTCCTCATTCAGTATTATTCCTCACTATGTAAATGAACCAGTGCTGGATAATGTCATCGTTGTAAGATGGATGGTGATTGGCTTAATTTTATTGATGGCATGGTATATTTTGAAGTATCTGAATGGACCAAAATTTTCTTTAAAATTCTGGCAAGTGACTCTTTTAGGGATTTTATTTTTTTTGGCAATAAGGTTTATTCCTTATGCCCTAGGAATCCCTATCAGGGCATATAGTTTGCCTGGAAATTTATTTACAGTTATTTTAATCCAAACCATCCAATACATTTTACAATCCCAAGAGAATATTTCAAAACTTCGATTGGAAAAAGAGCAATTAATCAGCGAAAATTATAAATCACAATTGAAAGTACTGCGAAGTCAGAGGGACCCTCATGTATTATTTAACTCCCTAAGTACATTGAGGTCTATGGTTAGGAGTCAACATGAAAATGCCGAACAATTTGTGATGAGTTTATCAGATTTCTACAGACAGACTTTTAAGAATCATGATAGGATTACCATTTCTTTATCAGAAGAATTATCTGTAGTGGAGTCCTACCCTTTTTTTAATGAAGAACAGAAGTCAACATGCCATTACTAGCACTATAAATATTGATGAAAAATGGAGTCATGCTCATCTTCCTGCGCTTGCATTACAAATGACAGTAGAGAATTGCTTTAAGCATAACAGCTTGACAACTGAAAATCCATTGTTGATTAATATCGAAACCACTTCAGATGGGTATGTAGAAATCAGTAATAATATACAATCCAAAATTAGTGAAATAGAAAAATCAGTTAAGGGTATAGAATTGATACAGAAAAGATATAAGCTGATGAATATAAATGAAGGAGTTAGAATAGACAGAGAAGTTGATTCAAAAATGAGAATACTACTTGTCGAAGATGAAACTCATACAGCTGCGTTATTGAAAGAAATCATTGAACAGAAAGATGATTGTCATGTCGTGAAGATTTTGGAAACGGTAGTAGATACTGTATTTTATTTGAGTGGAAATCAAGACGAATTAGACTTATGTTTTTTTGATATTCAATTAGCAGATAGAGACAGTTTCGAAATTTTTAGACATGTTGATGTTGTTCTGCCTATTATATTTTGTACTTCCTTTGATGAATATGCCATGAAGGCCATTAAAAACAACGGGATAGATTACGTTTTAAAGCCCTTCAAAGAAGAAGGGATTCACTCAGCACTTGATAAGTATATTAAATTAGTTTCAAAAATATTAAAAGGAAACAGCAGTCCAATTACATTTGAAAACTTGAATTCATCAAAACAACAATCCAATTTTCTGACTCATTTTCGGGGTAAGACAATGATCAAGCGCATTGATGAGGTTGCCTTATTTTACATCAAAAATGAAATTGTTTATCTCGTTACTTTTGACGGAGAGAAATTTCCTCTTCATAAAAAAATGGAACATTTAGAGTCTATTTGTGACCCCAAACAGTTTTATAGAGTCAATAGATTAATGTTGCTGAGCCGTGAAGCGATTGTCTCTTTTGAATCCCTCTTGTCAAGAAAAAATTATCTCTTAACTTGAACGTAAACATTCCTGAAAAAGTAATCGTTAGTCGATTAAAGGTGTCTGTTTTTAAAAGATGGTTGCTAGTATAAGTTATTTAATTTAAAAATTAAAAGCGACGGTACATTCCGTAAGTTTGCATCATGAACTTAGCATTGATTTCAAATCAACTTGGAATTGATAAACGCATTGTCAACAATGTCATCAAACTCTTTGACGAAGGAGCGAAGATTCCATTCATCGCCAGATATAGAAAAGAAGCAACCAACTCCTTGGATGAAGTCCAAATTGGAGCTATTGACGCTGCTAGAAAACGACAGTTGGCTTTATTAAAAAGAAAAGAAGTTATCCTGAAAGCGATTGAAGAGTTGGGCAAATTAGACAACAACCTAAAAGATCAAATAGCTAATTGTTGGGATCTGAATCAGTTGGAAGATATTTATTTACCCTTCAAAAAGAGTAGAAAGACAAGAGCGGATAAGGCAAAAGAACAAGGGTTGGAAGGATTGGCAAAAATGATTTCTGCTCAACGAAATCCAAACATTAAATCAGCTGCTCGACAATTTGTGAAGGGATCAGTAAAATCTGTAGATGATGCCTTGCAAGGTGCTCGAGACATCATTGCAGAATGGATCAGTGAGAATGTGAAGAGTCGTCAAATGATCAGAGAAATGTTTGCCAGATATGCCATGTTAAGTAGTAAAGTAGTTACTGCCAAAAAGGAAGAAGCTCAGGTCTATCGAGATTATTTTGCTTACGGTGAAAAGTTGAGCAAATGTCCATCGCATCGTTTGCTTGCTGTATGGAGAGGTGAGGAAGAAGGATTTTTGCGTGTGTCGATTGATGTGGATAAAGACAGAGCTTTTGAAAGACTCTCGAGATATTATATCAAATCTTCAGGTGCTACGGCAGATCACTTAGAACTAGCCATCAAGGACTCTTTGAAACGGTTGATTTTTCCTTCACTAGCCAATGAGGTAAAGAAAGAAGCCAAGACAAAGGCCGATCAGGAAGCGATACATGTATTTGCCTCAAATGTCAAGCAACTATTGTTAGCACCTCCGATTGGTGAAGTGGCTGTCTTAGCACTCGATCCGGGATTCCGTACTGGTTGCAAAGTGGCTATTATTGATGCAAATGGAGAATTGTTATTTGATACAGCGATTTATCCTCATCCACCACAAAATCAATTTGATAAAGCTGCTGATGAGATCAAACAGCTCATTCAAAAGTATGCCATAAAACATGTAGCCATTGGGAATGGAACGGCAGGCAGAGAAAGTTATGACTTTATCAAATACTTAGGACTGGACCTTGAAGTGCATTTGGTTAATGAAAATGGTGCGTCTATTTACTCTGCTTCAAAAATTGCAAGAGATGAATTTCCCGATAAGGACATAACAATAAGAGGTGCGGTCTCTATAGGTCGTCGTCTAAAAGACCCATTGGCAGAATTGGTGAAAATCGATCCTAAATCAATTGGAGTAGGGCAGTACCAACATGATGTCAATCAGGCATTACTAAAAGAAGAGTTGGAGAAAGTGGTGTCCTCTTGTGTAAACGCTGTTGGCATTAATCTAAATACCGCATCACCTCATGTCTTGCAGTTTGTTTCGGGATTAGGTCCTAAGTTGGCTGAGAATATAGTCAATTATCGCAAAGATATCGGTCGGTTTGAATCAAGAGCCCAGCTTAAGAAAGTGCCAAGGATGGGAGCTAAAGCATTTGAGCAAGCTGCTGGATTCTTGAGGGTGCGTGATGGCAAGAATATGCTGGATAACACGGGAATCCATCCCGAGCGATACGTTGTTGTCAAACATCTGTTGAAAACGGAAAGTGTTACCATTGAAGAGGCCAAGTCGCATAAACCTGATTTAAAACAATACGTTACTGAGGCTGTCGGTTTACCCACATTGACTGACATATGGAAAGAATTACAAAAACCTGGTCTTGATCCAAGAGGAGAAGCTGTAGCCACAGAATTTTCTGCCGACATACGCTCTATGACTGATTTGTCAGAAGGCATGGTCTTAACAGCGGTAGTAACCAATCTGACCAAATTTGGTGCTTTTGTCGATGTAGGCATCAAGGAAGCCGCTCTACTACATATTTCTGAAATAGTTGATAAGTACATTTCTGACCCATCAGAGGTCCTGCATTTGAATCAACAGATTAAGGTAAAAGTGCTCAGTATAGATTTGGATAGAAAACGTGTGGGAGTAAGTATGAAAGCTGTTGATCAATAAGTGATTACTTACCCTTCCAATGTGCGAAGTGGCGTTACTTATTTTGAACCCTGAATGTAACACCTTGCAAAAGATGAGTGTAGGAGATGTATTACACGAGACGCTATTGGATATTTGGAAACCACGAGTTTATTATTTTAATGGTTTCCATAAAGTAATTATAGATTTTCAATATTCATATTTGAACTGTTTAATTCACCTAAAAACGTTCAAAATGAAATTCTTTATTTTTGTACTCCTATCATTCCTAACAAGTATAAGTCGCTCGCAGATAAATGAAGTGCTTATAGAATCTGCTACTTCTTTTTAATAGAACAAGAGCGATTCGTTCATTTTAGCGTGTCACAAAAAGTGCAGTAGTTCTATTATATAAATGATTGTCTCCGTACTTTTGAAATAATCTCCAATCATTCTAATTTTTGATCAAAGAGAAAGTCTTCACAACTTACTTACGCATAACACGAGTCATAGTTAGTATAAACGTTGCCGATAAATAAGCAGTTATCTATAAATGAAATGTTAGTGAAACTTGGTATCATTCCACAAAAAAACACTACATTTGCAGCCCGTTAGAAAGTAACGGTAATTTTTTGATGGTTGAATCACTGTAAAAATCAATCGTCTGGCAGTATTGCCACCCATAAAAAATACAGATTAATGAAGCAATATGAAGTAACATTCATAGTTGATCCTGTTTTATCAAACGAAGAAATAGAATCAACATCTAAGTCTTACCAAGATTTAGTGACAAATGAAGGCTGTTCGATTATCAATGTAGAACGCATTGGACTAAAACAACTTGCCTACCCAATCAACAAAAGATCAAGTGGAGTTTACTATTGTGTAGAATTCAATGGTGAATCTGGGTCTATCGTTCCTAAAATGGAATTGGCTTTAAGAAGAGATGAGCGAATCATGAGATTCTTAACTGTCAATTTGGATAAGTATGGCATTAAGTATAATGAAGATAAGCGTGCTGGTAAAATAGGTACAGTAAAGAAAGAGAAGAAAGAAGAGAAGAAGGAAGCCTACAAGAAACCGTATAAGAAAAAAGCTGCAGTCACTGCAAATGCAGATGCTAAGCCAGCTGCTGCTGCTCAGCCAGTTGAGGAAGCAAAACCAGCAGCTCCAGTTGCAGCTCCAGTAGTTGCCGCTGCAGCAACTCCGGCGGCAACACCGACTCCGGCTAAATCAGAAGAAGAATAAAATTGCTCAATCACAAATTAATAGATTATGGCATCAAGAGATGATATAAAATTTTTAAGCAATCCAAGTATAGGCACTAACCAAAAAAAATATTGCCGATTCAAGAAATACAAAATCAGACACATCGATTATAGAGATGCTGATTTCTTAGAGCAATTTGTAAATAGTCAAGGTAAAATCTTACCTAGACGAATCACAGGAAATTCATTGAAGTACCAAAAGAAAGTTGCTGTAGCGATCAAGCGTGCAAGACATCTTGCATTGATGCCTTATGTAACTGACTTATTAAAATAAATAGCCATGGACGTAATTTTATTAAAAGACTTAGATAAGGTTGGTTACAAGCACGACATTGTAAAAGTCAAAAATGGCTTTGGTAGAAACTACCTTATTCCTAAAAAGCTAGCTGTTATCGCAAATGCGATCAACATGAAAAAGCTAGATAAAATCAAGGAAGAATATCAAGCTAAAGAAGCTGCGAAGTTAGGCGAATACCAAGAACTTGCTAAGCAATTAGAAGGTAAGACGCTTAAGCTTGGAGTTAAAGCTGGTACTTCTGGTAAAATATTTGGTAGTGTAACAAATGTACAGATCATGAACGCTATCAAAGAACAATTCGATATGGATATAGAAAGACGCAAAATCGTTTTAAACGAATCCATAAAAGAGGTTGGTAATTATGTTGCTAATATCGAATTGCATCCAGAGGTTGCTGTCGAACTTCCTTTCGAATTGATCAAGGAATAGACGAAGTTTTCATTTATTTCGTTTTGTAGCAGTATGAAAATAGGTTCAACTGCTTTATACTTGTGTTGGGTTCTTTATTGTTTGGTTGCAAACAGTACACATTCGCAAGCACAAGTATATTTGCAAATAGAGAAATTTAATTCGCCCAAAACAGTCAAGTTAATACCGGGAACTCCCTTAGAATTTAGATTGCATGCTTACCCCAAAACATGGAGAAAGGGAACAATTGAATACATACTTTACGATGAGCAAACCATTGCACTTGATGGTGATATTTTCCATGTTGATGAATTAAAAGACATTCGATTTACTAGGCCTTGGGCAAAACAAATAAGTAGATCACTGGTAACATTTTCTGGGGCTTGGTTTACCTATGGTCTCCTCATTACTGCATTTGATGACAACTTTGAATTTGGTGTCGATACTGTGGCTATAGGGGGCAGTGCTTTTGTGCTAGGTATATTGATCAAGAAAATTTTTGGTAAAAAGAAATATAAACTAGGTAAAAATTCCAGGTTACGAGTTGTCGACTTACGATTTTAGTGTTGACTTAACCTTATTAGAATTCACTCATCTTATGAAAGAAGACATTCTCTCCAATAAAATTTTCTCCTTGCTTTTTGTTCTCCTTTTTTTAAGTGCTTGCAATGGTCAAAACAATTCGTCAGAAGAACGGGCTGCGATAAAAGAAGTGGAACACAAAAAAGGAACGTTCACTTTTCCTTATGCAGGACCTACTCATCAGATAGCAGAATACGTACGTAATATCTGGCAAGATAAAAACGGCAATTTTTGGTTTGGGACAAATGGTTATGGTGTTGCACATTATGACGGAAATAGTGTGTCGTATTTTTCTTTGGATGAAGGATTCGGCGGGCAACAAGTTACAGGCATCACAGAAGATGAGTATAAGAATTTATGGTTTGCAACAGATAAAGGTGTAGTCAAATACGACTGGTCAACAAGTGCCACAGGGGAGAAAAAGTTTAATAATTATACAGATAAAAAGTACTTCAATAATCAACGTTTTTGGAGTATATATGCTGATACAAAAGGCAACATTTGGGGAGGTGCGGTAACAGGTATTTATCGGTTTGTTGATGACTACTGGACACTCTTTGAATTACCTTATCCTGAAGAAGTGTCTGGTGAATTCATTACTAAAAAAACCACTTGGTCAATCTCAGAGGACAAGGATGGTAATTATTGGTTTAGTACAAATGGTTTTGGAGTCTTTAGATATGATGGACAATCATTTACACAATATACCAAAGAAGATGGATTGACTGATAACGATGTTGATGTCATTACAGAAGCCAAGAATGGAGATATTTGGATTGGAACAAGGTTTGGTGGAGTCAGTAGATATGATGGCACGTCATTTATTAATTATACATCAAGAGACAGTATTGGCAATGATGAGGTGTGTGTTATTTATGAAGACAGCAAAGGGGATATATGGTTAAGCTCTGAAGGTTATGGTGTCTATCGTTATGATGGAGATCGCTTTTCAAATTATGGAGAAGAAGAAGGTCTAGGTGTAAGAGCTGTCCAAACAATTTATGAAGACAGAGAAGGACGGCTTTGGGTTGGTGGCGGAGGTGGATTGTATCGCTTTATTGATGGCGAGTTTGTAAATGTGACGAGTAATGGGCCTTGGGAATAATTTTTAATTTTTAATGTTGAATTGTTATTTCGAAAAGCGAAATTCTCCTTTGCTGAGGCGAGATGCCTACAGCGCGAACTCTAAGGTACTTAAAGGCTTCTCTCGCCTAAAGCTTTGACTTACAGAAGCAAGTTAATTAGCCATATCAGTCAAAAACTTAATTTTGACCAACTGTATTTCTTCCATTGAGATATCATCTTCCTTTAATTCTGCAAACGCATCTTCAATTGAATCGCTATCTGCATCGGTGAAGTAATCGACAACATCATCTACCACTAATTCGTCTATATTTTCTTCTAGATAATAATTGATATCCAGCTTAGTACCTGATGAAACGATGTTAGTCATCTCGTCTAAAAGCTCTGCCATATCCAACTTAGCAGAATTGGCTATATCTTCCAGTGATAACTTTCTATCTATCCCTTGAATGATTGCCACTTTGTTTTTTGATTTATTGGCAACTTGTCTCACCAAAACATCCGTTGGCCTATCAATATCATTCTCTTCAACGTAAGATTTGATCAAGCTGATAAATGGCTTACCATATCGTTTGGCTTTACCATTACTCACACCAGATATTGAAACCATATCCTCATTTGATATTGGGTAATAAGTTGCCATATCCATTAAGGATGGCTCTGAGAATATGATCCATGGTTTTATGTCTTGTCTATTCGCCTCTTGAGAACGTAAGTCCATTAGCATGTCAAATAGAGTCTGATCGAGTGCAGCACCATTCGATTGCATAGAAGTAACTATCTCTTCATTTGCTTTATCAGAATAGTCATGGTTAATGGTGATTTGTACATTGTGAGGATTGTCCAAAAAGTCTTTGCCTTTATCTGTGAATTTTAACAAACCATATTGCTCAATGTCTTTATATAGATAGCCTTGCAAAATGGCTTGTCTCAAAATTGAATGCCAAAACAACTCGCCTTTATCTTTTCCCAATCCAAATGTTGGGTATTTGTCGTATTTAAATTCTAATATTTCTTTTCCTTTTTTACCAGCAAGGTAATCTACTAAGACTTTAACGCCATAGTTTTGTTTGAGCGCTAGTACAGCACTTAATGCTGCATGCATTTCTGATTGAACTTCCAGTTTTTCTTTGGGATTCGCACAGTTGTCACACATACAATCGCAACCACTTTCATCATAGTATTCGCCAAAGTAATGCAACAAGAATTTACGCCTACAAGAACTGGTTTCTGCATAGGCGATCATCTCCTCCATTAGCTGTGCGCCCATTTCTCTTTCAGATACTGGTTTATCTCTAAGGAATTTTTCTAAGCGCATAATGTCTTTGTACGAATAGAATGCAATACACTTTCCTTTGAGACCATCACGTCCTCCACGACCAGTTTCTTGGTAGTAGTTTTCGATACTTTTAGGAATATCATAGTGGATGACAAATCTTACATCAGGTTTGTCAATCCCCATTCCGAATGCAATCGTGGCCACAATAACATCAAGCTTCTCCATCAAGAAATCGTCTTGGACTTTGGATCTGACTTTGGCTTCAAGACCAGCATGGTAAGCTGCAGCGTTAATACCATTTATAGTCAAAATTTTAGCTATTTCTTCTGTAGTCTTTCTTGCTTGTACATAGATGATTCCAGATTGTCCATTTGTTGATTTAATGTATTGGACAATGCCTTTGACAGCTATTTCTTTATTTGGTTTTGGACGAACTTCATAAAATAAGTTGTCTCTGTTAAAAGAGGAAACAAACGTATTTACATTATCCATATCCAGATTCTTCACTATATCCGTCTGGACTTTTGGAGTTGCTGTTGCTGTTAAAGCCACAACCGGTATGTTGGAGTCAATGGCCTTTATCATCTGCTTTATTTTTCTGTATTCCGGTCTGAAGTCATGACCCCATTCAGAAATACAATGAGCTTCGTCAACAGCGATAAATGAGATTTTAACTGAGCGGAAGAAACTTTGATTTTCTTCTTTGGTTAACGTCTCTGGAGCTATATATAATAGTTTTGTTTTTCCCGCGACAATATCAGCCTTCACAACTTTCATTTGTGTCTTAGACAAAGAAGAGTTTAAGAAATGCGCCACACTATCTTCTTGACCATAACCTCTAATCGAATCGACTTGATTTTTCATCAATGCGATTAATGGAGATATGACAATAGCAGTGCCGTCTTCAATAAGGGCAGGCAACTGATAGCAGAGGGATTTTCCACCGCCAGTTGGCATTAAGACAAACGTATCTTTTTTGTCGAGTATGCTTTTTATTATGTCTTCCTGGTTTTCTTTGAAAGTATCAAACCCGAAGTACTTTTGCAATTCTTGTTGCAAATCAAATGTAGTTTCAATCATTGATCTGAATTAATAAACTATATGCAGAAGTGTTATTTAGTAGTGTAGACTTGGTATCTGTTCAATGCATATGTAATTTACGATAAGTATAGATTAAAGTCCATACTTTAGACGACAAAGTTTCGGAAAAGCCACTCTATATCCGACCTTTTATAAAACTTATTAACGATCGTCAAAGTATTCTTCAAAAACAACCATCTACTCAGTGTATACTTGCTCGAATTTTGGATGAAAGCTATGCATATCAGCTTGGCTAAAATCACCTTGCCATGACTCCGGAATTAGGTCAGGATCCAACAGGCAGCCTTTCGGGATATAAGGAAATATTTCATCATACCGTTGATTGGTATTCATGATTATTCGTTTATTTACATGTGTACGATTTATTTTGTCAGGATGATCCAATCCTGTAGCTGCCAATAGTTCTACGAAGCTCTCTACTGTCTCTCTATGGTAATTTGCGACCCTGACTTTTTTATCCTCTACAACAAGTCCTTTGACCAACGATGCTTCTTGAGTTGCTACCCCCACAGGACATGTGTTTTTATTGCATTCTAATGCTTGGATACAACCCAAAGCCATCATCATCGCTCTTGCACTATAACATACGTCTGCACCTAAAGAGATAGCTCTGAAAATATGAAAACCAGTTACGATTTTTCCGGAAGTGATGATTGTTATATCCTTTTTCAAATCAAAACCAATTAAGCAATTATAGACAAAAGCTAAACCCTCTTTAAATGGAGTGCCTACAGAATTTGAAAATTCTAATGGTGCTGCGCCTGTCCCTCCTTCTCCACCGTCAACTGTGATAAAGTCTGGTTTGATGCCTGTATGAAGCATGGCTTTGCAAATGGCTATAAACTCACTTTTATGTCCAATGCATAATTTGAATCCAATAGGTTTTCCTCCCGATAATTCCCTCATCTGCTTAATGAGATTTAGTAAACCAATTGGATCTTTAAACGCTTTATGAAATGGAGGTGAATTGACATCTTTTCCCATTTCAATACTTCGGATTTCAGCAATTTCTTTTGTTACTTTTTTTGCAGGTAGTATACCTCCATGACCTGGCTTAGCACCTTGAGACAATTTTAATTCTATCATCTTCACATTATCCTTCGCTGTTCTTTTTTTGTACAATTCTCCATCAAATCCGCCATCTGCAGAACGACATCCAAAATAGCCAGTGCCAATTTGATAAATAAGATCACCATTGAATTTGTCGTGGTAAGGGGAGATGCCTCCTTCACCAGTATTGTGCGCAAACCCACCAATAGCTGCCCCACCATTCAATGCCATAATTGCGTTTTTACTTAACGAACCAAAGCTCATTGCAGCCACATTAAAGACGCTGCACGAATAGGGCTGGAGACAATCAGGGCCGCCAATCATTGTGCGCGGGTTACTGTCAATATCGTGGTGATCTAAAGCCGCTATACTGTGATTCATCCATTCGTAGCCTTCGGCGTAAACATCCACTTGTGTGCCGAATGGTGTCGTATCTTTTACATTTTTTGCTCTCTGATAGACAATATTTCTAAATATTCTAGAGAAAGGCCTTCCATCAGTGTCTGGTTCTATAAAATATTGATAAAGCTTAGGTCTCAGCCATTCTGCCCAATACCTGCCATGTCCTAGAATTGGAAAATTCCTTGTGATGCTGTGTTTAGTCTGGATACTGTCATAAAATCCCCAAATTGCAAATGGCACGACTATAGCAAGAGCCCACCAAAACCCTGAAGACACGAAAACAGCTAATACCGCAGAAACAATAAGCAGACCAACAAGTAATAAAAGCACAAAAGATCTCATTCTCGATAACATTTATATCATCAAGATAACTCTTACAATTCTATTCAAGTATTATAAGAGGATAAAGCTGACATCTTGTATCGTTCTGCACAATAAAAAGGAAAGAGATATGCATAAAAATACAATGACTGATTTGTGATTCTTTTGGAGCAATATTTGTTATATTATTAATTATAGTAATGTACAATGGACTGGAAAACAGCGATAAGCGCATATAAATCATATCTTTTACTTGAGCGATCACTTTCTGAGAATTCCGTGGAATCCTATTTGAGGGATGTCAAAAAATTAGCGAAGTTTAGTATCGAATTGCTTCAAATAAGTAACGTAAGTAAGATTTTTTTAGAGCAATTACAGGACTTTTTGCAACATACGAATAAGATAGGTTTATCGGACCGAAGCCAAGCTAGACTTGTCTCAGGACTTCGTTCATTTTATAAGTTTTTGTTATTGGAAAATGTTGTCCAAGATGATCCCACTGAACTTCTAGAATCACCAAAGCTCAGTCGAAAGATACCAGATTTTTTGACTTTGGATGAAATTAATGCGGTGTTGGCTTCTATCGATTTAAGTCATCCACAAGGTCAACGAAACAGGGCAATTCTAGAAACATTATACTCTTGTGGTTTGCGTGTCTCTGAATTGTTAGATCTCAAAATCTCCAATTATTTTCCAGAGCTTGGCTATTTAAGAGTAATCGGAAAAGGCAACAAAGAAAGAATAGTTCCTATCGGTTCTGAAGCAATTAAGTACAATGGCATCTATATGTCATCCATCAGAAACCATTTACCAATAAAAGAAGGATTTCAAGATTTTATTTTTCTGAATAGAAGAGGTCGTAAATTGTCAAGAGTCATGATATTCCATATCGTAAAGCAAGCTGTTTTGGATGCAGGAATAGATAAAATTGTGAGTCCTCATACCTTCAGACATTCATTTGCTACGCACCTAGTGGAAGGAGGGGCAGACTTGAAATCTATCCAAGATATGCTGGGTCACGAATCCATCACAACTACTGAAATCTATACCCATCTAGATACACAGTACTTGAAGGATACTATTTTGCTGTACCATCCAAGGCACTCACGCGTTATATAATTGTTGTTCCTGGAAATGACTTGGAACTACAAATAGGCAGGTAGAGCTACTCAACTAAAATTTAGTTGCTTAAGTTTGTCTTTGTGAGTATGTTGCAAATAGTTGTTGATAAGCTTTTTATTCCTAAAAAAGTTTTCACCAGAGCTTGATTAAAAGTTAGTTGACCTTGCAACATTATAACGTTAACCATTTTGTGATTATATAAAAGATGCCATCATTGAAAAACTTAATAAAGGAGGTGAATGTCCTACTTTTAGTAATGTATAAACAACATAAATTCTCCTATGTGCTAATACGGAGATAAAATCACCCAATGAAAGTAAGTTTTGCAGTCATCTTAATTAGTGCGGTGTATATGATGTTTCTTACATCTTGTGCGCAGCCTGCCAACCCTCAAGGTGGCCCTCGAGATGAAGAACCACCTGTTATTCAAACGGAATTGTCTACACCCAATGAACAAGTTTTCTTCACCAAGCAAGACATCAAAATAGTCTTTGATGAATTTGTCAATGTCGATAATCCCAATACCAATGTGTTGATATCTCCACCATTAGATGTCAATCCAAAAATATATACAAGAGGAAAAGAAGTGCGTGTCGAATTTACAGAGGAGACAGCATTAAAAGAAGATGCCACTTACGTCATTAATTTTGGTGATGCCATTCGCGATTTCAATGAAAGCAATAAGCTAGAAAATTACAGTTTCATATTTTCCACAGGAGCTTTTATCGATTCATTGACCATAAATGGAACCATAAAGGATGCCTACACAGGAGAACCAATTGAAGAAGTTTTGGTCATGCTGTATGATGAATTTCGGGATTCAATCGTTTATACTGACAGGCCTTTTTATTTTGCTAAATCTGACAAAGATGGAAAGTTCGAGATAAAGAATATTCGTGATGATGAATTCAAACTCTTTGTGTTGAAAGACGAAAATGCAAATTACAAATACGATTTGGATACAGAGAAAATAGGATTTTTAGAAGAGCAGATTATTGTATCTGAAGAAAAGAATGGCGAATCCTATGACATCCAATTATTTTTACCAAAACAGGAATTTGAATTAAAAGAGTTTAATGCGGATGATTATGGAAAAGTGGAATTAATATTTACTGACGATCCAGCAAGAACGGCAATTAAAAGTTCAATTGAAATGCTCAATGACTTTGCCCAATTTGAAGAAGATAATAAGGTGTTGTATTGGTATTCAACAAGTGTAGATACTTCCTTTCAATTGATTTTGGGTCGCGAAGATCTCAAAGATACAATTGCAATCAGGCAGAGATCCAAGGCTGATTTTTTAGAAGATAACAAATTTGAAATGAAAGGGAATTCTCTTACCAGAGGTGCAAAGTTAATTCCGGAGACTCAGTTGAGTTTTAATTTTAATGCACCTATCAAGCAAATTGATACATCTGCTTGTTTAATAGTCATTGATTCAGTGACAACACAACCTTTGGATTGTAGTATTGATAGTTTGTTTCCACTAAGGTTAATTGTAGATGCAGATTTTCAAAAAGATTCCATGGTCGAAATTCGACTTGATAGTGGAAAGATAGTATCCATTTATGACCAGGTTGCTGATGACTTAACATTGAGTTTTAGTGTGGCCAAGGAGGAAGACTTTGGATCAATAAATATCAAATTAGCTAATGATTTATTTGTAGATAGTACATTTTATATATTGGAATTAATGAGTGGAGAAGACGTATATAGGCGATCTATACTTACTGGTAAACAGGATTCTATCATAAGTTACGATCTTATTCCCCCTGCAGAATATTTCATACGCATTATCGAAGATTTAAATCGTAATGAAGCCTGGGACCCTGGTTCGTATGTCGAAAAACGTTTCTCAGAACGATTAGCCTCAAAAAGCTTGGAGCCCATTAGAGAGGGGTGGGAGACAGAGGTTTCAATCTCAGCTGATATCTTTGTTAATAAACCAGACCCTCTTGAGGCAGTTATAGATACTTTAGAATGAAACTTTGGACAAAAGATTTGATTAAAATATATGGCAAACGCGAAGTCGTTAAGTCAGTTTCCTTAGAGGTGAATCAAGGTGAAATTGTTGGACTACTTGGACCTAATGGTGCAGGCAAAACAA
This sequence comes from uncultured Saprospiraceae bacterium, assembly GCA_964450495.1. Lineage (GTDB taxonomy): Bacteria > Bacteroidota > Bacteroidia > Chitinophagales > Saprospiraceae > CALFUK01. The sequence continues at coordinate 13,490 of CAYVFU010000038.1, read as the reverse complement.
CAACATTTTACATGACTGTTGGATTCGTACAGCCAAATAGCGGTTCTGTTTATTTGGATGATGAAGAAATCACTTCTTTGGCCATGTACAAACGAGCAAGAAAAGGCATTGGTTATCTGCCACAAGAAGCTTCTGTATTTCGGAAGTTAAGTGTCGAAGACAATATTGCGGCTGTTCTTGAATTAACTAAATTATCCAAAAAGGAACAAAAGGAATCTTTGGAGAATTTAATTGATGAGTTCGGTTTAGAGAAGGTCCGTGATAATAGTGGTGACTCTTTATCAGGTGGCGAGAGAAGACGGACAGAGATAGCAAGAGCTTTAGCCACCAACCCAAAATTCATTCTATTGGATGAGCCATTCGCAGGTATAGATCCTATTGCAGTAGAAGACATTCAAGGAATAGTGCGCAGACTTAGAGAAAAGAATATTGGTATCTTGATTACGGATCACAATGTCCAAGAGACTTTATCGATTACAAACAGAGCATATTTGATGTTTGAAGGGAACATATTGAAGCAAGGTACAGCAGAAGAGTTGGCAGCAGATGAAGTTGTGCGTCGAGTATATCTCGGAAAGAATTTTGAATTGAGACAATGAAAGCGAGAAGAATTTTATCATACATAATCTGCTTTGGAAGCCTACTATTTTTCAACGCTTGCTTTGAAGATCCCGAAGTACGATTACTTCAAAGTGATAAGGAATTGGTAGATTCTTTATACTCCGCTTCAATAGACAGTTTACAATTGATAGTGGACTCTTTATGTCTTGAACAAAGAGAATTGATTTATACAGCATTGGTTGATTCATTTAAGCAAGTGCGACTTGCAGAAATTGAGGAATTTTTAAATTGATCAAGCTCTAATTATGCGAACAATCATATTTAGTGTCATTTTCTTCGCATTAGTTGCCCTGTTATTCTTTAGTTTATTTAACCAACCAATAAGCAAGGATACAAGGGAAATTAGGTCTCAAATGAGAACAGCATTGCTATCACAAAAACATGAAGAATACAAAATGCGATTTGTAAAAAGGTGTATTGGGAAAATGTATGAAGAAGCAGAGGTACATGTAGATTCATTAATAGCATCTCCCTCTTTGAATCCAGTGAATGAGTTGGATTCGCTAAAAAGACCATTTCGTCCAGACGCTAAGTTTGATAAAGAAAAGGATATCAGAAGAGTAGCATTAGAGCCATTATTCGATAAAGTAGATAGTACTAGATTGGATGGCGACCAATAGTCTGAGAAATGGGTTACTTTAGCAAAATATTAAGATTTTAATTCTTCCGTTAGGCGACAAATTTTAGCAAATTTGCTTTCACATTTTATGTAAATAAACTTTAGTTAATGCAAGCATCAGTAGATATAGAAGCACTGAATCAACAAATCTATCAAGAGAGTGCCTTCTTGGAAACATTGAATAATGAAGCAAGCAAAGTAATTGTTGGACAGAGATACATGCTTGAGCGATTATTGTTGGGATTATTGGCTGATGGTCATGTACTATTAGAGGGGTTGCCTGGATTAGCAAAAACGCTGGCGATCAAGACCTTATCTTCAGCAGTTGGTGGCTCATTCAGTCGTGTACAATTCACACCAGATTTGTTGCCTGCTGATATTATTGGAACAATGATTTTCAACTTGAGCAAGAATGAATTTACTGTTAGAAAAGGCCCAGTATTTGCAAATTTTGTATTGGCTGATGAGATCAATAGAGCTCCAGCAAAAGTACAAAGTGCACTTCTAGAAAGTATGCAAGAGCGACAGGTTACTATTGGTAAAGAGACGTTTAAGTTGGATGAGCCGTTTTTGGTTTTAGCCACCCAAAATCCAATTGAGCAAGAAGGAACATATCCGCTACCAGAAGCACAGACAGATCGTTTTATGCTTAAGGTGAAAATTGACTATCCGAGTAAGGAAGAAGAAAAAATGATCATCAGAAAAAGTATATCTGGTGAAACCACACAACAGGTTGACTCCGTTGTCTCCCCAGAACAGATTTTAAGAGCCAGACAATTGGTGAAGAAAATCTACATGGATGAAAAAATCGAGCAATACATTATAGACATCGTTTTTGCCACGAGAAATCCAACCGATTATAAATTAGATAAACTGGCACCACTTATTTCATATGGTGGTTCTCCGCGTGCGAGTATCAATCTTGCCTTGGCGTCTAAGGCGTACGCATTTTTAAACAGAAGAGGATATGTTATTCCAGAAGACGTGCGTAATATCTGTAAAGATGTGATGCGACATAGAATAGGAATCAGCTACGAAGCAGAAGCAGAGAATATATCTCAAGAAGACATTATCATAGAAATTTTAAACAGCATAGAAGTACCATAATGATGGACGCGAATGACATCATAAAACGAGTCCGCAAGATTGAGATCAAAACAAAAGGTCTCAGCAAACACATTTTCTCGGGAGAGTATCAGAGTGCGTTTAAGGGTAGAGGCATGTCATTTAGTGAAGTGCGCGATTATCATTATGGTGATGATGTTAGAAATATAGATTGGAATGTTACTGCACGAACAGGCAGTTCTCATGTCAAAGTATTTGAAGAAGAAAGAGAATTGACAGTCATGTTTTTAATAGACATCAGTCCATCTTCTTTCTTTGGTACTGTCAATAGATTCAAAAGCGAAATAAATACAGAGATCTGTGCCACAATTGCTTTTTCTGCAATGAATAATAATGATAAGGTTGGCGCCATATTATTTTCAGATCATATAGAAAAGTACATTCCACCCAAAAAAGGGAAATCACATATTTTAAGAATTATCAGAGAGCTAGTGTATCACCGTCCAGATGGTGTCAAAACGAACCTAGAAGATGCATTGATTTATTTGAATAATGTGATAAAGAAAAGAGCAACATGTTTTGTTCTTTCTGATTTCCTTACGGATAATTATGAATCTGCGTTGACAATAGCTGCTAAACGTCACGACATTATTGGTTTGCATGTGTATGATGAGAAAGAAGAAGCACTACCTAATGTTGGTTTGGTTAGAGTAAAAGATGCAGAGACTGGTAATGAAAAAATAATTGACACATCATCTAAGAAATTAAGAGAGCAGTACAACAATTGGTTTGTCAAGCATCAAGAATATTTCAAGGACGCGTTTACAAAAACTGGATCCGATACATTAAGTATCAAGACAGACGATGATTATGTCAAGTCATTACTTAAATTTTTCAAACGACGAGGCAAGTGATGCGTTTTCTGATTACATGTATTATAGTGTTTGTGTCCATTTTTGGGATTAACGCACAACTCACAGTATCTGGCTCTTTCAGTGTAGACACAATTTTAATTGGAGATCCAGTAAAGTACACCCTCGCTATTAAAACAAATCCAGGTATTAATATTCTGTCAATTAGCGAGTCAGCATTAGATTCGATTATTTCAGGAGTGCAGACTGAAATGCTTGCTCAAGCGGACACTACCCAAGTGCCAGACCCTGTAGTTTCTGATTATGAAATAACGTCTTTTGGAGCATGGGAAGACAAGGACGAGAATGGATTGTTTGATCTTAATGAATTGTCTTTTGATACGACAAAGGCAGGAACAGAATTATTGTTAGAGAATACTTTCGAACTTGTGTTTTGGGATCCAGGTCCTCAAGGCTTGAGACACCCGCAATTAAATTTTCAATTCGGAGATTCAATATACCAATATCCATATTCAGGAATGAGTCAAGTATTCGTAGCGCCCCCTTTTGATTTGACAGAGTTAGAAAGTGACTCTATTACAGTTGCAGGATTGAAACCAATTATTCTTGAGGGTAAAAACATTAGTGATTACTATTTTATATTCGTTATCCTTGGTGCACTGTTGGGTATAGGTCTAATCTGGTTTTTAATAAAAAAGACAAGTAAAAATAAAAGTGAGGTGGTAAATGAGCAAGCTGAAGTGATCAAACCTGCCCATGTCATCGCTTTAGATAAATTAGAAAACCTTGAAAAAGAGCAACTTTGGCAGAAAGGCCAGGTGAAAGAGTACCAATCTAAGTTGACCTTTGCCATCCGTGAATATTTAGAAAACCGATATGATATACAAGCATTGGAATCTACCACTGATGAGATAGCAAGAGAACTGAAGCAGCATAATTTTGCAACGGAGGATGAAGTCTCCTTAAAAGAGATATTGCAAGTTGCGGATTTAGTGAAATTTGCAAAAGCCAAGCCAGAGGCTTCTGTACACGAACGCTTTTTGCATAAGGCTGTTGATTTTGTAGAAAGAACTAAAATGACATTAACTCCGTCTGAAGAAAGTATAGAAGAATGAATTATTTATTTCCAAATATAGAATTCGTTCATCCAGCATTTCTCGTATTGCTGCTGTTGATACCGATTACAGCACTGTGGCAACGATGGAAGAATCGTAAAATGAATACCAGTTTTACCCTGCCAAGTCTGGAAGCCATTGAGGACATAACCACATTGAGAAGCCGATTGGTCCCGTTGATGCCTTGGTTGCGTGGATTGGCATGTGCTGCATTTATTATAGCATTGGCACGACCTCAACTTGCCTTAAAAGAAGAAGAAATAAAAGCTGAAGGGATCGACATCATGATGGTTATGGATCTGTCTAGTAGTATGCTGGCTCAAGATTTTAAGCCAGATCGACTTCAAGTATCCAAGCGTGTTGCTATAGATTTTGTGGACAAGCGACCATATGACAGACTAGGATTGGTGGTGTTTGCAGGAGAGAGTTTTACGCAATGTCCTCTAACCACTGACCACAGAGTAGTTAATGATTTTTTGGCTAACCTTCAGTGCGGTTTACTTGCAGATGGCACAGCAATTGGGATGGGTCTGGCCTCAGCAGTTAATCGCTTAAAAGATAGTAAATCAGAGAGTAAGATTGTCATTCTATTAACTGATGGAGTCAATAATGCAGGATACATAAAACCAGGTACGGCATCCGAAATAGCAAAAGAATTTGGCATTAAAGTTTACACGATTGGAGTTGGGAGTATGGGGACTGCCATATCACCAATCAGCAGACGTGCAGATGGTAAATACGTATTTGGTCGTGCCAAGGTAGAAATAGACGAAGTGTTATTGCAAAAAATTGCAAGCGATACTGGTGGTAATTATTACCGAGCAACAAACGAACAAAGTCTAGAAGCCATTTATGCACAAATTGATCAATTAGAGAAAACAGAAATTGATGTGACGGTATTTAAGCGATATAGTGAAGAATTTAGAAAAGTATTTATTTGGGGATTGGGATTTTTACTGTTAGAAGTGTTTTTAAAATTAACGGTCTTGAGGACCTTGCCATAAATTGAAAATAAAATCGAGAGGTTAATTAGACATTCGATTTACAAAATAGAAAGTAGTTAAATGTTTAGATTCGAATATAATGAATACTTGTATTTGCTAGCGATAGTGCCAGTATTGCTGTTGTTCTATTTTCTATTCACGAGTTGGTTTAAACAAGAGTCGTTAAAATTAAGCGAGGGTAAATTGTTCCAACGACTGTCTCCTCATTTTTCTTGGAATAAAAAACATTTGAAGTTTGGCATCTTGCTCACTGCAATTGCTTTTTTGTGTATCGCTTTTGCCAATCCGCAATGGGGCAATAAGAAAGAAAAAGTGAGAGCCCAAAGTTCTGATGTGTTTATTGCCTTAGACATTTCTCAAAGCATGATGGCTGAAGACATATCGCCCAATAGATTGGAACGGGCAAAACGGCTAACACAAAATATAGTGCGAAGCTTAAAAGGGAATAGAATAGGACTCATCTATTTTGCTGGTAGTGCCTATTTGCAAATGCCTTTGAGTAATGACTATGCAGCCGCAGAGATATTTGTACAATCAGCGAATACAGGTCAAGCCGGCACACAAGGTACTGCCATTGTAGAAGCTATCGATCTTGCATTGCGCGCCTTTGAAGAAGATAAACAGTATCAACGTTCTTTGGTTATTATTACCGATGGTGAGTCCCACGATGGAGAAGCAATTGCAAAAGCGGCGGAAGCGTTAGATAGGGGACTTGTTATTTTTACTGTAGGTATTGGCACAGAAGAGGGAGGATTTATTCCTTTTGTGGAAAGAGGGCGAGAAGGATTCAAAAGAGATAAAGAAGGTAATCCTGTTAAAAGTGCGCTAAATATAGATTTGTTGAAAGACCTTGCTGGGAATGGAGGTGGTGAGTATTATCTGGTACAAGAAGGTAATCAGATAATCACAGATTTGAAGACACAGATTGATCGCTTGGAAAAACAAGAAGTTGAGCAAAGATCATTCTCAGAGTATGCAAGTTATTTTCAATACTTTTTAGCGTTCGCATTGTTGCTATTGTTTGTTGAATATTTAATTTCAAATCGTGCAAGTCTGTCAAAAGGAAAATCGATTTTTGAAATTTAGAGGGATTGAATAACGTTAATCAAATCCAATGAGTCATGACCCATTGGATAATATAAGTGATGACCCATTGAGAATATAAATCATGGAAAAGAAAATGAAGACATTAATATTATTTCTAATTCTGTTCGGATCTTACTTTACATCAGTGAGTCAATCTGCACATACTTTCCTGATGGATGGTGACGCTTTTTACGAGCAAGGAGATTTTGATATCGCTGAAGAGAAATATAAAAAAGCTTCTGAGAAAAAACGGACTTTAAAAAGTGAATTCAACTTAGGAAATTCCTTATATCAGTTGAATAGATTTGAAGAGGCAGCCACACAATTTGAGCGCTCTTCAATTATTGCGTCCTCAGATGATCAAAAAGCAGATGCTTTTTACAATATGGCAAATACATTTCTACAAGAACAAAATCTTGAAGGCGCAATTGAGAATTATAAACAAGCCATCAAATTGAATCCTGCGGATATGGATGCCAGACGTAATTTATATTTAGCTAAACTAATGCAAAAACAGCAGCAAGAACAAGAGCAGCAGCAACAACAACAGCAGCAACAAGAACAACAACAGGAGCAAGATCAAAGCCAGAGTGAAGATCAGCAGCAGCAAGAGCAGCAGGAAAATGACGAAAGTCAACAACAGGAAGAGCAGCAACAATCAGAGGAATCTCAAGTTGATAATAACAATGAAGAGTCTGCAGCAGAAGAAGCTCAGGAGCTAAACAAGGAAGATGCAGAAAACCTCCTTCAGATAATTGAAAATGAAGAGAAACGAGTACAAGAAAAATTACGGAAGGTTTCAGGAAGTAAAAAGAAGCCTGAAAAAGATTGGTAATTTGAAATAGCCGTTATGAAACAAATCATTCTTTTATTCTTTGGAATTATTAGCTGGACTGCCTCCATCAGTCAAGCGCAGAGCTTTGCAACTGAAGTCAGTAAGGACACAGTTCTACTAGGCAATTATATCGAAATCAAATATGTCTTGATTAATATCGATGGCAAATTTGATCAACCCGACTTTGGAGATATGCAGCTTGTCGGAGGTCCCAATCATTCTAGTAGCATGTCCTCCATTAATGGCGATGTACGCAAACAAAGTGCATATAGTTATTACGTCGAACCTTTAGAGGAGGGTGAGTTTTTTATAGAGCCAGTATTTATTGAAACAGATGAGAGAACATGGGAGTCTGAACCGATTAAAATAGTCGTCCTGCCAAATCCAGAAGGCATTATTGAAAACCCTTCGATGTCTGATTCATTTAATTTTGATTTTGAATTTGGTGATTTTTTTGATAACAACCCATTTTTTAAGGAAGACGTACAGAAAGAAGATCCAAAAAAGAAGCCTAAGGTAAAGGTCAGAAAAATATAGATGAGAGACATTTTATTTCAATTGATATTAGCTACCCTGTTAGCAGTCCCTACTTTAGGACAACAAGCGACTTTTAGCGCGAGTGCCAACGCAAAGAAAGTACCTGAACAAGGTTACTTTGATGTTACCTTTACACTCAATAATGCTGAGGGTAGCCAATTTGTTCCTCCAAATTTTCAGCATTTTAAAGTAGTTGGTGGGCCAAATCAATCGACTCAAATGTCAATCGTCAATGGACGAATGACTAGAAAGATGAGCTTTACGTACAGTATACTAGCTCCTAAAATAGGCACATTTACCATAGCATCTGCATCCATTGTCGCAAATGGAAAAACATTAAAATCCAATCCCATAAAAATTGAAGTCATTAAAGGCAAAAAGGCAGTTGCTGGTAAAAGTGACTCTGATTCTCCCGATATTTTTGTTCAATTAGAGCTATCAGATTCTACCGTTTACATTGGGCAACAAATCACAGCAAAGTATGTCTTGTATACCACCAAAGATGTGAGCTCAGTCGATTTTATGACAGAACCAAGTTATGAAGGATTCTTTAGTAAACGGGTACGTAATCTGGGCAATAAGGCTGAAAGAGTCATAGTTGATGGCGTACAGTACACGAAAAAGTCTTTACGTACGATGGCTATTTTCCCACAACAGACTGGCAAATTTACTATTGACGAGGTATTTCTTAATTTGGGATTACCCGTTGAGGATGGCAGAAGAAATAGTTTCTTTTTTAAACGGACAACACCATTTAGAACAAATACACAGGCTGTTGATATAGAAGTATTAAGTACGCCTAGTAATGCTCCTGTTTCGTTCTCAGGAGCTATTGGAAAATATACAATGGCAGCTAGTGTGGATAAAACAAGTATCACTACTGATGATGCCTTGACGATGACAATGCAAGTACGGGGAATAGGAGATGGCAAATTTCTCCAAGCACCTCAACAGGTCAATGATGCATTTGATATCTATGATCCGAATGTATTGAAAGATGAATCACTTGAACGTGGAGATGTTATTCGTGTAGAGAAGGTATTTGAATATCTAATGGTGCCGAAAGAGAAAGGAGCTGTACTAGTGAAACCTGAGTTTACCTATTACGATGTGGATAGTAATGCCTATGTAACTCTTTATGCAAATACATTTCGTGTTAATGTGTTGCAAGGAACTGGTAGTCAAAAAGCGCGAGTTATAGACAAAGACAATTTAGGAGAGCTAAGCGAATATGCTTTTGCTGACACAACATTGTCAAAGGAGAAGTCTTTCTTTTTTGGTTCGCCGCTACACCTTTCTCTGATCAGTTTGCCGTTTTTATCTATGCTGGGTTTGGTTTTTTATAAACGAAAGGAGTTAGCCGAAGCTGCAATTGACCCAACACTAAAAAGACAATCTGCTGCACAAAAAATCGCAATAGCCCGTCTGGAGGCTGCCAAAACTGAAAAAGACAAAGGCAAACACAAAGAATTTTTTGCAGAGATTAACAACAGTATTTATGGTTATATACGAGACAAATATGTCATACCAAATGCAAATTTAAATAAGGCTTATATATCCAACTTATTAGTCACTAAAGCAAACAAAGAAGATCAAGTCCCTGTATTTGAAGAAATTATAGATGCCTGTCAAATGGCGATGTACGCTGGTGCAAGCATCGAGAAAGTTGATTCAATCTATCTAAAATCAATAGACTTGATAACAACTTTAGAAGAAGCATAATTTTATAGCCTTACACCACATATAGTTGTCGCAAGAGTTTACCTTTGCAGCTCAAATCGAAAATGGCATGAAGCGATCCAGAATTAAACAATTATTGCAAGCAGAATCTGTTGGACAAGAAACCACCGTTTGTGGGTGGGTGCGTACCTTCAGAAATAATCAGTTTATAGCCTTAAACGATGGTACAACAGTAAAGCCTTTACAGGTAGTTGTCGATAGAGATAATACGGATGAAAGTTTACTAAAACGAATTACGACTGGAGCAGCTATAAAAGTTGTAGGTAAGCTTGTAGAAAGTCAGGGTAGTGGACAGTCCGTAGAAATCCATGCCGATAGTGTAGAAATATTGGGTGATAGTGATCCAGAAAAATATCCGCTACAACCAAAGCGTCACAGCCTTGAATTTTTGAGACAAATCCATCATTTGAGATTTCGTACCAACACCTTCGGTGCAATTTTTAGATTGAGAAATTCAATTGCTTTTGGAATTCATAAATTTTTCAATGATCGGGGATTTGTTTATATGCATTCACCGATTATCACAGGGTCGGATGCTGAAGGTGCTGGGGAGATGTTTCAGATAACCACATTAGATTTAGAGAATGTGCCGAAGACAGAAGATGGAGCCGTTGACTACAGTAAAGACTTCTTTGGTAAAATGACAAACATTACAGTGTCTGGTCAGCTTGAAGCAGAACTTGGCGCTTTGGCATTTGGGGATGTCTATACCTTTGGTCCTACATTTAGAGCAGAGAATTCAAATACCTCTAGACACCTGGCGGAATTTTGGATGATCGAACCTGAAATGGCATTTTCTGATATCAATGACAATATGGATAATGCAGAAGCCATGCTGAAGTTTGTGATCCAATATTGCTTAGACAATCACGCTGATGACTTAGAGTTTTTGGAAAAGCGTTTAGAAAATGAAGAGAAACAAAAGCCGGCTAACGAACGATCACCAATGCCACTCAGAGAGAAGTTGCAGTTTGTCATAGATAATGATTTCGAACGACTGACTTACTCAGATGCTATTGAGATTTTGCTGAGATCTAAGCCGAACAAAAAGAAAAAATTCCAGTTTGTCATTGAAGGCTTTGGTGCTGATTTGCAATCCGAGCACGAGAGATATTTAGTAGAGAAGCATTTTAAAAAGCCTGTCATTTTGATCGATTACCCTAAAGAGATCAAAGCATTCTACATGAGACAAAATGAAGATGGGAAGACTGTAGCAGCTATGGATATTCTATTTCCAGGCATCGGCGAAATTGTGGGTGGGTCTCAAAGAGAAGAGCGTCTGGATAAGTTGATGACTAGAATGGAAGAGATGAATGTGCCTAAAGAAGAGATGGAATGGTTTCTTGATACCAGACGCTTTGGTACTTGCGAGCATGCTGGTTATGGCTTAGGATTTGAGCGCCTTGTGCAGTTTATAACGGGCATGGGCAACATCAGAGATGTCATACCGAGTCCGAGATATCCAGGACACTGCGAATAGTAAATATTAATCTTCCTTATAGGTAAGAGACTAATTTAGTTTCTCTAATCTACCTGAAGAGGTATCGGATGGATCTTTAACAGAGATCCAGCTAAAATTTAAATAGCCTTGAGTATCGATGGCTGCTTTTATAAATCCATCTCCACACGAGCTATCACCAGTAACAAATTCATAGAAGTTGTATATATGATCTTGCTTTCCCTCAAAAAACCAAATCGTTTGGCAAGAATCATAGGAACAATTGAATAAAGCCTTATTACAATTTGACAGGTCAACGACTTCACTAAACAACCGGCCGGAGAGATAATCTTTTTCTATCCGCTCGATAGTAACTGTTAGTTCGGAAGTTCCAAAATTAGCTTGAACCACTTGTCCATGCCATGTACCAATAATTGGATCTGTTGACATTGATTTACTGTATGAGAAAGTAAATATCACTGGATAAATAAATAAGCGACAAGAGTAGATATAATTTCATGAGTTCGAGTTGCTTGTAATTATAAAACCGGTGACAGTTTTATCTATCGCCGCGAATGATTAATGCTTACACAATATAGAACACACAATAATTTGAATCGCTACCCTTGAGGGTAGGTATGGGGTATTCTAGATATGATTGCTACTTTATGAAATATGAGCTATCGTTAATAAAATTATTGAAACACTTTATTTTCAATACTTTAATTAAATGAAAAGGGATAATGCCTTTTCAACTCGTTTTTAAAATTCTCCATTTATTTTACTGATGACTTCTTTGAATTACTTGAAAATAAGTCTCATCTTATGAAACTATATTTAGTCGATAGACCATAAATGAAAGAAATATTAATCATAGAGGATGAAGCGATAATCGCACAAAATATCATTGATATAATGGTTAAAAACGACTATAAAGTTTTGAAGACAATACCCAATGGCGATGAAGCTATCGATTACTTAAGCTTTCATCAACCTGATTTAGTATTATGCGACATCAATATAAAAGGAACAAAAGATGGAATCGAGGTAGCAAAGATCATACAGAAGAAAAAAAAGATTCCTTTTATTTTTTTGACTTCTTATAGTGATAAACATACGCTTGGTAGAGCTAAGGAAGCACTGCCTTATAGTTATGTCGTAAAGCCTTTTACAGAGAAAGATGTTACCACAGCTATCGAAATCGCCTTATTTAAATTTGAGCAAGAAATTCAAAGTATGACTTTGACTAAGGAGACGGTTAATGAAATAGCTAAGGAGGACCTTACAGACAAAGAATTTTTGATTATCGAGAATCTAATCAATAGTCTTGAGTATGAAAACATCTGTGAAAAACAAGGGATATCTATGAACACGTTGAAATTTCACTTAAAGAATATTTATCGAAAATTTGAAGTTTCTAACCGGGCAAGTCTAATGCAATATCTGTTGAGTCATTATATTCACACTAAAGAATAAATACGTTTTGATTTCAGCATTATCAAATGCTCACTATTAAAACAATGTATATAGATTCCACAATTTTCTAAGCAGTCAAAAGATAGTAAAAGTATAATACTACTCGGACGGGTAGGTAATTGCTCAATGCTTTACCCTATATTAGGTATATTAACAGGAAATTGATTAGTGAAAACTTGCAAAAAATTTAATTGTAAGCTTGCCAAGTGTATGTAAAATTTGGAAAGACAATGTCACTTAAACCAATATTTTACGAATGTTGAAATTCAATTTTAGTATTTAACTCTTTTAATTTTAAGAGATAGTATTCAACAATTTCTTAGCTATGACCAACTCATCCATCCTTAGACTTTCCTTCTTTATGTCGTGTTTTTTATTCTTGAATATGGCTTTTGCAAATGAGCATATTGATTCAGTCAAAGTACTAAAAACCAATGAAGAAAAAATCGACTATATTTCTCAAGTCGTATCATTAATGTCTCTTAACGATCCTAAGTTAGCAAGTGAACTTGCATCGATAACTGACTCCATTGGACAATATGTAGACAAGCCTGGTCTTAAAGCTAAAATACTGACTGTTAGAGGAATGGCTTTGGTAGGTAATAGAGAGTATGACAAGGCCATTAAGAATTATTTGGAATCTATCGATTTATTCAAAGTTGAAAATGAAAGCGACAATTTAGCCAAGGTATATAATAACCTGGCGGTTGTCTATCAAGTCTCTGGAGATATTGATGGCTGCATCGATTATTTAAAAAAGGCCTTAGCTATTTTTGAAGAGGCCCGTGACACCTCTCGTATGGGATTTGTCACCCAAAATCTTGCTCAGCAATATTATAGTAAAAAAGAGTATGAAGAATCAGATTTTTATTTTGAAAAAAGTGGTAAGTATTTTGATCATATTGGCAATGTAAGGTATCAGGCTATACAAGCACTTAATTATGGACTTTTGAAAGTCGCAATGGCCTCTTATTCAGAAGCCGAAAATCTTTTATTAAAAGCCAAAAGTCTGGCAGATGAAAAGACCTCACGCTTTGACAGATCAAATATCAGGCGACTTACATATCGAAACTGCTCAAGGA
>CAYVFU010000037.1:8231-42654 GCA_964450495.1 uncultured Saprospiraceae bacterium | reverse complement strand
TGGGCTTAATTTCTTTGAAGAAACAAGCGGATCTCCTTCATTGCCATAGAGATGCGAACAAGTACTACAAAGAATTAATATCAAGTAACTTATCTGTAATTTTTTGAGTATCGTCACCATAAGTAGCTCTAATTATAAAGTATATCTTAACCTGTAAAGTCCACCAACCGTTTCACAGGCTTTCTGGAATCAGTCCTATTAAAAAATAACAAAATAAATAATTACTAATTCCTATAAACTAGATCTCATGGAATAATTTGAATTCAATTTATCACATGACTCACGCACGATCAACTTAGATTCAAAGATCTTTTGCCGTACTGTCTGCTTGTCTTTATAAGACTGAAAGAAATAATCAAAAGCCAATTCTCCCATCCGTTCTCCATTCTGTTCTATAGTTGTCAATTTTGGTTTGACTATCGAACTTAGTTCTGAATTGCTAAAACCTATTATGGCTAATTCTTTAGGTACATTAATATTATTATCATTACAAAAATCAATAGCGCCAGCAGCAACATCATCGGTAATTGCGAATATAGCATCAGGCGGATTTTCCAAAGCAAACAATCGTTTTGTCGCTGTATAACCCGCTTCTACATTTGTAATCTCAAATTTTTGCACAAGCGATTCATCTTCTTTAATATCATATTTTTTCAATGCAGCTAAATATCCTGCATATCGTTGATGACCGACCGAACAATTGTCTAAAGTCCCTATATGAGCAATTCGTTTATTTCCCTTTTGTATCAAGTGAGTTGTCGCAATTTCTGCCCCTTGACGGTCATTACTCAAGACATAATGTCCATTGTATTCTGGAAAGATACGATCCATCAATATCAATGGGATTCTCTTCGTCTTTAGCAATTCTGTGATTTGCTCATGTTTGCTTTCCCGACCAGGTGCCATCAGAATTCCATTTACACCATAATTGACAAATTCTTCAACTAATTTATACTCTTCCGACTCACTTTCTGCAGATTCTCCCACAATGACAAGATGATTTTTAAGGTGAGCATTGTTCATGATTCCTTTCAAAACTGTTGAAAAGAAATAATGCCCAACATTCGGCAATATCACACCAATGGACTTGAAGCTTTTCTTCTTTCGAAGGGAGATGGCAAGATTATTTGGTTTATAGTCTAATTGTTTAGCGAGTTTTAGTACGCTCTCCTTTGTTTTTAAGCTGACGTCCGATTTATTGTTAAGCGCGCGCGATACTGTGGCAATCGAGATGTTTAATGCCTTTGCTATATCAATTATGCGAGCTTTATCACTCATATAGTAAAGATAACTCCTCTGTTCATAAAATTCCGTTTTCGTAAAGGTTTACGACATCTTTCCACACTAAAACTGAGTAGATTAGCAATATAATTTATGCAAAATGACAATAAACTTCATTATTATTGTCAGCTATTTATTTAAGTACTAATTGAAATTTTAAATTCGTTCACATGAAAAAACTATTAACCCTATCGGGGTTGTCTTTTGTATTTGTGCTTTTTCTCTCACTCAGCACTAATGCCCAAAGGACGATTAGCGGTACCATCACTGATGGTAGCAATAACGACCCCCTTATTGGTGCCAATGTGCTGGTAGCTGGTACTACTCAAGGAACCATCACAGATTTAGATGGGTCATTCTCCTTAAATGTCCCAGCAGATGCAGAATCATTAGAAATTTCCTATGCTGGATTCACAACTCAAAGAGTTCCTCTTGGCGCAAGCAACACTTTAAATGTCGCATTGAGTGCAGGAGAACTACTTGATGAAATTGTCGTTACTGGATACGGTACTTCAAAATCAAGAGAGGTTACCAGTTCAATTGTCTCAGTCAAAGCCGAAGACTTCAACAAAGGTAATGTGAATGACGTTTCCCAACTTCTCCAAGGTAAAGTTGGTGGTTTAGTCATATCTCGTCCAGGAGCAAATCCAAACGGTGATTTTAACATTAGACTTCGTGGTTTATCAACTGTTGGTGCTTCTACAGAGCCGTTGGTTGTTATTGATGGTGTATTGGGTGGAAACCTAAATAGTGTTGAACCTCAAGATATTGCCTCAATAGAGGTATTAAAAGATGGATCAGCATCGGCAATTTATGGTACAAGGGGAGCATCTGGAGTTATACTAGTCACAACAAAAAAAGGTGAGGCTGGTACCTCAAGAGTATCTTATAATGGTCAAGTATCATTTGATGTTGTTGATAGGGTACCCAATGTACTAGATGCACAAGAATATGTATCATTTGGTGCCGCTCAAGGGACTAATCTAGGTGGTGATATCGACTGGTTTGATGAGTTGACACAAACTGGTTTATCTCATATACACAATTTATCTCTCAGTGGTGGTACTCAACAGACAACGTATAGAGTTTCAGCTAACTTTAGAGATGTCCAAGGTATTGCCAAAACAACTGGATTTGACAGACTTAACTTGAGAGCTAATCTCACACAAAAGGCTTTAAATGATAAATTGAAAATCACAGCAAACATTGCTTCTAGTACAGAAGACGCAAGCTTAGGATTTGATGAAGCATTCAGATATGCAACTATCTTCAACCCTACTACTCCATTTGTAAGGGATGAATCCGATCCAGCTTTCGCTCAATGGGATGGTTATTATCAACAAGTACTGTTTGATTATTTCAATCCTGTAGCTATTATTGAGCAAAATACCAGAGAAAACACAATCAAAACATTAGCAGCTAGTGTTAGAGGTGAATACAGTTTGACTGATGATTTATCTGTTGCTGCATTCTACTCTTCTCAAAGATCTAATACAACCTTTGATCAATATTTCGATAAAAATAGTTTCTTCATAGGCCAGAACAGTACTGGACAAGCGACCAAAAGAAATGATGAAGAACAAGATCAATTATTCAGATTAGAAGCAAATTATAATACTGAATTATCCAACGGAATTGGCTTGAAATTATTAGGTGGATATGAGTATCAAGATTTCGAGTTTAGCGGCTTCGGTGCAACGGGTGGCAACTTTTTGACAGATGCTTTTAGAACAGATAATTTATCAGCTGCACAGGATTTTGCTAATGGGCTTGGAAGTGTATTCTCATATAGAAATACCAATAGATTAATTTCGTTCTTTGGGCGAGCAAATGTGAATGTAAACGATACATATTTTATAACTGCTAGTTTGAGACGTGATGGTTCATCCCGATTTGGAGAAGACAACAGATGGGGTTTATTCCCAGCAGTGAGTGCTGGTGTTGATTTGGTGAAAGCGGCTGGCATTTCAGGTTTTGATCAGTTGAAATTGAGAGCTGGTTATGGTGTTACTGGTAACAATGTAGGCCAAGATCAATTATCATTACAAAGATTTGGACCAACAGGCAACTTCTTTTTCAATGGTGCTTTTACATCTAGTTTTGGTCCAGTATCTAATGCCAACCCAGATTTAAAATGGGAGACTAAAACGGATATAAATGTAGGTCTTGATTTTGCCTTAAATGATTATAAGTTTACTGGATCAATAGAATACTATACATCTACTACTGATGATGGCATATTCCTATTTAATGTGCCTGTTCCGCCTAATTTATTTGGTCAAACGTGGTTCAATGTTGGGGAAATTAACAACGATGGTATAGAGTTAAGCCTTAACTATGTGGTTAACGAAACTTACACAGCGTCTTTCACAGCAAGTAGATGGTTTTCACCAACATTAGTATCGTTAACAGATGACACAAGAGGCGTATCACTTGGTGGATTTCAAGATGGTGCCAATCTAGGGTCTCCTGGTCAAAACGGTACGCCATTAATCAGACTCGAAGAGGGAGCTCCGATCGGTCAAATATTAGGACTTGTCATCAACGAAGATCAGCCAATTAATGAAGACGGCACATGGAATTTCCTTGATGTTGATGGAGATGGTACACAGGATGATATTTCTGATAGAGATATTATTGGTAATGGTTTTCCTAAATGGAATTTAGGTTTCAACAACAATTTCAATTTTGGAAATCTTGATGTTAACGTCTTTTTCAGAGCAGTTCTTGGACATGATCTGGTGAATACCTTCCGTGCTTTTTATGAAGCACCTGGTCAAATCAGTGCATATAACATCCTAGATACGTCCGCTGACATACCAAACCTAGTAGATCAGCCACAATTTTCTAGCAGACACGTAGAAAAAGGTGATTTCCTTAAACTTGATAACTTAACTTTAGGTTATACATTAGGTGAAGGCAATTTGCCTTCAGGATTTAGCAAAGTAAGATTATTTGTCACAGGACAAAATTTAATTACGATTACAGGATATTCAGGAGTATCTCCTGAACCGAGATTATCCGATGATCCGAATGGTGACGGTTCAGGATTCGGATCATTAGCTCCAGGAATAGACAGAAGAAATGAGTATTTCTCTGCACGATCATTTACGTTTGGCGCAAACCTAGGGTTTTAAGACTATTACAAATAGAAATAAAAAATCATGAAATTTTATAAATTTTCAATACAATCGATACTAGTGGCACTTTTCGTTGTCACTTTTATGCCCTCCTGTACTGATCTCGAAGAAGAAGTATTTAGTGCAGTGACGGCAGATAATTTCTTCCAAACGGAAGAAGAATTAATATCCGCGCTCGGTGGCGCATACACTTCTTTATATGGTTACATGGGTACCACAGGTCCATGGGCTGCACAAGAAGTCTCCTCTGATGAAATGGTCGTACCTACAAGAGGTCCTGACTGGGGTGATGGTGGTCACTGGGTGAGATTACACCAACAAGAGTGGACTTCTGAAGATCCTACTGTTAACACGACATGGGGATTTTTATTTGGAGGGGTTAGTGCAACTAACAGATTGATATTTCAATTCGAAGAATTACAGAATCCACTGACTGATCCATTTATAGGTGAGTTAAAAGGACTGCGTGCAATCTACTACCTATGGTTACTAGACCTTTTTGGTAATGTACCAATCGTAACTGGTTTTGCAGATGTAGACCCAACACCACCTACTAATACCAGAGCTGAAGTCTATAATTTTGTTGAAAGTGAATTGACAACGGCTTTAGGTGCAGTATCAGATGCAGTTGATCAGACTACATATGGAAGAGTGAACAGAAATGTTATTCTGACTGCATTGACTAGACTATATCTAAATGCTGAAGTGTATAAAGGTTCTCCAGAATGGTCTAAAGCTGCAGATATGGCTTCACAAGTCATTAATTCTGGTTCATACTCTTTAGAAGCTGATTACTTCGCAAACTTTAACGTTGATAATTCTGGTTCTTCTGAATTCATTTGGGCTATTCCTTATGATGCCGTTTTTGCTGGTGGTAATAATATCGTGATGCAAACTTTGAGTTACCTTAACCAAGAATCGTATTCACTTGCTGCACAACCTTGGAACGGTTGGTGTACAGTTGAAGAATTTTTTAATTCTTACCAAGACGATGATTTAAGGAAAGGTCAGCCAGGTACGGAAGAAGGTCCTTCAACCGTAAGAGGTAATTTTCTTAGAGGTCCACAGTGGGATGTCTCAGGTACAAAAAGACTGGTTGATGATGGAACTCTTGCATCTGGCGTAGATCCTGATGGTGTTCTATTTACAATCAGACCAGAAATCAATGAATTATTCCCTGAAGCTTGGAGAGAAGCTGGCGCAAGAAACTCTAAATTCGAATTCGAAATTGGTGGTCAGCCAAACATGAATAATGATTATCCTTTAATGAGGTATGCTGATGTACTCCTTATGAGAGCTGAAGCACTTTGGAGAATGAATGCTGGTGATACTGAAGCATTGGCACTAGTCAATCAAATCAGAGATAGAGCAGGTGTCGCCCCTTTCGATGCGTTGACAGAAGATAATTTACTAGCAGAAAGAGGAAGAGAAATGTTTGCAGAAACTGTTCGAAGAACTGATTTAATCAGGTTCGGCAAATTCACAGATGAGTGGTGGGCAAAAGCTGCACAAGATGAGTGTAAAGAAATATTCCCAATTCCTAAAGCTCAAACAGATGCGAATCCAAACCTCGTACAAAATCCATGTTATTAATCTAATAGTTTAAATCATACAGGCCCGCAATACGTTAAGTGTTGCGGGTCTTTTTGTTTCAACGATGGTCTCAAAACATACTATTTACAGCTTGTTGATCTGCCTCTTATTATGTGCATGCCAGGATCCATCTCCAGTTTTTGAAAAAGGGACCACTCAATTTTACAAACACAACCCTACTGATATTGGGATAACATTCCAGAATAACTTACAAGACTCAAAAGAGGTGAATGTCTACACCTTTAGAAATTTTTATAATGGTGCAGGTGTGGGCATAAGCGATTTTAATAATGATGGTTTACAAGATGTCTTTTTCTGTGGCAACCAAGTAGACAATGCCTTATACTTAAACAAGGGTGATTTTCAATTTGAAGACATTTCATTAACTGCTGGTGTGACTTCAGAAAATGTTTGGTCTACTGGCGTAAGTCTTGCTGATGTTAATGGTGATGGCCTAATCGATATTTACGTGTGTAAAAGCGGTGACATTGAAGGAGAAAATCGCCACAATGAATTATTTATCAACCAAGGCATCAATGAAGAAGGTACTTTGACATTTAAAGAAACATCTAAAGAAGTTGGCCTTGATGATTTAGGTTTATCGACACATGCTGCATTTTTTGATTATGATCTCGATGGTGATCTAGACTGTTACCTGCTGAATAATTCATTTCGCAGTGTCGGCAATTATGATCTAAGACCAAATCAGCGAGAAACAAGAGACCCTAATGGTGGAAATAAATTATTCAAAAATCAATTGATCGAAACAGGTAACTTATTGTTCACTGATGTAAGTGAAGAGGCAGGCATTTATGGAAGTGCTATCGGTTTTGGTCTTGGTGTTGCCATAAGTGATGTCAACAATGATGGATGGCCTGACATTTTTGTTAGTAACGATTTTTTTGAAAAGGACTACTTATATTTAAATAATAAAAATGGCTCATTTACTGAAGCTGTAGAAGATTACATAGCTGAGTTGAGTTTGGGATCAATGGGCGCTGATATAGCCGATTTGAATAACGATGGTTTTCCAGATATTTTTGTGACAGAAATGTTGCCATCCATGGAAAACAGATTAAAATCGAAAGCTCAATTCGAAAACTGGAACAAGTATTCTTCAACAATGCAAAATGGCTACCATCGCCAATTTGGTCGCAATGTTCTACAACTAAATCTTGAGGGCAAACAATTTGCCGAAGTAGGCAGACTCGCTGGTGTAGAAGCAACAGACTGGAGTTGGGGTGCTCTATTGTTTGATATGGATAATGATGGCAGTAAAGACATATTTGTAGCCAATGGTATTTACAAAGATTTGTTAGACCAGGACTACATCAACTTCTATTCTAATCCTGCTCAGGTAAGAAAAATACT
This sequence comes from uncultured Saprospiraceae bacterium, assembly GCA_964450495.1. Classification (GTDB taxonomy): domain Bacteria; phylum Bacteroidota; class Bacteroidia; order Chitinophagales; family Saprospiraceae; genus CALFUK01. The sequence continues at coordinate 35,269 of CAYVFU010000037.1, read as the reverse complement.
CTTTGACAAAACAGGTGGCATTGAATCATTGATTGCCAAAATACCATCAGAAGCAATTCCAAATCACACCTATAAAAATAAAGGAGATTTGCAATTTCAAGATGTTGCTGAAGATTGGGGATTAGACGATAAAGGTTTTAGCAATGGAGCATCATACGCAGATCTTGACAATGACGGTGATCTTGACTTAGTTGTAAATAACATCAACGCAGCTCCGTTTATTTATGAAAATACCATAGAAACAACTAACTATCTAAGTGTCGCATTAAACTATAAAGACGCCAACCCATTTGGTATTGGTGCAAAAGTTTTACTCCATCAAGGTGATCAGGTCCAAATTGTTGAATTGTATACAGCCAGAGGATTTATGTCATCAGTTTCTCCTATTGCACATTTTGGTCTGGCCTCCTCAGAAACTATTGATTCATTAGTCGTACAGTGGCCTGAAAATAAGCGATCAAATGTCAAAAATGTCACCGCCAATACTAGAATAACCGTATCATACAAATCTGCAGAACCGTCTATAAACCCTACATCAACCAAATCGATGTATGAAGCTGACACCTCCTCTTCATTCGTATTTAGACATAATGAATTACAAACATCTGATTTTGACAAAGACGCACTTTTATTTCAAATGCACAATAATCTTGGACCAGCAGTGTGTACTGGTGATTTTAATAATGATGGGAAGGACGATTTTTATATAGGTGGTGCAGCTGGGCAAATTGGGCAACTATTTTATACGCAAACAAACGGTTCAATTAAAAAAGTGTCTTCTCCAGATTTTCAAAAACATAATGCATCAGAAGATACAGACTGTATCTGTACAGATGTGAATAATGATGGCTATATAGATTTATATGTCACAAGTGGGAGTACAGAATTTGGTCCAAACAATGCAAAATTAGCAGATCGCTTATACCTAAATCAAGCTGGTAAATCTTTTATTGCAAGTAACCAAGTGTTGCCAACCTTCCGCTTTGAAAACAGCTCTTCAGTTGCAGCACTTGATTATGACAAGGACGGTGATCAGGATTTAGTTGTGTCTACTTTTATTAACCATACAGCTTATGGCATTCCCTCTGATTTGTATTTATTAGAAAATGATGGAACCGGTAAATTCAAGCAAGTAAAACAATCTATTTTCAAAGGTATTGGAATGGTCACTGACGTAGAAACGACTGACATTGACAACGATGGTGATGAGGACATCATTTGTGTTGGAGAATGGATGGCACCAATGTTATTTATCAATGATAATGGGTCATTTAAAAGAAAACAATTTGGTTCAATAGGCTTATGGTCTAGTCTTCACTTGGCAGACCTCGACAACGATGGTAATCAAGATTTACTTCTTGGAAACTATGGACGAAACAACCGTTTTGCTGAAGCCGATACATTCAAATTATATGTCAACGATTTTGATCAAAATGGTAAAATTGAACAAGTATTCGCACTAGCAAAAAATACTAATGAATATCCTTTGCATCAGCGAATGGATTTACTAAAACAATTGCCATATTTGGCTAAGAAATACCCAGATTTTAAAAGCTATGCTGGTCAGGAGATTGCAGATATTTTTACGTCAAAACAACTTGAATCAAGTCTTGTTTATTCAGTACAAGAATTACAATCGGGTGTGTATTGGAATGAAGGTAATCTAGATTTTAACTTTAAAGCATTACCAAAAGAAGCACAATATTCTGTTATCATGGCTTTCGAAACGATTGATATAAATAAAGATGGTAAAATGGATATTATATGTGGTGGGAATCAGTATAGACAAAAACCTGAAACTGGCATTCAAGCTGCAAGCGTAGGCTTAGCTCTCCAACAAGATAAAGACCGTCAGTTTGAATCTTTACCAATATCTAAATCTGGTATTTTAGTAAATGGTCAAACTCGAGGAATCCTAAATTTACAGTCTAAGAATAAAGAGCAAATCATATTTATTATGAATAATGACTCTCCCAAAATATTTAACAAACATGAATAAGATTTTTTTTGGTTTACTTCTATTGAGTATTGTGTTTGCTTGCAAGCCAAAGTCACAGTATGAGCAAACAGTAAAGCGGGAATTGTCTTCTGGAATTAAAAATGACACATTATTTCATGGGTTTCATTTTGGTATGGAATCAAAAGCATTTTATGATAAATGTTGGGAACTGAATAAAAAAGGCTTAGCTAGAGAAGGGGCTCAAAATGCCACTGTTTATCAAAAAATAACTGATTTAAAATACGAAGCGGGGTTTGAATTTTATCCAAGATTTAAAAACGATAAAGTCCAGTCCATGGTAGGCTATGTACAATACATTGGTTGGGCACCTTGGAATAAAGACTTACAATCAGATGTACTAATTGAAGATGTCAAGGAAATGTTTGAACGTTGGTATGGACCTGGATTCATTCCCATTAAATCGCCTGGTATAGGTAACGCATACGTTAGAATTGACGGGAATCGTCGTTTGGTTTTATATTACAATAAAGAACAAAGAGTAGAATTTCTTTATTCTGATTTAACTAACCCTGATAACTTATTAAAACTGGCAAATCAACAATAATGAAGAATAGTGTTGCTTGTATTTTTCTGTTGATCATTATGCTTTGTCAAGCTTGTGAAGAACAAGTTAATCTTGATACAGATAAACAATTTTATGAATTAGCTGCAGAAAAAAGCGGGATTGACTTCGAAAACAAACTTGAATTTCGACAGGACTTTAACATCTACACTTATCGTAACTTTTACAACGGCGGTGGAGTAGGTATAGCAGATGTTAATAATGATGGCTTCGTTGATATCTACCTGACAGCCAACATGGAAAAGAACAAACTTTATTTAAATAATGGAGATCTGACTTTTACAGATGTAACTGATAAAGCTGGAGTCGGCGGTGAGAAAAGTTGGTCCACTGGTGTCAGTATGGTGGATATTAATGGAGACAAACTCATCGATATTTATGTTTGCAATTCAGGCGATATAGAAGGTGATAATAAACAAAATGAATTATTTATAAACCAAGGTGATGGCACATTCACAGAAGAAGCTAAGGCTTATGGTTTAGCTGACAATGGATTCTCTACACATGCAGCATTTTTTGATTTTGACAACGACAGTGATCTCGATGTGTATTTACTCAATAATTCATTTCAAGCTATTGGTAGTTTTAACCTAAGGAAGAATCAACGTCCTATACGAAGTGAAGAAGGTGGAGATAAATTATTTCGTAATGATGGAGGTACATTTACTGATGTAAGTGAAGAAGCTGGAATTTATGGCAGTATTATCGGCTTTGGTCTTGGCGTGACTGTAGGAGATATCGACTTGGATGGCTGGCAAGACTTATATATATCTAATGACTTTTTTGAGCGAGATTACATTTACATGAATAATGGTGATGGTACTTTCTCTGAAGATCTAGAACAACAAATGAAATCCATCAGCGGTGCATCAATGGGAGCAGACATGGCCGACATTAATAATGATGGATATCCAGATATATTTGTCACAGAAATGTTACCTGAACCTCACGATCGTTTGAAAACAAAAACGACTTTCGAAAATTGGGACAAATACCAATACAATTTAGAGAATGGCTACTACCACCAGTTTACTAGAAACATGCTTCAACTCAACAATCAAAATAAGAGTTTTAGTGAGATTGGCCGTATGGCAGGCGTTGAAGCCACTGATTGGAGTTGGGGCGCTTTAATCTGTGATTTTGATAATGATGGTCATCGAGATTTATTTATTGCCAATGGCATTCATAAAGATTTGACTGATCAAGATTACATCAACTACATTTCTACGGAAGAGATGGCGAGGAAGGTCATTTCAAAAGATGGTGTAGACTTTAAAACATTGACAGAGGTCATTCCTTCAAATAAGATATCTAATTATATGTATCGAAACGAAGGTAATCTGACATTCAATAATGAAACCAGCAATTGGGGCTTAGATAAACCGAGTCATAGCAATGGATCTGCCTATGCTGACTTAGACAATGATGGAGATATGGATTTGGTGATCAATAATGTCAATGACGTTGCCTCTGTTTACATCAACACAAATAACAAACGCCAAGACCATCATTACCTCAAAGTAATATTGGAAGGACCAGATGGAAACACACAAGGGATTGGTGCTAAAGTTGAAGTTTTTCAGAATGACAATTATGTCTATCACGAACAAGTACCTGTCAGAGGTTTTCAATCTTCGGTCGACCCAAGGGCGCACTTCGGACTTGCCACTGCAGATAGTGTAAACGTTGTTGTCACTTGGCTCAACGATGAAAAACAAACAACGGTAAAGCTGCTGCCAAATCAGACGATTACAATTAAATATTCAAAAAAAGAACAAGACGCTTTAGCAGCAGATTCATCAAAGAATTCTAAACAACAATTTAAAGATATCACTAATCAAAGTGGTATCAATTTTATTCACAAAGAAAACGCTTTCGTAGATTTTGACAGAGACAGGTTATTGTACCATATGTTATCAGCAGAAGGACCAGCGTTTTGTACTGGTGATTTTAATGGTGATGGTAAAGAAGACTTTTATGTAGGTGGTGCTCATTTGCAAGGAGGCGAACTTTACTTTGGACAAGCAGGTGCAAAATTCAGAAAATCAAATCAAGCAGTTTTTGCAGAAGACAGCAAACATGAAGATGTTGATTGCACATGCTTCGATGCTGATAATGATGGCGACATTGATTTATACGTTGCGAGTGGTAGCAATGAATTTGCAGCAAACGCTTCACCACTAATTGATCGCTTATATCTAAATAATGGGAGCGGTAATTTTAGTAAATCCAATCAAATTTTACCAAGTTTTAAGTTTCAAAATTCTTCTGTCGTCACTGCAGCAGATATTGACAATGACGGGGATCAGGATTTATTTGTTGGTTCTCGTGCAATACCTAAGTTAATTGGTGTTTCAGCAGATGGGTTTTTATTAATTAATGATGGTAATGGAAAATTCAAAGACCAAGCGAAGCAACTGGCTCCAGAATTAAAAGAATTGGGAATGATCACGGATGCTAGCTGGACAGATGCAGACGGCGATGGGGATCAAGATTTGCTGGTTGTTGGCGAATGGATGAGCATTAGTTATTTTGAAAATCAAGATGGCAAACTTATCAACCAATCTGTAGAAAAAGGTCTAGCGGACACTGAAGGTTGGTGGAATATGATTCAGCCTATAGATCTGGATAATGATGGCGATACAGACTTTATCTTAGGCAATCATGGAAATAATTCTAGATTTAAAGCATCTAAAGAAAAGCCAGTTACAATGGTAGTCAATGACTTTGATAGGAACGGCACAGCAGAGCCAATCATCAGCCGATATTTTGGTAATGAGTCGTATCCACTAGTTTTAAAACACGACTTGGCAATGCAAATTCCAACACTAAGAAAAAAATATCTTAAATACGAAGATTTCCAAAATGAAGCCATAGATGATATTTTTCCTCCAGAAGCAATGCAAAATGCCATTACCAAAAATGCTTACGAGATGTCTTCAAGTGTTCTCATAAACAACGGCAGTTCATTTACATTACAAGCTTTACCAAATGAAGCACAGCTAACACCGATTTATGCAGCGGCTTCTCCAAAGTTGCACAATGATGAAAGACTTAGCTTGGTATTGGGAGGTAATTTTTATTACGCGAAACCAGAGGTAGGAAGATATGACGCAGGTTATGGAATTGTCCTAGAGCAAGATCAGGATAAGGAATTCAAATTTTGGCATAATGGGAAATTTGGGTTAACATTAGATAAGCAAGTGAGGCATCTTAAAATAATTAAAGAAGGAAATCAAGAATACTTACTTGTTGTGAATAATAATGGTCCAATGCATGTATTTCAAATAAATCTATGAGATGGCTTTGTGCAACTGTCTTCTTTTTAGCATCCTTAGCCTTGATAGCTCAGGATGTAGAATGTGATGGTGCGTTTTATCTTGTCATTTATAATCAATCAGATGGAAATTCACGCTTGTTTCGGATTAATCAAGAAGCTAACGAATTTCGGTTTACACAAATTAACTTATCAGAACAACGTCGATTAACGTCCTTATCTTACAATGTCAATGACAAACGACTCTACGCATTAGACGTAGATAATCGAGCGGTCATTCAAATAGATGCCGCAGGAATCATTAGTGTTGTCGGAGAACCTGATGATTTAAAAGTTGATTATGATTTTCAATCTGGTGACATTACCGCTGATGGTGGTAGTATGTCTTTATTCGGATATGATGAAAATTTTCAATCCGATACTCGATTTTATAGTGTAGATTTTTCACGTGCTAATTTGAGAGTTGGTTTTTTAGGAGTCACTGGTCAAAACTCTGTACGCATGACAGATTTAGCTACTGATCCGATTACAGGTATCACCTATGCATATGACCAATTACAATCGCAGCTGGCAACAGTTGGAACTGGAGGTGGTGTATCATCAATTAATTTTGCTAAAACAGGTGAACCAAGTATTGACGCGCTTTTCTTTGATCAAAGTGGTATTCTATTTGGTTATTCTCCATCAAGAGGCTTGTTTCAATTTGACAAAGGTACTGGTGAAATTCAATTCATTGTAAAAGGCCCAGAAGGGACAAGTGCCGATGGTTGTTCATGCCCGTACACTTTTGATTTTACAAAAGAAATAGAGCCAAAAGAAATTATTCCATGTGAGCCTTTTAAGGTAAAATATACCTTTATAAATCGAATGGGTATTGGTCAAATCATGACAGACTTTAGAGATACCTTTCCTCCAGGATTTAAAATTCTGACTATCAATAATAGTTTGATTCAACCACTAATTGATATCACTGAACCTAATATTTTCAAAATGGATCGCTTCACTTATGTGATGCGCGAAAATACAATAGAGTTACTTGTAGAACCCCCACCAGACTTTGTTGGCGAATTTGAAAGTCATGCTTATCATTCGCCTTTACCGTTTGCATTCCAAGATCAACTGTTTTCAGATGATCCAGTAACGCCAGAAGAATTTGACCCAACTGGCGCTAGAGTAATTTCGGAAAATGACATAGATTTTTCAGAAAGTATTGTCTTCAATTGTGAAGGTACAGAAGCCACTATTTATTCCCCTGTAGAGGCTACAACTTATCAGTGGTTTGATGGTAGTGATGCCGATTCAGTTATAGTAGATCAACCAGGAAATTTTGAATTGATTGCAAATGGTACATGTATTCAATTTGATGGCTCTGCTACACTAATGACATTTCCAGCAGAAAAACAAGCTGATCTAGGCGAAGATGTTTTATTGACTTTAGGCGATTCTGTGTTTTTGATGCCTATTCTAAATCGAGGAATTCCCGATCAATTACAATGGTTTCAGAATGGGGTTCAATTGAATTGCGAGGATTGTGAAGGTATATGGGTCAGGCCATTAGAAAGTTCAATATTTTCGGTGCAAATAGTTGATATAAATGGTTGCGAGCTGACTGACGACGTCAGAGTAGAGGTTGATGTCAAAAAAAATATTTATGTGCCAAATGCTTTTAGTCCAAATGGAGATAATGTCAATGATGTCTTATTTATTTCTTCATCGGTGGCAGGTATAGTCGAGTCCTTTCGCGTTTTTGACAGATGGGGCAGTTTGATATATGAAGCAATTGATTATCCCATTATGGATTCGAGTATAGGATGGGATGGGACATACAATGGTCAAACTGTAGAACAGACAAACTATGTTTGGCATGCCACTTTGCAATTTGTAGATGGGGAGACAAAAAGTATTTCAGGACAAGTAGCAGTATTAGCTAGTGACGAATGAAATATACAATTGCATTATTCATACTCTTAACTATTATTTGCACCTCCTGTATGCAGGATGATGCAATTGACAATTCAATAAAGAATGTATTTATAGAGTTAGATCACAACCAAACAGGTATCGATTTCAGAAACGATTTAACAGAAAGTGACTCCATAAATATTATAGAATACCTCTATTGCTACAATGGTGCAGGTGTGGCAGCTGGTGATCTAAACAACGATGGCTTTCCAGATCTTATTTTTAATTCAAATCAAGGGAGTCCTGCGTTATATATTAACAATGCAGATTACACCTTATCGTTTACAAACGCATCAAAGATAGCAGGGTTTAATTCTATAACTGGTTGGGGCACAGGAGTGTCATTAGTTGACATTAATGAAGATGGATTTCTAGATATATTTTTATGTCAAATTGGTAATTACAAATCATTTCAAGGCCAGAATAGATTATTGATAAATACAGGACTTAATGAAAAAGGATATCCATTATTTAGTGATGAAACAGAAAAATATGGTCTGTCTTATTCAGGGTTGTCCACACATGCTTCCTTTTTTGATTATGACTTAGACGGTGACTTAGACATGTATTTATTAAACCACTCCGTACATCAAACCTCTAATTACGGAAAAGCTGATTTGCGTAATGAATATGACCTTGAAAAAGGAGATCGATTGTACGAAAATAAAGATGGAAGCTTTGTCAATGTCACTAAAAATTCATCTCTTTATTCTAGCAGAATTGGCTATGGATTGGGAATTGCAATTGCAGATTTAAATAACGATAATTACCCAGATATTTATATTGCAAATGATTTTCACGAACACGATTACATTTATTTAAATCAAGCAGATAAGACATTTAAAGAAACAGCAAAACAAAGTACTTACCATACAAGTCAATTTTCAATGGGTGTCGATATTGCAGATATTGATGATAATGGTATTCCAGATATATTAACAGTAGATATGAAGCCTGATGACGCTTCAATTTTGAAGACAACCGTCAGTCACGACCCAACCAGTATTTACAATTTTAAAGAACAAATTGGTTATCATTATCAGACACCTCATAACCAGTTGCAATTAGCAAGGATCATAAAAGATGGAATTCCTTATTACAGCGAGATCAGTGAATATTCAGGGATAGATAAAACAGATTGGAGTTGGTCGACCATTGTTGAAGATTTTACCAATGATGGCAAGAAAGATGTCTTTGTCAGCAATGGAATTTTACGTCGCCCGAATGATTTAGATTATTTAAACTTTATTGCTGATGAACAAATACAAACATCTGCATCAGACCTAGAATTAGCAAATCAAATGCCATCAGGTTTGGTAGCAAATAGATTGTTTGTGCAAGGAAGTGAGTTGCAATTTTCAGAACTGTCATTTTCGACAATTGGAAGTTCTACCGGCGCTGCTGCAGCAGACTTTGATTTGGATGGCGATCTTGATATTGTGACATCAAACATCAACGACTATGCAGAGCTGTATGAAAATAAAAGCACCAATAATTTTGTGAAAATTAAATTACAAGGAGCAAAGAAAAATCCATTTGCAATCGGATCTAAAATTGAGTTAAATTCTGGTAATCAAACATTCTACAAAGAGCTTAATCCCACAAATGGAATGATGTCGCAATCAGATAATGTTATTGTTTTCGGTCTAGAAAATAAAAGTACAGTAGATTCTATAATTGTGAGTTGGCCTGATGGAAAACAGACAGTAGTCAAAGATATAAGTATAAATAAATTAAACAGCATTCATTATTCTAATGAAGCCAAGTTAATTATTGCCGAACAAAATTCCACATCATTTTTCGAGTTAGATACAACATCAATATTTTTAGAACACATCAACAACTTTAAAGAATCAAGTAACCAGTTGAAATTTCAGGAGTTTCAAAGACAAGGGCCTCCTATCGCAACAGGTGATTTTAACAATGATGGCTTGGACGATGTCTATTGGGGAAGTAGCGGAGGATATCCGAGTGTTACTCTACTGACTGACGCTGGAGGCAAATTCACTTCTGAATATCAGGAAGTGTGGGATATTCAAAAATCATTTCAAGAGACAGATGCATTTTCGGTAGATATCGATTTGGATGGTGATAAAGATTTGATCGTAACTAGTTCTCAAGGTAATAATGAAATTCTCCGGATATTTGACAATGAAAAAGGCTTTAACCAAAAGTCGCCTGTAATTCCCTTATTTAATCTTGAAAGCCCTAGTACTATTGCCGCTGCTGATTTTGATAATGATAATGATGTGGATCTGTTTATCGGATCTCGTTATGGAAAGAACAATACAAATCAGTTAGGAGGTAGATCTCAATTACTGGTTAATGATGGAATTGGAAAATTCAAATCATTCGGTAACGAACATCTCGAATTTATTGGTCAAGTTACGGACGCAATTTGGGCAGATATTGATAACGATAAAGATCCAGATTTGATTATTGCACGCGAATGGGCTCCAATTCTAATCCTTGTCAATACTAAAGATGGATTTGCAAAAAGAGAAATTTCTGGTACTGCTGGGTTGTGGCAGTCTTTACTTGTCGATGATTTTAATAAGGATGGCTTACTTGATTTTATTGCTGGAAATATTGGAACAAACAATACACTTTCTGGCAAAGAAGCAACCATTCGAAAGGTAAATCCAAAGCAACAACTGTCAAGCGATCTAGTAATTTTCTCTGAAGATAATATAGTCCACAGTGCAGATGAATTATTAAAACAACTCCCCTATTTCAAGCAATCCTTTACCGATTACAAAGACTTTTATCAACGAATGCAATCTGATGACTTTAATAACTCATTCGAAACAGTTGGGTCTAGTGAGGTATATGAATCGTCTATTTTTTATAATGATGGTAATGGGCAATTTGAAAGAGTTGCTTTACCCAAGGAAGCACAATTTTCATCTGTGAATGCACTCCTAGCAACAGATCTAGATAAAGATGGTCGAAAGGATGTCATTCTCGGTGGCAATGACTTCAGCTACACAAGTAGCCTAGGCCCACAAGATGGACAATATGGACTTGTGTTGCTCAATAAAGGAACTGGCTTTGAGTCAGTACCTCAAGAAAAATCAGGCTTGTTGATTAAAGGTATGGTAAGTGATATGGTACTCCTAAATGACCAATACTTAGTTGTTGGCATTAACGACGATAAAGCTCAATTGTATCGCATAAAAAATTAACGTTCTCGTTTATTTATAAAAGGAACTCTACCTTTACACACTTATGTTGAAGTGGTTAACATCATTATTTAATAAAGAAGAAGAGAAAGAAGATCCAATGAAATACTTGATTGTAGGTTTGGGCAACATGGGCAGAGAGTACGACAACACTCGACACAACGTGGGATTTGATGTCGTCGACTATCTAGCAGATTGGGGTAAGGCAACATTTAAAAATGATACCAATGGTGATATTGCAGAGATAAAACATAAAGGTCGAACCTTGGTATTGCTCAAGCCATCTACCTATATGAACCGCAGTGGTAAAGCAGTAAATTACTGGGGACAAAAAAAGAAAATCCTACCTGCCAATTTATTGGTCATCGTTGACGACATGAATTTAAAATTCGGTCAGCTGAGATTGAAAGGTAAAGGAAGTGATGGTGGGCACAATGGCTTAAAAGACATCACGCAAGTATTGGGGACATCAGCCTATTCAAGATTGCGTGTTGGCATTGGCAATGATTTTCATAAAGGACAACAAGTTGATTTTGTTTTAGGTAAATGGAATGACAAAGAACAAGAAGGGTTACCTGCAATTATTAAGAATTCTGCGGAAGCTGTAAAAAGTTATGCGACGATTGGCATTAGCCATACAATGAATCAGTTTAATAAATGATTTTTAATTCCCCTTATTGGAGGGGTGAACGCAAATAGACGGACGGGGTAGTTATCCAGATCCCACTTATGCATACCAAAATCCAACTTAGTATTCTTATCTTAATATCAATAAAATTACTGCTTGTTCTTTGAAGCGGTAACACCACCTCGTCAGTCGTCCAAGGCAACTGCAACCCCTCCAATGGAGGAGAATTTGCAATTCCGTAACTGAAAAACTCTTTAGCTAATTAGCGAATAAATTCCCATCCAAGGAGGAATAGACGCCAATAAGCGAAAGGGGTGATCTTGAAAATATTAAACGTATCTACGAATTATCCCAAACTCAACTCAAAAGACTTGCAAGTTAACCCTACACAAAATGCTTAAGCATAATCAATTCCTTAGGCGTCAATTCTCTAAACCACCCTCTAGGAATATCTTTCTTTGTCAGCCCGCCTAAATAAATACGATCAAGCTTAGACACCGTATAATCCAAATGTTCAAAAATTCTTCTGATGATTCTGTTTCTTCCTGAGTGGAGCTCAAGCATTACTTGATTTTTTGGTTCACCGTCAGCATAGCCGACATGGTCTACTTCAGCAAGTCCATCTTCCAATTCTATACCTCTGGCGATTTTATCTAGATCAGATGGCAGCAAATTCCGATCTAATGTGGCATGATAAATCTTCTTCACTCCGTGAGAAGGGTGAGACAACTTCTTTGCCAGATCTCCGTCATTTGTCAATAATAGTAGGCCTGTTGTATTTCTGTCTAAGCGGCCGACAGGGTACACTCGCTGAGTAACTCTCTTAGATACGATATCTAAAACCGTTCTACGACCTCGGTCATCTGAGACTGTTGTTAAGGTGTTTTTAGGCTTATTCATCAAGATATACACTTTCTTCTTCTCTACTTTAACCGTCTTATCGTCGAATTTCACCTTATCTTTTGGGTCAACTTCATAGGCGGGATTGGTTTCCACTTTACCATTAACTGTTACTCTTCCACCTTTGACAAGATCAACTGCCTTTCGTCGCGAACATATGCCGCAATGAGCAATGTATTTATTAAGTCTCATTGACATGCGCGAAAGATACGTCAATTGCTTATAGAAATGTATTTTTGCACTCATGGACTTAACAAAAATACTATCGGTTTCAGGTTTGCCAGGTCTATTTAAGATGATTGGCAACCGATCAAATGGCTTGATCGTAGAAGATATAGACAGTGGTAAAGGGCGTTTTTGCTCTTCAAGAAAGTACCAGTTTACTCCATTAGAGTCAATAGCGATATACACTACAGATGACACTATCCCTCTGCGAGAAGTATTCGAAAAAATGTTGAAAATTGCTCCTGACAAAATACCAACTCCTGATAAGAGCGATGACGAGATAAAAGCAGCTTTTAAAAATATCATTCCCGATTACGATGAGGATCGAGTTTACCTTAGAGATATGAAAAAGATGTTTAAATGGTATCATTTTTTGAATGATAGAAAGTTGTTGACCATAACGTCTGGAGAGGAAGAATAGTGTAGTTTTATATTGAACTAATTATCTTCCAGTATGAATAAACCCAAACTGAGTTTTTGGCAGATATTGAATATGAATGTTGGATTCTTCGGCATTCAATATAGTTTTGGTTTACAACAAAGTGCTGTAACGCCGATTTATGATTTTTTAGGTGCTTCTCCAGATCAAATACCCATATTGCATCTCGCGGGACCAGTAACAGGTCTTATTGTACAGCCGATCGTCGGCGCGATGAGTGACAAAACGTGGAGTCCGAAATTTGGCCGACGTAAGCCCTACTTTTTAATTGGAGCAATACTGTGTAGTCTGACATTATTGGCCTTCCCGTTTAGCAGTTCCTTGTGGATGGCAGCAGGCTTATTGTGGATTTTAGATGCTGGTAACAATACAGCAATGGAACCATACCGAGCGTTAATTGCTGACCAATTGGTAGAAGAACAACAACCTTTAGGCTTTCAAATGCAAAGCTTTTTTACAGGCCTAGGTCAAACCTTATCTAACTTGTCTTTATTCATTTTTCCATTAATCATTGTAGGAAAAACAGGTTCATTACCCACATGGGTATATGCCTCCTTTTTCTTAGGTGCTTTCTGTTCGATAGCTTCTATTTTATGGAGTATGAGCAAGACTCAAGAGATCCCTCCTACCGAAGAGGAGTTGCGTGCATTGCGAACAGAAAGACGAAGTGCATTTGGTCCTTTAATAGAAATTTTTGCTGCTATAAAAGAAATGCCCAAAGTCATGTGGCAACTCGCATTAGTCTATTTGTTTCAATGGTATGCGTTGTTTTGTTATTGGCAAAATTCCTCAAAAAGTATTGCGCTTTCTGTTTGGAATGCAACACCCTTAAACAATGAAGCTGCCTACAGTGAAGCGGTGGGTTGGTCAGGGCTTGTTAATGGTTGGTATAATATTGTCACTTTTATAGTCGCGTTTTTACTCGTAGGTTTTGCTAAAAAACATAACCCTAAATATGTACATGCCATATGTTTGATACTTGCAGCAGTGGGCTTTTTATGCTTCCCTCACATTACAAATAAGCACTTACTGTTTTTTGCGATTACTGGTTTTGGAATTGGATGGGCGAGCATGATGGGCATTCCCTATTTGATGGTTATTAAAGATATTCCCAAAGAGCGGTATGGTGTGTATATGGGTATCATCAATATGATGATTGTCATTCCGATGATTATTCAGACCTTGACATTTGGATATATTTTGAAAAACTTCTTGGGTAATGATCCTCGTAATGCAATTTCGTTTGCGGGGGTTTTATTGATTATTGCGGCTGTTTGTACGTTGTTGATTAGGAGTAGGGCTGGGAAGGTCGTGTAGAAAAAAAATTTATTCTTACTCTTGAAAAAGCAGAAAGACCACCTCGTCAGACGCCGATGGCGACTGCCACTCCTCCAATGGAGGAGAATTTGCAAACTCTTAACTTAAAAGGCTTTTTAAATTAGTAAATAAAATTCCCCTCCTTGGAGCTCCTTGGAGAGGTGGATGCCATTAGGCGGACGGGGTGGTTTTGGGACACCACTACGCATACCCAGAATCTAACTCCGTAATCTTCTCCAACACAATCGCAAATAAATTAAAAACCGCTCTCAACTCCTCCAGATCTTTCATGATTCCTCTTCGAACAAAATACAATTCATCAATGCCATCAGAATAAAGATTATTTTGAAACAAGCCATCGTTGTCTTTTATTTCTAACATGATTTCGCCTACTGGATTTAGGGAACGCAATACTATTGGGCTACTAAATATCCAGGTAAGATTAAATTCATCATTCCCCTTAAGGACATAGGCGTTATCAAAATCATCATTACCAGTTTGAATGTCCTTCATCCCAAAGTACTTGGCTATTCCAGTAAAGAAACCTTCACGATACAACTTAAAATAAAGACCATCTGCATTGGTAAAAGGAGCTCGAATTCTTGTGTAGGTCTTCCGATGTTTTCCTGTCTTACGAGTAAAGTGATCCAACATGATTTCCCAATCCCCAGAAACAGCATTGACAACATCTTTACCAAAAAGCCCCCCATCAGTAAATCTTCCTTCGTACTCATATGCTAGTTGAGACCAGATTTCATCTTTACTTGGACCAAATATTTTACGAATAATACTCATTTATAAAAGTTGTTTACCTATCGGTTCTACACCATAACGAATCACATCTGTAGTAGGAATTCCTGTTAACGATTCTATTCGCTGAATATCTCTTTTCGCTAGGGACTCTTCTACTCCAAATGTATTGATTGCTACGCCGATTGTTTTGGCCTTATTTAATTTTCCAGATACATTCGCCACTGCTTCATTCAACTGTATAAACTCATCTAAACTTGGAACCTCAATATGGCTTGGGTTGCGCAAGTGTGTTTTACCATATTTGTGACATAAAACCAGATGCGTCGGGCAACTACCGCGCATCAATGGCAACGTCGCTGTACTTCCTGGATGCAATAAAGATCCTTGCCCTTCTATTATAACAACATCTTTATCCTGTTGCTCAAGGACAGCGTGTTCTACTGCTGCAGCTGCCTGATCAACTTTAATAGCGTCTAATGGAATTCCTTTTCCCGTTATGGTAATCCCAATTTGACCTGTAGCTACAAAGCCTACATTGACTCCTTTATCTAGTAACCATTTATACAATTCTAAACCAGCTGTCATTTTTCCAATTGCCATATCTGTACCAACCATTAAGACACGCCTATTGTCCAACTTTGCAGCTCTTGCTCTAGCTATTGGAACCGAAGGTCCTGGCACTCTGACATCCCAAATTTTTTGATGTTTTTTTGTTACAAAATTGGAAAAACGATCTTCCATTCGATCGTGGAGTCCATTGATTAAAGACATCCCATGATCCAATGCCTTTTCTATAACTGCTACCCAAGCATCAGGCAATCTGCCACCAGACGGAGCTGTGCCTAAGACAAAAATTTCGGCCCCCATGCTTAATGCTGTTTCGACATCTTTGACGACAGGAACGTCAAATGGTTCGCCACAAGCTTCTCTTACTGTTTTACCCTCTTGTGTGGAATCAATAACGCAAGCTATTGGATGAGGACTATAGCGCATTATGCCAAATCCCATTTTACCAAAATCGCCATTGAGGCTGTCTTCCATATAAATGGCATAGGGTTGTGTTTGCTCGAACATGACTATGTATTTGTATGTTTAAATAATGATCCATGACCAGATTTGTTGGTTGGAACGATAACACCATTAGTGAATTTAGCGCCACTACATGGATCAGGATCGAGATTTAAATGAGAATCAAGATCTATGTAATCAATAATTCCAGAAATTGCAGCTCCAGCAGAAATGGACATAGAAGATTCTCCCATGCAGCCAATCATTGTTTTCAGTTTAAATGCTTTTGCAGTTGCCAAAATTCGCAAAGCTTCGGTAATGCCTCCACACTTCATCAATTTTAGATTTACGCCGTCTACGTAAGATGCCCATTGCGGTATATCCGTCGACAAACGGCAAGACTCATCCACAAAAATAGGAAGTGCGCGTTTTGGAAAAATGTACTTTAAATCATCTTCATTTCCTTCTACCAAAGGTTGCTCGACATACTCTACTCCTCTTTCAGATAACCATGTCATCATTTCGATTGACTCGTCGACATTCCAACCGCCATTCGCATCAACCCGTAGAGCGACATCATATGGTTTAGTATAGTCAATAACTTTGGCAAACATGGATTTATCTGCTTCTATGCCTTCAGTGGAACCCAGCTTTACTTTCAAGGCTTTTATTGGACGATTGGCTAGTAAGGCATGAATCCTATCCTCGACTTCATCGGCTGGTAAGATTCCTAGTGTTACTGATGTTGGTACTTTTGGAAGTGGTAATGCTAACAGTTCATACAATGGTGTATTTAGCGTCTTTGCTTTTAAATCCCACAGAGCAATGTCCAGTGCTGCCAATGCACAAAGAGGCGTTTTCATTTCTATTGCTCGGCCATAAATCTCAACAATAGATAAATCATCCAGACCAGAATCAATCAATGCTTCTAAACTTGACTGAGCATCATCCACTGTATTTGCTCCCTCAGAAGATCCTGGAGACATTTCACCCCAACCAGTGACACCTGCCTCTTCAATTGCGACAAATAAATTTGTAGAGCCCTCGATCAATCCACGGCTAATCCGCAATGGAAATTTTTTCTTTAAGTATTGTTTTTGGAATGTAAATGTCTTCATCCTATCCGACTTCTTGTTTTATATGTGCATATGCCAAAGCAGTAAACTCTTCCCACACATGTGAATCCTGCTCAGAAATAAAGTACCATGCTTTCAATGGTGGTTTCGTTTTAAATGGACTTAAAAAAGACCATTCTGTAATGTTGTACTGATCAATAGCAAATTCTTTTCCTAGCTTGAAGCACATTTGTCCATTATGGAAAAAAGTATAGTTTTTATTTTTGTATCGTATTCCAGGAGCAGACATCATTTTACCTAAAGCCACATTCGATCGTTCCGTTTCAGACTTGACAATTTTATTGAATAGATCTACAGGTTTCAATAGGCATTGGTTTTCATTCTAAGGTAATGAAAACATAATCAAGCGGTAATCAATCGTTAAAAATTTTGTCTTTAAATTTTAACTTGATAAATGATAATTTTCGTAGTTGCTCCACCTTTAAAACTGCATGTTGTACTCTAATCATAAAATCAAAAATTACTGACACTCCGCAATATAAAAATGCACTACCGAGCCCTGCTCTATTTCAAAATTAGGATTTAATACAATCCTATGTCCTGCCGATAAAGACACTTTTGAATTATTGGAAATGAATGAGCCATTTCCATTAGAATTAATAGAGACATTGTAATGAGCAGATAGATCACTAGTCAATTGATTAAGCACAAAATCATCGTCGTCACATGGACATGCCGGACATGACGCTCCTCCACAATCAATGTCTACTTCATCTCCATTTTGAATGCCATCCGAACATGACGATCCATCTATATCCAGTACGATAAAGTCGTCAAAATAAAATCCATCACTTGCTAAAAATCCATCAGTTTGCAAGACGAATCTGAAACTAACTTGACTGCTATTTTTGTATTGACTGAGATCATAACAAAATTGTGCCCACTTCTGATTTTTCGTGAATGTATCAATGCTTGTCCAACTGGCTCCGCCATCTGAAGTCACCTCTAACATCACATCATCAAATGTATCTTCCAAAGACCATTTGGCAAAGAAGCACAACTTGGGATTCATTGTACCTCTCAAATCTATAGTCCGATTTAGCATTAATTCATTTAATGTGCTGTTTTCAGAATTTCGATTTTCAGAATCACAAAAAGATAATGCGCCTGTGTAAAAATCGTCATTGCATGTACTCCACAAACTCCCATTACCAAGCGTAGTCCAATTTATTAATCCATTCTCTGCACCATCTGAAAATAATATATCTCTTGTTCCAATACATATTATAATTGACTCCCTTGATGTTTCAGCACCACCCTGCGTACTAATTACATCAAGTTGAAACTCATTGTTTGTATATGTAGATGGGATGCTTATTACAAACGGAGAAGAATTATTTGCTGCAAATGACTGTGCTGGAATGCCTGCAAATTGTACAGGTCCACTGACTTGTATGGCTGGATCAGAAGGCACAACTGTGACGGTAACATCAGAGGCGACTTGATTTAGCCCTTTATTCCTCAGATGAACAACAAGATCAAAACTACTTCCTCTGTAAGCATCTGATCTTTGATCAACAGATTGTATGCGAGCATATGCACCTGAAATCCAAGCTTGATAAAAGAGCGGATAAAGCATTCCATCGACTAAATCAAATATCTCAGATTGTGCCGGCCAAAAACCTGAACCATCAACTTCAGGAGTCCAACTGTAAATACCTTCGTGATTATGATAACTGATGGCTCCACCACATGCAGAATATCCGAGCATCTCTGTTACAGTACCAAAAGGATACTCATTTTCGTCCAGAAAATCTATACTCCAATCTGAATACAGATCAAATTCTAAAACATCTGGAAGCTCAGTAGTCGGTAAAATAAAATTCCCAACTGTGGAATGAAGAGAAGATAATACAGCAGGATTTATTTCCTCTAAAAAATCTCTCACGGCAGTAGATTCTGGTTCTGAAAATGCTGATGTACCTCTGTACACTTCACTGCAACTATTCGTGCTGGAGCATGATGAAGTCGCACCATTTTGCCAAAGATATCCGTAATTTCTATTCAGGTCTACTCCGATGCAACTTCCTCCAACATTTACTCTTCTGTTTTTACGCCAAAATCCTCCACCATTGGGATTAGTGATCCGATTGTATTCATAGCCGTCAGGATTAACTACTGGCACAAAATACAATTGCCTTTCATTGATGATGTAAGTAGCTGCAGGATCTGTCCCATAATTTTCTAATAGCCAAAACATATAGTTAATCGTACTTGCCATACTAAGAGGTTCTCTTGCATGATGGAGCGCATCATAATAAACAGCTGGTTCTGTCTCTTGTACATCCGGATTGTCAGAAATCATTACAGACCAAATTGGACGACCTTCATGCGATGTGCCTATTGATGTTTTTGCTGTAATCAAATTTGGGTACATCGTTCTCATTAAATCTAATTGTGACTCAACCTCTGCTAAAGTGTAAAAGCCACCCATACTACCAAAACCAAAATTGTTAGCCGTACTTTTCTTTTTGGACAGATTTATCAAGTTGACTTGATCTTCCAATTGTCGTTTCTCATAAAATTTTTGGAAATCTTCTATCACAATTTTGAACGCCAATCCACTCGTTTTTAAAATATCTAACTCATCATGTTTGACATAAAATTGAATTGCACTTTTAGGGTCTCCAGAATAATGATCAAGTACGAAACCTAGATCAGCCAAGTATTCAATATCGGCTGGTTGCCTTACGGATACTTCTACCTTAGCATAAGATGGCACCTTTTGTCCAAAAGCTTTACTTATTAAAACAATGCCAAACATCACTTGGACAAATAAGTGCCAAAAATATGATTGGTTCATATCTATTAAGATTGCAAGATGAATGCCAAGCTATTAAACTGTTTACTTTAGCAGATAATTTAAGTTTGAAGTCTTCTATATATTAGCTCTGCACAATTGTCTTCTGTAAAAATCTTATTCGCCAGCACTCGAATATCATCAACATTGACCTGCTCGTAATACTCCATTTGATGATTGATCATTTCTGCATGATCTAACCACTCGAAGAAGGCCAAGCTCATGGCGCGGTTCAAAATATTTATTTCAGAAAAATATAAACTGCTCTCAATTTTATTTTTGACTTTTGAGAGTTCTTCTTCAGTTACGCCATGTTGTTTGATGTCATCCAATTCCATCCATATAGCATCCATACATTCTTCTAATTGACAATCGCTACCGACTTTTCCATCAATCAAAAACAATCCAGGATCTGCAGTACCACTAATGTATGCATCAATGCGAGTAAACAAATTTTTACCCTTGTACAATCTTTGATAAAACCTTGATGACCTTCCACTGCCAAGAATATCTGATAAAATATCAGCTTTATAATAATCCAATTCCAATCTCCCACCACAATGAAATCCTAAGTAAATGGCATCCGCAGGTACTGCAGCCTCTACAACTGCTGAGGCTTTAATGGTTTGTGAAGGCTCTACTGGTAAATTTCTCTTTGCTGTTTCTCTTTTAGGAATGGAACCAAACCATTTTTCAACCAGTGCCTTTGCTTTAGGAAAAGTTATATTCCCCGCAAGGACTAGTATTGCATTATTGGGCGCATAATGTCGAAAATAGAAATCTCTCGCATCAGCCAAGGTTGAATCTTCAATGTGTGCTGGAACTTTACCTATGGTCGGCCATTGATATGGATGCTGCTTATAGGCAAGTGAAGACAATTGATGCCAGACTTCACCATAAGGGACATTAAGGCATGTCTCTTTGAATTCTTCTACTACTACTTTCTTCTGAACCTCGAAAGCCTTTTGATCAAAAGCCAGGTTTTTCATTCGGTCTGATTCCAACCAAAGTCCCATTTCTATATTTGCAGCTGGGAGAATATCGTAGAAATTAGTGATGTCGCTATTCGTAAATGCATTGTTCTCTCCTCCAGCATTCTGCAAGGGAGTATCGAAGTCTGCAATATTCTCAGACCCCGAAAACATCAGATGCTCAAATAAGTGGGCGAAGCCAGTCTTATCGGGATGCTCATCTCTAGAACCCACATTATATAATACATTGATCGCTACCAGTGGAGTTTGCGCATCCTCATGCACAATTACCTTAAGCCCATTCTCTAATTCAAATCTTTGAAAGCTAATCATATAATTAAGAACAAAAGTATACTTTTAAGCTCGTTATAAACAAGTAGTATGAATTTTAAAATCAACCATAATATCGCTTCGGCTGAGACAATACATACTGACTTTTACCAGTCCACAGCAGTTTTCGAAAAATCTAAAGAATCCATCTTTGCAAAATCATGGTTATATGCTGCGGATGCAACTGTTATAAAAGACAATGGACAAGTACACCCAACAACTTTATTGAAGCATGTGCTCGACGAGCCTATTGTGTTGACAAGAGACAAATCTGGAAAAGCACATTGCCTCTCCAATGTATGCACACACAGAGGAAAAATTATAGCAGAAGAATCAGATAACAAACAGATGTTGAGTTGTGGCTATCATGGAAGATGTTTTCATTTAGATGGCAGATATAAAAGTATGCCAGGTTTTGATGGCGTAGAAAATTTTCCACGGCCTGAAGATAATTTGCATAAGATTGCTATGGAAGAAGCCTTGGGTATGTTATTTGTCAATCTAGACCCTTCCGTTTCTTTCGCAGAAATAATCAAACCAATTACAGACCGTTTATCGTGGTTACCATTTGACACCTTGAAGTATGTCGAAGACAAGTCTACCGA
Source organism: uncultured Saprospiraceae bacterium (assembly GCA_964450495.1). Taxonomy (GTDB): domain Bacteria; phylum Bacteroidota; class Bacteroidia; order Chitinophagales; family Saprospiraceae; genus CALFUK01. Next base: position 13,154 of record CAYVFU010000037.1, on the reverse strand, counting down.
CTATCTCGTAAATGGCCATTGGGCGTTGTATTGTGATAATTACTTAGAAGGGTTTCATGTACCGTTTGTCCATGCAGGTCTTAACGAAGCACTTGCCTTTGATGAATATGACTATGAAATATACCCTTATTGTAATCTGCAATTAGGTGTAGCCAAGGAAGGCGAGCCTTGTTTTGATATTCCAAATTCTAGTTCAGATCATGGTAAAAACATCTATGCCTATTACTATTGGGTCTGGCCAAATATGATGTTCAATATATATCCATGGGGCTTGTCCCTTAACTTAATAGAACCTCTCGGCCCAGATTTAACTTTGGTCAAATTCAGAACATATCAATTTGAAGGGACAGAATTTGACTGGACTGCGAATCAGATTGATATCACTGAATTGGAAGATGAGGCTGTAGTAGAAAGTGTTCAAGAGGGCATCAAATCAAGATTTTATACAACAGGCAGATATTCTGCTTCCATGGAGAAATGTGTCCATCATTTTCATCAGTTGTTAGCTAAGGCTGTGGAAGTATAGTCTTGGTAAGTCAAGTGATTCTTTGGGTAGACTAGCTGATTACAAGCTTACCCTAAATAACTTTCACATATAATTAAGTGTTTATACTGAACAATCTCCTGATATTTGGGCTTATAATTGCTATATAAAAAATATGAAAATGAAAAATATATTCTTGTTCTTATTTGCCATAGCATCATTTAGCGTTGCACAGGCACAGTCCGTCAACCTTGAGTCTAGCTCTGTCGAATGGGTTGGTAAAAAAATAACTGGTACACATTCTGGAACCATCTCTTTGCAATCTGCCGATCTCACTGTTGACAATGGTATGATCAAAGGAGGCACATTTGTGATGGATATGAATTCCATTGTATGTACCGATTTATCTGGTAAAGGCGCCGGCAAATTAGAAGGTCATTTAAAATCTGATGACTTTTTTGGTGTGGAAGCTTTTCCTACAGCGACATTGGTGATTACTGATGTCAATAAAGCAGGACTTAAAAACGAGTTGACTGTAACCGGAGACCTTACACTTAAAGGAGAAACTAAATCTATAAGCTTCCCAGCCTCTGTTTCTGGCAACAAAGCAGAAGCAACTATTTTTATTGATCGTACAAAATTTGGAATTAAATATGGTTCTGGATCTTTCTTCGATAATTTAGGAGATAAAGCTATTGACAATATGTTCGAATTAAGAGTAGCTCTTGATTTGACTCCAGCATAAATCATTTTATTACAGAATGATCAAAAGAGGGTAAGCTAAGCTTGTCCTCTTTTTTTTGTTTGAATCAATTTTACTTTTATCAAAATTAGCCTCTTTATATTCGCATCACAAAATGTCAATATGATAGAAATTAAAGAAGCAACAATCCAACACTTAGAATCATTAGCACCATTATTTGATGCTTATAGAGTGTTTTATGAACAGCAAAGTGATATTGACGGGGCTAAGCGATTTTTAAAAGATAGAATTAGCAAACAAGAATCCTACATTTTAATAGCAATAGAAAACGATAAGATTGTTGGATTTACACAAATCTATCCATTGTTTTCATCTGTATCCATGCAACAAATGCATCTTTTAAATGACCTGTTTGTTCTCCCTGAATGCAGAGGAAAAGGGATAGCAGGAAAATTATTAGATAAAGCAAAAACATACGCAATAAGAAAAGGATCAAAAGGCCTTTCGTTAGAAACGCACAATAGTAATCCTGCTCAAGCCTTATACGAAAGATTAGGATGGGAAAAAGATGAAGAGTACTTACACTATTTTTGGAAATCGAAATCAATATAAAATTGAACGATATCGCTAAATTGATGTTAAAAAAACTATGTCGCCAATTGTCATAGCATTACTACTCATCCTCATTCTCAATTATGCAGTTTTTTTACTCGCATATAAACAGCAGACCGATCATTATACAGACATTACCTATGCCTTTTCATTTGTGTTGGTTGCTTCATATTTCTACTTTGTAAATCAAGATTTTACAATTGCCAAAACATTCTTATTTGTGATGGTCGCATTATGGGGTGTTCGTCTAGGGTTGTTTTTGCGGTCAAGAGTAGGCAAGATGGGTGAGGACAAACGATTTACGCATATAAGACCAAATTTTTGGCGTTTCTTTAGATTCTTTACTATACAAGGAGTTGCTATTTGTTTAATCAGTTTGCCATTCATCATTGGTTTTCATAAGCCATTATATATCGATGGTTTGCAATCCATATCCTTTTGGTTAGGTGGAGTGTTTATGGTATTTGGTTTTCTCATAGAAGCAATTGCAGATTATCAGAAAAATGCATTTAAAAGCAAAGATGGCAACGGAGGTAAATCCTTCCAAGAAGGATTATATACCTACATTCGTCATCCCAATTATCTTGGTGAAATACTGTTTTGGACAGGCGTTTTTATTTTTGTTTTACCATATCTGACTGGTATAGAATACGGAAGTGTGATAAGCCCTATTTTTATCATCTTGCTACTCAATTTTGTTAGTGGAATAAATCTCTTAGAGAAAAGCTCTAAAAAGAGATATGGAAATCTACCTTCATATCAAGCTTACTTCAAACGGACTTGGCGATTGATCCCCTTTGTGTACTAGTCGACTACATGAAGTTCAAGCGTTAATTTGAACTTTTGATTCTGCTTTGTTTTCTTCAACTTTACTAAAATATTTGTTATTTTTTTGACTTCAAAAATAGTCATCATGACAAATTCTACTTCCGTCACTAAAGGTTTTTGGATTGTATCCATAATCGGTATCCTTTGGAATCTGATGGGCACCTTCCAATTTTTCTTAGAATTCAATTATTGGAGAAATCCTGAATCACGCGCCGCTTTACCTCAAGATCTAACCCCATTCTATGATTCTACCCCAGCTTGGTTGTATGTTGTTTTTGCAATAGCTGTAGCTACAGGTTTGCTTGGCTGTATAGGACTAATAGCTCGCAAAGCTTGGGCGGTGCCTGTGTTCTTAGTTTCTCTTATCTCTGTCATTGTTCAGATGGGCTACAATCTTATTGGTACAGAACTCATATCAGTTATAGGTCCAGGTGCTGCTGTGATGCCTATTGTGGTCGTGCTCATTGCATTGGGGTTATACCTATATTCAAAAAATGCGGCTAGTAAAGGATGGCTTGCATAAATAAGTAATATTCCATTCAGAAACTTCCGTTTAAAACTACCTAAACAGGCACTTGTATATAACCAGTTAAATAGATAACTGTCCTAGTAAATGTGTGGATATGGCTCCAAATAGTACATTTTCAGGATAATAGACCACTGAACATACCAGACTTTTCTGCATTTTATTCGCAAAAATTGCTTCTGCCGAGAATTTTATATCGTTTGTCGACAAAAGATGCAACCATTGTGACTTTGCATGCATCTTTATAATATCAAAAACAAACAGCCATGAAAGCTAATACACAAAACATCATTTACGAATACAGATTCGCATCAAATAATACAGAACGATCAACATTTGATCACATGTCATCATTAAACATGTTGCGTTCGACATACAATACATCTCCAACAAAAGAAAAATTCTGTATTCGTACAGAAAGCCTAGTGAGAGTAGGCTCAATTTTCATTATCGGTTTAATTAGTTATTTGTTAGTCTTAATGTTCTGATATACTGTAAAGGCAATATAGTCAGACAACCAATTGAGAACAATTTTTGAAATAAGCTCAGGTCTCCCGACTTGAGCTTTATTTTTTTTGGAATCAATTTTAAGATTCTATGGTTGACATAATTAAGCAAGAAAAATTTAATTATGGTAACTGTATTAGCAAAGCTTGTCGCAAAAGACGGACAGGATGACCAACTCAAACTCTTACTTGAAGGCTTACTTCAACCCACTAGAAAAGAGCAAGGATGTGTGCAATATGATTTACATCAGGATGTCGCCAATCCAGAAACATTTTACTTCTATGAAATTTGGGAAAGTAGTGATGATCTGAAAAAACACGGAGAGTCTAGTCATATTCAAACAATGAGAAGACAAGCAAGCGATTTTCTATTATCAACAGAGCTTAATTTTTTGAACAAGCTATAGTTTGTCAAGGTGCTCAAAACTCTCTTTTGAAAAGTTAATTCTTGACTTTGTCATTGATTTTTGTGCAAACTCTGTTCTCAAAACAAAGTGCTCGAATAGATATCTCTCGCCACAATGGTGTTATCCTAACGAAAAGTAACGAATAATGGTAGTCGCCGTACTGTGCGTTGGCTGTATGGACGTGCTCACCTAGTGTTCTCGAGTGTTATCATTCATCGACAAAAGTCCTTTTTATAATTGATTTCACTTCTCGTACCTCTTTCGTTTTTAAGTCTCCTATTACATCGATAATACGTTTCTTATCAATTGTTCGAATTTGATCTATAGCTATTCTTGCATCCTTATTATTTATACTTGCTTTTACTCTAGTTGGATAATTTCTTTTTGTTGAAGTTATAGGAGCAATAGCAATAGTTTTTAAATTTTCGTTGATCTCAGCAGGTGAAATAATGACACAAGGTCTTGCTTTTTTGATTTCGCTACCTACTGTTGGATCCAAGTTCACTATAACGATTTGATATTGTCTAAGTTTCATTATTCAATTTCTTCATCTTCGAAAACATCATCAATAAGCAAATCATCATCACCAAATTCATTCATTTTCCTAAATTTTTCGTTCCAGCCAGACCTAGATTTCTTTATTGGTCTTAACTCGATAAACTCATCCTTCAAGACAAGTTCTACAGACTCATGGATGTTATATTTATCAAGTATTGTTTTGCTGAGCCTTAGCCCTTTGGAGTTACCAATCCTTACAATTTTTATTTGCATTTTGTATAATTATGTAATTACAATATACTTACAATAATTCAAGTATGCAGATCCGGTTTTCAGGACCATTGTTGAGCTTTAATACT
>CAYVFU010000037.1:0-8131 GCA_964450495.1 uncultured Saprospiraceae bacterium | reverse complement strand
GAACGTGTCAATAAAGGGAATTGCCCTACCCCAACCGACTTAAATAATTGAATTTTTCCATTAACTCTCCATCAATCTTTTCTCTTTTTCTCCAATTTTTGACAACTCTATTTTCAAGCCACTTCCACCGTTGTTTAAAGATTGTCAAATTGGGAAGAGAAGAAGTTTTATAAAGGGTAGAAGGAGAGCCCAAGTACATATAGAGCAAAAAAGAACTGTGTAATTTCCAATCTGTCTTTAGGTGACTAGGATTAAAATCTAGGCTGGCACAAAATGTGAGAATGCTCTGAAATATTGCACCTAGATTTTCAAAGATTGGTTGGACTACGGCTAATTGTTCGTGCTTAAGTAGTACTGTATTTGCCTTCCAAATGATGGTATTCCTCTCAGCCTTATGAGTTGTCGTAATAGAATCCATCATTGCGAATCCTCTCACAATCTCTTGGTAATGAGGCGAGTCTTCGACAAGGCTTTGTAAACCTTGAAGACCAAGTACCAAATAAGCCTCGTGAACCCAAGCAATATCGTCATAGATCATTGTGTTCAAATGTCTGATTAGATTTAGATCTGCGAATACACTTTTATGACGAATAGCTGCAGATAAGTTTCTTAACTCTATGCTTTTGAATTTATATGGGAGCATTGCGATACCAACATGGTGAGAAGCAAAAGCTGCCATTCCTGCCCATTTGAATAAGTCTGGGTTTTGGAGATAGAGTTTTGCGTATGTTGCAGTAATGGCGTGATTCCTTGCAATGGCATCTTCTTCTGAAGGCAACTTGCGCATATACTTCTGTTTCCAATGTGCAATTGTATCCATGTTAAATCAAACAGTTCAGTACAAATTTAGTTATGCCAAACTAGAACTAAATACACTACGAATAATGCCTCTAGTAAATAAACGCCTTCATGACACCTAAAAAATGAGACTGTAAACAAGTCGACAATGACTACCTCCATTTACTTATCTTAGTCTACAGAATAGTCTTTTCACTTATATGAAATCAAACCGCACATTCGATCCTTCTGTTGATAATAAAAACTGGCAAATACTCTTCGAAACTCACTTTCAGAATTTGCAGTCTTTAAATGCAATTTCGACGCTTTGGATCTCTGGATTTTCTAAATTAGGTATTGACAATAGTAAACGACCACTGGCTGAAGATCTCACAAAAGCGATACAACCTTATGAACCATATACTTTTATACAAACTTCAGAAAATATCATATTAGAACAAATCGATTGGTATACTCACATCGCCAATTTCGAAATGCCCTTGACTAGTTTTGTCCGTACACCCAAAGAATTAGACTATTGTGATGAACCAGATATTTGGCACGACATCATGGGACACATACCATTTCTTGCAGAAAAATCATATTCAGAAATGTATCAGCTTTTGGCGAAAACGTACATTAAAGCATTCCAATCAAAACGAGCAGACTTATTAAAAGAACTAGACTTCATTGGTGGAATGTTAATTGAATTGGGGTTAATTAAGGAAGTCTCAGGTGTCAAAGCTTTTGGGGCAACATTTTATTCATCCTCAGAAATTTTTGAAGCATTCAAACCAGAAAATCAGATTGTATTTACAAAGGATGCTTTGCTGTCAGGAGAATCATATGATCGGCATAGCTTTCAAGGTAAATATTACATTTTCGATTCAATGAATCAATTGATAGATGTGATTAATGCTATCGAAAAAAGGTTATGAATAGCAATGCTATAGGAACACCCTTTCTATTTATTGGCGGCAACCCCTCCGTGCAATGAAATTTTATCTACTAGTTAGTTAAGCGCTTTTCCAATTAAGAGCTTACAAATTCTTTTCCAATGGAGAAGTGCCAGCCACGAACTGCGACTCACAAGGTGGTCTTTCTGTTTTGTACTATATGGCATAAAATGAGTAATTTAAGTGTCTCACTATTTCTCAACATATTCACTAATATGAAAGTATTCTGCAAATACATTACCATTATCGCTGTACAGTTACTGCTTATAAAAAGTATCTGTTTAGCACAAGAAAAAGTCATTTCACTCTATCCACAAGGAATTAAAGATAACCCCGTTACGAACGAGGCTGAAAGCCATGACACATCAAGAGGTATTTTATGGATCGAAAATGTCCAAGAACCTACGCTTGAAATTTTTCTACCAGTAAAAAAGAATACCACTGGGAAAGCAATTGTCATTTGTCCAGGTGGAGGATATAAAGGTTTGGCCTATGATTGGGAAGGAACAGCAATTGCAAAATGGTTAAATTCCATAGGAACAGCAGCCTTTGTGTTGAAATATAGATTACCAATTGCAGATACAAATGAATCAAGCACAACTGTTCCTTTGGCTGATGCACAAAGAGCGATTAGACTTGTGCGGCATCATGCTGAAGAATGGAATGTATCAGCAGATCAAATTGGTATTATGGGATTTTCAGCTGGAGGGCATTTGGCTTCTACACTTACAACTCACTTCGATGAGCAGGTGGATTCCAATTCACCAGATTTAAACGCTATAAGCGCTCGGCCAGATTTTGCCATTTTGATTTATCCTGTAATCACCATGAATGAAGATTATACGCACAAGGGTTCTAAAAAAAATCTGATTGGATCACAGCCATCACAACAGATGATCACTCATTTTTCTAATGAATTGCAGGTAACGAGTGATACTCCACCAACTTTCTTAGTACACTCCACAGACGATAAATCTGTTCCTGTAAAAAACAGTTTGTTGTTTTATGAAGCATTAGCAAAATCTGGAGTGCCAGCAGAAATGCACATTTACCCGCAAGGTGGACATGGTTTTGCTTTAGGAATACATGGAAGTTATGAACAAACATGGATTCATCGATTGAAAGATTGGTTGGACAATTTAATGTTTTAACTATCCTGGTGTCTTTAAAAAAGTACACCTGTCGCCAATACGAAAACTCCAAATGAATCATCTCCTGCAATTTGTCATGTCCAATTGGAATATTTAACTATACAAGCTAATGATCAATGAACGTCGATGTGGCGCATTTCTGAATTCACACAAATAAATGCCTTGCCAAGTGCCTAGTGACAGTCTTCCATTTTCTATCGGGATTGAAATGGAACTACCAACAAGGGCAGATTTTATGTGTGCAGGCATATCGTCGGGACCTTCCATATCATGTGTGATGAATGGCATTCGCTCTTTGACAATATGATTAAAGTAACTTTCAAAGTCCACAAGCACGGAAGGGTCAGCATTTTCATTAATTGTCAATCCTGCTGAGGTATGTTTGATGTACACATGCATGATTCCTTGGAGAGGCAACTCTGGAAGGGTGTGCATTACTTCACTTGTAATTAAATGAAATCCTCTGCCATAAGCAGGCAAGGTGGTATGATGATGTGTCACCATTTAATTGATTGGCTCTTGATAACAGCCGATTGGTGAGCCAGGAGGCATAGCAGGAATCTCAGGCAATACAACTTCGTCCCTATCGCTCAATCCTTTTTGGGCAAGTGTCTGAATGTATTTTCCAAAGTTGCTTGTCCCATCTTGCAAATTATTTAAAAATGTATTTGCAGCAACTGCAACATGAGCACTGACTTGATTATCCGTTGCCAATTTTATCAGATGATTGACCATTGCCAGTTGATTGCTTTCTCCAATTAGTGATTCATACCCACTTGATGACATTCCTATTTCCTTGTAAATGTGTGCCATGTAATCATCCAAACTTATATCAATATTATAAATCTTATTCTGCTGATTGATTCGTTCGAGTCGTTCGTGATGTAATAAGAATCCAAGCATGTGATTTGTGTATGTTTGTGCTGCTGATACAGGATCAAAGGTCAAGCCTGTTTTACTTTTAAATGATTCTCTTGATTTACCAAAGCCATGAGCTGGAGGTGGAATCAAATCCAATATATGTTGAGGCAAAGCAAGTGCATCTGGTTTCATTGTGCCCAAAATAGCATTCAAGGCAGTTGTTTGAGTATGGTAATCAACAGGACTTACAGTCTTATTATTAGAATCACCTTTAACAGAATATGCATAATCAACACCGCCAACCAATCTCGCTACAGCTTCTGCCTGATAACGTTGACTATAATATAATGGCACTAGCACCTTTTCCAACTCAGAAAGTGGCGTGCCGTTTGTAATCGTATTTAGTCCAAATTTAGTTAATCCCTTTTTACGGACCTCCATCATGCGATCCAATTCCTTGACAATGTCAGTACCGTTATCCCAAAGATGTCCTCTAGGATGGGCTCCTCCACTTGGCCTTGCATCTCTATCTGATATAAATTGTAAACCTTTTTCTTGTGCTTCTTTTATCAAATTAGCAAGACCTTGCTCTTCATTTTCGTAATGACCATAACCGTAGCGAATGGTAAACTTGTCCCACTCTCCTATTTTATCGTCATAGGCTTTTTGCATATTCATATCATTCCCTTCTTGGTAAATAGAAGGATGAGGATAATCCATCACAGAAGACTTATCGTTGTATGATGCTGCAAAATTATGGGACAACCCAATAGTGTGTCCGATCTCATGTGCTGATAATTGATTGAGCCTGGCTAGTGCTAATGCAGTCATTCGACTATGATTAGAATCCTCATTTTCAAATGGACTTAGTAAACCTTGCGCAATCATAAAGTCTTGACGGACTCTCAAAGAACCAAGGCTGACATGTCCTTTGATTATCTCTCCTGTTCTAGGGTCTGTTACGGAAGCTCCATAAGACCATCCTCTCGTACTTCTGTGTACCCATTGAATCATATTGTATCGTACATCCATTGGGTCAGCGCCTTCAGGCAATTCCTTTATTTGAAACGTTCCTTCTGCATAACCAGCGGCCTGGAATGCTTGATCCCACCACAGTCCTCCTTTGATTAGAGCAGACTTCACTGGCTCTGGGCAACCTGAGTCAATATAATACACGATTGGTTCCACGGCTTTACTCACAGCTGAATCAGGATTCATTTTTTCTAAACGGTGACGTCGGATGTATTTTTTCTCAATCGGTTCATGTATTGGAGTTGCATAATCGTAGTAAGAAATATTATTAAATGCTGAGTATGGATGAAACACTCGCTTTTGATATCCATTATCTGGGAGTCTAATAAAAGAATGGTGTTGTCTCACAGTAATGTTATTGGGATCTGGAACGACAGTACGTAAATGCTTTCCAGTTGGCTCTCCTTGAAAAGTCAGCAAGACATCAAACTCAGTATTGTCTGGAAAATTCTTCGTGCGATCTTCCCAAAGTGCAGATTTTGATTTATCTAATTTATACGTTCCTTCTTTTGATCGCTTTAGTCTGCCTGAGACATTGTGTGCATCACGCATTAAGAATGTAGACATGTCCACTTTGTATGGTGCACTCGAAGGATCTTTTAATGTAAATCCCCAGATTACAGATTGTGCAAAGGCTTCTTCAACTGCAGCTCTTTCTTTTTGATTATCACTAATGGCACGATAGTCTAAATTTGGCTCGACCAACAATATCTTATTTCCTGCCTTTATAAATTTTACTACTCTCGTTGAACCAAGCTGTCCACGATCAAGTCCAATATCATTCGAACCGATACCTGCAGACAAAGAATTGACATACAGGAATTCTTCATTTAGTTGGCTACTACTAATCTGTAGTTCTAATTTACCGTCTGTTCCAATTTCATAATTAAAGAATCCAGGCATCTGTTGACCAGATATCGTATTCAGCCCAAATAGCAGGACAAATGCAGCAATAAGGTTTTTCATGAACGTTTTTTTTCAACAAAATAATAAAAGATAAATGTCCCTCCAGTAATTAACAGTCCAAAGAACTCTCTCACCAATTCTATGTACAAGGATTCAGCTTTCATAGAAGAAGCGATTGATGGCATGCCGTCCTTCACCCAACTCACCACATCTGGTATGTAGCTAAGCGATATGGCTAGACTCAACAATGCACCAATCAATAACGGATATTTTGATTTATTCGTAAACGTGAATAATAAAATACAAACTGCTACATTCAAATACATCATAACCCAGAACCATGGATCTGGATCATTGAGCTGAACAGCAGCAAAGACAATAAACAGAACAGCCAACAGGATATTTAAATATCTTTTCATCTAAGGCTTTTAATCTTTACTCTATTTTCAAAGACATCTGTATAGGAAACATAGAGAGAACTATTGTCACTAATTATTCTTGGAAATCCACTTTTTCTGCTGCTACTTGTTTTTCCTATAATGTGATTTCGTTTGCGAGTACCGTTAATATCAAATACATCTAATTGCACTGTAGCTGTATCCTTTTTTGCTTTCATTGAGCTGACAACTATATCATCTTTATGAAAAGCTATATCCAATCGGCCTAATGCTCGCTTGTTTTTATCGATTGTAATCGGATTTCCAAATGATTGCCCACAATTATTAGAAATTGCTAGTCTCGTTGTTGACAATGAATCATGAACAGTAAACCAAGTTGCAGCCACAAGATTATCATTTGCGGCTATTCTGGGACCATTGACTGGACAGCCGTTTATTTTCCAATTGATGGTATCCAATGGTCTAGGATCTGTCCAATCGCCATTAAGGTATCGCACATAATATGCATCTCTGGATTCCTTGTCTGTTCGATTTCTATAAACTGCTATAGGACCACACTCTGCCATCGTCACATCTGTATGACAACACTCACAAACTTTATTGTCTATCAATTGCCTATTAGCGATTTTGCCATCAGGACTTACAATTGCTGATCGCAAAGTCATAGCTCCATTGCCATGAGAATGACCACCATGAGATTCATCGCTTATCATGTCACGCCCATCGAGCCATACCATCATAATATCATTATTAAATTGACAGGTAGACACAAAACCATGCTCCGATGAGACGCCATCATTATGGACAATCTTTGCCTCCGACCAAGAATCTCCTTGACTATTTGACAAGCTCATGCTTACATCATAATCATATGTACCTTCGCCACTCATCTCCAACCAGTACGTCAATAAATTTCCATTTTTGAAACTGGTTAGCCCTGGAAAATCTGCCCAATTCACAAACCAATTTGAACTTCTAGCAACTTCTCTATTCTTGCTTTGACTCGTTATATTCTTAAATAATAAAACATCTTCCTTTTCAGTACTTTCCACCCAACTGATGTGTACTTCATCATTGACCAAGGCAATATTTGATAGACTAGAATTTACAGGAAGTTCTAATACAGTAGACCATTCCTCTTCAATGACAGCTTGTTGACAACATATCAAAAACAATAAAAAGAAAATTATGAGATGTTTCATTCGTGAAAGCCTAATCCAATTCACTCAATTCTTGTGCGCGTCGAAAAGCAGATTCAATACCCTCTTGATAGCCCTCTTTGACTCGTTGATTTTTAAAACTTTCAAATGCCGCTGCTGTAGTACCACCTTTTGAGGTAACTTTTGCAATCCACTCATCACAAGTGAAATCGTGTTTGTTAAATAATTCTATTGCACCTTTAAATGTTTGGTAAGATAAGAGCTCTGCCTCCGATTGGGTAAACCCAAGTCCTTTTGCTGACTCTATCATACCCTGCATAAAGTAAAACACATACGCTGGTCCCGATCCTGATATGGCTGTTGCGGCATCTATCATGGTTTCGTCGTTAGTATAAACCGTTTTGCCAGAAGCGCTCAGTAAATTTTGGACCATAGCCAATTCGATCCTAGTAACAGCCTCTGAGGAGGAAAATACGGACATTCCTGTGCCAATTTGGGAAGGCAAGTTTGGCATTACTCTAACAACTTTTTGCAAGCCAAGGCCTTTTTGAATTGTTTCGATTTTCACCCCAGCCATTATAGATAACACAACTTGCTGTTCACTGATATAAGGTTTAATAGTAGCAAACAATTGTTGTATATCTTGCGGCTTTACGGCCAGAATAATCAGATCCGTATCTTCTATATAATCATCTGGTTCTCCAAAGACAGTACCTAACTCTAATTTTTTAAGCTCATTTGCTTTTTTCATCGATTTCTCGAGAATGAGCATATTCCGATGATCAACAATTTTCGAATTGATGAAACTTTTGGCAAATGTCAATCCCATATTTCCACCGCCAACAATTAATATCTTCATACAACGAAAGTACTCAATTGAATTAAAATTA
>CAYVFU010000036.1:0-43465 GCA_964450495.1 uncultured Saprospiraceae bacterium | reverse complement strand
TCAACTATTTCAACTTTTCCATTATTGTGTAGATACACCTCATTAGACTCTGGACAAGTCGCTTCTCCTTGATTATTAAAAGAGAGTCGAATACCTCTTTTACTCATCCAGCCTATAGGTTTGGCAGGATTGCCAACAACTAATTCAAATGGCAAAACATTTTTTGTGACAACTGCACCTGCTCCAACAAATGAATACATACCAATTTTTATACCACAAACGATACAAGCATTGGCTCCAATAGACGAACCTTTTTCTATAATCGTTTCTTTAAATTCTTCTTTGCGCTCTACCGTACTTCGTGGATTAATGACATTTGTAAAGGTCATGCTTGGTCCTAGAAAGACATCGTCCTCTACAGTGACACCTTCATACACATTAATATTGTTTTGAATTTTAACATTATTTCCAATTGTCACTCTATTTCCAACAAAGACATTCTGCCCTAACACGCAATTACTACCAATTTTGGCAGTGGCCATAACATGAGATCCATGCCATAGCTTTGTGCCTTCACCTACGGTAGCGCCTTCGTCTAGATGTGCAGAGGGGTGTAAGTCAACCATAGTTTTGAAATTTCACTTATGAAAACACTTACAACGTAAGATCTGAAGTTTTATATAATGTGGCAAGGGCAACCTGGGTGACAACTCTTATTGTCCTTTTATCTATGATACTCATGTTGTCTTTGTGTGTATGATGATAATGTCCAAATTTGTCAGTTGCAATGTCATAGTTTATGATATCCAACATAGGAATACCCGCAATTTGATTAACATACAGATGATCATCAATTAAGGGGTCTATTTTTTTGTCAATAAATAAATCACCATAACCCATACGCTGTGCAAGTGTCCAAATTTTATCTTGATACTTTTTGGCATATCGTTGAGAAACTCCTTCTTTTGGAAAAGACGCTCCTTTGGACGCAACCATATCAAACAAAATCCCAAAAGAAGCTTTGTAATTTCTCTCATGAAGGTTATTAGACCAATATTGAGAGCCCAAACACCATGTGTTGTTAACTGTCGGTGCGCCATTATCTTCTGCATCAAAAAAGATGAAGTCAATGCCTAGATCTATAGGATTTTGCTGGACGACTCTTGCAATTTCGATAAGTACAGATACACCACTTGCACCATCATCTGCGCCTAAGATTGGGTCATCTTTTTTAGTTTCATCTGGATCTTTTTCTGCTACGATTCTTGAATCATAATGTGCCGCTAGCAGAATTCGTTTATTGTGATTGGGATTTATACTTGCAATAATATTGTAGGCATCTGCATCTTTAACGTCATAAAAACTAACCTTAAACGCTTGTTCTTGCACCGTTGCTCCATAGCTAGACATCTTTGCTTTGATCCATTCTCTTATTTTTAGATGTCCTGGTGCGCTTGGATATCTGTGTCCAAAACCAACTTGTGCTTCAATAAATGCAAACAAACTATCTGCATTCGAAGGAGGTATTTTAACCGGTTCTTTCTTTACGATTGCTTCAGGTACTGGCTTATCTTGTTTGCAAGAGACGACCAGAAAACATAAACACGCAAATACAATGTATCTCATAATGTCTCTAATTGAGTGACCAGTGTGTTCCTTCTTTTCCATCTTTTAATTGAATATCTAGTTCTTGCAATTTGTCACGAATTTTATCTGAAGTAGACCAGTTTTTCTCTGTCCGTGCATCTTTACGAATGTCTATGATCAACTCCATCAATCCAGAAAATTTTGAAGATATAGCGTTCCCTTCAGATTCAAATTCATCTTTCAATCCAAAAATATCAAACAGATAAGTACTAAAGGTTTGTTTTAACAGGTCTATACTTTGTTGGCTTATTTCTGTAAAACCATCTTTTCCATCTTTATGGCTATTAATAATTGGTACTAATTCAAATAAGCGTGATAATGATTTTGGGGTGTTGAAGTCATCGTTCATATCAGCCTTGGCTTGATTGATTAACGATTCAATTTTTTCTTCCGCTTCTTTTTCTCCATTTCCACCATTACCGATTGATTGCAAATAACGGTTGGCTTCCATTATGCGTTTGTAACCTTTTTCTGCTGCTAGTAATCCTGCGTCTGTCAAATCAAGCGTACTCCCATAATGACTTTGCAACATAAAGAACTTGACAATCATTGGACTATACGCCTTGCTAATGTGTTCACTGTCACCAGTAAATAACTGCTCTGGTGTTATGCTGTTGTTATCGCTTTTTGCCATCTTTCGGCCATTCATTAGCAGCATGTTTGTATGAATCCAATAGTTGGCTGGAGTACAATTACATGCTCCCATATTCTGAGCTATCTCATTTTCATGATGAGGAAATTTCAAGTCATTGCCACCACCATGAATGTCGAAATGTTCACCCAAATACTTAGTGCTCATTGCAGAACACTCCAGATGCCAACCAGGAAAACCAATCGACCAAGGTGATTCCCATTTCATCAAATGAGTCTCATCTGCACGCATCCAAATAGCAAAATCTGAAGGATGCTGTTTTTCATCTTGATTTTTCAAGTCATCTCTACTTTCAGACATTAATTCATCAATAATTCTTCCTGACAACTTTCCGTATTCTTCGTTTTCCGAAGCAAACTTTGCAGTATTAAAATACACCGAGCCATTACTCTCATACGCCAGACCATTGTCTAGAATTGCTTCCACCATTTTTATCTGCTCCATGATGTGGCCAGTTGCTCGTGGTTCGATGCTTGGTTTCTTCGTGTTGAATACCTCCATCATATCATGAAATCCGTTCGTATACTTTTGAACGACTTCCATAGGTTCAAGCTTTTCGAGCTTTGCACGTTTCGCAATTTTGTCTTCTCCCTGATCGGCATCATCAGTCAAATGCCCGACATCTGTGATGTTTCGGACATACCTGACCTTATAACCAAGATGGCATAAATACCTATAAATGACATCAAAACTGACAAAGGTACGGCAATTGCCCAAGTGTACATCACTGTAGACAGTTGGTCCACATACATACATACCTATGAAACCCTCTTCAATTGGTTTAAATACCTCCTTTTCCCTTGTAAGGCTGTTCTGAATGTACAAATCCTGAGTATTCATGACGCAAAAATAAATTATTTCTAATTGACAGCGAATAATCTAGAACTTCATTTGATGTCCATAAAGTATTGTAGATTAAGAATTATTTCGAATGTCATTTAGTATTTAATCACAATCATGAATCAATAAAGCCTTATTGTGTACATCCATTAAGAGTTGCAGAAAAAACAACGCCAGTTGAAACCGTAAAACCATTTTCTAATATGATGAAGTTATTTGCGCCAAACTCAACTGGACTGGACTGGGTAAGTGTGGCACCTGAGCTGACGCTATTCTCAGCTTGATAGAGATTTTTAGTAATTGGATTGGTCACAAGGACATCGTATTCACAAACATCTACATTATCAGGACATTCTCCAACCAGAGAAACATTGTCAATAGTAACATCTGGACTATCATTTCCGACAAAAAACTCAAGGGCGCCAAGATTTGTCGTAGTGGCTGTCATTGTGTAGTTATATGAAAAGGATTGCATCGTTGGTGTCAATGCTATCTGCTCATAAAGGAACGTGGTAAAATTAGCATCATACAATCCGAGTTTGAGAAACATTATTCGATTTGAATTCGCTTTTGCATCAAAGGAAATAGTATAACTCTTCGCTGTTTCCAGGTTTAGATCTGATTGTGCCAAAGCCGCATCCCATGGGTTTGATCCAATTATATCTGTAATGATTGCCTGTCCATTTACCACACTAACTGTACTTCCCCAATTAAAGAATGGATCAGTTCCATTATTAAAATTACCATTAGACATCAGTTCTTGATTGCCTCCAACACACTCTATACAATCTAATTCAATGATCGAAAAATCATCAAAAAATATATCAGGAGTATCATTAGCAATGAATAGGTCGAGTGTACCTTCCGTTGTTGTTGGAAGGCCATTATTAAACACAATAGTATACTCTGTCATTGTTGTCGTCAAATTGAAATTCTGATCTGCATATGCTGTACCATTACACCCTCCGACATGTGCAAAAACAGCTCGATTTGCGCTAGCTGCAGCTGTAAATTTCAACATATAATCTCGTCCTTGAACTAGTTTTATATCAAATGTTATTAATCCGCTATCGTAAACCACTTGAGATGTATCTATATTAGTCAATTGCAGTTGTCCATTCACGACATTCATATCACACCCCCAATTTGACCACCCATTTGTTCCTAGTGAAAAATCGCCATTGTCAACTTGCTCGTTGCAATCTTGAGGTTCAATTGGAGCATCTCCAATACATAAACAAGCACCATTTTCTCTATCATTTATCGTAAGAGGATCATTATCATTACAAGGAGTTCCCACTGGTGGACAGTCACCGTAGCACCCGCAGAATCCATCTGCTTTATCGTTGGTAGTTTTGGGGTTACCATCATCACATGTTGTATTTTCTGAAGGACAAGGAGCAGGAGCATTACTAAAGGCTGCTATCAATCTAACGTACGCTGATTGGTAATAAATTGCCGGTTCTGTTATTTCCCAAGAGGCATTCTGAACAGTGTTATAATCAAGGTATGATTTGTGTTGAGGCTGACAAGCAGGTGGTCCTAAAGCTACTGAGGTATACGCATTTGGCCCTCCTGTCACATACCCTGGTGCTGGACCTGAGGGTGAGCTTATCGCATTATCGTATTGTGCATTATCACCAAACCATTGATGATACATCTCATTAGCAGGCATCTCTGCGCCTAGAGCATACATGTTAGTCAGGTAAGTTATTCCAATAGCATTGAGTCCGTGAAAGTAATGAACATGCTCTTCAGCTTTGTTTCTGTAATCAGCAGCATTAGCTGGATCAATGTTATAGTTATTAGCCATCAAATTCATCACACCAATGACAGCTTTGATTTGATTGCTGCCCCAATGATATTGGCTGTTAGGCATATAAGATCTATACAAATCTTCATTGGTCATACCAAAATATAAATGCTCGCCTAATTCAGATTGAAAGGAATTCCTAATGGCATTTCTATCTGCTGTATTGACTCCAGATAAAGTGGAATAATGTAACAAAGCATCATTTAGTGGTCGTTTGTACATGTTCCAATAAAAGTTTCCGCTAAGTGGTTCAGCCGAATATAAATTCGCATCTATATAATTTTTGTAAGCGTTTTTGCCCGTTAAATCCCATAAGTGTATGGCACCTTTTAATGCCATATCTATCTGTTCTTGAAGGGATACATCTGCATCACCAGAGACGATTCTATTTGCTGGGTCAGAAAGATCGCAGTCAAGGTCAAGAGTTGACGGATCATTTATTTGTGGCAAAACATGAGACCATGTTTGTTCGGCGCGACTCGTCAATTGATTGACATAGGCACTTTGCGAAGGGAACTGCGATAAAACTTTCGCAGCATGAGCAAAAATACCTGCAACAAAAATTTCAGCAGAGCTACATGTTGGACCATAGTATCGTGGATCGTTATTCTGACTTGGTATTGAATTAGAATTATCACCGTAATTCAAACTTCCCATTTTGATATGAGTAGATCCATCAGAGTTATTCATCTTCATTAGCCAATCTAACTCCCACTTAATTTCATCTAGGATATCAGGCAAATTATTATTTGATTCAGGTATATTCCAATTATCTCCAAACACATCAGGATTTTCCTGATAAGCCCAGAGTAAATCATGAATCACTGTATTGGTATAGCTTACATATTTGTTGTAATCACCTGCATCTGCCCATCCACCAGATAAGTCTTTGAAAGCCGCTGCATTGTCCCTATCCCATAAATCTCGAGTTTGTTGGTCTTGTGTAAAATTGACCGTATTGTCCTCCCATTTTGATCCATTAAAAGAAGCAGGTTTCGAATTACCTATTCTATTTCTATAAAACATTAACACAGAAGATTTTAATACTTGATTGTATATATCATCATCTATCTTAAATCTATGAGAGCGGACATCGTTTACAGAGTCGTATATATAATAATCTCCTTCTGTTGTAATTGTAGAAAAATCAAACCACCACCCTGCATCGCCAGACTGATCATGGACTGCTCCATTATTCCAGATTGTTGGAGTGCTTGAATAGACGATAGCATCAGTAAACCAATTCCGAACTTGTAATGTAGAACCTGGAGCAAAACTAAGTGTGCTGTTACTGCCAAGTTGAGGATTCGAGATCACTGCGACCTTAAGTGAGTTAGGTAGATAACCAAATTGGTCTACTTTTATATAAAGAGATGTAGGACTACTGGATTGTCCAAGTAAGGTGATTGAAACCAGACTATAGGATAAGAGTAAAGGAATGATGTATTTCATGATCTTGATTAGCTTTTGTATTTATACGTCGTAGTCGTTAAATACCCTACCATTATACATCCTTAAACTTAGAACAAGTGATTTAATTTTTATTTATTATTCCCTAACGACAAATAATAGGATGGATGAATACTCAATTAATGCGCGTCCTTTGTCAAAACATATGAGATAAAAAAGGATAAAATAAAAATGGTTCTTAAATGCTTGAGTATGCATCTAAGAACCATTCTTTGAAATTAAATTCCAAATTATAATTTTTTAATTGAGTTCGAACTCTTGAGATCGTTGTCTTACTGAAACAACTCCGACAATTAAGAATAAGAATCCTAAACAGATTAATCCCCACTCTCCCATAGTTGGTATAACTGTGGTTGGGGGTGTTACGATTACTCCGCTTAAGTCAAGGTCGAATGCACCAAGATCTTCGCCTAGAGCCATTCCACAAGGTTCCGAAGTAGCACTGCCATCTGCAACTCCAGCAGTATAATTACCTGCAACTGTAGGACACGCTCCTAGTGGAGACACTAAAGCATAGTATGATATTCCTCCTGCACCTAGGCCACCGCTACATTGCGTATCTGCTGTTGGGTCCCATACGACTGTAGCAGTATATCCCGATCCTACATTTGCTGTAAACCAATCTTCAATTTCACCTGTCCAAGTCATAAAAGAAGTCGCAGAAGCCGGAGCCACGTGAGATAAGTCAGAAATGTCAATCTCATTAGTAAATGGATAATATTCAGGTCCTGTTGAAGGTGCGTATGGACCCATAGTTGGATCTAACGTTCCGTTATATAAACCGTCCAAATTAAAATCAAAAAAAACACCATCATTACTTGTAAGAGAAGTATTTTGGTCCCCTATCGATGGATGCCAATTCGTCATAACAAAGTAGCAATCGGTCCCATTCGTTACAAAGAAACCAGATGTGCTGTGTGCTGATAAAGTGAATCCAAAGAAGATGCTTAATGCAACACTGAGGATTAGTTTTGATATGTTCATAGTTGTTAATTGTTGTGTTCGAGAAAGTTATTGTTTATCGTTTTTGTAATATTCCACTATAAAATATGTAAAAACATAGGTAAAACTGCTAAAACACCCAAAATACACGGATTTTATACCTTTTAGAGTATGATACACATTTGTCTTATTTATAATAAACTGCAGTAATCAGGTTCATTTTTAAGCTTTGAGACTCATACACTTATAATCGAGAGTAACTAGAAATAGCAAAAAGTTCAATTTAACAGTTTCATTTCTCCGGCATTTTCGGAATTGCCAACCAAAACCATTACATTGAATGGACATCTTTTGAACAATGATTGTGAAGACTTTTTATATACGATTAGTAATGGTTTTTGCTTATCATACTTTTCTTATCTAGTCAACATTCCAATGGTTATAGGAAATCACAATTTATTAGGAATCAAAGTACTTGGACAAAAGCTTTTCAATGCTTTCGATTTGCATAACACAAAAAGTACAAAACGCATTTTATACATTAAATCAATTAAAGGTATTAATCGAGGTGTTTAAGATTTTAATCGTTGAAGACGAACCAATCATTGCTACTGACATTCAAAGTCTCCTTGTCAGCGAAGGATATCAAGTAATTGGTATTGCACACCGAGGAGAAGATGCACTAGATATGTTAAGTACCAGAAAACCTGATTTTGCTATGCTTGATATTAATCTGGATGGCCAAATGACTGGAATTGATGTCGCCGAACACATACATGACAATTATAAGATTCCCTATTTATTTCTAACTTCCTTTGATGATGAAAAGACACTTTCAGAAGCTCAACAATATGCACCTTATGGGTTCCTTGTCAAGCCTTTTCAAGACAGAACTTTATTAGCTTCTATTAAAATGGCAAGTGCTAATTTCAAGAGGCTTCAAACTTCAACTCCGATAACTAAAGAACAAATTGAATCTCAGCTGAATGGAACGATTACAGATCAAGAATTCTTGATTATCACAAATCTACAAGATGGAAAATCATATAAACAGATTGCCATAGACAATTTTATTTCCGTGAATACGGTAAAATATCATGTCAAAAATATCTATTCTAAGTTCAATTTATCTGGTAGGGCTGAATTGGCAACTCGGATCAGCTAATTAGAAAGTCTATTATTTTCAGCAACTACACATTTGTATAGGCAATTAAAATTTTGTTTGATTCATATTTGCATCTGGCTCGCGAATTACTCTTACTAGTTAATGGTACTGAACTTTTGATAATGAGTCAGTATAAATTATTCGAGAAGTTCACCACCAAGCGAAATGATGTATTTGGCAGGCATGATTAGTCGTGCTTTCGAATTGCAATTACAGAATCAACTAATAAGTTGAAAATTATGAAAACAGTTTCCTTTTAATCTTCGGTTTCATCTGCATCGGTCTTCATGCACAGCAAGGAATAATCGAGCATAACGCAACTATCGAGGATGCGACATTGCAACTTCACGAGAACTCAGATGGAGCGTCTATTATGACTTTTAGTAATGATCAATTTGCTGATAATCGATTCATTATTTCAGCTGACCCAAGTACTACCGCTGGTACGAATGCTGTAATGAATTTAGCATGGGGCAGTGCGTCAAATCCTGCTGCAATGTCAAGCATAATGACATTAGATGGGGCGACTAACAATGTAGTAGTTAACCCAACAAACATAGCTGAACAATTTGGAAACTGGGAGTATTCAATGACTCTGATGTAAATAATCCACAATTAACACTGGTCGAAACAGGAATGGGTAATGAGATTGGTCACTTTTTTGACCTGAAACATACTGCAGATGAAACTTGTGGTACAACTACTTTAGATAATAGTTCTTGGGATCAAAATACAATTGCTGTTCAAAATTTTGGTGCAAATTATAATCAATTGAGTGCTGCAAACCAACAATTAGTTGATAATACATTTAACAATGTCATGTCACAAATTAGAAATCAAAGTGAAAGTCGGGTGGTGCTCACAGAATGTCAATTGGATAAGTGGCACCAAACATTAGTAAACTTTAGCTCCAGAAAAGATGTCACATCTGGTGTTGCCTTCTATGTGGATGACAATGACCCAGACCCTTGCCACATCCTACCAGGTGGATCACCTTGTGGATGCAATGGCAAACCTGATGTTCCTTTTGAAGATGCTCATTGTGCTTTTAATATACTTGACGGTGTCACTAAAGACGTGATTGTATTCAAACCTGGAATATATAAGGCAGATGACAACTCAAATGTCGGAGTAGTCTTAAACAAATCGGCTTTGTTAACTGCAACAAGACAAGGCAAAGCCATTATAAAACTTTAGTCTCTCAGCCTTAAAAAGTAAATCTCTAAAGCCTTATGTGTCAATAGACGCATAAGGGCTTTTTGTGTAAACACCTTATCGAAAAAGATCTTGGACAAAAAAATAAGGATGAATATCTATTTAAAGATATTCATCCTTAGAGGTGTAGAGAAAAAAATAGAGGGACCTTCTATAAGGTCACCTCTAAGAAATCTGTGAGCGTCAATAACTCTTTTACTCACGCGTACGGGCAGCACACATAGGTAATCTATATTTTTAGATTAAGTGACTTTCTATTCTTGTTCAAAATGAGGGCGAAGCTAACTCCTGTGAGCTAGCTTCAACCTTCCGTGGGCGTCATTTTACTAATGCACAGAATTCTTGTTTTTGTCGAAACAGATGACGCACCAAACAGATTATCAAATTATATTTATAGTAATAAGGTCTATGATAATCTTGATGAACAGATTAATAAATCTGTCACTAAAACACGTTTCAAATTTTTAATGAATAAGGGTGGGAGGTTGTTTCTAATTGTTAATACAAAGGTACATGCTATAAGAAGTGTTGTACAACTACATATTGACCTACAGAAGGCTATTAAATGTCCACAAGTTTAGATAAAGCTAAGGAAGTATGAGTTCTCTATAAGGTAAGATAGTTGTGTAACCTTTGGATTTGAAGTAATCCATGGTTGGTTTTACTGGTTTGTCTGAAGTAGCAAGCACAAAATCACCTCCCCAAGCACCTAAAGATTTTACGCTGCCCCAGTAATCTTGAAAAGTCGTCTGCTTGATTGGATTTCTTTTTAAAATTGATCCAATGATCTCTTCGTGCTTATCTAGATGCTGTTCGAATTTGCTGAAGGATTTGGACAAAGCAATTTTCTCTGATAAGTCTGAGATCTCTTCAATTTGTTCTTCTGATGCTTTACTTCCTTTCAAGTATTTATTTACTTCTTCAGAACTACTTTGTTTATTTCCTAGGTGAATGAAAAATAGCTTATCCTTGAATTTTGGATCAAAGTCAGATTCAGCAATACTCAATTGGTCATCATGGAGACGATATTCAATTGGCCCTTCAGCACCTGCACATGCAATATCGTAACCACTACCATTACTTACTTTGAAGTGAAGCAAATATGGATTGACTTCTGCCCATTGAGCAACTGCATAGATTAATGTCGAACTAGACCCAAGTCCCCAACTTTGATCAAACTCTAAGGTTGTTTCTACTTTGAAGCCATTCCACTTATCTAGAAACTCAGAATTGAGTCTTACAGCATTCTTCAATAATTTTCCAATGTAAGCTGCTTTCTCTTCATCAGAAGATTTGACTGGTGCAAAGTCAAGCAATGAGATTTGAGCATCGAACCACGTATTACCATTCATGTCTTTTGAATGCCAAACAAGATCTGAGCCCCTCGATGGCTTCACGACCATTTGTTGTCCCAACTTAGTTGGCAAAGCAATTGCTTTTGCTCCGTCAAGAACTAGGTACTCTGCAGTGAGTAAAAGTTTGCCGTTTCCGTAAAATGTCTTTTTGATGGGTATACGAGTTGGTTATGTTATGAATTTTTAAAACTAATATTTGTTAAACAAGTAAGAGGGAATTAAAATAGAAAATTTCACTCAAATGTGTAGACTGACATTTCCTAAAAAGAATGGGATAATAAAGCTGCTAATCTACGATCTTTATTTCTTTATCTCCTCTTCCTGAATCTAAAAAGTTCCTAACAGACACAAAGGACACAATTTCACTGTTGAAATGCACAAGGGCTCCTTTAATTTCTTTTTCCGTTGCCTCCAATTGATGTAGAATATTCATCAAATGCATACGCATATGACCTCGTTGAATACCTGTAGTCACTAATGACCGAACGGCACCAAAATTTTGAGCTAATCCCGCTGCTGCGATTATCTGCATTAATTCTGGAGCAGAAGGATTACCTAATAATTCCAGTGAGCGTTTTGCCATCGGATGTAAAGATGTCAATCCGCCTACCGTCCCTACTGCAAGCGGCACTTCCAGCCAAAATCTAAAGGTGCCATTTTCAATAGTGCAATGACTTAAGCTTCTGTATTGTCCATCCTTAGATGCATAGCTGTGTCCACAGGCCTCAATAGCTCTAAAATCATTTCCCGTTGCTAACACAACAGCATCAATCCCATTGTATATGCCTTTATTATGTGTTGTAGCTCGATAAGGGTCAATTCTGGCAATATCAACAGCAGTTTTAAATCGAGAAGAAAATTCTTTGGCATCAAAATGTTTACTTACTCCTTCTAATTGATCAATCTTACAAGAGACTTCTGCTCTGACAACGCATTCAGGTGTGTAATTAGACAAAATAGCCATAATGACTTCAAAGTCTTCTGCATGTTCTTTGAAAGTCGGTGTGCATTGAATATAGTCGTTAAGTTCTGATCCAAATTTTTCAAGAACAGAATTGATGAAATTTGCACCCATAGAATCGCAGGTTTCAAAATAACACTGCAATTGATAGAAATTTTCTAGATCAGTTGTTTTATCAACCAATTCAATTCGACTTATCCCTCCGCCTCTTTGCTCCATATTTGACGTAAGTGACTGAGTAGAATTTATTAGCTGGACTTTAATTTCTTCAAAGTTGTTTGTTAATAATTCTTTAGGGCCTTTCCACAAAAAATGCAATTGACCTACTTTTTGAGTATTCAACACCGTTGTCTTAAACCCACCTCTTTGCATCCAAAATTTTGCAGCATTCGAGGCAGCTGCTACAACAGAACTTTCTTCAATAACCATTGGGATGCAGTAAGTCTCCCCATTTATAACAAAATTGGGAGCGACACCATAAGGCATTGGAAAATTTGTAATCGTATTTTCACTAAACCCATCTAAAATTTTCTGTTGGTCTTCGTTGCTGTGCCAATAACTCATTAATTCACGCGTCACAGCCTTTGGATCTTTAAAGAAATTTTCCACGATCCATTTAATTTTACCTCGCTTTGAAAGCTTAGAGAATCCAGTAATCGATTTTTTAGAATTGGCCATGTCTATGATTTAATGCGCAAGTATGCTGACGCAAATTTTAATCCTTCGATTTGCAAAGATATATATTGATGCAATGCTTCATAGCTAATTTGTGCATGTTTGAGCATTGATGATGCTTGACCATATATAGCATTGTGATTCAATTTACTAATGTGATAATAACCATCCAAAAAATTAGTGATGCCTCCTGATATAATAAAATTCCGACAATTGACTTTTGGTCCAAGGCTTGGAATCAAGTCATTCAAATATCCAACCATCTGTTCTGCAGAGTGCCCGATATTGGCAAAAGATTGAAATGCTTCTTTTCTTTCTTCACTACTTCTTAATAATTCTAACAATGAAAAGTTAGTCCCACCGCTTGCAGCAAATTCGATTGCCTCTAAGGGAAGTTGCAACAATTCTTTCAGTGATTCAGGTCCAAAGCCTTGTCCTACTTCTTTGACGATAATAGGCATACGTACTTCTCTCAAGACTGTGCGAATAACATCTATGGGTGATGTTGTAATCTGATCTCCTTCATCCTGTAACCATTCCTGTAGTGGATTGACGTGTATGATTATTCCATCCGCTTCTAGTTTCTCTATAAGTCGATTGATGGCGTTTAGATTATCTGCTTTTATCAGCTCTTCAAGTTGTGCTGTTCCTAAATTTGCAAACAACGGTTGGTCTCCAATAAAGGATCTCATTGCAAAATCTGACAACCTATCGTCTGAATCTAAAATAGACCTACAAGAACCTAAGCCCATAGATAAACCAAACTCTTTACATGCCATTGCCAAATTCTTATTGATCATACTTGCTTTCTCCGTACCACCAGTCATGCTACTTACCCAGATGGGCGCAAGAATTTGCTTATTTAAAAAAGACTTTGGATAGCCATTGATTTTATTCGGATGGGCAGAAAGTAAAGGCTCATAATAGAATCGACTATCCAAGTTCTCTGTCAGAATTCGTGATTGGAAGGCTAGCTCAATGTGATCCTGCTTACGCGAAGAAGCAGTTGGATCTTTCTTCATTCTTAAATTTTAACAATCTCTTAGAAAAACAAAAGTAATTTAATTTAGTTTTTACAGTTATACCCATACAAACATTTGCCTATCAGATAGTTATACAATTTTTTACAAATTTGAATGCTAAATATGAAGATTCTAACAATTCTAGTCTGTTTGAGCGTAAGTTTTACTTGTTTTGCTCAAAGTAAGAAATTGTCTATTGAACACTTTAACAAAGCAATAGAAGCTTTTAATCAAAAGGACTATACTGCTGCGATAAATGAATATAGTCAAGCGATAGAATATAATCCAGCTTATGCCAAAGCATATTACAATAGGGGTAATGCATTACTCAATGTAAAGAAGTATAAAGCAGCGATTATTGATTTTAAAAAATCACTTGAACTTGATCCCGAATCTAAGAAGGCTCATTTCTTTCTAGGTTATGCTCACCAATTATCAGGTGATAAAGACGCCGCGCTTTTACATTACAGCAGAGCGATCAAGCATTTACCTGAATACGAATTGGCTTATGTGTATAGAGGAGCAATTTTAATGGAAAGAAAGAAATACAAAAAGGCAGCTGAAGACTATACTCAGGCCATTACCTTAAAAGAAGGGCAATACAAATGGTTACTCAATCGAGGGATGTGTTTTTATCAAGAAGAGAAATACGAAGAAGCCATTGCAGATTTCACTGAAGTGCTTTCAATAAAAGATGGACAATCCAAAGTATATAATTATAGAGCTAAGGCTTTCTTGAAACTCAAAAATTATAACAGAGCCATTAAAGATTTTACGGTCTTGGTTAAAGCAGAACCAAAAATTGCAGAGCACAGATTTTATCGTGGATATGCAAAATTAGCTTTGGATAAAGTAGAACAAGCTGATAAGGATTTTAAGCAAGTACTGTTGTTAGAGCCTATGCATAAACAAGCGTTATTGAATAAGGCAATCACAAGTTTGAAATTAAAAAATTATAAAGAGACCATTGAAGACCACACTGCAGTAATCAAAACTAATGCAAACAGTGAGAAGCACTATCTAAACAGAGGAATAGCTTACATGAATCTTAAACAATATAAGGAAGCCGAAATAGATTTTAACAAAGCAATTGAGCTTGATGAAGACTTTGCTATAGCTTGGTTTAATCGTGCTAATGCACGCAACATGCTAGAACAACCAGATAATGCCTGTGCAGATATGAGACAGTCGGCAAGGCTAGGATATAAAGCAGCCTTTGAGTACATTCCGAGTTTGTGTGAAGACTTTAATATGGCTCAGAAAAAATAATGTATATCTCTAGGTCGATTTAGGTTGTTTCTAAAAATTATGCTAGAATATAGTCTCAATCCAATTTGACATGTCTATTTTTCAAGCTTATCTAAACGCTCTATGATGTCAGATAGAGACTCCTTTAGCAGTTTGTTTTCTTTTGCTAGTTCATCTTTTTCTTCATTAAGTTGAATTGTCAACAAATACAATTCTTCTATTTTTTCAAGAAGTTTTATATCCATTTGATGAAGTTCATAGCCATTCTCTTCTACCTCTTGAGCTGATGGCACATTTGGTAAATGTTTATGTTCTTGAACAAATGCTTTAAGTTCTTTAAAGGAGTGCATTTTATAATCTTCTTCAAACACATAATCTGCCCAATCGGCTGAGTTAATAGTAGCAATCTTTACGCGCTCAGTTAAAATGCCATCTTCGACATATAACTTATAGTTACCTGGAGTATTTATAGTTTGAAGGCCAATTAAAAATTTTCCATCAGGCTTGACAATCGCACGATTAGTATTCGATGTTCTAAAAGCCAGGTTTCCTGCACCTCTATTTTCCATTCTAAAATCTCCGTTTTCTCCTGCAAGCCTAAACATGCGTGCAGAAAAATCTGGTTCCACATCACTCCCATGAAAATCTATAAATGCATTTCTATCACCTGTTCCCAAGTCATTAACTTCAATTCTAGTAGAATTTGTAAATATGCCACCTCCATGAATGGCTCCATCCACATCCAAGGTAGCATTAGCCACATTTTTTCCTATAGCTACTCTTCCTCCATGGGATACTAAGCTTGCATCTCCGCCATCTTTTTGTAAAAATAGAGTGCCGCCTAAACCATCGTCTCTGACCTGAATTTCATTATTATCGACTGCCATATTTATTCCACTTGCTAATCCTAATTGTAAAAAGGGATTACTTGACAGGTTAACATCTGCACCACCTATTATTGTCAATTTGGCTTGTGGGTTAGACGTTCCAATACCCACTTGGCCTCCGCCAAACGCCAAAACTGCGTCTCCACCGTTTCTTTGTAAAAACAATTTTCCAGCCGCTCCGTCATCTCTGACCTGAATTTCATTATTATCAATTGCCATGTTAACACCAGCAATACCCCCTAATTGAACAAAGGGATTACTAGTAAGAGTAGCATTTTCGCCACCGATAACTGTCAATCTTGCATTAGGGACAGTAGTACCGATACCGACGAGACCTCCACCAGCAACAAAACTGACATTTCCACCATCTCGTTGTATTAAAAGATTACTTGGGCACCATTATTTCTAGCTAGGATTTCATTATTATCAATGGCCAAATTTTCTGCTTCTTTGATTCCTATTTGAAAAGATGGATTACTTGTTAGATTAACGTCACCACCACCAACAATCATAAATTTTGCTTTAGGATCGCTGGTACCAACACCAACAAAGTTGGAATTGTTATTATAAAGGTTATTACCGCTAATGGTCCAATTACTAAAACCATTTCCAAGAAATGATGTCGGATCTGCCCATGTAGCATTCCCTTGTCCATCTGACTTTAGAATATAATTGCTACTTGCTCCATCTGTAAGGATGAGTTTTTCTGTTGTTATTTCACTCTGAGCAAAACAGAAATGTATTCCAAATAAAATGAAGACGAAAAGTGGAGTAAATGACTTTAAACTAATTTGCATGATTGTTATTGGTTTCTAAATATAAAGTGATCGCACATCTACCGTCAAGATATCGTTTACACAGTGAGCTATCATTTTTGGAAGGAGATCTTATTTGTCGAATTGTTTTGTGGTATTAACTTATCTCTTAAAAATAAGAAAAAAGTATTAAAAAAAGAGAAGGGAATAATTGTATTCTAAATGGAGTAAAGTCTATGTAAATAAATCACATCAAAGTGATTCTATCGAATAGAATGCAAATAGGAAGTACAAAGTAAACTTGTGAGATTAAATTTACAATTGAATTCGTATCTTTTGTTCATGAAACAGTTTATTCTACTTCTTACCATTATATTTTGCAACTCGTGCAAAACAAATACCGTCCAATCAGACACTATTGTACAATCAAATACGATGCAGAAAAAACAATTAAAAGCATTGATCATTGATGGCGAAAATAATCATGGCATATGGCCAAAAACGACCGCAATGATGAAGTCGTATTTGGAAGATTCTGGATTGTTTACAGTTGACGTAAATCGAACTAAGTATACCTGGCAAGGACCTCATTACGATAAAAGTATTGGGATAGAACCGATCACTGATTTATTGGCACAATATCCTATTGAAGGTGTAGGTCCGTCGGAGCCTGTTGAAGAACCTGTTAAAGATCCTGATTTTAAACCTTCTTTTTCAGACTATGATGTTGTTATTACTAATATGGGATGGAAGGCATCAGATTGGTCCGAAGAAATGAAAGAGTCATTTGAACATTACATTCAAAATGGTGGTGGGTTAATTGTGATTCATGCAGCCAATAATTCATGGGGCAATTGGCCAGCATATAATCGGATGATTGGATTAGGTGGCTGGGGAGGTAGATCTCAGGAATCTGGACCATATGTGTACTATGATAATGATGGTCAGCTTCATAGAAATACAGGTGAAGGAAATTGTGGGTCTCATGGTCCTCAACATGAGTTTGTACTTACTACCCGAGCAAGTGATCACCCGATTATGAAAGACCTGCCAACAGAATGGTTGCACACCAAAGATGAATTGTATGATCGTCTCAGAGGTCCAGCTGAAAATATGACTGTACTCGCAACCGCTTATTCTGATGTGGACGGCAATGGACCTCCTTGGAATAAGAAAGTAAAAGGTACAGGCCGACACGAACCAATGTTGATGGCAGTTGAATATGGTAAAGGCAGGATTTTTCATTCAGCCTTAGGTCATATGGACTATTCTATGGAGTGCGTCGGATTTATCACCACATTCTTACGTGCTACTGAATGGGCGAGTACTGGTCAGGTGACACAAGCTGTTCCAACAGATTTTCCGACAAAGACTCAAACGAGTATTCGAAAATTCACCAAATAAATCGGTTTGAATACTTAACTGCCAAATTTATAACAACTAAGGTATTGGCCACATACCTGTTATAATAGTATGGGTTTACATAAAATTTTACTTTATCTATGTTTCTGTGGAGACTAGACTATACGTCTGATCATATCTTTATATTAAAGATGACTTTGACTGTTTAAAATACACTTGCAGCGAAAAAGAATATAACAGAACATTTCGGAAGCAACATTTTAAATTTAAAACAAGAAGGGTAATCAAAATACTACCTAACTCACAAGCGTCCTAAATAAATAAAAAAGACTTAGCGAGTTTACCCTAACTTAGGGTTGCGAAAAACCCAAGCCAAGTCAGTAACAAAAATAAGTCTTTTTGGTCAACTTCTGTCCTTAATTGATAGGAGACTACATTTCAAAAGGTCGTGAACAAATACGACTCTGATAAATACGCTAAAGGATTCAACACCTGGGCTCATTTTGTGTCTATGTTATTCATGAAAGTATCAGGGGTAAACTCAGTTAGAGACATTGCCTATGGATTAAGAAGTGCGACTGGTAATTTGAATCATTTTGTTGTAACTCCTGCACGTATGCGAATCGCCAAAGATTTACATGACGGCCTAGGCGGTCTACTTTCTACTGCCAAAGCAAGACTCACTACAATCAATAATGAAGTCAAAAAAATAGAGTCTTACAACATTTATGAGAAAACAACCAGCATGGTTGATGAAGCCTGTGACGAAGAATATCACTTAATTTACTTCCTAGCGCACTTAGGCTCGACAGAGTGAAAACCGCATCGAACAATTGGGCGAAGATTTAAGTAAATCGCACCCATCTGATGTCAACGTTGAAGTGATAGGATTTACGCACAAGCTTGATGAGACAAAAGATGTCTTTATTTATAGGATCGTGCAAGAAGCTATGAATAACATCATTAAGCATGCAAAAGCAAAGCAGGTATTGATACAATTATCGGAGACAGATGATCAATATCATATAATCATAGAAGATGATGGTGTCGGTTTAGACACTGCTTCTGAAAACAGTGGTCTTGGGTTAAAATCTATCAGATCTAGAGTTGAACATCTTCAAGGGGAACTAGACATCAGCAGTAAAAAAAAATGAAGGGACTACGATCAGTATTCACATTCCAAAACTTAAATCGTAATGTTAAAAACTCTGATTGTAGATTACCATTAATTGGTCTCAGCTTGCTTCGAATATCTCTATTAAAGAATCCTGATTATAGTCCATCTTTCGCAAACTTGGATATCGTCATTACAAATTATTTGTTAAAAAGCTTCCAATATGCTTTCTGAGGTATTTATATATTAGTGTTATATTAATAATACTGGTTTACATAGATTTTTACTCTATCTAGGTTTCTGTGGAGACTGTATTATTGGCCAGGTCACATCTTTGTATTCAGGATAATTTTAGTGTACTAAATACGCTCATAGTTAAAAAGAATATATGGGAATCAATCAAGAGATATACCCTGAAGAATACAAAAGAATCACAAATGACCTACACCAAAATATTCAGACACTTTTGGTTGAGGTCAAAGAGTCTGTCGCCAACATAGAAGAGGAAGTAAAGCAAATTGAAGCTATTGACCTCATCCAAAAAATGGAAGTCATGATAGAAAAGGCATATGAAAAAATTTTAAGTTTAAAACAAAGTGAGTAAATCAAAATACTACGTAACTATTTATTAACTTATGAATGTAAACCAATAATCCTTAAGTTTTCTATTCATAGTTGAATCAACTATTTTAATGAAAAACAAGCTCCACAGAAGCAAGACATATTGTACCTCAACAGATACCTTTTGTTCCTACTTATGCAGAAGTTTTGTTCTTTTTTTATTTACAGTATTCAGCTATTCTTCTATTGTCGCTCAAGATTATGAACAAATAGATAGCCTACAAAAAGTCCTTGATAAAGAAGACATCACTGATGCAGAATCTGCCAAATTATACACAACACTTGCCGGAATGTATCATCAAAGAAGTAGAGATACCGCCTACTTATATTCACAAAAAGGGTATGAGCATGCTATAGCAAGCAAGGACAATTTTCTCATTGCAAAATCTTTGATTCAAATCAGTGTAAAGGATATACATGGTGGAAATTATGATGATGGCTTAAGTAAACTGACTAAAGCCGAAGATTTATTGTCCAGTATTACATCTTCATTAGATGAAGAAGTTTTCAAAGCTAAAATATTGCTTTATAGAAATTTGGGTACCGTGCATAACTTTAAAAATCAACACAAGGAGGCTATTGAAAGCCATTTAAAAGCACTCAAATTATCAGAAGAAACTGATAACCTGGTTGAGGCTGGCAAAGCATATTATAATATTGCTGTCGTTCATTTTTCTAATCAAAATTATGACCGCTCCTTGTATTATCAGAATAAAGCCTATGAGACAGGAATAGCAATAGGCGATCCTTTTTTAGAATCAGGAAGTGCAAATCTTGCTGGGGCAATTTATTTTTATACCAATAAACTAGACAGTGCACAAATATTCTCGTCAAAGGCTTTGGCGATCGCGAGAAAAAATAATTTGATACAACCGTCTCTTGAAGCTGCTAATGTATTGTCTAGTATTCACTATCAGAATGAGCGGTATGATAGTGCATTAGTGTATTCGAAAGAACTCCTGTCAATATCAAAAGAAATCAACGACAGATACTACATTGCCTCACTTACAGGCAGTATTGCTAACATCTATTCTCAACTGAAAGATGTTAAAAACGCCAGAGCCTACTATAAAGAATTTGAAGTCATAAATGATTCTTTAGGAAATTTAGAACTCGCAAAACTTAACTATAAAAATCAAGCTGAATTTGAAAAGTCTATAGGTAACCATGAATTAGCCTATGAATTACTCTCGAACTATTTTACTATTCAAGACTCTATCTACCACCAAGAAAACAGAGCTATTCAAGTAGACCTTGAAACCAAATATGAAGCAGCTAAAAAAGATAGTGAATTAGCCATACAACAAACAACCATCGAAAGGCAACGAAATCAAAGAAATGTGTTATTTGGTGGTGGTCTTTTATCATTGCTTGCAGCAGCTTTCTTTTGGAACAGAAAACGTACTTCTACGAAAATGTTTAACCAACAGAAAGAATTAGACTTTCAAAAAATTTCCCAACTGAAAAAAGAAAAGAAGATACTTGCCATGAATGCAATGCTTGAAGGTCAAGAAGCCGAACGTATGCGAATCGCCAAAGATTTACATGACGGCCTAGGCGGTTTACTTTCTACTGTCAAAGCAAGACTCACTAAAATCAATAATGAAGTCAAAAAAATAGAATCCTACAACATTTATGAGAAAACAACCAGCATGGTTGATGAAGCCTGTGACGAAGTAAGAAGAATATCGCATAATTTACTTCCTGGCGCACTTAGGCTCGACGGGGTTAAAACCGCCATTGAACAATTGGGTGAAGATTTAAGTAAATCGCATCCATTTGATGTCAACGTTGAAGTGATAGGATTTAAGCACAAGCTTGATGAGACAAAAGATGTCTTTATTTATAGGATAGTACAAGAGGCTATGAATAACATTATTAAGCATGCGAAAGCAAAGCAGGTATTGATACAATTATCGGAGACAGATGATCAATATCATATCATTATAGAAGATGATGGTGTCGGTTTTGACACAGCCACTGAAAGCAATGGTCTTGGGTTAAAATCAATCAGGTCTAGAGTTGAGCATCTTCAAGGTGAACTAGACATCAGCAGTAAAAAAGATGAAGGGACAACGATCAGTATTCACATTCCAAAACTTAAAGCATAATGTCAAAAATCTTAATCGTAGATGACCACCAATTGGTTCTAGATGGTTTAAGACTTATCATAGAAAGTCAAGCTGATTTACAACTTGTAGGTGAAGCGCACAATGGGCAAGAAGCAATTGACTTTATTAAAGAAAATGAAGTAGACATTATTCTTATGGATCTTAATATGCCAGTGCTTAATGGCATAGAAGCAAGTAAGAAAATAGTATCCATACATCCCGAGAGTAAAATTCTAATCCTATCGATGTTATCAGATACTAAGCTAGTAAAGAAGCTAGTGAAAGAGGGAATCAAAGGGTACATGCTAAAAAATTCTGGTCAGGATGAGATCGTTGATGCCATCAGAAGAATTAGAAAAGGATCCACCTATTTTGATCCTCATATCGTGGAGCTCATGATGAGTGGACAGTCTAAAACGAAAGTCAAAAACGAAGGTATACACCCAAGCCTCTCTCGAAGAGAAAAAGAAATACTTCAATTAATAATCAACGAACATACTAGTGCAGAGATAGCAGAGAAATTATTCATAAGTCTAGGCACAGTAGAAAGTCATCGTCGTAACATGATCAGTAAACTCGGTGTACGAAATACTGCTGGACTTGTACGCGCAGCCTACGAATACGATATTTTGAGCTAATAAATAAGTGTTGGTTTCAAATATGATCTCTTAAGACACCCAACTTTCCTTATCCAAACTCCTATACTGAATTGCCTCTGCCAGATGTTCTGCCAAGATATTTTCTGATCCAGATAAATCGGCATTGGTTCTTGCTACCTTAAGTATGCGATCATAAGCCCTTGCTGAAAGTTGCAGCCTCTCCATTGCAGTTTTGAGTAAGGTTGTGCAAGCACTGTCCAACTGACAAACTTCTCGGACCATCCGACTAGGCATTTGTGCATTGCAAAATACACCTGCCATCGTTTTAAATCGTTCAATTTGGATTTGTCTCGCAAGTATGACTCTCTTTCTGATCATGGCACTAGTCTCACTTTCACGTTCTACTTTCGCTAATTCTTCATAGGATACAGGAGTCACTTCCACATGTAAGTCAATACGATCAAGCAATGGTCCCGAAATTTTATTTAGATACCTTTTGACTATGCCGGGACCACAGACACATTCTTTATCAGGATGATTGTAAAAGCCACATGGACAAGGATTCATCGATGCGATCAACATAAAACTTGCTGGATAATCAACAGTAATTTTTGCTCTTGAAATAGTAACTTTTCGTTCTTCCATTGGTTGTCTCAACACCTCCAAAACTGTACGTTGGAATTCTGGAAGTTCATCCAAAAACAATACACCATTGTTTGCTAAAGAAATTTCTCCTGGATTGGGATTTGAGCCTCCTCCGACCAAAGCCACATTACTGATGGTATGGTGTGGGGAACGAAAAGGACGCATGGTAACTAATGCTGAACCTTTATTTAACAACCCGGAGACTGAATGGATTTTAGTCGTTTCCAGCGCTTCATTCAAAGACATTGGTGGTAGTATTCCAGGTATTCGTTTTGCCAACATTGTTTTACCGGCACCAGGTGGACCAATAAGGATCGCATTATGTCCTCCTGCTGCTGTAATTTCTAATGCCCGTTTGATATTTTCTTGACCCTTGACATCAGCAAAGTCAAGGCCATATTGATGTAGTTGTTGACTAAATATCTCTTTAGTATCAACTGTTCTTGGGGACAAAGATTCTTTTCCTGTTAGGAAATTAATAGCCTCTGATAAATTGGCAATTCCATAGACAGGAAAATTTTCTACAATTGCAGCTTCATTTGCATTCTGTTCTGGTAGAATAATGCCTTTACATTTTCGGTCTCTTGCCTCTATAGCTAGAGACAAAGCACCGCGTACCGGCCTGACAGAACCGTCCAACGCTAACTCACCCATGATCATATATTGATCCAAAAGTGTAGGACTAATTTGTTTTGTAGCGGCTAATACACCCAATGCGATAGGTAAATCATATGCAGATCCTTCCTTTCGGATATCAGCTGGAGCTAAATTGACTACCATTTTGAGTCGTGGCATAGAATACCCGATATTTTTAATGGCCGCTTCTATTCGTTCGAAACCTTCTTTTATAGCACTGTCTGGTAGTCCGACTAAGTGATAAAAATTACCTTTTGTTACTGTACCGCCAGCATTTACTTCTACTGTAATTCGTTGTGCATCGATGCCCTGAATGGCACCTGCGTATGTTTTCACAAGCATGTAAAGTTGTTTTACGTTTTTAAATCAATTCTTTGTGTGAATGTAAAGTTTAGTCACAGCTAATATAACATTCCATTTTGGATTATGTAAGTGAACATCTAATTGAATGTTCTTCTATTCCGTTCAGTCTATATTTATATCTTAAAAAACAACTGTAATAAGCTTCATATTGATATTCTCACTATTTTGCTCTGAATGACTACAACTCAATATCCTGATGAAGAAATTATAGCGTCACTGCGCAAAGGAGGGAGTGCTTTTGAAGATATGTCTATGTATCTATTTCATCAATATAAAGGCTTTATTGTAAAGGTTAATCAACGTGTTCACTTAAAGGATGAAGATATACAAGACGCCTACTCAGATTCTCTAGTCAAACTCATACAAAAGCTCAAAGACGGGTCATTCAAAGGAGAAAGTAAGATCTCTAGTTACTTTTATTCCATTTTTTCGAATGCAGCGGTTGATGTTTCTAGAAAGAATACGTCATATAAGAATATGCCGACAAAAGAGTTAACAGAATTCGATGCAAGAGAAAAGGATCTGATGAGCGTATTTACAGCCAAGGACCAAGCGTATAAAATTATTGGGTTAATGGATAGCATTGGAGCTCCTTGCAAACAAATTTTACTTGATTGGGGCTATTACGGATTCTCTATGGAAGAAATAGCACAGCGATCATCATTAAGTGGCGCTGAAAGTGCTCGAAGCATGAAATATAAATGTCTCAAAAAATTAAAGATACTAATCGCAGAAAAACTCGATAGTCATGTCTGATAAAGATACTTCCTACTATATTAACCAAATTGATTCTTACCTTGATGGTACACTAACGAAGTTTGATAAAGACGCGTTTTCTACTGCCCTTCAAGAGAATGAAGAACTAAAAAATGAACTAGAACATCACATTTTAGCAAGAGCAATCATACGTCAAAAAGGAGAAGAAGATTTAAAGGCGAAATTTAAAGATGCTTTTGTTTTAGAACAATCTGACACAGCTCAAGAATTAGAAAAACAAACAGAAATTAAAACAACTTCAAAATCATGGCTTTTAGGACTTCTATTACTGTTGCTATTAGCTTCTCTTGCCTATTTTTTTACAACAAACAAGTCATCAAAAAACACCAAAGAAGACACAGAATATTTCGCTGCTATTGAAGATCCCTCCTATAAATTGTTTCGTTCAGAAGAAGACATGGACAGCGTATCTATATTGTGGAACAGAACACTCAGACTCTTTAACAATAATGAATATCAAAACACAATAACTAGTCTAAAAGACATTGATGAAAATCCAGATTTTGTTAAAGAAAATTCGGGGAAATTATTATTGATGAAAGGTGTGAGCTTAATGCATTTAGAAAAATACAAAGAAGCCATAAATGAGTTAAAACTTGTTGATGAGGACAATCCTTATTACGATCAGGTTACATGGAATCTTGCATTAGCTCATTATTTTGATGGCAATAAAGAAAACTGTCAACAAATTTTAGAAACGATCATAAAAAACAAGGACCACTATAAGGTTTCCGATGCAACAAAATTATTAGGACAACTGAAATAATAACTATGAGATTATTATTGTTAGTGCTTCTTATTTTAAGTAGTCATCTACTTCAGGCTCAGTCTTACATTTCTGGTCATGCGACACCTGCCATAGATAGTTTAGTTATTAAAGGACAAAGAAACCTTATTCTTAAAAATAGCCCATTAGCTAAAATACAATTTGATAGTCTCAGAAATTATTGGTTAAATTATACCGGTAGTGCTAAAAATGATATTGTATTTCTCAATCAAAATTATGCACAAATAAAATATTACTGGTGCAAACAAGTCACGAAAGAAATTGATGTTGACTTTCTAAATACAATTAAAAAAATAAATAGCGTTTGTATTAAAGAATTTACTGAGTATCATACACTTACTGGAATATCTCATCTTATTCTAGCTAAATATTATACCAGTAATCTAAAAGACAATACAACTGGAGAAAAATTATACAATAAAGCCCTAGCTTCCTTTCTACAATCCAATCCTTTTCCTAAAGACGAATATCGAAGAGCTATTATTGGATTAGCTTATAATCTTAATAAGCAGAAAAGATCACAAGAAGCTGCCACTATGCTAACTAATTATTTAAACGATTCATCCATAGAGAAAGATACCATACAATTAATCTATGCGCATTATACACTTGGTTTTTCACAATTTAACATGTCCCAGATTAGGTCAGCTAAAAATTCATTTCTAAAATGTCACGAATTAGCAAAACCATATCTCCCGGCAAATGATAAAACAAGAGTAAATGTTATTAGAAATTTAGGTATTATATATAATTATTTAGGCGAAGGTAATAATGCATTAGATTTTCAATTTGAAGCATTAGAGCTTGCCATATCAAAATATGGTGCAATTGACAGCATTCCAAAGGTAGAAATCTACTATGAATCCATAAGTAATGCCTACAAAAAAATAGAACGAAATGACCTTTCTTTAACTTATATTGATTCTGCAATATACTATGCCAATAAGTTTAATAGCTTTGATCGTTTGGATGCATTCTTAGTCGCTAAAAGCATTGTCGTTGGGAGTTATGATGAAAAAATTCTATTGCAAAAAGAAGCCATTAAACTTTGTCAAGAAAATCCTTCTTGTACACGAATTGCTGCCATGTATCATAACCTTGGTGAAATATATCGAATCAAAAAACAATACCAAACTTCACTAAACTACCTACTCAAGGCAAAAGAACTCAAAGAGCAAAATGCTGCAGAAAAATGGTCTATTGCTTCTACCTACACCAGTCTGGCTAATGTATATCATTCTCTAGGTGAAAAAGAAAATGCCATTCAAGTGCAAAAAAAAGGAGTAAACTTTTTGAAGGAAAGTTATGGTGAATCTTCCATAGAATATTTGAGTAATTTATCCACTTTAGGAAATTATTACACTTCTGTCGATAAAATTGGTTTGGCAAAGAATACCCTTCACCTCTGTCTTGATGAATTTAATGATTCGAGTATTTCTAAATCTCATTCCTATAGAACCAATACACTGCTGTTTTTATCTGATGCATATCATAAAGACTCTAACTATGTAGATGCACTCAATTATTCCAGAGAAGCTTTTCAGTTAAGTCAAGGCAGACAATCAGATGTGAAGTATAGAGCTAATTTTCAATATTATCACTTGGCATCTGCATTTATCGACATGGAAAAAATTGACTCTGCTCAATTGTATATGCGAGAATTACTAGCTGAGAATAATTTATCCCTAGACTCTTACTCCAAATCAAACTTACCTGAATATGATTTAGAGTTCAGCTTTGCTTCATTTATAAATTACTTAACCTTAGACGAAAAAATTAATGCAAAAAATATAGAAGACATTGAATTAAAAGTAACGATTGGATTAGATATTCTTCAAAAGATTTATTCAACTTATATTTTTGATTCTGAAGAATTTGACTTTCAAACAAATGCTAGAAAAATTATTGATTGGTCATTACGTAATCTATATGCAAATAAAAAGTCTATTTCAGAGGAGGACTATTTTGATCTGCTATTTAACTGCATGGAGGCTGATAAAAACATACGGCTGCAGAATGCTACGGTTAATAACGAACATAATTTTAACCATGTCGACAATTCAATACTGTCAGAAGAAAAAAGACTCAGACAAGAATTTAAAATCTACCTAAACAAACTATCTACAACATCTATTGAAGACAGTCTACATACTGTATATTCTGAAAAGCTTTTCCAGTTAGAACTTGAAAAAGATACGTTTATTAGCACTATAAAAAACGAGTACCCAACCTACTATAGTCAGCGTTTCAATAAGACAATTATAACTTTTGAAGAAGGCTTGCAACACATCTCAAAGCACCAAATAGCTTTAGTATACTTTTATGAAAACAATGATTCATTATATCAGTTAATTGTTGCGCCAGAATTTCGCTCTTTTGACTTTATAGATTTAGACAGTTTAAAGGCTTCGCTAAATACACATTTCAATAGTATTTCCAATTTAAATGAAAATGAATTTGCAGAGACAAAAAGAGAATTTATTAGATCAAGCCATAATTTATATAAGCAACTACTAGAGAAGGCACATAACTCATTGCCAGAACATTTAGTTTTTCTGACAGATGGCGAGTTAAGCTATTTAAGCTTTGACCTTCTCCTTACTGATGATATTCAATCTTCTTATCAAAGGCTTCCATATTTAATTAGAAGCCATGACATACATTATATGTCATCCGCTACACAACTACAGGGTGCCAGAGCAATTAAACATAATAATTTAGATTACGTGGGCTTTGCTCCGACATATAATGAATCATCTTATTTAACTGGTACCTTTCGCAGTGATTTACAAGAATTATTCTATAATCAAACAGAGATCAGTGAAGCTTCATCCTTATTTAATGGAACTACATTCTTAGGTGAACAAGCAACAGAAGCCAACTTCAAAAATCAAGTAACAAATCCCTCTATTCTCCATTTAGCAATGCACACAACATTGGATGATTACGATCCATTAGAAACATATTTAAGTTTCACAATTGACACTACAGATACAGAAGATGGCCGATTATATATAACAGAGATTGCCAAAATGAATATAAACTCAGATTTAGTAATACTCAGCGCCTGTGAAACCAATAGAGGACAAAATGTCAAGGGACAGGGATTAATGGGAATTGCACAGGCGTTCAAACAAGCAAACAGTCAAAACATCCTATATACGAATTGGCTAGTCGATGACAAGAGTTCAAATGACATTATAGAATCGTTCTTATCCTTGTTTAAAAATAAAGTTAAGCCATCATCAGCTTTACGACAGGCAAAATTGAGTTATTTAGATAAAAGCTCATCCATACAATCAATGCCAATCTATTGGGCAGGATATAATTTTTATGGTTCTGGCTTTCAAACAAGTAAAACCTCCAATCTAATCTATGTTTTGAGCTCTATTGGCTTGCTGTTTTGTCTACTCATTTGTTATAAAATGATAAAACCTCAAATAAAGTTGAAAATCTAGTTCACGTTCCAAAAGAGAACTCGTCTTATCAGGTCAAAGAAATTTAATTAACTAAAAAATTTGACCATGTTTTCAACAAAAAATGTAAACCAATTTAAACTAACAACAAATTCTTCGCTATCAATTTTTACAGCATTCCTGTGTCTTTTTTATGTCCTAACATTTTCGTCATGTAAAACAGAACTTGATGAAGTTATCGGTACTTGGGATCTTGTAGAATGGAACGTCACTGGCTGTCCAGACTCCAGCGATAATTTTAACCTTGCTTTCGGTTCAAATGGATGTCTTGGAAGCGGAAGTAATGAGATTTGCACAAACATAACACAAGTATTTACCGAAGCCGGCACGTACAGAGCATCAGGAACTATAACACTAGACGGAGATGTTTTGATTAGTCAAAACAATTCTGGTATGTGGGAACGAGTAGGAGGTGCACTACAATTATGTGATTCAGATGGAGATTGCAATGAAGATACTACTGTGTCAATAGTTGGCAATCGTGCAACTGTATCAACTTCACTTCAAGGATGTACAAGTGTCGCTATCTACGAAAAAGCAATCTAATCACAAACAATAAATTGTTGAAGACCATATTTCATGGTAACAGAATGGACAGGCTAAGCCTGTCCATTCATTCAGCAATCTCGCTCCAACTATCATCAAAAAATTAATTAAAAACTATTAGCCATGATTATACTACCAACCGTTAAAAAAATAAGTGCCCTAGTTTTATTTATAATTATATCAACAGCTACTTTTTCTCAAGAAAACACTGTTATATCTAACGGCGTTACCATCAAACCATTTTTAGCTTTTTCAATTTCAGCCTTTCTGGATACCGATGCTCCTGATCAAGCTTCACTAAATACCTATGCTGTGGGGGTATACGGAGATTACTATCTAAGCAATACCTGGAGTTTTAGTTCTGGAATAATAAAAGATAAAATGGGAGGATCTCTATTTGGAGTACGTTTCACCTCTTCACAAGGGTCATTCACTGCTATTTCCGAAGTAAAAGAACAAGAATTTATTACCATTCCTGTTTTGGCAAATTGGCACTTCGGGAGTAGAAAGCGTTGGAACCTTGCTTTCGGAGGAGGATACTCTATATCCGTTGGTGACAAACTGATTGCAAATGATCAAGTTAATTCAAACTTCGTGAGTGGTCTTTTTAATATCGGCTATTCGTTACCAGCTGGACCTGGAACATTAAATTTTAGCCTTGACTCATTATTCAGAATCGAGGAATCGAACTCTCCATTCAGTACACAAAGAAGAGGAATGTTCATAATCGGCTATGCATATCCTTTAAACTAAGCAGTTAAAGCTGACATTAGTCTAAACAGCAATTGATGTTAAACATATTCATAATTATACCAACTATCATTACTCCTTCTGCTGTCTATTGATATAGAAAAACAATAAACTAGTTAACTCATGAAAAAATTTATTTATTTGATTTTTGCTTTCTTGCTAATCGTTTCTTGCGAGGAAATGTCAGACACTTCATTTACACCAAATTCGTCTTTTGAGTCTGATGGTTTTGGCATTGGTGAATTTAATTCTGAGAATTATGCAGAGTTCGAAGAAAATCCATTTGTATCCGTATCAGATCAGCCCATTTCTACTTTTTCAATAGATGCAGACGGTGCTTCTTATGCAAATACGAGACGATTTTTAATGGTTGACAATCAAGTGCCTCCTAAAGGAGCTGTTCGAACAGAAGAACTGATTAACTATTTCAATCTGGATTACCAAGAAGACAACAGCATCCACCCAATCAGTCTAAATGGTGAAATCAGTCAATGTCCCTGGAACACAGATCACAAATTAATTCGTATAGGCATTAAAGGGAAGAAACTACCAGATGCTCAGTTAGGTGCATCAAATTATGTGTTTCTTATTGATGTTTCGGGATCTATGTCAAATGAGGATAAACTGGAATTGTTAATGAATGGATTTAATCGTTTAACGGATGAATTGACCGAAGAAGACAAAGT
This sequence comes from uncultured Saprospiraceae bacterium, assembly GCA_964450495.1. Classification (GTDB taxonomy): domain Bacteria; phylum Bacteroidota; class Bacteroidia; order Chitinophagales; family Saprospiraceae; genus CALFUK01. The sequence goes on along the minus strand of CAYVFU010000036.1, from coordinate 12,405 downwards.
TTCTATTGTAACATACGCTGGCAGGTCAGAAACAATATTAAATGCTGCAACGGGTAATGAGAAAAACAGAATAAAAACAGCCATTAGTCAACTGAGTTCTGGAGGCGGTACAGCAGGAGCCGAAGGTATCTTAACAGCATACGACATTGCAGAAGCCAACTTTATAGAAGGTGGCAATAACAGAATTATTATAGGAACTGATGGAGACTTCAATATAGGCTTGTCAGATACTGAAGAGCTAATTACTCTCATTGAAGAACAAAGGGACAAAGGCATCTTTTTAACCGTATTAGGTGTTGGTCGAGGTAATCTAAATGACGCTGCTTTGGAACAGATAGCGAACAATGGTAACGGTACTTATGAATATCTCGACAATGAAGAACAACTAGAAAAAGTATTCATTCACGATTTTCACAAGTTTTATACTGTGGCAAAAGATGTCAAAATTCAGGTGGATTTCAATGAACAAAATGTCAGTGAATATAGATTGATAGGCTATGAAAACCGAGTGTTGCAGAATGAAGATTTTGAGAATGACGAAAAGGATGCAGGAGAAATTGGCTCTAATCAAAACGTCACTGCTCTTTACGAAATAAAACCAGCTCGAACATTTAGAAAATCAGTACCATCGCTGTCCATGGATTTTCGATATAAGAATCCTGATGAGGATACTAGCATTCCTCTATCTTTAGATATCTATGATGAAAACACACGTTTTGAAGAAGCAAGCAATCACCACCAATTTGTTTCTTCCGTTGCATCGTTTTCATTACAATTGACTGATTCTTCATATAAGGGGAATACTGATTATGATGATATTTTGGACTGGTTGGATAACATAAATCTCTCTGATGAACATTCGTTTAAAGACGAATTTAAGGAACTTGTTAAACGGGCCAAAGATCTTCAGTAATATGCAGTTTTAGTATTTCGAGAAATGCAATACATAATAACAATTCTTGCAATTATGTAGTGTAGTCTAAATTACTCAACTAGTTGGTTTGAGCCATGGAATCCAAAATTGTATAGTGGGTTTTCTGTAATGGGGTATCCTCCTTTGGTTCATCAAAGTATCGCTCTTTTATCTGGAATAGGAGGGTTGAAATTCGGTTTGTATGCAGTTGCTATAATCAGCAACATTTCTTCAAATCCTTTTCATTTTCTGAAGTAGTCATGATTATCGTGGGAATATAGCTCAAAGCATTTGTTGATCTTAGCAAGTTCAAAAATTCAAAACCATCAAAACAAGGCATGTTAAGATCAAGCAATATGATGTGAGGTAAACTCTCCAGGTCTCTTTCAAGGACACTAAACGCCTCACCATTCTCAGCAAATATGAATTGATGAGACAATTCCAATAGCTTGGCCGCTTGCTTGAATTTTAGCACTTCGATTTGATCATCTTCTACGACGAGTACGGTAAGTTTTACAAAATAATTTGATCAGATAATTTGTAATATTTATCAAAGAAAAAATTTGATCTAAGTGAATGCAACTATAATTAAGCATTGTGCTTTTTGTAAGCCATCATTATACAACCTAGCTCCCATAAAAGGTCTTCTTTTTAACAAGAATGAAAACTTTTATTCGAATCAATACAACAAATAGTAACAATTGTTGGTTTGTTTAAAAATATCATTTATACTTGCAAAAGAAATGAATAATAATTCAAATACATGTTGTTGCTGTTGTTGTCCAATATTGGATAGTCTTCAGTAGTGCTGTATTTATAATTTTAAAATATATAAGCCTTCTTGAAGATTTTTCAAGAAGGCTTTTTTATTGCACGAAACCATGAGAAGAAATATTACACATACATGTTGCTGTTGTCCAATGTGTTGCTGCTGTTCTCGACCAGAACTCCAGTGAAGTAGTTGTATTAGTATAAACTAATAAAGCCTTTCTGGATACATCTGGAGAGGCTTTTTTTATTGAAAGAAAATGTAAAAATGAGTCATAAAGAAGAGATTACAAACATAGCTGAAGCCGATCAGCGAGATATTCTTGAACTGGAAGAACGTATAGAAAAATTCCGAACTGGCAAAGAAGATGAAGAACGTTTCAAGTTGTACAGATTAACAAGAGGTGTTTATGGTCAGCGCCAGCTCGGCGTTCAGATGTTTAGGATCAAAATTCCTTACGGAAAGATCACTCCGCATCAATTTGAAGTAATTGCGGATTTATCAGATAAATACGCATCTAGCAATCTGCACCTAACAACACGACAGGACATACAACTGCACTACGTGAAGTTGCAAGATTCTCCAGAAGTGTGGAAAGGCTTGACGAGGAATGGATTGACAGGAAGAGAAGCCTGTGGCAATACAGTAAGAAATATAACAGCATCACCTACAGCAGGGATAGATCCAGAGGAACCTTTTGATATCACTCCTTATGCACATGCTGCTGCTTTTTATTTTCTTCGAAATCCTATTTGTCAAGAAATGGGCAGAAAGATTAAGCCAAGTTTCTCTAGCAGTGATCGAGATACCGCCTTTAGCTACTTTCATGATTTTGGCTTTATTCCAAAAATTAAGGATGGTGTGAAAGGCTTTAAAGTACTTGTTGGAGGTGGACTAGGTGCACAAGCGATTACTGCCCCAACGGCTTATGAGTTTTTGCCTGCTGATCAAATGATCCCTTTCATGGAAGCAAGTCTGCGAGTATTTGACAGACATGGTGAGCGCTCAAAAAGACAAAAAGCCAGAATGAAGTTTCTGGTCAAAAAGTTAGGTATTGATGGTTTTATGGAATTGGTGAATGAAGAGTGGAAATCACTTCAGAATAAGGTACATCCGATTGATACCTCAGATTACGTACAAGAGGAAGCCGTCAGCTACTTTGAGCCAACCATTACGACACCAAAAAATGCGGACAAATTTGAACTCTGGAAAAAGACAAACACCTTCGAGCAAAAGCAAAAAGGTTTTTACGGTGTCTATGTGAGAGTACTGCTCGGTGATATGCCTTCTGATGTATCCAGAAAATTTGCAAAGATTGCTAAAAAGTACGTGGCCAAGGATATTCGGATTACAGTCAATCAAGGCTTATTGTTGCGCTTCGTTCATGAAGATCACTTAGCAGAATTATTCGAAGCACTAGAAACGATTGGTTATGCAAATCCTGGCTTTGATTCAATTGCAGATGTTACAGCTTGTCCGGGAACAGATACGTGTAACTTGGGTGTCACCAACAGTACTGGTTTGGCACGTGTGATAGAAAATATGATTGAAGATGAGTATCCTGAATTACTAGAAGAGGAGCACATTAAAATAAAGATTAGTGGTTGTATGAATGCATGTGGACAGCATATGGTTGCCAATATCGGCTTTCATGGCAGTTCTATTAAGAAAAAGGATTTGGTCATCCCTGCCATGCAAGTTGTCTTGGGTGGTGGCACTGAACCAAATGGAAAAGGCTGGATCGCGGAGAAAGTCATCAAATTACCTACGAAGAAAATTCTTGATTGCATTCGATTCTTATTGAACGATTACAATACAAATGCAACAGAAGGTGAGTATTACAACCACTATTATGAGCGCCAAGGCAAGAAATATTTTTATGAATTATTGAAACCTTTGGCAAATATTGATGACTTGGAAGGTGCTGATCTGTTTGATTGGGAGCAAGAGCATGAGTACAAGCAGGCCATAGGTGTAGGCGAATGTGCTGGTGTCATATTAGATGTAGTCGGTACAATTATCAAAGACGCTAAAGAACGATTGGAAAGTGCTGCAAATGATTTTGAAAAAGGACATTTACCAGAAGCAGCATATTATAGCTACTCTTCTTTTGTCATTGGGGCTAAAGCGTTGTTACTTGCTGATGACATTAAATGCAATACTCAGATTAATATTTTGAAAGATTTCCAAGAGCAGTTTGTAGACACAGGTAGATTCCCATTTGACGGAGATTTTAAGGAAAAAGTATTGGAAATGAAGAAGTACGAACCAACGAAAGAATTTGTCAGCGACTATATGCTTGACGCTAAAAGTTTTCTTAAAGAAGTAATCACCTTTAGGGAGAAGAATTTGGTCAACGGCCAAGATGATAAAGAGGTTATTGAAAGTTACTACAAAGCATAATCATGACGAATAAAAAAGCTAGAATAACACTTGTCGGTGCTGGTCCAGGAGACAAAGATCTGATCACGGTCAAGGGTCTAAAGGCAATTCAGTCAGCTGACGTCGTGTTGTATGATGCATTAGTGTCACCTGAGTTGTTGGAAGAAATACCATCGTCCGCAATTAAATTATTTGTTGGTAAACGAGCTGGTGTCAAATGCAAAAAGCAAGAAGAAATAAATTTGCTTCTCGTTCAAGCTGCATTCGAATATGGTCATGCTGTGAGATTGAAAGGTGGTGATCCGTTTGTATTTGGAAGAGGCTACGAAGAAAAGGAGTATGCAGAATCTTTTGGCTTATCTGTCACTGTTATCCCTGGGATCAGTTCTTCGATTTCAGTGCCTTTATTACAAGGAGTTCCCGTCACATCAAGAGGCATGAGCGAAAGCTTTTGGGTATTGACAGGGTCAACTAAAAGTCATCAGTTATCAAAGGACATTGAATTGGCAATGCAGAGTTCGGCAACAATTGTGATTTTAATGGGAATTAGAAAATTGCCTTTTATTGTAGATATGTTGCACGGTGCTGGTAAAGATGAGACACCAATTATGGTTATTCAATCAGGCTCAACTCAAGAAGAAAAATGTGTTGTTGGAGATTCAAATAGTATTCTCCAACAAGTAAAAGAAAAACAAATAGCAACTCCAGGCATTATTGTTATTGGAGAGGTCGTTAAAACACACAAATCATTTGTCAAACGAAAAGCATTAACAGAATGGAACAAGTAGTCGAACAAAACCCACTTTATCCAGTCTTTTTTAAATTAGACAAGCTAAGAATGCTAGTCGTTGGTGCCGGTGAAGTGGGCTATGAAAAATTATTTTTTATCCTTAAAAGTAGTCCCAATGCAAATATCACGATCATTGCCCCCTGGGCTAAAGAAGAAGTATCTGCCTTAATATACGATGGCAAATACAACATCAAATGGATAAAAAAAGAATTTGACAGTACTGACATTAATGGTCACGACTTGATTGTTGCTGCTACAAACTTTGAAGATGTCAATAAGCATGTGCATAATGCAGCAAAGCAAAAAGACAAGTTGATCAATGTTGCTGATACACCAGAATTGTGCGATTTCTATTTGGGCTCAATTGTTACAAGAGGCAATTTAAAAGTTGCAATTTCAACCAATGGAAAATCACCAACATTCGCCAAACGATTCAGACAAGTCTTGGAAGAAGTGTTGCCAGATGATTCTGCGCAGTTAGTAGAAAACTTAAAGGTGTTTAGAGATAAATTAAAAGGTGACTTCGAATATAAAGTAAAAGAACTCAACCGAATTACTTCATCACTAGTGAATAACAAATGATTTTAGAAGAAAAGAAAATAGATGATATCAATGTAGAATCGCTGAATGAATTCTACAAAAATTTAAATCCAATCCAAAGAATAAAGCAAGTCTTTGATGATTTTGATCACGAGGATATTTTAGTGACCTCTTCATTTGGTACGACATCTGGAATTTTAATGAGTATGGTGAGCAAAGCAGCACCAGGCCACCCTATTCATTTCATAGATACCACGTTTTTATTTCCAAAAACAATAGAGTATAAAAACACCCTCACTGAAATTCTTGGTTTGACTATTGTAAATATTCTACCTGATGTAGAAGATAATGTGATGGCAAGAAGTTCAAGTCTGTGGGAAAGTGATGTTGATAAATGTTGTCATTTACATAAAGTAAAACCATTTGATCCATATAAGATGAACAAGAAAATTTGGATCTCAGGCTTATTGATGAATTCTACGCCATTCAGAGCCAATCTAAATATATTCGAACGCCGAAATAACATCATCAAGATGCACCCGAATATCGATACCTCTGCATCCCAGTTCGATATGTATTTAGCGGATAATGACATTCCTATTCATCCTATGAAACTTGAAGGCTATGATTCTGTTGGTTGTACAAACTGTACATTGAAGGGTAAAGGAAGAGAAGGCAGATGGAAGGGAAATTCAAAAACCGAGTGCGGTATTCATTTATAAGATTATAAGAAGTAATTTAGTGAACTATTATAGATTATGATAAAGACAGATATATTAATCATTGGTGCAGGTCCATGTGGATTATTTACTGTATTCGAAGCAGGACTATTAAAGTTGAAGTGTCACTTAGTGGATGCCTTACCGATTGCTGGTGGCCAATTAAGTGAGATCTATCCAAAGAAGCCGATATACGATATTCCTGGATACCCAAGTATTTTAGCAGGTGAATTAGTGGACAACTTAATGGAGCAAATCGCACCATTTAATCCTGGTTTTACACTTGGTGAACGAGCAGAAAGTATTGAAAAAGTCGAAGAGAAGCTCTATCGATTAACGACAAATAAAGGCACACAGATTGAAGCACCTGTCATTTGTATTGCTGGTGGACTTGGATGCTTCGAACCCCGTAAACCTCCAATTGAAGGACTAGCGCAATTTGAAGAGAAGGGTGTTGAGTATATGGTGAAAGATCCAGAAAAATTCAGAGATAAGAAATTGTTGATTGCTGGTGGTGGTGACTCCGCATTAGACTGGACTATTGAATTAGCTGATGTTGCAAGTGAGATAACATTAATACACAGAAGAACATCCTTTAGAGGCGCATTGGATAGTGTGGATAAAGTTATGGCACTTGCTAAGTCAAATAAAGTAAATCTCATTACTGAAGCACAGGCTGTTGGTGTGAATGGGAATGGTGTTTTGAAAGAAGTCGTTGTCAAATCCAAAGAACGAGGAGAATTTACCAAAGATGTGGATTTCTTCATTCCTTTATTTGGTCTTACCCCAAAGCTAGGCCCATTAGCAGAATGGGGATTAAACATTAATCGTAGTGCTATAGAAGTAGATACACGTGATTATAGTACGAATGTAGAAGGAATTTATGCCGTTGGTGATATCAATACGTATCCTGGCAAATTAAAATTAATTCTTTGCGGGTTCCATGAAGGAACAATTATGGTTCAATCTGCATTTAAGTATATATACCCTGACGCGAAGTTGAGTTTCAAATACACAACCGTTGCAGGAGTAAACGGATTCGAATAATTAATGGAAGAAAATATAGTTTCGATAACTGTCATTGACAGAGAAGGCAAAGAACACAAGATTGATGCACCAACAGATATGAATTTCAATCTGATGGAAATCTGCAAGGCATCAGAATTACCGGTAGAAGGCACATGCGGAGGTATGGCCCTGTGCGCATCTTGTCACTGTTATGTGCAATCTGATAATGCATTACCTGAGGCGTCGGATGATGAAGAGGATATGTTAGATCAAGCATTTTTTGTAGAAGACAATTCAAGACTCAGTTGTCAATTACCGATTACAAACGAATTAGATGGACTGGTTGTAAAATTAGCTCCAGTTGACGAAACAGTTGCTTAAATACAATAGTTATGAAAGTTACTTTAGAAAGATTAAACGACTCCAAACACTTCAAAGGAATCACTGAAGACGGTCACTCTCTCGAATTAAGTGGAGATGGCAATGCAGTGGGTCCAATGCAATCTGTGTTAATGGCTGCAGCTGGTTGTAGTACGATAGACATTGTAATGATTTTAGAAAAAATGAGACAGCCGCTAGATGATATCAAAGTTGAAGTAGAGGGAACAAGAAGAGAAGAGATCCCTAGAGTATATACCGATATCCATCTGCACTACATTTGCTATGGTGATTTAAAAGAGAATAAAGTCAAACAGGCTATTGATATGTCATTGGAAAAATATTGTTCTGTATCACTGATGTTAGAGAAAGCTGCGAAAATTACAAGTAGTTTTGAAATAGTCCTAGCAGAGGATAGTTAGCCAACATAAGATTTGATCTCTTTCAAAAAGACATCTCCATAAGATTCTAACTTTTTCGTACCTACTCCTGATATCAGAGAGAATGATAAGGTATCTATTGGTTTTGAGGCAGCCATCTGCTCCAGACTCTTGTTAGGGAAAATCACATAAGCTGGTACATTCTGTTCTTTAGCTAAAGAGGATCTGAGAGATTTCAGCCGCTTAAACAACTCTATGTCCACATCTTGCTCACTAAAACTCAACTCAGGCTTTGGCTTTTTAGCTGCTTTTTCTTTCCATTCAAATTTGACCAACTGTATCTTATCCCCATTAAATAAAACATCCTTAGATCGCGGTGTTAGTTTAATAACCGAACCTTTGGTATAATCTAGCTGTATTAATCCTTGTTCCAGCATCTGTGTAATGTATGATCGCCAATCCGCAAAAGGCACCTCACGTCCAGCACCATAGGTCTTTATCTGATTGTAACCGGCTTGATAAATTTCCTGCTTGCCCGATCCTCTCAAAACATCAATGAGCATGTTCAATGGTATTTGTTCTTTCGTTCTTGTAATTGCACTCAAAGCCATTTGCGTCAGCTTCGTTCCATCAAATGTTTTTGGTGGTTCTAGACAATTGTCACAATTGCCACAGGTCTCTTCTTTAAATTCACCGAAGTAACTCAAGATCATGTTTGTCCTGCAGTGATGGCCGTTGGCAAAGGACCACATGCGATCAAGTTTTTGATGTTGGATTTGCTTGTATGCATCAGTTGATTCACTGGCATCAATAAATGACCTAAACTGATTCACATCTGCAAAACTAGAAAAGAGAACTGCTTCTGCTGCTGTACCATCTCTACCTGCACGACCAATCTCTTGGTAATAGCTTTCTATATTTTTGGATAAATTATAATGGATGACAAAGCGAATGTTTGATTTATCAATCCCCATTCCAAAAGCAATCGTCGCACATACTATTCTAAGCCTATCATGGACAAAATCCAAATGGACTTTTTCACGATCAGACCGTTCCATGCCTGCGTGGTAAAAAGCAGATTCTATTCCTTGCTGATTTAACTTTGAAGAAATACTTTCTGCATTTTTTCGAGTTGTTACATAAATGATCCCGTTCGAATCCTGCTTATCTTTTAAGAAATGGAGAATCTGTTTGAGTCGTTCTTGTCCAGGTCGTGTGGATATATGAATGTTCTTTCTTGCAAAACTTCCGGTTATTGATACAGGATCATTTAGCTTCAATGTTTTACTGATGTCCTTTCTCGTAGCCTCATCTGCTGTAGCAGTTACAGCAATCAAAGGTATATCTGGGAATGTTTCCTTTAATGATGACAACCTTGCATAATCTTGTCTAAAATCGTTGCCCCACATCGACACACAATGTGCTTCATCAATAGCAATCAAAGATATTTTCTGTTTCTTTAAATAGTTTACAAACGATTCTGAACGAATACTTTCAGGTGAAACATAGACAAGCTTTAAATCTCCTTTGCCAATTGAGTCCATCATTGCTTGCTTTTTGTCGTAGTCAATTTGGCTGTGGTAAGCAGCAGCATACACACCATTTTGTTGCAAAGCCAATACCTGATCGTTCATCAATGCGATCAATGGCGAAATGACAATTCCTATACCGTCTGATGCTAAAGCTGGCACTTGGTAACAGATAGATTTACCACCGCCAGTTGGCATTACAAGCAATACATCTTTATTGTCAAGAACAGCTTGAATGGCTTCTTCTTGCATTGGCCGAAAGGCATCGTAGCCAAACGTTTCTTTTAGTACCTGATGGATCATTGTTGTAAAGTTAGTCTTTAAATAAAAATAGCCAATAATATTGTAACTCCAAGACTTACTTATTCAGGAAACTTTAAAATAGGATACTTTTTTGCGAAGTTTAAATTGCAGTTAGTTTTCTAGAACGGATAAACCCTTGTGCTTCCATCCATTCGTCATTATAGATTTTAGATAGATATCTTGATCCATGATCAGAGAACAATAATACGACGTTGTCATCTGGACCAAATCTATCAGCCATTTGTTCTAGGGCTTTTACGGTACTACCAGAGGAGTAACCAATAAAAAGTCCTTCCTTTTTGCAAATCTCCCTTGCTTTAAGAGCACTTTCCTTATCTGTTACTTTGATAAATTCATTGATAACAGACCTGTCATAATTAGCTGGAATGATGTCTTTTCCGAGTCCTTCTACTTTTTTAGGATAGATTTCTTCCTTATCGAAAATCTCTTCATCATGAAACTTCTTAAGTGCGGAACCAAAAGCATCGACACCTATAACTTGTACTTGTTCATTCTGGCTCTTAAGGTATCTTCCTGTACCGACAAGTGTACCACAAGTCCCTCCACAGCAGATGAAGTGGCTTACTTTCCCATTAGTTTGGTTCCATATTTCAGGTCCAGTGGAATTAAAATGCGCTGCTGCATTTTCAATGTTGTAATTCTGATTAAGATAGTAGGCGCTTTCTAAATCAATTGATAACTTTTCTGCTATCTTATAATATGACTTTGGGTCTTGACTGTCCACATTTGCTGGACACAGCACAACTCTTGCACCCATTGCCTTAAGCATTGCTAGTTTTTCCTGAGAAGTTGTGTCCTTTACTGTCAATATACATTTGTAACCTTTAATGGCACAAATCATTGCTACACTAAAACCCATGTTGCCAGATGTTGCTTCTATAATAGTCATTCCACGCGTGATGAGGCCCTTTTTTTCGGCTTGCTCTATCATATAGAGCGCAGATCTATCTTTTGCTGAGTTTCCTGGATTAAAACACTCCACCTTGGCATAGACATTAGTATTAAGTCTATTGCTCACACATTTAAGTTTTACAAGTGGAGTTTTCGCCACTAATTCCGTAATGTTCTCAACAAAATTATTCGTACACATATTCAACATTAAGGTGTATCAAAATACTAGCTAAATGCTAATACTCTTGATATTAAAAAGTAGACAAGGCGCTAAAGTAAATTTTTATCACTGTTACTCCTAAGAAAGCCTAAATTATTCCTGCAAACAAGATGACCTACTATGCCGTCTACTGGAGATAAATAAGATGTCAATTCTGAGAGTACTTTCTTGTGCGATTGATTAAGCCAATCCACTTATTCCTTAGTCATTGTTTTAAACTCTATTTAAGAAAAATAATCACTTAACTTCCATGATCTAATATTTCTTTCAAAAACACCTTCCCATAATCTTCTAACTTTTTCTTTCCAACACCAGATATCAAAGAAAATGACAACATATCTTTTGGTTGATTTAGATTTAGTGTTTTTGAAATATCCTTTTTCGTAGCCTCATCAGCAGATGCTGTTACCGCTATTAGCGGTGTATCAAGAAATGTCTGCTTAAGTGAAGACAGCTTCGCATAATCCTGTCTGAAATCGGTGTCTTTGAGTACTTGGTGTATCATTGTTGTAAAGTTAGTCTTTCGCTAAGATAAGCATTCATTTGTATGAGACAGAATGATAGATAGAGATAAAAGATCATCTGTTATTATTTCCTCCGCAATACTAGTTGTAAAAACTATAGTAAAACATTAAAAATCCACAGCCTAGTTAAACTCGGTTACATTTCCTATTTATAGCCATAGTCGTATGATAGCGATATGATAGTGTTGAATGTGAGATTGATAAAAAAGCCTCATAAGAATTGGAATCTTATAAAGCATGGAAGTTGAAAGGTGCGGCACTTTTAAATTGACTGGTGGTCTAGTTATGTAATTTTAGTATTTGTTTTTTCGGCATTGTTTCTTTGGGGTTTTAAGTGATAATAAAAGGAGCCTTGAACTCTCAAGGCTCCTCACAGAGATTTTGTTAATTTATGTGAAAGACCGAAGCCTAATTACCCATAGCACTGCATATATTATTTTGGTCTATAACAGTTTGAATCGCAAAACATGGTTCACTGAATATCGTATCCAAGACACCGTTATTGTTTGAATCAAATACATTAAAAATGAACATAGTGACTTGAATGTCTCCTATGTTTGTGCAATCGTAAGACCGGACAGTATCAGTTGGATCACTAGAAAATGATGATATGATGCTGGGGGCAAAAGGATCACAAGAACTTCCATTTGACACACAGACAATTTCATCTGAATTAAACGAAACACTGCCTGCATTTCCAATGGTCTTAACAATTTTCTTACATTGAAAAGTTGGTGGTGGGCTACCTGGTGGAATCACAACTACATCAAAACTTTCAATTGTAGAGAGTCCACAATTAGAGTCAAATGCATTTACACTTATCGTATGTGAGCCTATTGGCATTGTTCCACTGAGTATATAATCTGAGACTGAGCCATTTGTCACTGAAGCATTGATTGACAAATTTGCATCTGCGGCATTTGGTCCACTGACAGAAAAGCCTACAGAAAGATTATCTGGAATGCAATAGTCTATTTGAAAAGGAACACTTATCATAAATTCACAATTTGCATCAGCTTGTGCACTTAGATCAGAGAA
>CAYVFU010000035.1:23935-44284 GCA_964450495.1 uncultured Saprospiraceae bacterium | reverse complement strand
CATCCATCTTTTGATAAGTAGGATTTTTAGCACCCCATAAAATCAGAAGTGGACATTGTATGCGAGAATCTATATCCGCTCGATCATGAACAAGGTCTATCGTAGCGCCAGCTCTATAGTCTTCACATGAGGCATGTAATATGGCTTCTTCCTTCACTGTGCGACTGTAGGCCTCTATAGCATCTGGTGTACAAGCTCCTGAGGCAGCCAAAGGGCCAAAAATAGCTTTCTCCATAAACTCTGAACTATTGCCGATCAGTACTTCTGGCATTGGATACGGCTGTATAAAAAAGAACCAATGCCAATAATTAGTTGCAAAAGCTTGGTCCGTATTATCATATAGCCATAAAGTGGGTAGTATATCCAAAAGGATTAGTTTCTCAATTTTTTCAGGGTAATCTAAAGCCATTCGATGAGCCACTCTGGCACCTCGATCATGCCCTATCACTTTAAATGTGTCAAACCCTAAAGCTGACATAACATCAACTTGATCTTTTGCCATTGCTCTCTTAGAATATGGATAGTGATGCTCATCTGTTTCAGGTTTACCACTATCACCATATCCTCTTAAATCGGTTGCAACCACTGTATATGATTCTACCAGCATAGGAGCAACCTTGTGCCACATGATATGGCTTTGGGGATATCCGTGCAACAACAATAATGGAGGACCTTGACCTCCGATAACTAGATTTATCTCTGTCTCCGAAGTCTTTATTTTTCTGTTTTCAAAATTTTCAAACATAAAATAGTGTTGAATCTACCGGCTAGTAATCAAGTATTAAATGTGTGCTTTAGAATGAGCAATTAACGAAAGTGCGCACGCAAAAATCTTATCCCCTACTTTACTTACCACTTAGTTAATTAAAATATAAAAGTATTTAATCAAGCAATATTATTCTTTTCATATTAAAAATAACACTAATATAAAAGAATTATATTCTGTATTATTTACATAAATCAACTTTATATTCTTTAATTAAATAAATTTTGAGTATTATAATTATGTAAATTGATTTAATGAAAACTTATTGTTAACTTAAGATAACTAAAAAACTATTTCTATGGCAGAACTTTTACTAGTATTATGCGTATTTGCGGTCTCAGCATTATTCACGTATGCTTTATACGCGGTCGGCGTATTGAGAGAAGATGCTTAGAAGACAATCGAATTAGACGCAAATCAAAACGGAGTTTTACAAGGTGAAGCTCCGTTTTTTATTTAGAACCCATATTAACGTTACCTTAATACCTCACCAGTAATGCATTTCGTCTTTAAGGTGTTAGTTTTATTATACAATGCAATGCTTATGAAGGTATTTTCGATTATACTGATGCTTGGAATAGCACTACAATCACATGCTCAACTGATCCAAGACGCTGATGCACTTGATTTGGTCAAAAAACTAGAAGCCAAATACAACACGTACTCCTCAATAGAAGCAGCATTCACAATACGAATAGATATTCCAGAGGAAGATCCGATTCTTCAAGAGGGAAAAGTGATTCAACAAGGTGACAGATACTTTATGGAAACAGAAGCACAGTCTATTTACTCAGATGGCAATTCGATGTGGCTCCATCTGAAAAGTGACAATGAAGTACAGATAAACGATGTTGACGAAGATGAAGCTTCTGTGATGAATTTATCTCCAAAAGGCATCCTTGCTATGTTTGATGAAAACTCATACGAATATGCAATAACCCAAAAAGAAGGAAATATACATCACGTTGAATTTAAGCCATTGGATAAAGACTCAGATTTTTCAAAATTACGAGTAGCCATTGACACAAAGAATGAAACATTGATTGATACAAAAATCTTTTACAAGGATGGCATCAAGTATACCATGTCCGTTGGAGAAGTCACTCCAAATGGTACTTACCAAGATGACCTATTTGTCTTTAATGCTGATAAATATCCAGGTGTCTATGTTGAAGATCTAAGGATCGATTAAATATTGTTTCTTGTAAATGATTGTTCTTTATTGATCTGTTCTAACTTGCAGCACTAAATCAAATCTGTGCATAGAATTGAAATCTTTTCTCATAAAACCATTTGCTAATTATTATCGCAAACAGACATCTCATGTTGCACGACATGCCATTAAGGACCAACAAGCGATTTTTAATACTCTGATACAGAAGGCCGCAAATACGCAATTCGGTAAAGACCACAACTTTCATTCTATTTATTCCCATTCTGATTTTTGTCGACAAGTACCCATAAGAGATTATGAGGGTCAACGTCAGTATTTTGATCGCGTTAAAAATGGAGAAGCAGATGTATTATGGCCTGGAAAACCAAAGTACTTGGCAAAAACATCAGGCACTACGTCAGGCGTAAAATATATTCCAATATCTAATGAGAGTATTGGCAATCACATCAATACCGCACGGAATGCCCTATTCAATTTTACATCTTCTAGAAAAGATACTTCCATTTTTGATGGTAAGCTGATCTTCTTATCTGGATCGCCCACATTAACGACTGTAGGGGGTATACAGACAGGACGTCTTTCAGGTATCGTCAATCACGAGGTACCTTCATTCGTAAAGGGGAATCAATTGCCTAGTTATAAGACTAACTGCATTGATGAATGGGAAGAAAAATTGGACAAAGTCATTGATGAAACACACAATCAGGACTTGCGGTTAATTAGTGGCATTCCTCCTTGGGTGCAGATGTATTTTGAACGGTTAATAGATCGGACAGGCAAAACTACGATCAAAGACATATTCCCAAATTTATCCTTGTTTGTCTATGGCGGTGTAAACTACGCACCTTACAGAAATACCATTGAAAACCTTATCGGCGAATCTATTCATTCGTTAGAAACATATCCTGCCTCCGAAGGATTCATTGCATTCCAGGACACTGTAGACCATCAAGGATTACTATTAAATACCAACTCAGGAATCTTCTTTGAATTTGTACCTGCCAATGAAATATTTGATGAAACGCCAACCCGTCTTTTATTAACAGATGTGGAATTAGATAAGGACTATGCCATTATCATTAACAACAATGCAGGTTTGTGGGGGTATAATATAGGAGACACAGTCCGTTTCGTTTCCAAAGATCCATATAGAGTGATTGTATCTGGAAGAATCAAGCATTTCATTTCGGCTTTTGGTGAACATGTCATAGCCAAAGAAGTCGAAGAAGCGATGACCATTGTCAATAAAAAATACAATCTGCAGGTAAATGAATTTACTGTTGCACCACAGGTAAACCCTCAAGACGGCTCACTACCCTATCATGAATGGTTTATTGAATTTGATCGTCTACCGGATAATTTAATTCAAATCGCTAAAGACATCGATGCTGAAATAATCCGCCAAAATATTTATTACCAAGACTTGATCGTTGGTAATATATTACAGCCTTTAAAGATTAAGCCTTTATTTAAAGGGGCTTTTCAAAAATACATGGAATCGCAAGGAAAATTAGGTGGACAAAATAAAGTACCTCGATTGAGCAATGATCGCAAGATTGCAGATCAACTGTAATATGAATAAACATTTCAAGTCTTTCATTCTCGACAAAACAGGAGCTACTGACATAAGCTCCTTAGAAACAATCCAAGATTTATGGAGTGGATATGGAAAAATTATAAGAATTACATTAGAAAATTATTCTAAAAAAAGTATAGTTGTCAAACACGTCCAATTACCCAATAATAAGTATCATCCTCGTGGATGGAATTCAGATTTAGGACATCAGCGGAAAATAAAATCCTACGAGGTAGAGAAAGCTTGGTATCAACACCATAGTAATAGGAGTAAGGCTCGATTACCAAAATGCGTAGCAATGACTTCAGAAAAGGAAGAAGTTCTAATCATTTTGGAAGATTTAAATGAGGCAGGTTATCATTTAAGAAAGCGATCACTGAATTGGGAGGAAATTACTCGTTGTTTAAAATGGTTAGCAAGGTTTCATGCCAGCTATTTAGGAGAAGAACCTGATCGCATCTGGGAAGTAGGTACATACTGGCACCTAGAAACAAGACCACAAGAATTGGAAGCCTTAACTGATTTGAGCTTAAAAGAGGCAGCTTCTCAAATAGATCAAAAATTAAACAACTGCAGATATAAAACCTTTGTCCATGGAGATGCTAAGTTGGCGAACTTTTGTTTTGCAGAAAACGACGAAGTAGCAGCTTTAGATTTTCAATATGTGGGAGGCGGATGTGGCATGAAAGATGTCGCTTACTTTATAGGAAGTTGCCTATCAGAAAATGAATGCGAACGATTAGAATCAGAAATACTAAATAGCTATTTCCAATTTTTACAGAATGAACTTGAAGAACCGAATCATGACTTAGAGCTTGAGTGGCGATCACTGTATCGAGTTGCTTGGGCAGACTTTCATCGCTTTTTAAAAGGGTGGAGTCCGGGTCATTGGAAAATCAATAGTTATAGTGAACGTATCACTAAAGAAGTCATAAATAATCTGTGAGATGGATTTAATTCAACTTAAGAATAGTGCCATTGGAGCAGCTCGTGAAGCGGGCAAGATTATACAAGCATACATGGATCGTGAAGTTACAGTGGAGAAGAAGCCGAAGCTGGAAAGTTACGCTGCACAAGTGGTAACTGAAGTAGACATTACATGTGAAAAAATCATTCGTGATTATTTACGCCCTATTTCGGAAGACTTTGATTTGGGTTTTTTATCAGAGGAAACTATAGATGATAGCAGCAGATTTAACAAAGACTATTTTTGGTGCATTGATCCACTTGATGGCACACTAGCTTTTATAAATAAGTATCCAGGGTTTTCAGTTTCAATAGCTTTAGTAGCAAAAGATGGCACACCAATTATTGGGGTTGTATATGACCCAAGTAATGACATCATGTATTCTGCCGTTAAGGATCTAGGAATCTTTAAAAATAATTTGCCTTGGCAGATTAAACATACCAATGACTACTTAAGCTACGTGACAGATAAAACATTGAGCGACACTCCACAAAGAGAAGAAATAAAAAAAACACTGAATGACTATGCTGTTAAATTAGATTTAGACGGAATTAAAGAATTAAGTGGAGCTGGTTCAGTACTAAATGGGATTCGTGTTCTGGAAAATGGACCAGCCTGTATGCTTAAACTTCCTAAAAAAGAAAAAGGAGGTGGATCTATCTGGGACTTTGCTGCCATTGCTTGCATTTTTCAAGAATTGGGTTTGCCTGCAACAAACTTTAACGGTGGCAAATTAGATCTAAACAGAAAAGAAGACAGTTTCATGAATCAAGAAGGCATCTTTTTTGGAAATTTAACTATTGGCAATTAGTCTGACCATCTATAGTAGTTGTGCCATTTATGTAGACTTCATCCAAAAATTCAGACGTACCATCAACAGTAAATGTACTGGTTGGCATAGTATTGTAGTCCCAATTAATGGCTACTTTATCAGAAGCAAAATCACCATAAATAAGTGCATTTGAAAATTGTCCAGAATTGTCTATTATTAATGGATTGTTGCCATTAAAATTATAACCAGCTTCATTACCTAGCATGACATTCCCTTGTCCATTTAAAATATTTGAGCCAGCTAAATTTCCTAGTATGGTATTACCGTTAGCTGTTTGTCCACCTCTGAACAAGGCCATATAATCTATTACTGTATTTCCACCACCACTTTCAATGTTTCTACCATTTCTCTGAATTTCAGTGATCTTACCTTTTAGCTTAAAAAATTTCTTTCAGAAGCGCGATTTGTTTGGAATGTTATAGAAGTAGTAGGTTAAATTGGTCAAAAGCAGACTGTTTTTGCTTTAAAAGCATCATTTACGTTAAATCCCTCTTAAAAGATGTTTAAGAATTAGCTTATCAAATGGTTGTGGCGTTCTTTTAATAGTCGTACTTTTGCCGCCTTATGAAAAATAGCCTTACAGGGTTTTCCTTACTTTTCTTCATGAGCTTGAGTCTTTTGTATTCTTGCAGATCTGAATTTGAGATGATTCGGACAAGTAATAATCCAAAGAAGATGTTGCAAGCTGCCAATGATCTTTACGAGGAGGGTGACTATTATAAAGCTATCACACTTTACGAATTGATTATTCCATCTTTTAGGGGACAGGCAGAAGCAGAGCAGATTGCCTACAATTATGCATACGCACATTACAACCAAAAGAAATATATTTCAGCGTCACACTATTTCAACCAGTTTAGTAAAACATTTGGTAATAGCGACAAGAAAGAGGATGCTGATTTCATGTCGGCATTTGCAAATACGAGAATGTCTCCGACACATAAATTAGATCAGACCTTTTCAGAAAAGGCAATTGAAGGCTTACAGGTCTTTGTCAATAATTATCCAGAAAGTCCGAAAGTCGCTGAATGCAATGACCTCATTGATGGAATCCGGTCGAAAATGGAGAGAAAGTCCTATGAGTCAGCTAAATTATATTACAAACTGAAAAGTTACAGTTCTTCTGTAGTCGCATTTGAAAACATGCTTAAGGACTATCCAGAAACTGATAAAGAAGAAGAAATACGCTACTTAATTGCAAAATCTAGCTTTGATCTTGCACAAAATAGTGTCTATGAAAAAAAGGAGGAACGGTTCTTGGCTACTGTGGAGAAATGTAATTTGTATTTAAAGAAGTTTCCAGAAGGAGAAAAGAACTCAGAAATCACTACTTTTATCAACAAATCCAATAAGGAATTAGAAAAATTTAACAATGGGTGATCTTAAAACAAGAGTACAAGGCCTAGAGCCAAGCATTTTACCTAGGGATATTGACACATTAATAGACCCAACAGGTAATATCTATGAATCACTTGTCGTGATTTCTACGAGGGCTAGACAGATCAATAGAGATCTAAAAATTGAGCTTCACCAGAAGTTGGATGAATTTGCCACTCACACGGATGCAATTGAAGAAATCCATGAGAATAAAGAGCAAATCGAAATTTCTAAGTTCTACGAAAGACTTCCAAATCCAGTAATCATTGGATATAATGAGTTTGTCGATGAGAATTTGGAATATTCTTACCCACTATTGGAGCAAGCAGCCCTAGATGCGGCTAGTGAGGAGCCTGCAGCTGAATAGACATGTCTGTCCTTAAAGGCAAACACATACTATTAGGTATTACTGGTAGTATAGCAGCTTATAAAAGTGCATCACTTATACGATTACTGATTAAGCAAGGAGCTAAAGTCAAAGTCATAATGACTCAGGCTGCTACTAACTTTATTAGTCCACTTACTATTTCTACTTTATCAAAGGAACCTGTTTTTACAGATTTCATGGAATCTGATGAGTGGTCTAATCATGTCGAACTTGGACTGTGGGCAGATGTTTTCTTGATTGCACCATGTACAGCGACCACATTGAGCAAACTCGCTGATGGTCTTGCAGATAATATGCTTATTGCCAGCTATCTATCTGCCAAATGCCCTGTCATGCTAGCTCCAGCCATGGATCTTGATATGTGGAAACATGGAAGCACAAAAGATAACCTTAAAAAAGTAGAATCATTTGGCAATGTCATCATACCGGTCGGCCATGGAGAATTAGCAAGCGGTTTAGTTGGTGATGGTCGAATGGCAGAACCCGAAGACATTGTCTATTTTCTTAATGATCATTTTCAACGAACACAAGATTTAGCAGGTAAACGCGTACTGATCACGGCTGGGCCTACTTATGAACGCATTGATCCTGTGAGATTTATTGGGAATCATAGTTCTGGTAAAATGGGCATTGCCCTAGCAGAAGAGTGTCTCCGTCGAGGTGCTAAAGTGACGCTTGTCTTAGGCCCCAGTAAATTAGAGGCAAAAAAAGCTTGTTCAAGGTTGATCAATGTGACGACAGCAAAAGAAATGTACGAAGCAAGTTCCAAAGCCTACCCCAAAAAAGATATAGCCATTTTTGCTGCAGCAGTTGCGGATTACACCCCTGTCAAAACAGCCAAGCAAAAAATTAAAAAGAAAGAAGGTAATCTTCAAATTGAGTTAAAGCGCACCCATGACATTGCCGGTTTACTTGGAAAAAAGAAGAGTAAAAAGCAACTAAATATTGGTTTTGCACTTGAAACAGAGAAAGGAGAGACTAATGCGCAGTCAAAGTTAAAAAGAAAGAATTTTGATATGATTGTCCTTAATTCCTTGAAAGACAAGGGTGCAGGGTTCAAAGGCGATACAAATAAGGTCACCATTTTCACAAAAGATGGAAATTCTAAAAAATATCCTCTCAAATCGAAAAAGAAAGTTGCCGAAGATATCGTTAATCATATTGTAGCAATGTTACCATAAAACATGACTAAAAGATTTATACTCATTTCATTTGTATTATTTGTGTACACTTTTCAGGTCTTTGGGCAGGAATTGAGCATAGATGTAGCCATCAATACTCCCACATTAAAAGTAGCTGATGAAAAGGTGTTCGAAACATTAAAAACAACTATTACCGAATTTTACAATACTACGAGGTGGACCGAAGACACGTTTGAACCAGAAGAACGAATCGAAGGTACCTTGCAAATAAACGTGAAAGAAGATTTATCTACTAATTCGTTTGTCGCAGACTTTTACGTCTCCACATCAAGGCCGATTTACAACTCGAATTACTATTCTCAAACACTTAAGTTGAGGGATAATGATGTCACATTTTTTTATGAACAAT
Source organism: uncultured Saprospiraceae bacterium (assembly GCA_964450495.1). GTDB lineage: Bacteria > Bacteroidota > Bacteroidia > Chitinophagales > Saprospiraceae > CALFUK01. The sequence goes on along the minus strand of CAYVFU010000035.1, from coordinate 35,653 downwards.
TCGGTCCATTGTTTAATAATTCTAATGGATTTTCAGATAATTTATCAGCTATATTGACATTCTATGCCTTTATCATTTTAGGTACAGACTACGACACATTCGAGCCATTAGGCGGTGAGAAGTATTTTCAGATCGCTCAGAGTATCGTCAACTCAATTCCATCGAATGTCACGGGAGCAGATAGAGCGTGGAATGCTGTGGGATCTAAGAGAAATAGATATTGGTTAATCGAAAACATACTTAACCCTAGAGTTAAACCTTATCGCCAAGCAATTTATGACTACCATAGAAGAAGTCTTGACGAGATGCATAAGGACACAGAGAGATCCAGAGCAGTCATGTTAAGTGCAATCACGTCAATAGGAGAAGTCAACAGAACTTTTCCAAATTCAATGATTCTGAAATTATTTTCTGACACCAAACGACAAGAAATTGTAGAAGTTTTTACACCAGGCTCACAAGGTGAAAAAGATAAAGTATACAATATAATGTCTGCGATTGATCCGGCACTTGCTTCTGAATTCAACAGTTTGCGTAGAGGAAAATAATGGCAAAACATCTTTGCATATTTGCATCTGGCACTGGCTCTAACGCACAAAAAATAATTGATTATTTCAGGGATAACGAAGCCATAAATATCAGACTTATTGTTACCAATAAAGCCACTGCTGGTGTTTTGTCTATTGCACAAAGAGAAAAAATTCCATCACATGTATTGGCAAAGAATGAACTAGAGTCAGAAGTTTTTATTGGAAAGTTAAAACAGAATGACATAGATCTCATTGTACTTGCTGGCTTCTTAAAATTAATTCCTTCAAGCCTAATCAAGGCCTTTCCCAACCAGATTATAAACATACACCCTGCACTTCTGCCTAAGTATGGTGGCAAAGGCATGTTTGGGAAGCACGTCCACAAAGCTGTTAAAGAAAATGGTGAGACAAAATCAGGAATGACCATTCATTATGTCAACGAACAATATGATGAAGGAGAGCATATTTTTCAAGCCAGTTGCGACATTTTTCCAGAAGATATGCCCGAGATGATCGCACGTAAAGTACTTGTTTTAGAACATGGATTTTATGGGATCGTTATTGAAAGGCTTTTGAAAGCTTAACCCATCCAAGGGGTCATTAACTTAGTCAATTGGGTCATGACCTGTGCTAGAATTTCACTATGTTCGGAAATCGTTCATTCATACCTGCATTGCCCTGAATACCGCCAGAATGATATAGACAGACTGTAGAATCAGGTACGAAATAGTCTTTATTTAGCATGTCAAGAGCTGCATACATTAATTTAGACGTATAAATCACATCTGTAGGTATGTTATGACGAGTATGGTAATCATGCATAAAGGCTATTAATTTTTCATTGAATTTTGCATAACCGCCAAAGTGATAATCATGCAATAGTTTACAATTTAGAGGCAGTGGTTCATGCAACAATTCTTCTTCAATTTCTTGTTGAATTGTTGCATGCTTTAATACAGGTATACCTATTAGCTGATTGATTCTTTTGGTTTTTGCTAGGCCTGCAAATGTAGTACCTGTTCCTACAGCACAAAGCATGTAGTCAATCTTGTTGTTATCAGAGTCAAGCTCAGTAATGATCTCTGCTATTCCAGATAAAGCGAGCTGATGTTTGCCGCCCTCAGGAATAAGATAATATTCTGGATGAGTTTTGATTAATTCTTGAACTGTTGCCCCATCGGCTTTTTGTTTATACTCTTCTCGGGAGATAAAATACAGTTCCATGCCAAATTCAGATGCTTTTGACAAAGTGGCATTGTTAATGGAACGCGCTTCTCCACGAATAACACCGATACTTTTAAAGCCTTCTTTTTTCGCTGCAACTGCTGTTGCTAATATATGATTGGAATAAGCGCCGCCGAAAGTTAGAATGCCTTCATAGGACTCTTCTTTTGCGTGAGCTAAGATGCACTTTAGTTTGCGCCACTTATTACCAGAAATAGCAGGATGTATAAGGTCATCTCTTTTGATTAGAAAACTGATTCCCTTATCATTTTTTATGTTTATTGGTTGTAAGGGGCTTGGCAAATCTAAAGAAATCATGGTTTAATGATAAAACAATAAGATCATAAGGGGAAACATTGAGTTGTAAAATCTTTAGAGGGAACTTGAATCTAAAATTACTACTGAAATTAAGGTTAAAAAAATGGGTAGAATCTTTTACAATTCTACCCTTTGGAATAACACAATGGTTACTCCGAAACTACCTTATCTTATATTAGTTGAATTAACGCTCCTAAATATCTTATGAGGAAAACACGCCTTAAAGACTATATGAAAAGCAAGAAGGTTGCTACGGATTGATAATAAATAATTTTTTCGTGAGTAGTCGTTCCCCATTTCCATTATCTACGCTATAGACATAGGTGCCTTTTTGTAAAAATCCAAGGTCCACATCTACGACGCCGTTTTTGTCAATGGTAAACGTATCGGACCAAATGGTTTTTAAGATTGTATTAAACACTTTGATGGTGTATTCTCCTTCTGGATATCCATAAAAATCAAATCTTACTGGACCAGTGGAAGGATTTGGATAAGCGGCTAAGCCTTTACGTTCGTCAAAAGGTTTTGCTTCTCCAAAAAATGATTTGTCGATTTGGTAGGCGACTTGTTTGACATCGCCTTTGTTGTCTGTTTCTACCATGATCAGAGGTGTCTTACTACTATTACTATAGTAGTGGTAAGATATGTCCCTTATCTCTTGTGGTGCTATTCGTTGGTCAAGAAAATTTTGATTGCCAATTGATGTTTCAAAACCATCTTTAATTGCGATATAATTAATGATTTCTCGGCGATCTATCTTCATCCGCAAGACATCGTCTTTTGAGTTTGGTAAAATAACTGTACCCCATGCATCAACTTCATAGACAACAGAAGTTTCTCTGATGACCTTAATAGAGTCAGGTATTTCTGCTAATGAATTTATGGTCTCAAAAGACAGATCATTTGATGTATAGGTCGTTATTTGCTGATACTCCTGGCTAAAGGAATCTCCATATTCAAATGTTTCATTCCTGAAAAATGCAGGTTCCGTAAAGCGGCTTGCTTTTGGATCTCCTTGTGACAATTGCTGAGAATCATATTGACCAATAATTTTTAAGTCAGATCCAAACCAATGCAGCAAGAAAAGCAACTTACCATTTTGCTGGACAATCATATCTGCATATTCACTTATGCCAACTGGCGAATTGAAAGATATTTCATCAGAATATGGTGAATTTAATTGGCTGAAATTCCACAGTTGATCTTCTCCTCCTTCGCCAATAGTAATGTAAGGTTTACGATCTGTTTTATAATGAATGGTATCTCCAAAATCAGGTAACGAGCTTTGATCTACAACAATTTGTGATGTAGACAGCACTGGGCCTAATAAAAGTATTATATGAATGATCTTTCGTAACAAATGGAGCAGCAAAATCGATCGCAAGATATATGTTTAACTACGTTATCAGTGCTAAAATTATCTTAATAGAGAGAAATAATAGACAAGATCGCTTTTGTAGTGAATTTTATAGAAATTTGAGGAGCTTACTCCAAAATTTAACTAAACTCATTAGTCACTCAATTGGACTCGCTTCGATGCCATATTTTGTATCATTTCGTCATGGCTTACAAGAATAACGGTCAATGCATTTTCTTCATTCTTTTTCCTTATTGCTTTCATTATCAGCTGTTTAGACTCCTCATCAATGGCATTGGTTGCTTCATCCAAAATCAATATTGGCGCATTGTGATAAAATGCTCTTGCAATGGCAATTCGTTGTTGTTGCCCTCCGCTTAATCTAGATCCCCGCTCTCCCAGCATTTGATTGATTCCTTCTGGCATAGCACTGACAAATTTCCAAGCATATGCATCAATTAAAGATTGTTTTATTCTCTCCTGGTCTTTTAGCTTGCCAAGACAAATATTTTCTTGGATCGTATCGTGCAAAATATTGACTTGTTGGTCCACATACGCAATAAGGTTACGATAATCTTTCAGTTCTACATCAGCTATCGCTGTATTGTCAACGAATATCTGTCCTTCAGTCGGTTGCGTAAATTGAAGCAAAAGCTGTAAAACAGTTGTCTTTCCTATACCAGATGGCCCTTCAATACTGACAATGTCCCCTTTATTGATAGTAAAATCTAGAGCACTAAACAAATCTTCTGTATCGTCATCATGTCTAAAACTGACATGTTCAAATCGCAAGGATTGGTTGAAAGCATTAATCTTAGTGGTTCCGGAATGGGCACCAATGGGAATCGAAAAAACTTCATTAATTCGCTCTAACGCTCCCATGCCTTTTTGAATGGTATAATATGCCGTAGCAAAACTTTTTGACGGCTCTATGATTTGAAAGAATGCAAACAAAAATGCGAAGAAAGCTTCTGGGCTCATTTTAGCATTAAAAACCTCTCTAGAGCCATACCACAGCAGGACAGCAACTATTGTAACACCTAGCACTTCAGAGAGCGGAGATGCCAAATCTCTCCTGCGGAGCACTTTATTGTACATTGAGGTGAATCCTTCATTCAGGTAATTAAATCGTTTTCTGATAAAAGAATCTGCGTTATAACTTTTAATAACAGAATGCCCACTTACACTTTCATCTACTTGTGTACTTATATCAGCTAAATATTGCTGAGCTTCTTTAGACTCTTGTTTAAGTTTTCTGGAGATGCCTCCTATAATCACCACTGTAAATATCAATAATATGAATACAAAAAAACTTAACCTTGGATTAAGGTAGAGCATGAAGCTTACACAGCCTACAATGATCAATGGTGACTTAATAATTGTCTCTAAGGAATGACGAAGCATCCATTCTGTCTCTTGGACATCAGTCAACATGCTTGCGATTAAGTTTCCTTTTTTTGTTCGTTTTAATGATTGTAAACTGAGCTGATTGTATCGATCAAATAATGCGAATCGCATATCTTTTACCCATCCATTGCGAACCGGAGTCATGGTATACATTGCCAAATAGCGGAATATATTTTTTAAAAAAAAGATCACAATAAAGAGCAAGCAAACCCAAAGCACTGTCTGTCTTTTACCTACCGCATCAATTGCTTCTTTCACTTTCCAATACAATTGCTGCTCAAGCTGACTTGCATTCGTATGTGCTGCATTATCAGTACCCGCTTCAAAAAGTAATTGAAAAAAAGGAATAATCATCGGAATACTCACTACTGTAAATACAGCTGCAAGCAAATGAAAAAAGGCGACGGCAAGAAGAGAATTCCTATATGGAGAAATTGAAACAGGTAGTTGTTTAAAAATAGAAAACACTATTCAATTTCGAAGTCATTCATGAATCCGGTATCAAAATCACCCTTGAAAAAGTTTTCATCTCGCATTAACTGTTTATGGAAAGGAACTGTTGTCTTGATGCCTTCAACGATAAACTCATCTAGTGCTCGTTTCATTTTTGTAATACACTCTTCTCTAGTTCGAGCCCGACAGATCAATTTTGCAATCATCGAATCATAATAAGGAGGGACTGTGTATCCAGCATATGCATGGGTATCTACTCGCACGCCTTGACCTTTTGGTGTATGGAATGACGATATGTGCCCAGGACTCGGACGGAAATCGTTATAGGGATCTTCTGCATTGATACGACATTCAATCGCATGCATTTTTGGTTCGTAATTTTTACCTTTTATCTCTTCTCCAGCGGCAACCTTAATTTGCTCTTTAATTAAATCATGTTCTATGACTTCCTCAGTCACTGGGTGCTCTACCTGTACTCTAGTGTTCATTTCCATAAAGTAGAAATTTTTGTGTTTGTCCACTAAAAACTCTACAGTACCTAGACCTTCGTATTTAATTGACTTTCCTGCTTTGATGGCAGCATTTCCCATTTTCTTACGAAGAGATTTTGTCATAAATGGCGATGGACATTCTTCTACTAATTTCTGATGTCTTCTCTGGATAGAACAATCCCGTTCAGATAAATGAACAACATTTCCTTTTTGATCTCCAATAATTTGGAATTCAATATGCCTTGGTTCTTCAATAAACTTTTCGATATACAGTCCATCATTCCCAAATGATGCAGCTGCTTCTCTTTTTGCTTTGTCCCAACTGTCTTCAAACTCCTCATCATTCCAAGCGATACGCATTCCCTTACCTCCACCACCTGCAGTGGCTTTTATAATGACAGGGTATTTGATTTCATTGGCGATCTCTATTCCTTTTTTGGCATTTGCTACGAGACCTTTGGAGCCTGGGATGACAGGAACTTTTGCTTTGATCATCGTAGCCTTAGCTGTTGCTTTATCACCCATTTTACGAATCATGTTTGCAGATGGTCCGATAAATTTTACATTATACTCAGTGCATATTTCTGCAAAGTCAGCATTCTCCGAAAGGAAACCATAACCTGGATGGACTGCATCGGCATTAGTAATCTCAACGGCTGCCATTATTTTAGAAATATTAAGGTACGATTCCGCAGAAGATGGTGGACCGATACAAACGGCTTCATCTGCGAAGCGAACATGCAAGCTTTCTCGATCTGCTGTTGAATACACTGCAACAGTTTTGATGCCCATTTCTTTGCACGTACGAATAATCCGAAGAGCGATCTCTCCCCTATTGGCAATTAGGATTTTTTGAAACATAAGTTGGTTTTTTATCCATTGGGGTCAACCAAAAATAATACTTGATCATACTCTACAGGAGAAGCATCTTCTAAGAGAACTTTAACGATTTTACCGCTCACTTCACTTTCGATCTCATTAAACAACTTCATGGCTTCCACGACACAAACTACATCACCTTCATTGATGGTATCACCTACTTTTACAAATGGTGGCTTGTCTGGGTTTGAAGATCTGTAAAACGTACCTACGATTGGCGATTTTACTTCTAAAAGATTCTCTGTACCGTCTGACCCAGCAGAATCAGATGGTGCTGGAGCGGATGTTTGGGAAATTGCAGGAGCAGCCGCTGGCGTTGGTGCAGCAGCCATAATTGGAGCTTGAGCAATGACTGTTTGCTCTTTGCTGTAAGTATTGGAACGAATGGTCAATTTAAGTTCTCCATCTTCCAGTTTAAATTCAGCCAATTTGTACTCATCGATCAATTTGATGAGCTCCTTGATATCTTTTACTGTCATAACAGATTATTTTACGCGTTCGATATAATTTCCAGTAGCCGTCTCTATCTTCACTTTATCGCCTTCATTTATAAAAATTGGTACTTTAATTTCTGCACCGGTTTCTATTTTTGCAGGTTTTGTCACATTGGTAGCAGTATTTCCTTTGGCTCCTGGATCAGTTTGAGTTATTTCAAATGTTTCATATTGTGGCAATTCTATTGACAACGGAACTTCCTTATCAGCGTGGTACAATATTTCTATCTGTGCACCTTCCTTTAAGAATTTAGAATTGTCAATCAATTTTTCTTCTATTGCTACTTGGTCATAGGTTTCATTATTCATAAAATGAAATCCTGTATCGTCAGAGTATAAAAATTGAAAAATTCGTCTCTCTACTCTGACTACATCAATTTTATGACCAGCAGGAAAGGTGTTATCGATTACCTTACCATTAGTCAATGACTTCAACTTTGTTCTAACAAATGCTGGTCCTTTACCAGGCTTAACATGTAGAAATTCAACCACTTTATATACATCATGGTTGTAATTCATGCATAAGCCATTTTTAATATCAGATGTACTTGCCATACTGTTGTTTTAACTTTTATTAATTTGATTTGAATCGTACGCCCAATCTAAAAGAATAGAGCCCCAAGTAAAACCACCGCCAAAGGCCGTCAATACTATTTTGTCTCCTTTTTTAAATTTAGGTTCGAATTCCCATAAACATAAAGGTATTGTACCATCAGTTGTGTTCCCGTATTTGTCAATATTTACAACTACTTTTTCCATTGGAAAGTCCAACATAGAAGCAAGTGTATTGATAATTCGAATATTTGCCTGATGAGGCACAATCCAATCTATTTCGTCTTTAGTAATATTATTTCTTTCTAATAAGGTAGTTACAGAATTTTTCATTCCAGAAACAGCTGCTTTAAACACAGGTCTGCCATCTTGGCTAACAAAATGTTCTCTGGCTGCTACCGTTTCTGCACTTGCTGGTTTTAGTGATCCTCCAGCTTGTTGGTACAAATACTGTCTTCCAGAACCATCTCCTCCCATCACTGCATCTCGTATGCCTAAGCCTTCCGTTGCAGGCTCTAGCAAAACACCACCTCCTCCATCACCAAAAATAATACATGTAGATCGGTCTGTATAATCCACGATAGAGGACATTTTATCAACACCCAAAACGATTACCTTCTTGTAAGCACCTGTTTTTATAAACTGTGCTCCTGTAAATAAGGAAAACACAAACCCAGAACAAGCCGCACTAATATCGTAGGCGAAGGCATTGTTTATGCCACACTTATCACATATTGTATTGGCTCCATCGGGAAAATTCATATCAGAAGTGACTGTCGCTAAAATAACCAGATCTATTTCTGATGCATCTGTACCAGATTTTTCCAATAAACCTTTGACAACTTCGACACCCATATCTGTGGTTGCCTTGCCTTCTTCTTTTAGAATTCGTCGTTCTTTTATACCAGTTCTGCTGACGATCCACTCATCAGAGGTATCTACCATCTGTTCTAGATCGTGATTAGTTAGCACATCATCGGGTACATACCCATGAACGGCACTTATAGAGGCATAAACATCAGACATTGACACACTTTTAAAATAAATCGAGTTGCAAGGTAAAAAAATGTTGATGACTCTTTGTTTTGAATGTTAAGAGAATGTAGAAAAGGTTTTTATATTCAATAACATACTAATGTGTAAAGAGCTGATCTATAATATTATTTGTATAAATGATTAATTTAATATGCTTAGTACCTCAGAATATGGCTAACAATGACGAGTTGGTACAATAATTGGTTACATACAATCAGATAATCAATGTTTTATAAATAACTACAAACCATTATCTGTTATGAGACACATACTTATAGTTTTCAGTTTAATCATCAGTACATCCTTAATTGCTTCGTCTAAGACAACAGATGGAAATGGTGTTGTATTTTATTCAGCAAGTGTAGAAGAAGCTAAATCTCTAGCAGGTTCTATGGGCAAACTAGCATTTATAGAATTTTACGCAACATGGTGTGGACCATGTAAATGGATGGACCAAACGACTTTTTCAAATGCTACAGTCTCAAATTTATTGAATGAAAATTATATTGCCATTAAGGTTAACATTGAAGAATTTGATGGTTTTGAAGAAAAAGAGAAATACAATGTATCTGCGCTGCCAACTATGATCATCTTCAACTCTAAAGGTAAAATGGTTGATAAAATAGAGGAAACATTACCTCCATCAAAAATGGTACAGATATTAGAAAAACACGATAAAAAATCGAATCGAACTGTCATCAGACATAAAACAAACAGCTCACCGACCAAGTTAAGTCCTCACCGTGAATCTACTAGAACAACTAAAACAGTGCGAAACGCTGTCTCCTCTTCATCAAGATATACTACCAGTAAACCTGTCAGACCAGATAAATATAGAGTATGGGTAGGAACATTTCGCGATCAGACAAGCGCACACAATTACAATCAAGTCCTTAAGCAAACGTTTTTGGACCCGATATATGTGGTAAAAGATATCGTCTCAGCGAATGTTATTTATAAGGTATATATGGGTGAATTTCAAACCAGAAGTGAAGCCGAGGATTACCAACGAATTTTGAAAAATGAATTTAATATTGATGGGAAATTGGAGTAATCTATTTGTGCAACAGCATTTACAAATTCACTTAGTAAATCGATAAATCAAATTGAGATAAGGGGTTTACCTGCAATTGCTTGCGAATAAAGAAAGCCAAGAATAGCCAAATAAGCTAAAGCAAAGATCGCTACGGCAATTGTCTGAAGTTTGCTGTCTAGCTTTTCTTTGATCCAAAAACTGACTAGCGGTATGACTTGTAAGGCATGAAGTCCAAAAAAATGTGCAATGCGCAAATCGCCACCTTCTAAACTCCAATTTAAAAAAGGTACCCCTGCCCCACCATCAGCAACACCGATACTGTGTTGATTGTTAGAAATCATCTGCCCACCTATCCAACTTGATACAAGAAATACAACAAAACCAAGAATAATCCCTAATCTATAGGTAGAGTGCGTCGAAGTCTTACCAAACAAATACAGGAGTAACATCCAGATTGACATCACGGTAGATACCCCAATCAATAAACCCATCACACCAAACAAGATACCATCTAAAGGTGTAGACATATTAAAGTGAGAAGGTACACCACGAAATGCCTGAAACAGAATGATTATAATTTCTACAAACATGGTTATTACCGTAACCCTAGAGATAATTTTGGCAGACTTAGTATAGTTCAATTTTAGATCTTGTAAAAACCATGCAACTGTCCAAACAAATACTGTAATAGAAAAACAAAACTTCATTGGTTTGATCCAAGGATTGATGCCAGTTACTAACCGGTTATCTATTATCATTGGAACCAATAAAATAAAACCCGTGATCAGTGTCATAAATCCAAGCCTGTACAGCAATGGATCTCGACCAAAAATCTCAGCCAAGTATTTAGAAATTTTCATGGACAAGCTTTTTTGTACTGATGGAGCGGATGATCAAATACAACAATAATCCAACAGGACCATACATCAATGTGAAGAAAAAACAAGGAAGTAAAAACCAGCGATTGACTCCTTTCTCTTTTGAATCTCTCAATTGCCAATAGCCCAACCACAGATCAAACGCAAGATAATGGATCCATCCAGCTAATAATGCGTGCTTGTTTTGAAACAACAACGATAATTCTTCAAGTGAATCAAAACCACCTTCGGCATCACCAAAAAACACAATGATCAAGTAGGCATAAACAACACTAAGTAAAATGGGAATTATGCTCCAGGTGACGATCTTGTGAGGCAGTCTAAAAAACAAGGCTAAAATCAGAATTATCCATCCTAGAAGAGCCAACCAGGTGCAATATTGGAAGATTTGTTCTATGAGCATTATCCAATATACACAATACTATTATTCTGACAGTCTGAATTAGAAAAACATCAAACGGATGTCGATTAAAAAATTGATTATACAATTGACTTCATGTTGCATATCATACAATTTTTCACAGCTTGATTATCTGTCTTGTAATGGTTTCATGGGCTGTTTTGAGTCTTATAAAATAAACACCTGATTCAAGCGTAGAAACATTAAGCCTATTTTTGTTTTGAGTGTTTATAAACATAAGCTCTCGCCCATCAGAACTAAAAATATTGATATCGGTTATTTTTTCTTTTGACTCTAATTCAATGTAGTCTGAAAATGGATTGGGGAACACATTTAATTCATTAGGAATTGATTTTAAATCAACATTCGTAGCTGCTGCAATACTCCCTATGTCTGAAGTGCATTCCCACATACCAACTGTTTGATCCAGCTCATAAAACGCTAAGCAGTCAAAAGATTCACTACTGGAACAATAAAAAGTACCATCCTCAAAATATAATTCAAGTTCACTACCAGTACCGATCGATACAAATGTCACCTCCCCAAAACTGTAAGCTATAACTGTCCCACGACACACATCTAAATTAGCTAACCAAGGATAAATATCGATTGCTTCATTGATTGACCCCATAGTGTTTGAATCATCATCCATATTCTCATCCAT
>CAYVFU010000035.1:0-23835 GCA_964450495.1 uncultured Saprospiraceae bacterium | reverse complement strand
TTCTCATCCATGTTCTCATCCATGTTCTCATCATCAGAATGCCCGTCTTGTTCAATTATTACACTTCCAACTACTTCTATATCCCTTATTTCTTTAAAACTTCCAGATGATTCTCTGACTACAAATTGACTAAATAATCTTTCTGTATCCCTGAGCGTAAAATCGTATGCTCCAGGCGCTGTATTTGCATTAAAACAAACAGTATAGATTGGGTCTGTTTCTGTTAATTGTATTGGAATCAAATCTCCAGCAATCCACAAACTTTTGATCACAAACAGCGAATCTTCATCTGTCACAACAATTGTGGATTCATCAACAATGTTGCTAGCAAATGAAATCGGTTCTAATTCTGTTTCGAGTTGAAATTGGAAAGAAAGTAAATCCTCAATTCCATTAGTGGTTACATTTACACAAATTCCATCTGTCTCTTGATCAACGAATGACTCTGAAATGAAAATGGTTATATCATCATCCTCTTCCACAACAGAGCAGCTTTCAAATTCAGTTGGCAAGCCATAAAGACTATATAATTCACGGCAATCACGATCACCGATTTCAGTACAATACAATGTGCCGTCTTGGAAAAACAGTTTGCCATCAGAGGCATAAATAAATGTAAATATCCCACTAGTTATGATTTGAAATTCTACATCAGTACAGCCCTCATAATTGTCAAGCAAAAATGGAAATTGATCAAAAATAGAAGGGTTGTTATTGATAACGCCGTCACAGATTTGGGGATTATTAATTACTGGTACTGGTATAAAGGGGACTTCGGTTATACCACATTGATTTTCAATTAAAATATCAATCAATTGTTCATCACCCGTAAAATCTTCAGCTATTGGAATCACACCATTTGTATTTATGGTTCCATCCGAAAGACGATAACTTATCTGACAATTTGAGCAGTCTGGCAAAGTCGCTTCCACCATTGATGTATCACCTGGACAGCCTATTTGGTTGATGTCTAAAACCAATCCTGCTAAATCAACTCTGTTCATTTCTGATTCGCCAATACCATTTGCAGTGACTTGGAATAAAAATCCTTCGTCACCCCCATTGGATTTGAAACCAACAACAACGACTACAAAATTTTCGCAAGATGCCATTAAATCCAATTGTCTAGAAATACCATCGTCTGAACCACATACACTTAAAGAGACAATCTCTTCTCCTTCCGTCGTGAGTACATTAATAAATGCAAGATCTGATGTTGAGCATGGATTACATTCTAAATTTGAAGAAATCGGCTGTATGGATAAATCTAGTATTACGGATTCAAATCCAGTTCGATCAACCAATGTGGTTATGACATTAGGCGTAGAACTACATAGACTTCCATTCCCCGGAAGGGTACACGCCCCAGAAGCACTCAAACTCTGACAAGGAACACAATCTGGACCTTCCAAACCAATAGCCTCAATAAATGATCCGTCTTCTGAGATAGTAATATCACCATCATCATCACAATTATTCACATTAATGTCCCATTCTAATGTAATGATGGTTTGACTTGAAGCAATAACAGCAAGAGTTAGAAGGCATAGTGTCAGTAGGTTTCTCATAGTCAGATTATTCGAGGATCAATATAAGAAAGAGTTGTGAAATCTTTCAATCCTTAATAACTTAGGCAGTTGATGCAGTGCTCTAGGCTTTTAGAGACTATTTATTCTTTATTTTATATCCGTGACACTTAATTTAAATGGTTTATACATGTAATTTTTTTTAATACTTATGTTTTTGCCGTGAGTATGACAAGAAAACTTTAAACAGATTGCTGTTCTTTCCTATATTTGAGTCTTTGTTCGATAAAAAATTTGAATAAACAGGACGGCAACTAACTTCGTCAATTTAAGCTGTTTTTATTTGCAATAAATCCAATGAATACACCGTTTTTCAAAGCATCATGTTATATGTCTTAAAAGACGTATGAGTATATGAGATTTGCATACATTTGCAACCGTAAAATTAAAGTCCTTAATGCCTATTTTTTTGAGATCCCTTTTTCTAATTGTGACCTTAATAACGTTAGGTACAACTGTGTCATATTCTCAGAGCAGTGATTGTACTGGCGATGAGTTCTTAAGCTTATTTCCTAGACCTAATGAAACAGATCAGTCTTTTGGAGATACCATATTTTTCGAAATTGAATTTTCTGCTATAGATAATGTAGAATTTCTACAACTTCCCATTACTTACGATCCGTTGATCCTTGAATATTTACCCTTATTGTGCAGTCCAGGTCCAGTATTAACTGGATTTACTTGTAACGATGTGACCGAAGTTCCCAATAGTCTTGGACAACTTAGAATCCTGTGGTTTCATCCAAATAGTGAGAGCGATGATATTTTTACAGATGATGTCATCGTCACCTTAGCTTTCAGGATTGTAGGCATCGGTACTAATGTCGCGCCATTGACCATACCAAATTCTATTGATGGTTTTGAAAGAACCATTGGTAATAGCGATCCAGATGCGCCAAATGAAGAACTCACAGAAACAGATATATGCGAAGTATTACCTCAGGTGACATTTGGTTGTACGAGAGTGGAATCATTTATTCAACCATGTGGTGGCAATATGGAAGGAACAGGAAGTATCAATGTGCAGGTATGTGGTGGTACTGCTCCATATACTTACATCCTTCAAGATGATACAGGACAAGTTATAAGCAACGCTACACTTAGCTCAGATACAGAAAGTGTTGAAGAATCAAATCTAGACCCTGGCGTCTCGTATGATTTAGTCATAACTGATGACAATGGCACATTGATTAAAGACACGCTGATTGCAATTCCGATGGAAGATCAAATGGCCGCAGTAATCAGCTACTCTATTCCTGCATTAAATGGTATTGATGGCTTATTATGCGCAGAAGGAAGCCTCTCAACTGCAAAATTAGTGGCAGATGTTACACCTGATGCGCCGAGTTATACATATTTATGGGAGAACAGTAGAAGTGAAGTAGTAGGTACAGCGAGAGAAGCTGAAGACTTAGGGCCAGGAAACTATTTCTTAACGGTTACTAATTTAAATACAGGATGTTTTACCACAAGTGATTTTGTCATTAATGCACCTGAGCCAATTGTTGTTACTATTGACAGTATAGCAGGTCCAGGCTGTACAGATAGTGACTCTCAAGGAAGTGTTTCACTCAGTGTAACTGGTGGCAGACCAGAATTTGAAGCTTTAGGGCAATATGCTTTATTTTTTGACAGTCCTACCTTAAGTGTAGAAGAAAGAATGAACACAGGTCCAGATGGGACTCTCACGTGGCCTCCGGATAGGACTGGTTTTGTAGCAGGATCAACATGGACTGTGTTTGCAGATGATTTCGCGTTAGGTCTTGGTATTAATTGTACGTCAGAAGCACTAACGTTTACTGTACCAAGCACTACGGAGTTTGTTTTTGATATCCAAGACAACATTGCAGATTGTGATGGATTTGCAGACATAGCTTTCTTTGTCAGTCCCTCACCACCAAATCCACCTTTCTCTACAACAATACCTAATATCACCATTTTTGATGAAAATGGAGATGAAGTAAGCATCGTCAATAACTCAATTCAGCGCTCTGGAGATGTGATAAGAGACATACCACCTGGAGACTATACGTTTGAGTACATGAATATATCTGATGAATGCATAGGCACAGGTGCTTTTACAGTTGAAGATGGTGCGTCTATCTCAGTAGATGAGGCTTCACTCATTCCAGACAATCCGAATTGCGGAGCTGTTGGCTCTATCAACATAGCCATTAATGGTGGTACTGGTCCATTCGACTATGTGTGGCAAGATGGTTCCACAGATGGCCCGATAAGAACTGATTTAAATGTAGGCACAGAATACTTTGTTACGATAACCGATACAGCGCCAGATGCATGTGGGGTATTTATGAATACAGATCCCATTGAGGTTTCAGGGTCTTTTAGTTTGCCAACACAAGACCAATTCACGTCTATGGTAGACTGTGGCGCAACAACTGGAACAATTGTATTTACCAGGGAGGCTGGAGATATGCAAGATTATTTCTTGCAATTAGATGATGGCAGTCCTCCAGTAAATGCCACAATGATTGAAAACCTGCCGTTGGGTACGTATAATGTACAAATTGGCTTAACAGATAATATGGGATGTGTTTCCGATCCTATTCAAATAATATTAGAGGAATCATCAGCATTTGATTTGACTAATCTGGTTATTGATTCTGTACACTGTGGATTAGATCTTGGTTTGATTGAATTGCAAGGACAACCTAGTGCTAACCCTCCATTCTTAATGACCTTAACAGATATGGCCGGTACAGTTATAGGTGAAAATGCCTACTTTTTGGATGTTGATCCTGGCAATTACAATTTAGAAATTAGAGACACTACTATTCAAAATAGTTGCCCTACAGAAATAAACAATATCACCATCTTTGAACCATTCGAAGTAATGCAGGCAACAACTGCTGACATTGCACAGCCTTCATGTGGAGGAACAGATTTTGGTTCGATTGAAATTGGTGTTAGTGGAGGTGTGGCTCCATATAACTTTGTGTGGGACGATATGCAAACCACTGATAACCCTATCAGAAATGATTTAGCACCAGGTACAACCTATAGCGTAGAGATAAGTGATGCAACAGGTACTTGCACAGAGATAATTTCGGATTTGGAAGTGAATGCTGTAGACGCTTTGAACTTAGCTGTAACTGATCTAGACATTACTGATGTTGACTGTAGTGGTGCTTTAGGCGTCATTGGGTATACACCAGCAGCTACTGATCCAAACCAATACATTATTGAGGTAGATGGTATTCCAAGTATGCCAGGTGAATCTTTAGGAAATCTTGATATTGGTACGTACGATGTACTGGTAAGCGTGGCTGGCTCTGCAAGTTGTAACACGACAGTCATGAGTGTAGATATTGCAACAACCAGTGATCTTGCTTTAGACGAAAACAACGTGTCCATTGTACCAGATTGTGAGTCATTTCAATCTACATTACAAATTGATCCAGGTGCTATCGCAGACCCTTTAACCATTATTTTATTTCAAGGAAATACAGAACTAGATAGAGCTGAGGGTGGCGATCTTGAAATTGAGAATGTGATTTTTGGTAGTTACAGATTAAATATCTCTAATGGAACTTGTGATACGGATATAAATATAGACATAGACCTAGACCCTATCGAAGTAAGAGATGTCGTAGAAACTGGTCCAGCATGCACTGGTTCTGGAAATGATGGGAGTATTGAATTAGATTTAGATAGTGGCGATATGGATTACTCCCTTAATTGGGAAGATGGAGCTGTAACAACCGATTTGCTCAGAAGCGATCTTAGTGCAGGATCCTATACGGTAACTGTGTCTAACAGCAGCGGCTGTCAAACGGTGATAACAGACATAACATTAAGTTTAGAATTAACAGATCCTTTTCCAGATATCATTGATGAAGTTAATGCGTCTTGTAGAGCAGTGGCAGATGGTATTATAGAGTTTGACAATCCTGGTGGTGTAAATGAATTTGTTTGGGATGATGGAGGGACTGGAGCCAGAAGGGAAGATCTTGAGGGTGACAGGGGTTACATAATCACAAGAACTGTTGCTGGTAATACTGAGTGTTCTCAAGATTTCATGATTGAAGAAATAAATACAAGCGACGATGTATTTGTGCGTCCTGAAGAAATTTTAACCACACTAGCCGTCTGTGTTGGTGGAACAGGTCAAGTAGAAATTCCAGCTGTTGCTATTCAAAATGGAACAGCGCCTTACACAAATTTTCAACTTATTGGTCTTACAGGTAATGCGGAGAATGATACTATTCTAGGTGACGACAACGGTCTTTTTACAGATGTGCCAGCAGGTTCATTCTTCTCGTTACGATTTGCAGATGCAAATGGTTGTGAAGCAATAGCTCCAGTAAGACTTGAAGACGGTGATCCAATAGTACCAAGTGATATAGAACTGATTAGCGAACCTATTTGTCTTGGTGACGCCAATGGTTCCAGATCCATTGCCATCACAGGAGGTTCGACAGGTATGTTCGACATAGAATGGTCTTCTGGAGAAACTGACCAAGCTGTTTCGAGTTCGACAGCTTTAGAACTATCAAGTGGAGATCAATTTGTCATTGTTACAGATAATATTTGCGGAGCCGACACAATCAATTTTGTAGTTGCAGAAGGAGACTCTGTTACAGTACGTATGGAAGATACTCAGATTACAGATGCCACATGTTTTGGTACTGCAGATGGGATCATCTTTGTAAACGTTCTGGGCGATGCAAATGATTTTACCTTTAACTGGGAAGAGGTGCCAGGAATGAATACCAATCGACTTACAGATCTTGAAGCAGGAATTTATAATCTGACAATAATTGATGATGCAAATGAATGTCCTTCTTCTCCACTGGAATTTGAAGTTGGAGAACCAGAAGAATTGGTGGCAAGTTTAAATGAATCAGCCTCTGTTGCAATCAGCTGTAGAAATCCAGAAGGCACAATCAGTCTAGATGTCACAGGAGGTAATGGTGATTACACATTTGAGTGGGAAGGCTTTCCAGACATTACTAGTGGTACTGCTAATGGGCTCGATCCAGGCATGTATCAAATCAATATTGAAGACAGCAATGGTTGTCCAGAAACTTTTGCTACTGAGCTAGAAGCGGTTTCGAATGTCACGTTCTCAGTCAGTGATTTTGACCCAATTCGATGTGCAGGTGAAACAACTCTCCTAGGCGTTGAAGATGTAGAAGGTGGAGTTCCTCCTTACAGGTATAGCATTATCCAAGGAGGCAACTTGATCGATATTGATGAAAGAGTAGAAGTAGGTGCTGGGACATATATATTCAATGTGTTTGACTCTGATGGATGTCCTTCGCTCAACACTGTGACCGAAGAAGTTACAGAGCCTGATCCCCCCATGATTTCGCTTGGACAAGACACAACAATTGATCTCGGAGAAGAATTTAGACTTATACCAGATATATTCACTCTTGTAGGTATTGATTCTGTCAATTATGCAAGTTCAGAACCAATAGGCTTCTTGCCTATCGGTATGGAGGGCATCTCTCTTTTGCCTGATAGAGATTTAAACATCCAAGCAACATTAGTTGATGCAGACGGTTGCACAGCGATGGACGAAGTTGCCATTAGCGTGAAAAGATCAAGAAATGTCTATATACCAAATATCTTTTTTCCAACAAATGATCCCAGCCAAATCATAGAAGCCAGAAATACTATATTTAGTGTAGCTACAGGAGTGGGAGTAGAACAAGTAAATCAAATTCAAATATTTGATCGTTGGGGTAATCTCTTCTACAGAGGTACAGACATATGGGACGGAAGAGCTCCAGATGGCCAAGATGCTCTGCCTGGAGTATATGCTTATTTAGTATCAGTTCTTTTTACTGATGGACAAGTAATCAATTATAAAGGTGATGTAACGCTGGTCAGATAGACTGCTTTTATATAGGTTTACTGCTGAGTGTTTTTCATCTATACTATAAAATCGATATTTATTAACATGAAAGGAATCACGTACAATTGACCAAATATCGTGTTCGATTTCTGTAAAGAGAATTTAGTCTTTAGAACCTTCCTCCTTTTCCTTTGCTTCAACCTCTTCCTTAGGCAAAACAACACCTGACAGATATAAAATTATAGAAGTATCGTCAACATTTGTTTTGATGGTGACTTCAGGTTTCTGAGGTCCATCTTTGCTTACTGAATTGTAGGTAACGCCGATAAATCCTGTCTCACCTGGAGCTATCCCAATGAACGGATAACTGGGGTTTGTACAGCCACAACTTGCTTTAGCTGATTTAATGACTAATTCAGCTTTGCCAGTATTTTTGAATGCAAACTTATGCTCAATGATGTCGCCTTCTGTTATCTCTCCAAATTCGTGAATTGGTTCATCAAATTGGATTTGTGGTTTATAGGTAACTTTTGGTTTTGATTGGTTTATTGGCTTATTGGTTGTTTTGGGTTTCGTCTTCACAGTTGATGCTGTTTCTTTTTCTGGCACAACAACTTTATTTTTTTCACTGACTTTAGTTTCTGCTTTATCTATTGATTGTTTAGTAGTTGCAGTCTCTTTTTTAATGGAAGAATTAGCAGGCTCACTTGCTTTATTGACGGGAACATCCACCTTTTTAAATTCGGATAAATCTGGTATTTCCGATTGATTGGCAGATGTTGATTGTTTACAAGAAAACAGTAAGATCGTGAAAGAAATGAAGAGAAATAATTTATTAACCAAAGCACATAATTTTAACCACTGCAGGAAGCCTACAATTCATAAGACGTATATAAAAGTACAAAGTCATATGAAACTCGACTGAAACTTAGAATTAAATTTTAGTGAAGGCTATAATACCTTTGGGAATATGAATTTCTAAGTAATGAAAAGGCCGGATATATTGTGAATAGTATTTTGTAGTAGTGCTCTTATGTGTCTAATTAATTAAGATAAAATTGCCCGAGGCACTAAACTCTTCTCCTGAGCATATGTAGACTACTCTGTACAAAAAGCTGCCTGGATTTATTGTTTTTCCTTTGTATGTCCCGTCCCATTTTTGGTCAAGTGAAGTCGTTTCAAATAGTTTTTCGCCCCACTTGCTAAATACTTGAAATGTGATCAGATCGTCTATAATAAAATCATTACTGATACCAAACTCATCATTTCGACTGTCGCCATTAGGGGTGAACGCATTTGGTACAAGCAATTGATCACAGCTAGAGACAGTAGGATCTACAACACTAATTCTCACGTTATCAGTAGTAGAGCATATCCCATAATTGACTGTATAATTATATGTTGTTGTTTCTGTAGGGCTAGCTGTTGGAGACATACTAGTAGGGTCATCTAATGTTGTTTCTGGGTCCCAACTAAAAGAAGAAGAACAACTATTTCCAGTGACAATGTCGATCGTCTCACCAATAAAAATGGTTTGATCTTCTGTTATTATACGGTCTGGGTTTAAATTTTCCGATACCACTTCTGTTTCTTCAAGCACTTGATCATAAATCCGAATTTCATCAATTAAACCGGCAAACCGGGTAGTAAAGCTATTGATACAGGGGCTTCCACCAATCGTAAGTACACCACCAATTTTAAATCGAAAATCTCGAGCGAAATCCTCATTCTCATCAACCAATACATCATTAATGAACAACTCAAGTTTATCATCACTTTTATTGATCACCACATAATTCCAACATTGTCCAGGAGGCACTTGACCTCTAACAGGAAAAATAAATGTTGCACTTCCATTTATTGAAATTTCTGTTAAAATAGTACTTGTTTGAGGTATATATCTCACTGTCAAAGAGGAGTCTTTCGGACATTCGTTATTACCAAAAGAAATTAAATCTATTTGATCTGTCGTGTTCGAAGTATTATCGATAAAGAAGTAAAAACTTAAAGCAAAATCTTGATTCAATAATCGTTCAATATTGCCCTCATACGCAATGCTGTCCGTCAATCCATCAAATCTAATTGCCATACCATCCACACCGCACTCGTACCCAGGATTGCCAGCAATAACTCCAACTCTCCCAGCAATATTATCAATTTCGTCCATGTTGTTGAAATCAACATTAAATACTCGCGTAGGTTGAGCAATGCTGATCAATGAAAATAGAACTATAATTAACGTTAGGCTTATTTGCTTAATCATTTGCCAAACAAATTATCCAAACCTCCAGGCATTATATCACCCAACAAAGATTGACTTTCTTTCACCTGTACTTCTTCTGCTTTTTGTAGTGCCTCATTAAGTCCAACGACAAGCAAATCTTCTAATTGTTCTTTATCAGTTAAGTCAATTTTATCCTCATGGATTGAAATGTTCAATACTTCCTTATTGGCATTTAAAGAGATAGTGATGGCATCATCTATCGTATGATCTAATGTGATGGAAGCAAGCTTGTTTTTCATGTCTTCTTGCTTCTTCTGCATATCTCCAAATAATTGATCAAACATCTTTGTATACTGATTTTGAGTTGAAACGATTTATTCTATGATAAGATTGTAATAGCTATCCAAATATTGAACCCATCCTTACTTAAAACACCATTCCTCTATATGCCTCGTTGGAATGTCTCTCCAAGAAAAAATGCGTACAGTACTAATAGAGTGACACCTTCCCACTTTGAAATCTTCCGTGAAATACACATAAAGGCAAATATGAGAGTGACAAAGATCATGAATGGAACACTAAAGTAAATGGTATCTTCAGGTATAACAATAGTCCCTATCAATGCTGGTATACCAGTAACTGCATAAGTGTTGAATATATTGGAACCAAGTACATTACCTACAGCAATGGCATGTTTACCTCGTCTAGCTGCGGCTATACTTACCATTACTTCAGGGAGTGACGTTCCTAATGCTACAGCAGTTAAAGCAATGACATCTTCTCCAATGCCGATGCTTTCAGAAATATTACTGATGGCGGTAATCGTATATTTTGCTCCTAAAAAAATGAATATTCCCGCTATCAAGACTGTTAAATAAGTAACACCACTCACCTTTGTCTTTTCTGTATCTTCATCCCTGCCAGAGCCTAGTGAGTTATATAAAAACAAAGCTAAACAAGACAATAGAAGAATAGCTTCAAAAATGCTGACATGTAAATCACTGATTACGAAATAAAGCAAAAACGCGGATACCAATAACAAAGGCATATCCACATCCATGACATCAAAATCCAGTAAAATATCCCGTCCTATGAAAGCTGTCAAACCCAGTACAAGCAGTATATTAGTAATATTAGATCCAATCACATTCCCAATGACAATTTGAGAATTGCCGGCAAATACAGAAGCAATAGACGTCGCTAATTCTGGCAAAGAAGTTCCAAATGCTACAATTGTAACTCCGATGATAAATGGAGACACGCCAAGGCTCAGACCGATACTTTCGGCTGCAGCTATGAATCTGTCAGAAGCATAAATCAATACACCCAAACTGACCACAAACAGAACAATATCTAGTATCACAGAAATTATTTGTGAAGCGCAAATGTAAACTTTTATACACGAAGGCAGCTCAGATTTCACCAATCTACTTAAAAAATAGACAGACTGCTTAGGTGATAAGATAAACTTAAGACACACATTTTGTATTTTTGTTCTCGAATGAGCTGGTTCAAGAAACGTAAAAAAGTAAAAAGTAAAAAAGTGGACTCTTCATCAGCAGATGGAGAAAAGGAAATGTCCTTTGTAGAACACCTCGAGGAGCTCCGCTGGCACTTAGTAAGATCTTTGGTAGCGATAGTGATTTTTGGTGTTTTAGCCTTCGTTTTCAGAAGGTTTGTTTTTGACTTTATCATCTTTGGTCCACGACATGATGATTTTCCTACATATAGGTTTTTCTGCATGTTGTCGGATACCACTTGTTTTACACCAGAAAAATTCGAAATAAAGCCCATCCAAATGGGAGAAGAATTTTTTACCGCCATCAAAGTAGCATTTTGGATGGGTTTCATAGCTTCATTTCCATACTTATTCTATGAATTCTGGAAATTCATAAAACCAGGACTTTATGAAAGAGAAAGAAAAGCAGCACGAGGAATTGTGTTTAGTTGTTCCTTACTCTTCATAATGGGCGTCTCCTTTGGTTACTTCATTATCGCTCCGTTTGCCATTAATTTCCTGATTGGATTTGATGTTGGTGCTATGGTATCTACCGCACCTACCCTTTCTTCATATGTGAACTACATGACCTTATTTACGGTGCCTACTGGCATACTGTTTCAGCTGCCAATATTTGTGTTCTTCTTTTCCATCATCGGTCTGTTGACACCTGATGTGATGAGAAAATATAGAAAGCATGCCTTTATTGTTATCCTTATTATTGCTGCGATTGCTACTCCACCAGATGTTGTCACCCAATTTTTGGTCGGTGTACCAGTTTACGTGTTATATGAAGTCAGTATACTTATCTCGGCTAGGGCCAGTAAGAAGTATCAGGCTTCTCTCGAAGAAGATTAAGAACTCTTGAACAGATAGCACTCTATTTTACTTAGAAGACAACCTGACAAACGGACAGATCACCTCTTCCAAAGATATCCCTCCATGCTGGAAAGTATCTCGGTAGAAATTGTTGTAATAATTATAGTTATTAGGATATAAGAAATAGACATCAGGTTTAGCAAAAATATAGGTCGAACTAATGTTCACTTTCGGTAATCCTACTTTTTCTGGATCGCTAATCGCCAAGACATCCTTATCATTAAACTTAAGGCTTCTGCCTGTCTTATATCTAAGGTTTGTGGTCGTATCCTTATCTCCAACTACTTTAGACGGTTGATTAACACGGATGGTCCCATGATCTGTGGTGACAAACAATTGAATGTCCTTATCTGCAATTTTCTCCAAACTCAACCACAGAGGCGAATTCAAAAACCAAGATCTGGTTAACGATCGATATGCTTTTTCATCACCTGCTAATTCTTTAAGCACTTCCATTTCTGTTCGTGCATGGGACATCATATCGATGAAATTGTAGACAACAACAGTAATGTCATTATTCAAGTAATTGTGGATATTATCGCTGAATTGTTTTGCTTTATGTGCATTTGTCACCTTAACGTATTGCGTCTTCAGTTCTTTTCTGACTAGGCGATTGACCTGTTTTTCAAACAACTCCCCTTCATGATTATTTTTACCATCTTTTTCATGGTCAAACACCCATAAATCTTTGTGATGTTTATAGATATCGTTTGGTAACATTCCAGAAAAAATAGCATTTCGCGAATACTGTGTACTGGTAGGTAAAATACTGTAGAAATAATCTTCCTCTTCGACTCTAAAGTTCTCCATCAAAATTGGCTCAATAATTTTCCACTGGTCATATCTCAAATTATCCAACAAAAGGAAAATTGTTGGTTTAGCATCATCCATTTGAGGGAATACCTTTTCCTTCATCAGATCATGAGACATTACTGGGCCATCTTCACTTTTCATCCAATCTTCGTATCGTTTGATGATAAATTTGGAGAATTCATTGTTGGCTTCTTGCTTCTGCATATTGAGGATATCCTTCATCTGAGGCGTATCCGATTGATCTAACTTTATTTCCCAGTTGATGATTTTTCTATAAATATTAACCCACTCTTCGAAACTCAATTTGCTATTGATGTCCATGCCTATCTGGCGAAATTCCTGTTGATAGTCAGATGCAGTTTTTTCACTAACAAGTCTCTTATTATCGATTAACTTTTTTAACGTAAGTAAGATTTGATTTGGATTAACTGGTTTGATTAAATAATCATCAATCTGCGAACCAATCGCTTCTTCCATCAGATTCTCCGCTTCATTCTTGGTGATCATCACAATCGGCATCTGGGTGTTCTTTTCTTTTATCCGACTCAGCGTCTCTAAACCAGTCAAGCCTGGCATAGATTCATCAAGAAAAACAACATCAATGTCATTCATCTCATCAAGAACATCTAATGCATCGTGGCCGTTGGTGACGGTAGTTACTTCATATCCTTTCTTTTCTAAGAAAAAAAGTTGAGGTTTGAGCAAGTCGATTTCATCATCTGCCCAAAGTATTTTTATTTGATCTGACATTCAATAGTGCATTTTGAAAGGGAATGTTTCGAAAGAAGAGTAAGTTTCTTTCAATAACATATAAATAAACTTATTAAGTGTAAAGATTATTAACGCTAACAATCGGTTTTGAATGTAACGTTCAAAAAAGGCATCTTATTACTAACAGTACAACTACATCCTTTGATTGATAGACATCCATTCCAAGTTATTTAATATATAACATATCTTCACGGCTTGGCTGAGATGAACAAAAGAAAAATATTCAATGATCCGGTTTACGGATTTATACGCTT
Organism: uncultured Saprospiraceae bacterium; assembly: GCA_964450495.1. Classification (GTDB taxonomy): domain Bacteria; phylum Bacteroidota; class Bacteroidia; order Chitinophagales; family Saprospiraceae; genus CALFUK01. The sequence goes on along the minus strand of CAYVFU010000035.1, from coordinate 9,986 downwards.
TCCCTTTGACTTTCTGTATGATATCATAGATCATCCTTATTTTCAAAGATTGCGCCGGATATCCCAGATGGGCTTATCTCACTATGTTTATCCTGGTGCTCTACATACCCGTTTTCATCATGCTCTAGGTGCACTGCATTTAATGACAAGAGCTATTAACACATTAAGAGATAAAGGGATTGCCATATCTGATGAGGAATATGAAGCAGTCTGTTGCGCTATATTATTACATGATATCGGTCATGGTCCTTTTTCTCATGCCCTTGAGGGCGAAATAATAGCAGTCCATCATGAGGATCTTTCTCTTGCCTATATGGAGGAGCTCAATAAGGAGTTTGATGGTCGTCTATCATTGGCGATCGATATATTTAAGAATACCTACTCTAAGGAGTATTTGCATCAATTGGTCTCCAGTCAACTAGACATGGACCGCATGGACTACTTGAATAGAGACAGTTTTTTTACAGGTGTAGCTGAAGGTGTCATTGGATATGACAGAATAATTGCCATGCTCAATGTGGTAGATAATCAGTTGGTGGTTGAAGAAAAAGGGATTTATTCAATAGAAAAGTTCTTAGTCGCTAGAAGAATCATGTATTGGCAGGTGTATTTGCATCAAGCATCAGTTGCGGCGGAGTCGATGTTGATATTATTTTACAAAACGCTAAAAAAATCTGGGAAAACTGTCTCCTCTGCTTCTTTGAACTACTTTTTGAACAGTAATTCAACATCACTGAATAAGGAAGTAATTGACAATCATAGTGTTATAGATGATATTGACATTCTGTATACAATTAAAGAATCTGCAAATTCTGACCATTTCTTATTAAAATTCCTTTCAAAGGCGATTTTAGAAAGAAAACTTTTCAGGTGTCACGTAAGTAATAAGGCCTTTGATAGTGACTTTAAGGATAACGTGCGTCAGAAATTAACAGAACATTATGCCATTGCAACTATTGACGCTTCCAAGTTAATTAGGGAAGGGAAAGAAGAAAAATTTGCATATGATCGTAATGACAACGAAATAGTGATTTTGAAAAAAAATGGATCTACAGCAGATTTTTCAGAGATATCAGGGATAAAAGTGGAATCGAGAAATTCAATCAAGTACTTTTTATGCCATCCTAAGATAAAGTGCTAAATTTGCAGCCCGAAATAGACATAGAGATAAAACTAATATAATAACAATAATTTCATTCATTAAAAATTCTATCAGTGACTATGAGAAAAATTAGCCTACTATTAACAGCAGTTTTTATGTTGGCAGCACTAGTAGCAATAGCTCAGCCAGAGGCAGGAATGCCAAGTGAGCCAGGCAAGTGTTACGCTAAGTGTTTAATCCAAGATCAGTACGAAACTGTTACAGAGCAGGTTTTGATTAAAGCCGCTTCACAGAGAGTTGAAGTAGTTCCTGCACAGTACGAAACTGTTTCTGAGCAAGTTCTTGCTAAAGACGCTGGATCACAAGTATCCATTAACCCAGCATCATTTGAAACTCAAACTGAGTCAGTATTAGCTAAAGAAGCTTCAACTTCTTTAAGTGTTGTACCAGCTCAATTTGAAAGTGTTTCTGAGCAAGTATTAACAAAAGAAGCTAGCACAAGATTGTCTGCAGTTCCTGCTCAATTTGAGACTGTTTCTGAGCAAGTATTAGTTAAAGAAGCTGGAACTTCTTTAAGTGTAACACCTGCTACATTCGAAACTGTTTCTGAGCAAGTACTAGTACAAGAAGCTTCAACCAGAATTGAAGTTGTACCAGCAACATTCGAAACTGTTTCTGAGCAAGTTTTGGTAAAAGATGCTTACACTACTTTAAGAGTAGTTCCTGCACAGTACGAAACTGTTTCTGAGCAAGTATTGGTTCAAGAAGCTAGTACTCAAATCAGAACTATTCCAGCTGTTTACGAAACTGTTTCTGAGCAAGTACTTGTAAAAGACGCTTATACAACTTTAAGAGTTGTACCTGCGACTTATGAGACTGTTTCTGAGCAAGTATTAGTAAAAGATGCTTATAACACACTAAGACCAGTTCCTGCACAGTACGAAACTGTTTCTGAGCAAGTATTAGTTAGCGAAGCTTCTACAAGAATTGAAAGAAGACCAGCTAAGTATGGTACAGAATCAGAGCAAATTCAGACTGCACCTGCATCTACAAAGTGGGTTAAGAAAAAAGCTGACAGAAATTGTCTTTCAGCTGATCCTAACGATTGCTTAGTATGGTGTTTAGTTGAAGTTCCTGCACAATTCAGAACTGTTACTAAAAAAGTAAGACAAGGTTGTGATGCTGGTTGGACTGACAACGGTGACGATTGCACAAGAGTTGTTGATATTCCAGCTGAATACACGACTAGAACGTTCCAAAAATTAGTTTCTCCTGCTTCTTCAGAGTCTTCTCCAGTTGAAGCTAAGTATACTACAAGAACGTACCAAAAATTAGCTACTCCAGCGACTACAGAAGCTGTACCAGTTCCTGCTAAGTATGAGACTAGAACTTACCAAAAACTAGTAACTCCTGCTTCTTCAGAGACTATTGATATTCCTGCAAAGTACGAGACTAGAACTTACCAAAAATTAGTTACTCCTGCTACGACAGAATCAGTAACTGTTCCTGCGAAGTACACGACTAGATCGTATAAAAAAGTAGCTACTCCAGCGACTACAAGAGTAGTTGATGTTCCTGCTAGATACGAAACGAGAACATATCAGAAAATAGCAAATGATGCATCTGCTAATACCACTGATATTGCTGCTAAATACACAACTAGATCATACAAGAAAGTTGCTAGCCCTGCTTCAACTACTTCTGCTGATGTTCCTGCTCAGTACACGACTAGAACTTACCAGAAGTTAGCGAACGATGCTACTGCTAATTCTACTGATATTCCAGCTAAATACGAAAACAGATCTATTCAAAAATTAGCTCAAGATGCTACTGCGAATACTTCTGATATCGATGCTAGATATGAGAACAGATCATACAGAAAAATTGCTTCTCCTGCTTCTACTAGAACTATTGAGATACCTGCTGAATACAGCACAGTATCGAGAAGAGAGTTAGTAACACCAGGTGGTTTCACTGAGTGGAGAGAAGTTGTTTGTTCTGATGACATCACTGCTGACTTAGTAAGAAGAGTACAAAGCGCTTTAATCTCAAGAGGTTATAATGTTGGAACTGCAGGTGCGGATAATGTACTTGGAGCTGACACTAAATCTGCGTTAGTGAAATTCCAAAGAGACAACGGTTTACCTGTTGGTCAAATGGATTTCGAGACGTTGAAAGCTCTTGGAGTTAATCGTTAATTGATAATATCCCATCAATTATATATAAACCCTGTTGGTACTGCCAACAGGGTTTTTTTATGCCCTTAAGGTTTTTTTAATACTGGACAACATACTAGATGACTTAACTAAAGCATTATACTAGGGCTTAATCTAAGCTCCTAAGTTTCCCATATACCTAATCCCAAAACCTATGCTATTCAAATCTCAAATTTGGACCATTTTTTGGCTCCTTTCAAGTTTTCAAGTAAATGGCCAACAATTCTACACGAATGTTGGTGATCAATTCATCACATTTGAACAAGCTGACATTGATGGCAATCTCATTTCAGATAAGTCATTAATCGGTAAACCAAGTATTGTTGTTTTCTTTGGAACACGCTGTCCGCCTTGTCTGCAAAAATTAAAAATGCTTGATGAAGGACTACCCTCTTCTTGGCAATCTAGATTAAATATCTATGCGATTGGATCTACTGACGATGCGATGTCCTTGACAAGCTTCCAATATCGCACTGGTTATGCTTTTGCATTTATACCTGACCCAAATCAATATTTATTTAACCAGATCGGCGATTATGTGATTCCCCGAATGTTCCTTCTGGATAAGGAAGGCAAAATTTTGAAGCAATCTGTAGGATTCGACCATACAATATTTGATGATCTGCTGACAACACTTAGTTCACTGATCTAAATTAAAAGCATCCCAATTTCCGCATGGCTTATTAGCCCTACAACTACACAAGAGTTCTGGTTTATGACTGGATCTCTTGTGGGTTGTAAAAAAGGTGCTCCATGAAAGGCCTTAATACAACGGATTATGCTAGGGTTTTATAAACATGAAGACAGTCGAACTATAAAATAGCACTTTTAGTAATTATCTTGATTATATGCACATCCTCGAAACTTCTTACAGTATTTAGATTACAGTACTTTCTGTCTCATTAACAACAAGCATATTCCAGAAATAACAGAGAACGCACATGCCAGAAAGAAGTAATTGTAGAACCCAATTTTCTCTACGACTGGTAATCCCATTATAGGAGCAAAAGTAAATGCAAAAGCAAACATCATAGAGACTAGTCCCATTGTCTTGCCTTGACTTTTCTCATCGGATTGCCTCATTGCTAATGTTGGAATTAATGGAAAGTTAATGATCTCTCCGAAGGCGATCAATAAGGAATATGAAGCTATTGCCATTAATGGAATCGCGAATAGATTCAAACTTAAAAAAGAAAATCCTATGGCTATCGCACCTAAAGCCATTGGCAAGAGATAGCTATCCTTCTTTTCAATTAGATAAATAAGAGGCATTTCACAAGTAAATATCAATAACCCATTAACAGTAAAAAAGACACCAATCCAAAATTCAGATAGCAACAGTTCTTCCCTAAAGTAAACAGGAACTGCAAAGATGATCTGAAAAAAAGCGATCATGTTAATCAAGTTGAAAAACAAAAATAAGATAAGTCGCCTGTCTGTATATGGTGAATAATCAGACTCTTCTTTTTCTTTTGACAAATGCTTCGGGGGTTCATTAATGTGAGACAAGACAAGAAACAATACAATCCCAGCGAGTGCACATGTCAATCCATCTAATATAAACAACCAATTGTAACTGTAAGCGCTTGCCACAAAACCACCGACAGCAGGACCAATGGCTACCCCTAAATTGATCGCCATTCTAAGTAAAGAATAACCTCTGGCAGCATTTTCCTTATTTCCATATACACTAACTGCTCCAAAGGCGGCAGGACTAAAAGCACTAGAAAATAAAGCAGTGATGAATAACCAACCACTCAATGTATAGAAAGATGTAAAAAACATGATGCAGGTAAAACCAATAGCTGTACCAAACAAACTGATGGCCATGACTTTGAAATTACCAATTCGATCTGTAAGATATCCGCCAACATTAGAGCCTATCAAAGCACCAAGACCAAAACAAGTTAAGACAACCCCTGCTTGCGACTTTGTCCAACCCAGCTCTTGCGTAATGTACAGACTCATAAAAGGGATCACCATTTCACCACATCGATTTACCAAATAAATCAATGAAATCAGCCAAACCTCTCGACTCAACCCTGAAAACGAATCAATATAAAACTTGAATATCTTCATAATACGCACAAAAAAAAGCCCTACCGAGTACGTCGGTAAGGCTATATCTTAATAATAGAAATACTACTTACCTCAGCATCCGTTAGGAGTCCAAGAATTAGTATATGTATTTCTAGATTTTCTCATTTATCTAAATTTCATTTCAAATGTATAGTTAATAAAATCAAGATTCAACTTTTTTTTGAAATGGAATTACATTCTGTTGAAATAAGATGCATCATGTTAGCATGTTTTATAATACATTTGCAGGCATAAAACAAGCACTATAATGGATCCTATTTTCGACCTCATAAAAAAAGAAGAAGTACGTCAAATCAAAGGTGTTGAATTGATTGCTTCGGAAAACTTTTGTAGCCGTGCAGTCATCAATGCTATGGGCACATGTCTAACCAATAAATATGCTGAAGGCTATCCAGGCAAGCGATACTATGGTGGTTGTGAGGTTGTCGATGAAGTAGAGCAAATCGCCATTGACAGACTGAAAGACTTGTTTGGTGCAGCTTACGCGAATGTGCAACCACATTCAGGTGCGCAAGCAAACGCTGCAATATTCCTTGCTTGTCTACAGCCAGGAGATACTGTACTTGGTTTTGATTTAGCTCACGGTGGTCACTTGTCACATGGATCGCCTGTAAACTTTTCAGGTAAAGTCTACAACCCTAAATTCTATGGCGTAGAAGAGGATACAGGAGTCATTGATATGGATAAGGTCGAGCACCTTGCAAAGGAACACAAACCAAAATTGATTATTTGTGGTGCGTCTGCATATTCAAGAGATTGGGATTATGCAAGATTCAGAGCGATTGCTGATGAGGTTGGCGCTCTATTACTGGCTGATATCGCCCATCCTGCAGGCTTAATCGCAGGTAATCACCTTAAAGACCCAATACCACATTGCCATATTGTGAGTTCGACTACACACAAAACGCTTAGAGGACCAAGAGGAGGCATCATCATGCTAGGCAAAGATTTCAACAATCCATGGGGACGGACCACCAAAAAAGGCAATCCAATCAAAATGTCCTCTATCATGAACAGTGCTGTATTCCCTGGAATGCAAGGTGGACCACTGGAGCACGTGATCGCCGCAAAAGCCATTGCATTCGCCGAAGCCAATACACAGGCATTTAAAGATTATGGCACTCAAGTCATCAAGAATGCACAAGTCATGGCAGATGAATTTGTCAAAAGAGGATATAAGATCATTTCAGGTGGTACAGATAATCATTTGATGTTGATCGACTTAAGATCAAAAGGCATCACAGGTAAAGAAGCAGAGAACAATTTGGTAAAAGCAGATATTACGATCAATAAGAATATGGTACCATTTGATGACAAGAGTCCATTTGTCACTTCAGGAATGCGCATTGGTACAGCTGCAGCGACAACAAGAGGACTAAAAGAAAAGGATTGCCTACAGGTTGTGGATTGGATCGATTATGTACTTACTGACATTGCTGATGAGGCTAGAATTAATTCTGTCAGAGAGAGTGTTAATGACTACATGGTAGAGTTTCCTCTATATCATGACGAGGGTGTGCCGGTGATGTGATCTAACTATTCATGCTGTAAGCATAATGTAATTCTCGAAGCACTTAGTATTAACTGTCTACCGGTTGTCTAAATTGGTAATAAATTAAACTTTATAGTCAGCTTAACTTGAGTAAGAGATCTATTCCAATAATTTTATTTTATTAATAGTCTGATTTATATCACACTATATGTGAATGGATTGTTAAACCCATAATACTCTTATTCCCTTCAGTAATTGTCTATTAGTACATTAAAAAAGTTTTGCAATAGAGTCCAGAAAAATAAATTGATAATTTTAATTATAGAACTATGAAACAAAAGGAATAATGGAAGTGCATTAACCAACAAAGAAAATATAAAGCTCAAAACTTCACAGGAGAGATAATCCAGAAAATATAATTTTAATCTGCTGTGCTTTAAAAAAAAACAAATAATAGCAATGCGACCATTGACCACAAGAAAAGGAATTCCATTTTTCTATAATAAAACAGAACTCGAATTTCAACAAGATATTTATGAGCATTATCACGACATGGTGGTTAGACAATCCGCACTACATCTAGCAGACCAATTTTGGGAAAAATACTCCTTTCAACCAATCATTGATTTTGCACAACTACACTATTCAACTGAAACAAATATCAACATCTTGGAAGTCGGTTGTGGCGTCGGCAGATGGATAGCAAGTATGGCAAAGCACTATCCTAAATCATCTTGTTGGGGGATTGACTACAGTTATCAAATGCTAAAACGCGCAAATGAATTTTGGGTAGAAGGCAAGGAAATTTCGATTGACTTGACAGATAAAGGTTTAGATCAACATTCACATAAGGGAGAGCAACACCATAACCTAACATTTGGATTAGCCAAAGCTGAGCATTTACCTTTCGCAGAAAATAGCCAACATATGGTATTGAGTAGTTTCGTGCTCGATCGATTAGACAATCCAATAAAAGGATTAGAAGAAATGTACCGAGTATTAAAAACTTCTGGTAAATTAATTCTGGTCTCTCCATTAAATTTTAAGTCAGCCGACCATTGGAAAATGTATTATCCACCCAGTCAATTATCAAATCTGCTAACAGAAATTGGCTTTGAGATTTTAGATTGGAATGAGGACATAATCGTCAATGAACCATTGGATGGACACGGAAATTCCGTACGTTGGAATTGTTTGGGTTTTGTGGTGAGTAAATAATCCCCTATTCCGCTATTAGTGAATCGACGCAAGTGTCTTGCCTTGGCATCTTACCTAATAGCCGATAAGCTCGTGCATGGTACACCTAGTAACCATTGTTTAAATGCTTCCATTAAATTAACTAATAAAAAAAAGTAAAATGCTAAGACTTATACAAACTGCATATCGCAATCATAAATCTTCTCTATCTTAGCGATAAACGCTGGACTGAACACAAAATATTTAATGAAATTTAAAAATGAAACATATAAAATTGAGCTATAATATAACTACTGATCCACAATTTTTGGACGATCAAAATGCCATTAACCCTCAACTGTCACGTACACTTGAAAAATACCATCAAATGGCATTAAAAGGGAAAAAGGCAAGTATACCAAAAATACTTTCTGCCATAGAAAAGTATCCTAATAACCCTCAATTAAAGAATTATTTATCTGTACTCTATGGACAACTTAATATGACTCAAAAAATGTATGATGTCAATAAATGGATAATTGCCGAACATCCAAATTATTTATTCGGCAAACTGAATCTAGCAAATGAGTATTACTTAAAAGAAGAGTATAGCAAAATACCTGAGGTGCTTGGTCATGAAATGGAACTAAAAAGTCTTTATCCAAATCGTAGAACTTTTCATTTAAATGAAGTCACATCGTTCTTAAAGAGTACAATTCTTTATTATACTGCAATAGATAATATTGAACAAGCAGAAATACGATATGATTTATTGAAGCAAATTGCACCAGACTCTACTGATACAGAAATGATATCCAAGCATATTTTTATAGAGAGAATAAAAGCAAGTAGTAAGCGCTTTGAAGAAGAACAAAAAAATAAAATATTAGTAGTTACAAATCCTCAGAAAATTTATCGCGACAGTAAAGAACCCATATTTTTGCATCAAGAAATTAAAGAGTTGTATAGACACGGCCTGTACATTGATAAAGAAAAATTACAAGCTATTCTATCCCTTCCAAGAGAGACTCTTTTACAAGACCTAGAACTGGTTCTAAAAGATAGTATTATCCGATTTGATCATTACCAAAAATTGGTGAATAAAAATGGTTGGAATGAAGAAACAATGACTTTTCCAATTCATGCAATTTATATTTTGGGAGAGCTTCAAGCCTCTAATATCTTTGATACTGTAGTTGATGTTTTGAGTCAATCAGAAGAATACTTTGACTTTTACTTTGGTGATTTTACTGTTGACATGCTTTGGGAACCATTATACAAAATAGCTGCTACCAATTTAGAAGCGTGCAAGGAATTTATTTTTAGACCAGGAATGAATACCTATGCTAGAAATAATTTTCTTGATATGGCAGAACAAATTGTGTTTCACCATCCAGAAAGACTTAATGAAATCATAAGTTGGTTTGATGATATCATAAAATTTTTCCTAAACAGTAGCATCGATGATAACGTCATAGATACTGATCTAATTGCATTTATGATTTGTGATCTGATCCATATAAAAGGAGATAAGTTACTACCAGTAATTAAACAGTTGTTTGAAAAAGAAATTGTTTCAATAGGAATATGTGGACCTTGGACTGAAGTACAGAAAGCATTTTCTCAACATGACAATTTCAACTATAAAAGAGATTTACTCTCAATATTCGATCGATATAAGAACATCACATCAACATGGGCTGGATACAATGAAGAAAATGAGTATTCCATTGCTGATTTTAGCGATGAATTTTATTTACGTAAAAAACCATTCATAGCTGAACGCAAAATAGGTCGGAATGAAAAATGCCCATGTGGAAGTGGTAAGAAATATAAAAGGTGTTGCCTAAATATATGACAGACGAATAACCAGTAAAGCCCCTTAAGATCTAATCTCTTT
>CAYVFU010000034.1:18927-44414 GCA_964450495.1 uncultured Saprospiraceae bacterium | reverse complement strand
ATATTTTGATGAACAATCTTTAACGAAGAATGCCCCATATTATGGATTTGAATCAAAAAAATTAGCCACCTCTATTATAATGTACTAGAGGTGGCTTAGTTACTTTAATTTTCAAGATGCTTCAATACGCTCTTGTAATACTTGTCATTCATTTCAATGGGAATATCTATCTCCTCGAATTTAACAAAGTATTTGTCTTCTGATTTATTTACCCATTGAATTGACGGATAATCACACTCTGAAAATATTTCTCTCATGGCTAAATTTTTATAACCCAATTGCATAATAATAGTCTCCTGGAATATCTTGATACACACCTTGGAACATGAGACCACCATCTTTATTCTTAATATTAGATAATATATCATCTATGTCCTTAACTCTTTTCTTATCCAGATGGGTGATTATAAAACCATCCCGCATTTGAGTTTGTTTTCGTATTTTCCCAGGATATATTTTATCCACTACAACGCCAGATTTGATGTTAAGTTCATTTTTCTTTTCATCAGTTAAAGGACTCATTTTAGCTCCGAAAATTTTTAGAATCTCACCAGCTTCTTTGCTTAATTCTTCTGTATTCCCATCCCTGTTGTTTAACTTAACTTCGACCAATTTTTCTTTACCATGTCGATTTAATTTGACGGTTACTATTTCTCCCGGCCGATATTGAGCTATAGCACCTTGTAGTTCTGGAGATGAATGGACATCAATATCATTTACCTTTAAGATAACATCACCGACTTTGATCCCAGCAGAAGCTGCAGCACTATTTTCCATTAAACTATCTATGTAAACGCCTTTACGAACATCAAGAGATTTTTCATCTGCTAATTTACTATCGAGAGTCTTAATCATGACCCCTAAGACACCTCGCTGAACAGTTCCATATTCCATCAAGTCAGTAATAACCTTTTCCACAATGTTTGATGGAATCGCAAATCCATAACCGGCAAAACTTCCTGTTGGACTGGCTATTGCTGTATTTATGCCAATTAAGCCACCATCAAGATTTACCAATGCACCTCCACTATTCCCTGGATTGATGGCAGCATCAGTTTGGATGAAATTTTCCACAGCATACTTGTCTTTTAAAATATTGATGTTCCGTCCTTTTGCACTGATGATCCCTGCTGTCACTGTTGAATTCAGACCCATCGGATTGCCGACAGCCATAACCCATTGACCAATCTTTACTATGTCAGAATTGGTAAAAGGAACAGTAGGAAGCCCTTCAGCCTTTACTTTTAATAAGGCTAAATCCGTTGAAGGATCTGTACCTACTACTATGGCTTTATAAGTCCTATTATCATGTAATGTTATTTCAATATCATCAGAATTATCAATAACATGATTATTTGTTATGATGTACCCATCTTCACTAATTATAACACCAGATCCTGAGCCTACTCTTGTTGGAGACTGTTGATTCCAGTTGTCATTATCTTTATGAAAAAAGAACTTTTGCTGGAATTGATCCCCAAAGAGGTCTTTGAACGGATCTGGAATAGTTCTAAATTCATGTGTAATATTATGCTTTGCCAATAGTTGCGTAGACTTAATGTGTACAACACCATCCAGAACATTTTCTGCTGTTTCATTAAAATCTAATGGTACTGGGTTGCCTTCAGAATCTAGTGAAAATACCGCTTTTTGCGATGGTATATTATTAATATGTTCAATTCTGATAGCATTTGAATCTTCGTCTAAATAATTTAATATTCCAAAACTTGAAAGACTTACAATTAAAGCAATCAAGCTCGAAAAGATGATATTTCTTTTCATTTTTCAAATGTTTAATTGTTATAAAATAGTTTAGGATCCTCCTATTTGATAGTGATCTGTTGAGGAGCTTTTTCTTTAGCTTCCTCCTTTTTTTCCAATCTAATGGTTAATATTCCATCTTTATACTGGGCTTCAATTTTTTGATCATCTACATCAGAATCTTTTAAATTAAAGGATCTATGAAAACTGCTGTAATTGAATTCTCTTACTGAGAAATTTTTGTCACTGTTTTCATTTATCTGACTTTCAGATTTACCAGTTATAGAAAGAATATGATTCTTCAATTCAACATTGATATCTTCCTTATTCATCCCTGGTACAGCCATTTGAATTAAAACATGATCTTTTTCATACTCTATATTAACAGAGGGTAGAGTAGAAAGGGTAGGTTTGAAATTTCGGTTTGTCCAATCGAAAATATTGTTCCAATCGTCTTCAAAAAATCTTGAGACTGTTGGAAGTAAATTTGATTTTACTGGTAACATGACTTAAAATTTTAATGATTAAAAAAACAATTTCACTTACATAATAATCAATTGATGTACCAAGTAATTTCAGTTGTCATTTTTTCAGAATTTAGCTGTCAAATGTTCAAATTCCATAAAAACGTCTGACATTTTTTCAGAAACTACACTTAACTTTTTGACAAGTTTAGGTGTAATTTTTACAGATGGAGAAAGTAGACTACCTTCTAGTGTGATGTTTTTTTTAGTATTGCAGAAGACCACTTCGTCAGTAATCTTCGATGTCTGCCATTCCTCCAAGGAGGAGAATTAATTACCTCGTTCAAGGAAGGAGGGTTGGTCGCTATTAGACGGACGTAGTGGTTTGTTTGAGATTTGTATAAGGTTCTAACTTGTAAAATACTCCTTGTAAAAGGCATAAAAAAAACCCGCGGTATTATTCACCACGGGTTTTAATTAATTTCTATTCAAAGTTTATCTTAGAATGGACACGTTACCTTGGGCTTGGTATTCTTGCCCATTAGTACATGTTGCAATTATCCAATAGCCGTAAGCATCTGGTGGTAATTCATCACCATTATTCTGCCATCTGCCATTCCAGCCTTCAGTTATAGTTTCTGTTCTGAATACTTCACGACCCCAACGATCGAATACAGAAAATTCTAAAGTTGCAATAGCATTACTTCTTACAAATAAGACATCATTTACGCCATCACTATTAGGAGAGAATGAATTCGGTAAAAATATACCTGAACCATCACATGATGCAGGGTTAACACTTACTGTTGTCATATCAGTCGCTGTACAGCCAAACGCATCTGTCACCGTTACGGAATAATCAGTATTCTCCATAAGGGTAGCGTCAAAGCTTCCATTTGTTTCTCCTGTATTCCATATGAATGTTGGACCTTCAGCATTAGTATCCGCTGTCACCGTCACATCTTCTCCTTGATTAATGCCGTCAACTGGATCAGTTACAATTGTTACAGATGGATCAGAGACAGTTATTGGAACAGTAACACTCATTTCGCATCCAATCGTATTATTAAACACTCTTAGTGTCAATTCTTTACTTGTTACAGCATTGATTACTGGATTCGGTGTATCTCCACCTGAAACGATACAGTCAGCAGGTCCCCATTCGTACACTAGATCATCGTCACTATCAACAATTACTGAGATTGGCGTATCATCTCCAGCACAAATAGCTTCAGGAATACCAAGGCCTTCTCCAATTTCAACAGTAACGCCAATTGGACAATTGTCATCTGGATCTAATGGATCAGTTCCATTTTCACATTCAGTGGCATTATCAACGCCATCACCATCACAGTCTAGTTCTCCCAATGTGCTGCCAGGATTGTCCATCAACAATTGACAAATATCGACTCCTTCTCCTATTGCGTCGCATTCGTCAGAAGGATCATTTGGATCTGTACCCATTTCACATTCTGTCGCATTGTCAACACCACCATTATCACAATCAAACATGCCCAATGGACTGTCTGGATCCTCAGCAAGTATAGCACATATATCAATCATATCTTCACCAGCTGGAATATCACAACCATCAGCAGGATCACTACCTCTGTTGCATTCATCTGCATTGGTAAATCCATCACCATCACAATCTAATGCACCAAGTGGACTATCTGGGTTTTCGGCAAGTATGGCACAAATATCCACGGAGTCATCAAATGCTGATAGACATTCGTCAGTAGGATCAAGTGGGTCACCACCATTTTCACATTCTGTGGCATTATCAATACCGCCTCCATCACAGTCAAACATGCCGAGAGGACTATCTGGATCAGCGGCTAAAATTGCGCAGATGTCTATCATTTCCCCGTCAGGGATATCACAACCATCAGCTGGATCACTTCCTCTGTCACATTCATCTTGATTCGTAAATGTATCACCATCACAATCAGACGCTGAGATTGGATTATCTGGCTCTGCTGCTATTAGGGCACAGATGTCAATCATGCCTTCTAGTGCAGCTTCACAATCATCAGAAGGATCTAATGGATTAGTCCCTAACTCACATTCCGTCGTATTGTCGATACCACCATTGTCACAGTCTTGATCTGCAAGTGGATTATTAGGATCTGCTGCTAAAATAGCACAAAGGTCGACCATACCTGCAACTGCGGCGTCGCAATCATCTGAAGGATCATTTGGATCAGTACCATTTTCGCATTCAGTTGCATTATCTATGCCGCCGTTATCACAATCAAACATGCCTAATGGGCTGTCAGGATCAGCATCTAATATAGCGCATATGTCAATAGATTCTCCAGCTGGTATGTCACATCCGTCAGAAGGATCACTACCTCTGTTACATTCATCTGTATTGGTAAATGTATCACCGTCACAATCCGAAGCCCCAAGAGGACTATCAGGATCAGCGGTAAGGATAGCACATATATCCACCATTTGATTCAGTGCTGCTTCGCAGTCATCGGCTGGATCTAGTGGGTTGGTACCTGCATTACATTCTGTGGCATTATCTATACCTCCGTTGTCACAATCTTGTGTTGCGAGCGGACTATCTGGGTCTGCAGCAAGTATTGCGCAAATATCAACATTGCCATTAACTGCAGCTTGGCAATCATCAGAAGGGTCGGTTGGATCTGTTCCATTGTTGCATTCTGTTATATTATCTATACCGCCGTTATCACAATCAAATAAGCCAAGTGGGCTATTAGGGTCTGTGGCAAGTATTGCACAAATATCAATTGTTTCTCCTGCAGGTATGCTACATCCGTCGGTTGGATTACTACCTCTGTTACATTCATCAATATTAGAGAATGTGTCTCCATCGCAGTCTAGATTCACCAGAGGACTATCAGGATCAGCTGCTATGATTGCACAGATATCCACCATTTGATCAACTGCAGCTTGGCAGTCATCAGAAGGATCATTTGGATTAGTACCAGCTAAGCATTCATCAGCATTATTGATGCCTCCATTGTCACAATCAAACAAACCTAATGGACTGTCAGGATCAGCAGCAAGTATTGCACAAATATTGATTGATTCCCCAGCAGGGAAATCACATCCATCTACTGGATTACTACCTCTGTTGCATTCATCGATATTACTAAATCCATCACCATCACAATCTTCGTTTGCAAGTTCACTGTTTGGATTATTAGTTAAAAATTCACACAAATCCGCATTCCCATTTAAAAATCCTGAACAGTCGGATGCGTCATCATTTGGATCATTGGGGTCAGTACCGTTTTCACATTCTGTGGCGTTATCAACGCCTCCATTATCACAATCAAACATGCCAATCGGACTATCTGGATTTAAGGCCAAAAGAGCACATATATCTAAAGTCTCCCCTTCAGGTACGCTACATCCATCAACTGGATCGCTACCTCTGTTACATTCATCTATATTGCTAAAGCCATCTCCATCACAATCTTGATTTGCAAGAGGGCTGTTAGGGTTTGCAGCAAGAATTGCACAGATATCCACCATTTGACTTATAGCTGCTTGACAGTCATCTCCAGGATCGTTTGGATTAGTGCCAGCTAGACACTCATCAGCATTGCTGACACCACCATTGTCACAATCAAATGCACCTAATGGACTGTTAGGGTCAGCCGCTAATATTGCACAGATATCAATAGACTCACCATCAGGCAGATCACATCCGTCAGAAGGATTACTGCCTCTACTACATTCATCAAAGTTAGAGAAGCCATCACCATCGCAATCCAATCCAGCTAATTCACTATCAGGATTTGCTCTAAGTATTTCGCATATATCCAAACCCTCAGCTGCGATTGCTATGCAGGCATCTAGTGGATTAAGTGGGTCTGTTCCATTATTACATTCGATGCCGTTGCTGACACCATCATTATCGCAATCTGCACCTGCAATAGTATTGTCAGGATCATCTGCAAGTATTGCGCAGATATCGATCATGTTATCTATAATTCCTTGGCAATCATCAGAAGGGTCATTTGGATCAGTGCCTAGTTCACACTCCAAGGCGTTGTCTGCTCCACCTCCATCGCAATCAAACATTCCAAGCGGACTGTCTGGATCAGCCGCGAGAATAGCACAGATATCTATAGTTTCTCCTTCTGGAAGATCGCATCCATCAGAAGGGTTACTTCCTCTGTTGCATTCTTCGGTATTTGTAAATCCATCTCCATCACAATCTAAATTTGCAATAGGACTATTGGGGTCAGCGGCTAGAATAGCACATATATCGACCATGCCTGCTAGAAGTGCTGCACAATCATCAGCAGGGTTATTTGGATCCGTACCGTTTTCGCATTCTGTTGCATTGTCCGCACCTCCATTGTCACAATCAAACATACCTAAAGGACTGTCTGGATCAGCCGCTAGAATAGCACAGATGTCAATAGTTACTCCATCAGGAAAGTCACAACCATCAGATGGATCACTTCCACTATTGCATTCATCTATGTTACTAATGCCGTCGCCATCGCAATCTAAGTTTGCAACAGGGCTTTCTGGGTCTGAAACCAGTAATGCACATATGTCCGTGCCACCCGCAATTAATGCAGCACAATCGTCGTCAGGATTATTTGGATCAGTACCATTTTCACATTCAGTTGCATTGTCTGCTCCTCCACCATCACAATCAGCAGAGCCAAGTGGATTATTTGGATCAGCTTCTAGGATCGCACAGATATCGTCATCTGGACCTAGAGCTCCACATGAGTCTCCGTTTACAAAGGTGAATGTGGTTCTTATTTCAAATACACATCCTGATTCGGTGGTGTAGAAGTAACTAACGAGTATGGTTTCATTTAGTGTTGTTGTGTATGTAATTTCGTCACCAAAGCCTCTTACTTCACCTTGTGAAGGAGACGTAATAACCCATTCTTTTTGTACAATTGGATCATTGACAGGACTCGATGTTGGATTGTCAAAGTAATTGGTAATAACATCATCAAAATTGAAGAATGTAACAGCACTACCAGCTTCAGTTTCTATCTCTCCAGTCGATTCGATCATGCTGAATGGACGAATGGTTCTCTCAACCTCTGCTTCGCAGCCATTTTCAAAAACCACAGTTAAGCCTACCCAGAAGGTACTGGAGAAATCAACATCTATTTGAAATAACTCATTTGTAGATCTAATTTCTTCTTCGCCATTTGTGATAAACCATTCATATGATAAGATTGGGTTATCAGTCGATGAATTTATTTGGTTAGGAGACAATACCAGCGTTGCCGTATTGAGTCCATTTACGCCACAAGTCAATAAATCTACATTGAAGTCAATTAAATTGGCATTGAAGTCAATAACTGCAGTTTCTACACAGCCAGATGATGTAGTTGCTGTTAATTCAGCCATGACACGTGCGTCTCGTTCGACGACAAGTTCTACAAATTGAGAATTTGCGGTAGTCTGTTGACCGTCTATATTAATAATCCAATTACGATCTGTTCTGTCTGATACTGGATCTGTGAGTCTTAATGTGTAATTATTGCCATCACAAAACAAAACATTTGTTTGAATCTCCGTGCTTTGACCATCTGTGATTGTAATATTTCTATCTGCTATAGATTCACAGCTTCCGTCTTCTTTGCTAGTCACTAGTCTTACCTCATAATTTCCAGCTGCAGGATAACTAAATACAGGATTTGGATCTGTAGAGGTAAAAGCAGGATCTGTTGATGGAAAATCAAAGAACCACATGTAGTTATCAGCCGATGGTGTACGATTGGTGAATTGAACATTATTAATGCTACATCCTTCTTGCGCGACTTCAAAGTCACTCACAATCTCGTCATCACATCTGACAACATTGTATTGAAATTCTCTGGAAACTCTTGACAACAATACACCATCTCTAAATTCTTCTACACATAAGCCAACTAAGTATTGTCCTAACGCTTGCGGTGTAGCTGTATACAAACCTGTTTCACTGTTGAATTCAGCCTCTAATGGTCCTAAAGGATTAGAAGCAGAAAAACCATTTACCCACTCAATTGGTGAATATGGAGGTCCTGCAGGAGGTTGTGGTCTAGGGTCAGTTATTGTAGCACCAGTATTAGGTGTACAAACACTATATACCAATTGATCTCCATCAGCATCAGTAGCCGATCCATCAAATTCTAAAACACTTCCTGCGCAAATAAAAATATCTGGTCTAAGTACAAATGAAGGACTTGAATTACAAACCTCAAGTGCTGCTTCTGTCAACTCAATAGACAATGTCATTCCTGTTTCTAAAGGTTCTACAACATTAAGTAAAGTCTCATTACGGCAACATCTTTGATACCCTAAAACATAGCCTTCAACTCCTCTAGGAAGATGAACAATTCCTTTGTATTCTGTAGAATGGACACAAATTGTATTTGAGGAGGTAAAGCATACTTGCTGAATTTGATTTTGGAGAGTTACATCCCCTTCAAAATCCAATAAGAGTTCACCATTTTCGCCTAAATCAAATAAAGGCCTACCATTGGTATCAAAAATACCAACAACTGCAGGATTGTCAAAAGGTGCATTTGCAGCGCCTAAATCACAATCTCTGTTTATGGTTAATGTAATTTCGTACATATCATTGCCTAGGCAGCTGTAATGCATACTACCACCAACAATGTGTGTAGAAAATATTTGCTCTGTTATGCCGATGGTACATAAACACAAACAAAGGAAGAGTCTATAATCCCGTAACAAACGGTAAGATCTTAAGATACTAGACATAATCATTGTGAATTAGTGTTTTTGAAAATTCGCTTAACTTCAATAATCTCAACCCTCCGCTCTCTTGACGCCTCTGTACTATAGATAGAACTCGCCGGCTGTTGCGGATTGTCAATAATAGTCGAAGGTGCAAGCTCTTCTCCATAAGAGACATCTGTTATTTTTAGTAATCCATTATTTATATAAGCAAGAAGTATGCCTCCTTCGTGGCTATCGATCTCATTGCGTATACTTTGGACCCTTCGCTTACCTAAAGCTTTATTGTATTCGTTCTGTGCAAGTGGACTTGTGAACCCTTTTATTAAAATCTCAAAACCGAATCCTTTTTTCAACTCTTCGTGCATTGCATCTAAGAATTTTTGGAAAGTTGCATAGCCAGTCTTGACATCATTTTCAAAAAAGCTCTCTAGATTGGCAATTTCTGCTTCTTTATCACCTGCAAAACTTCTAGACTTTCTTATTTGATTTACGAATACTGGCTTTCTCTCAATGTATGGATCATATGTGTCTGAATAGCTTTTTTCTGTGGTTTCGGCCATAGACTTTACATTTGGTCTGTCATTATCAAAGTAAAGCAACGTTGGTAGGTATATTCCAAATAGCACACGTTTTAAGTAAATCTGCCTGATGACTGGTTTTGATGGATCGTCAGATGGATAAATAAACAGAGTTTCTGGTTCATAATTTTCTTTAGAAACAGTTATTTCATAAGTGCTGTTTGGATCTAAGTCTAATTGATTGAATGAAGCCATGTCATACAGAATGATGTCTTCTTGAGTTGGATCAGTTACGTTTTTAACTCTTATTTCTATACCATTTAGCGGTTCGCGCGTGAATTCATCGAATGCTGTGAGCTCTATTCTTTGGAATGACTGGTCAAGGAATAAGTTCTTTTCTACATCTTTAGTTTCATACATGCCTATTGTACTGAAATAAATTGTGTCTGAACCATATCCGTTTTTACGGCCAATGATCATGTATTCATTATCTGAAACAAGATCAAACATGTGATCTATACCATCTACTGGTGTTTTCGTTGACAAAAGGTCTCCAGTTGTAACATCAAATAAGTCTACAGTAGCTCCATAAAGTGAGTCTCTGCTGTTTGTTTCAAATGTCTTTGCATTTAATTTTATATCAACTTCCTCAATGGTGGTTTTATAAATGTCATAACAACAAGGCTCTGTTTCATTGTCGTGAAAGTCATTTTTGAATCTATTTGTAGAAAAATAGGCTTCTCGTCCGCCTTCATTGACGATGTAGTAGATATCATTGTATGAGCTGTTTATCGGTGCACCTAAATGAATAGGTGTATCACTATTGTTCAATGTTGATTTATACACATCATATCCACCAAAACCAAGATAACCATCACTACTGAAGAAAAATTCATTAGTCGCATCGTGGTAGTATGGTGTTATTTCATTATCAATTGAATTGATTTGGCTGAGGTTGATTGGCTCTGAGAATTCACCATTGCTTTCTATCGTCGCATACCAAATGTCAAGACCGCCTTTACCACCTTCTCGGTCAGAAGCGAAGTAGAGCCGTTGTGTGTTGTCATTTGAATTGTATGCATATGAAGGCTGTGTAGTCGTCGCATCTAATGCATTCAAATTCTCTATTCTCTCAGAATTTGATAAACTATTCGCGCCATCGATATTAGCTTGATAGAGTTCGCAACTGATATTGTAACCAGAGTTATAATCACAAAGAGTATAATAAATCTTGTTCCTTGTATTATTAAAAGTCGTGTGTCCTACAAATTTATTTCCTTCATTTAGGTCAGTAAGAATTTCTTCTACATAATCGTCTTTAGCGTTTAATCGTTTGGATAACAATCGAGAAGTTCCAGATTTGTATTCAGTATCCCTATATCTCAATGAGGTATAACTCAAACCACCTTGTTCAGGGTTGGGCGCAAAATCTGCAAATTCGATATCATTGACTTGTGCGCCTAGTCGTTCAATAGTAATATTTTCTCGAGGATTAATGATTTCTGATTGAGACCACTCACATGATTTTATCTCTTTTTCGGCACGTCTTGTCATCCAAAGATCATCTTCTGCATATTCTGAAAGATACGTTGAGTATAATATTCTAGCTTCTTCGTATTCACCTTGCTTGTGCTTTGCATTTGCCAGCCAAAAAATGTCTTCGCTTTTCTGCTCACTAATGTCCATATCCATTAGTTTCTGGTAAAAGCGTTCGGACGTTCGATAGACGTTTGCTTTTCTTGCGGATTCTGCGACTCCTCGGATAACTGTTGTAGCAGTAGTATCAAATTCATATGCTTCCATATAATACAGAAGGGATGAATAATAATCTTTTTCGATATAGCTGGTTTCTGCTGCTTCTAAGTAGGCAGTTCTGGTTTGTCCCATTAATCCTGTTGAAATAAGCAGGACAATTCCAATAAAGAATATAATTCTATTCATTTCGATTTCGTATTAATAGATTGGGCAGAGCTTAAGTTTGACTGGTTTGACGTTGGTGATGATATATCTGAAGTGAGCTTCAAATCCTGCTTTACCATTGGTATCAGCCTGGAAGGCAGAAACATCACGTTCTAAGTTAAAGGAGACATAGAATCTATTGCTAAACTCGAGTGCAATGATCGGAAACCATGACTTTGATGTTCGGTATCCTACACCGACGTGTAATTGAAATTCTTTGCCCCTATTGTCTTGATTTAGGTAGAATTTAACTAAAGCGCTACCTAATAATTCACTGTATTCATTTTGTAATTGACCTAGAACATTTAATTGTAGGTCTAATTTTTCAGTAAGTGGGGTTTGGTAAATAGCAGAACCATTAAATCGTCTGGGCAAATTGATATCATCATTATCAAAAAATGCAACGCCTGGCTCTATCAAGTGATAAACACCGATGCCAAGATCAAATTTCTTCCTATTAGACTTCTGCCATCTGTAATTAACGCCTAGTGAATTCTCGAAAAAGCTGATTCGCTCTGCATCAAAAATTTCTCCGGAAGATAAGTTCGGGTCAAAGAGACTACCAGTCCATTGACTATCCCACGTCAAATCCGTAGTATTGAAGCCTCTAGTCGCAAAACCAAGGCCAATACCAATTGTAAATATGTTTTGTTGATTGAGAATTTTAGAATAAGAACCAAATAGGTTTAAGTTGGCCAAATTCAGTTGTGAATCTCCCTGTCTGTCATAATTAAAGCTTATACCACCAGAAAAGAAATGACTAGATGGTCTTTTTGGATAAAATTTTTGATCATAACTGGCTGAAAACGTTCTCCATGCGACTGGTACAGAAGCCCATTGATCACGATAAGAAAACAAGAGACGTTTGTCTCCATTGAATATTCCAGTTTTTCCTGGATTCAATGTGAGTACAGGGTTGTGAAATTGAGAATAGTGAATGTCTTGCGCCTGGGCTTTTGGTGTAAAGAGCCCTGAAAGGAACAAAAATGCTAAGCTGTATAAAGACAGTTTGAGCATGACAGGTTGGCTGATGGCATACATAAAACGCTTTTTATAGAATGACTGCATGTATAGTGCAGTCTAATTCAGTGCAATATATATAAATTAATGTTATATGTATAACTAATTGATAGTTAATTAGTAAAACATTATAAATTTTTAATTTATAAGTCTTATTGGTTCAGAGATTAAAGAGTTAGTTTATTCAGTAACTAAATATAGGACGAATAAAGTATTCCATACCCCTATTTGACATATAGATTTCATATATATTTAAAAGATATATTTATATGTCTTGGCTACTTATTTGACTCCTCTAATTCTAGCAGGAATCGATGTTTCAACAACTATTATTGCCAATAAAGTCATGTACTCAAAAGCCACAAACCATAAATTTTCTTCGTAAGGTGAATAGCTGTAATTAATGTATGTAAACGTGATGAAGAATGACCAAAATAAAGGGAATCGGAATCGAGTTAATGTGCAAATCCCAATAACCGGAATAATATACCATGGATGTACAGTAGTCGCTAGAAATAGATAGGCACAGATAGCATATAAGCAATATGTTGCCAATGGCTTTTTATTGTCTAAGTACAATTTTCTAGTTAGCCAAACTATAATACCAATGGTACTTATAGCTAGAATTGGACCTAATTTGGCAATTTGATTGTAACCATACAGTTGATATCCAAACCATCTTGATATGTAATAAATACTGGCATTGAATTCGAATTTTTGAAAATACAAATCCAAGCTTTTCATAAAAAAAGGAAGATTGATCAATATTGGAGTAAATATTACAAGCAACGCCAGTCCTAAACCCATAAAGTATCGAAAGGACTTTTTAACCCCCAGATAGGCAATCAGCAAAGGCATAAACATCAATGGAATTAGCTTTATTCCAATTGATATGGATACCGCAAAAACAGACTGTAACCATTTCTTTTTTTGGAGCATCACCAATCCGATTAACAAAAACAATAACATCATGCCTTCAAAATGCATATTTGTCATTATTTCATTGATAACTAAAGGGTTATAAGCATAAAAGCTTGCACTCGCTATTTTGAGTTTGTTGTCTCTAAGCATCTTAAGTAAGACGAAAATGGTAGCCATCTCTGAAATAAATAAGAGCATTTTCATCACCAACATAGAGCTGTAAAGTTTTCCTCCACCCAGGAAAGATGATAGCGCAAAAATCAGCTGATTGACTGGTGGGTAAATGGTGTAATATTCTGGAGAATTCATATTACTGTATAATTCCCCATTTGTAGATGCCCATTCAAAAGATGAGGAAATATCAGAAGGTAGATGGATATAAGGATTTTCACCTTCTGTGATGAGATTCCCGTCCCAAATGAATCGATAAATGTCATCCGATAAGTTAGGAAATGCAGGAAGGAGCGCTAGTCTGATTATAGCTCCCCCTAATAGTAGCTCTGGAACAGACCATTCTAACTTAATTAAAAAGTAATAGGCAATAAAGGCTAAGGTATACGTAGAGATAATGTATATAAAATCAGATTGAGAAGGCACATAAGCAAGTACGCTTAATGCACTTAATAAGACAATGAACAGAACAAGCTTTTTAAGCAAAGCCATTTGTTTATCATCGATCATAACTCGAAATTAAGATTTCGCAGCTAAATGTTTGATTGATAAGTAGAATATAGTGGCATAACCAAGAGCTAACAATATATGCATATACAAAAAAGCATATTGAGCAGTATAAAGAGCACCAAAAACACCCAAACCAAAATATATGGCTAACAAGCCTTCGAAAATTGTCGTTAATGGTATTTTCTTTTCTAAGTATATCTGACCTTTCAATTTATCTTTGATGGTCTTTATATTGAACTTAGGTGTACGTATAAACGCAGACTTCTTACCCAAAAACCCTTGAATCACGGCAACCGAATTGTGTAAGGAAAGACCCATGGACAATGAAAGAAATATTGGAAATAGGAATATAAATTTCAAGAGCATCTTTAACTTCTTTTCCTTGGGCCAGGCAGTTTTAACGTTAGCGACGTAGTATACTTGAATGATGGCTAACAGACTAATAATGAAAACCCAAAAATACTGAACACCAATACCTAGATCGCCAATGACAAAAGCCAGAGGTACACTAAACACTCCAATTGCGAACACAGAAAGAAAAACAGAACTCCCCAGAAGATGTGCCGAGGCATGCAGTTTTTTGGATAATGGAAGATCTGATTTCCATACAGTTGGAAGCATTTTTTTTGCTGTTTCCGCCCCACCTTTCATCCATCTGAATTGTTGGGATTTGAGACCATTCATTTCGACGGGCAATTCAGCTGGAGAAATAACATCTTCCAAATAGGTAATTCCCCAACCTTTGAGTTGAGCTCTATAAGATAAATCTAGATCTTCTGTTAATGTATCTGCTTCCCAACCACCAGCTGAATCGATTGTTTCTTTTCTCCAGATACCTGCTGTACCATTGAATTGTAGCAGATAATTACCAGCCATTCTTCCTCGTTGTTCTACAGTAAAATGGACATTCAATTGGAAGGCTTGCAATTCTGTGAGTAAGGAATAATTTTGATTGACATGTCCCCATCTGGTTTGAACAATGCCAATTTTGGGATCCTCAAAATAGGGAAGAGTGTCTTTAAGAAATGATGGCTTTGGTAAAAAGTCAGCATCAAAGATGGCAATAAATTTACCTTTGGCTTTTACAGTTCCTGCTTTTAGTGCTCCTGCTTTAAATCCAACTCTATTGTCTCTCGTGATCCTTTCGATGTTGAAGCCTTTAGCTTTATACTCCTCAACTTTGCGATTGGCTATGTTTACAGTCTCATCATCAGAATCATCCAGAATATGGATTTCAAATTTATCTTTAGGATAGTCTAAAGCTGTAATGTTATCTATCAATCTTTCTACAACATAGAGCTCATTATAAATCGGTAATTGAATCGTCACAAATG
This sequence comes from uncultured Saprospiraceae bacterium, assembly GCA_964450495.1. Taxonomy (GTDB): domain Bacteria; phylum Bacteroidota; class Bacteroidia; order Chitinophagales; family Saprospiraceae; genus CALFUK01. The sequence continues at coordinate 29,051 of CAYVFU010000034.1, read as the reverse complement.
GTCTGTGGCCATTTAAGTCTGGTTTTGAATGTTGATCTTCATCTTTTTTATACTTGACAAGCAAGTGCAATTGCATGAGGCAATATATTGTTATGTAAAGCAAAGGCATTACATACAAAGCCAATAAAACATACGATACAATTTGCATTCCGTTCATCAAATCAATTTAAATATTGTCCACAGGATTTTATGTCCAGCGAGTATGGTTCCTTTGATCGTGCCAGATACTTTTGATTTACCTATTCGCTTCCGGTAATCTACAGGTACTTCTATGCAGTTAAATTTTAATTTAGCAGCTTTGACTTGCATTTCTACTGTCCACCCATAATCTCTATCTACCATCTCCAATTCGACTAATTTGTTCCATTTTACAGCTCTGAAAGGACCCAGGTCCGTAAACGTATAATTATAAATTAATCGTATCAGATTTGTAGCCAACCAGTTGCCAAAAAGCTGCTGAGGTGTCATCGATCCTTGCTCTAATTTGCCTGTAGCTCTCGAACCGATAACCAAATCTACATCATCTTTAAGAATTGGGGCCACCAATTCAATCATTTGTTGTGGATAATCAGAATAATCTCCATCGAGAAATACCACAATATCAGGTTTAATAGGCCTGTTTTCTATAAATTCAATACCCTTCAAACATGCATTTCCGTAACCCGGTACAGGCTGGTCTACAACAATTGCACCAGCAGATATTGCATTTTCGGCTGTATTATCTGTACTTGCATTGTTACAAACGATGATATCTCTCACTAGCTCGCTTGGGATATCTCTGACAACCAAATGAATTGATTTTTCTTCATTATATGCAGGGACGATGACATCAATGATAGGTTTCTCCTCCAAAACGCTGCAAAAGTATGTATTCTAAAGATAAAGGATTGTTAATCAGAGGACAGATTTAGAATGAATAGATCTGAGAAGGAAGAATGTGGACTTATTTTCAACTCGCCCTTGTAGAATCTGGTTATTTTCGCATTCTTTGCACTTATCCATAAGAAAAACGCGTTAGACACAAGTGAATCGATTTTATCTTCTCAGTATCATTCTTTCCGTAATGTTTATTCATTACGCTTGCGAAACTGAAACTATCATAGAGGACAGTGACGCTAAGCTTGAGTTTTCACGAGATACTGTCCGTTTTGACACAGTATTTACAGAAGTTGGTTCTGCTACTCGTTCATTTCGGATTCGCAATCCACATTCTGAACGAATTGTTATTTCGGCAATAGAATTGGGAGGTCAGTCTAGTCAATTTAGATTGAATATTGATGGTGTGCCTACATCAAGTGCAAGTGATGTTACGATTTTACCCAATGACAGTCTGTGGGTATTTGTTGAAGTTACAGTAGATCCAGATATGCCTTTATCAGCTAGTCCATATGTCATTGAAGAGCAAGTGTTTTTTCTTACGAATGGAAATGAACAAGTTGTGCAATTAGAAGCATGGGGTCAAAATGCAAATTATATTCCCAATAGGTTTAGCTCTGGGGAATTTACCAGGCTCAGTTGTGATAATGATTCATTGCGATTTGATGATCCGAAGCCCTATGTGATTTACGGGGTTTTGATCATCGACAGTTGTCATGTTGCCTTGCCTCCTGGGACAGAAATTTATGTACATGGCGGGCTAGCTAGGACAGACGAGGATGTCATTTTTAATGATGGTTTAATAGCATTTACAAATAATGCAAGTCTACAATCTCAAGGTACAATTGATAACCCCGTTTTGATTACAGGAGATAGATTAGAAAGTGAATTTGAAGATGTATCAGGTCAGTGGTCTGGAATTCGCTTTTTAGCTGGAAGTCGTGGCAATCGCATCACAAATACAAAAATCACTAATTCTCTAGTAGGGCTAAGAGTAGATTCGTCTTCTTTCTTAAGAATGGAAAATGTAGAAGTTTTAAATACTGCTGGTCCTGGATTGATTGGTGTTCATTCAACAATTCTTGGCGAAAATGTTTTGATTGCTGACAATGGATCATTTAGTGGATTGTTTCAGTATGGTGGTAACTATTCATTTTTCAATTCAACATTTGCAAATTACCAAGGCCAGAGTTCAGCAATTCGACTAGATAATTTTATTTGTATTGGGGGTGATTGTTCTAATGGCGCTCTCACCAATCGATTAAATGCAAATTTTACAAATTGCATACTTTTTGGAAATGATGCGGATGAAATACAATTGCAAGATGTATTCGAAGGGCAAGAACCATCTCAGTTTAATTATACATTGACAAATTGTATTGTTGCTGTAGACGAACTACTAGATGCTGATCAATTTCCCACATTTTTTGACAACTGTGATAATTGTATAAATGCTACACTAGAGGACGAGTTGTTTCTGGATCAACAAATGAGAGATTATCATTTAGATACAATGTCAATAGCTATAGGACAAGCGATTCCTCTGGATATTGTTGAACGCGATTTAGAAGGAAACGAAAGAGATTTGTCTACACCAGATATTGGCTGCTATGAATTTGTTGAATAGTTGTCTGGCTTTCCTATAGTAAAATAGAATGTTGTGCCTCCGCCAAGTTCAGATTCTAACCAGACTTTACCATTATGAGCTTCTACGAGTTTTTTGACTAAGTTTAACCCAATGCCAGTTCCTTTATATTCACTTCTTGGGTGTAAGCTTTTAAAAAGCATAAATACCTGAGAATGAAATTCTTTATCAATTCCGATACCGTTGTCACGAATTTTGAACATCCATTCATTTTCCATTTCGTTACAACAAATAGATATTTCTGGTTGGTCTATTTTGTTTCTGAATTTAATGGCATTGGAAAATAAATTAGTTAGAATCTGTTTTAGCTTTATTTTATCAGCAAAAATAGATTTATCAAAACAATTGAGTTCAACTTTAATATTGTGATCATTAATATCTGTTTGAAAATTTGGAATTATGTCATCCCATAATTCTTGTATTTTAAATTCACTCACTTCAAAGTCATCTACTTCTACTCTTGAAAATGATAAAATATCATTAACGAGATCTTTCATATTTTTAGCGGAATCAATTATATAATCCATATAGCCTTTTTCTTTTTCAGATATAGATTCAGAAAGATTCCTTTCTAATAATTGCGTAAAACTAATGATTGATCTTAATGGTGTCTGTAAATCGTGTGATGCGAAATATGCAAATTTTTCTAGTTGAAGATTCGATTCTATATATTTTTCTAATTCCGTATTTTTTGATTGTAATTCCTGTTGCACTTTAAATAAAGAGGTAATGTCTTTCAAAAAAATAATGATCTTTGGTGATTCAGGCTCATTACTGTCTAGGATGCAAGTAGCTTTTACTCTTACTAATTCATTGTTTTTAGATGCAAGCCAAACTTCGTCATTAAGTCTGCCGGTGTTTAATACGTATTGAAGGCTATCTTTATAATATTCTGCTGGGGTTCTTTTCTCATCTTCTTCAAGTACTAAAAATTTATTTGGGTCTAAATCTGAGAGTTCTTCTAAAGTATTTACACCCAATAAATCAAGTGCATTTTTATTTGCTAGAATAGAGGTAAAAGATTGTAATTCAACGTAAATAATTGCTTCATGAGAATTATTAAAAATATGTCTGTATGATTTTTCTACTTTTCTTTTTTCCTCTATCCGCTTATATTTTTCAGTAAGATCATTGAATATGATAAATGCTTCTTTAGGCTTTCTGTCTATTGGTACTATATTACCGGTGACACGTAATTCTCCACCATCGCCTTTTAAAAACACACCTTCGATGTTAAAAGATTTTCTGTTTTCAATATGGATATCATGCGATTTGGATATTTTATGCAGATTTAATTTTGGAAAATAGTCTGAGTATTCAGGTATAAATTCAAATCTTGATAATCCAATTATATTTTCTTTTGATTCATATTCCAAGATATCAACCGCTAACTGATTGCACTCTAGTATTTTTTCTTCGATATAGTCATAAATAACTATCCCTCTTGCCATGTTTTGATAGAGAGATTCAAACAACGTTTTGGTTTCTATAATTTGTTTGATTTTAGTTACTCTATCTGTTGCATTTCTTGAGGCGCCTACGATATAAACTTGTCCATCATCCCCTTTATACGAACGCAAATGTAGAGACATATATCCATGTTCTTCTGACTTTGTGGAGTATTGAAAATTATCACTAAAAGTTGATCCTACTGATTTAGACAGTTTCTGTATGGTTAACTTTAGTCTTTCTTTTTCCTCTTTTTTTATATAGTGAATCAAAGAAGTATTTGCCACATCATCTGGCGTCAGATGATGTATAGACGAAAATGACTCATTGCAAAATATAATCTGCTCTTCTTTAGCAATGAAAAGACCTGCCTCATTCTTAAGGACAATGTCTACAAATGGCACACTTAACTGATGATTGACTACGGGCATAAGTTCAATTAGAATATGAAGCAGTGTGTTATTGTGCGTAAAAATACGTTATTTTTTAATTCTATTCCATGTGGTTCAACTTATGTCTTATGTACTAGACAATGCTATGCCACAGTGCAGATATTGATTGGATGTCCATCGATATATGATTTGATATTTTCAAAGGCAATAGAGAGAAGACGATGTCTGCTTTCTTTAGCTGCCCAAGCATGATGAGGAGTTAATATACAGTTAATAGTAGATGCTAAAGGATGGTTAAATTCTGGAGGTTCTTGGTGCAAAACATCCAAAGCGGCACCTGCAATATGACCTGATTCAAGTGCTAGTTTTAAGTCAGCTTCATGGATTAAATCTCCTCTACCAGTATTGATAATGATGATATTGTCCTTCATCTTAATGATGTTTTCTTTGCGAATTATGTGGTGGTTTTCTTTGGTTAATGCAGCATGTAAACTGAGAAAGTCTGATTCGCGAAATAATTCATCATCTGACACTAATCTGACACCTTCAATAGTACCTTTATCTTTATTTTTCCTTGTAGCTATAACGTGCATGCCAAATGCCAAACCAATCTTCGCTACTTGTTGTCCTATATTTCCAAGCCCATAAATGCCAAGTGTTTTAGCTTGTAATTCTAAGATAGGCTTATTCCAAAAACACCAATCTTTTGAGGTTGCCCATTTATTATTTCGCACTGCTGTACTATGAGCTCCTACTTGATTTGTTATTTCTAATATAAGAGCAAAGACATGTTGAGCCACAGAAGGAACTCCATAACCTACCGCATTGCAAACAGTGATACCTTTTGAATGTGCAGCCTTGACGTCAATGTTGTTGTATCCTGTAGCTAAAAGCCCAATATATTCAAGTTGAGGCAACTTATCTAGGATGCTTTTAGTGAGTTGACACTTGTTCGTTAAAATGATATCTGCTGTTGCTGCTCTTTCGACAATGAGGTCTTGGGGTGTCCTATCATAAATCACCACTTTTCCAAATTCATATAAAGGATCCCAGCTGAGATCTCCTGGATTAGCAACTATGCCATCCAGTACTACAATTTGTTTCATAAATAATCAACTCATATTATCTGGGAGTTAGCATTAAGCCAGTTCAAATAGTCTTTGCTGTATTTATTATCCCGATTTCCTCCTTTGATACCGAAAGCGATTCCTCAGAACTCATCACTTAACATTACAGCAGAATATTCTTTTTGTCTTTGATCGTTAATGATTACCTCCTATGTTTATTCCCATTTGTTCAAGTTCCTCAGCGGTCATTTCTTTGTAATCTCCTTGTGGTTCTGCAAAGGCAGAATCATCAACTTTAGTTTCAATATTTGTTGCCTCGTAGGTCATTGTCATTGATCCCATGTCAAGAGTCAAACGAAGAGGCATTCCCTTTAATTTCAATCCTGGCATTTGTTGAATGTTGAAATTATCAATTTTTATTTCTTCTGTGACATACCATTCCATATCCATTTTTTGTATTTGCTTGGGTATCTCTTCTCCATTGGTCATAGCTTCCAGATCTAATTTGACAGTTGCTTTATAGCATTGGAATCCTAATATATTTGTACTCGACGTTTTATCGTACGATACAGAATAATTGCCTTTGAACTTCTCTTCAACCGCACCAATTTTATTCAACATATCAGCATTTTCGATAGGACTTATTACTTTAATTTTTTGGCCCATCATGTCCATGTATTGAATCATTTGACCATCTTTAAAATACATTTTCATATCCACCATCCCCATCATATTCATTTCAGTTACTTGTTCTCCTGGCCTGAAATAAATAACCATATTCATGTCTTTTAACATGTTGCTTACACCTTCTTTCTCTTCTTGGTCTTCTATGCCTTGCATGTTGATCTCAGTAATGCTCATGGTAACAACACCTGATGTTATTTGTGATAATAATATTCCTGAAAAGAGTAATAAACTTAATGTAAAGGCAAAGGGCAGTTTTCTCATGGCGAAGGTTGAAAGGGTTAGATAGCTTCTTAAAAATAGCTATAATCCTATTGAATAAATAGATTTAGTTGACTTTTATTGTCTTCTCTATTTTTACTTTGATCAAAAGTAAAAATCCGATGACAAAGAAAAAAGCGAGCACAAGGACAGAGTATCTAATGTTGTTGGTTAACTGCTCTACCAGCCCAAAAGCAAAAGTCCCAAATACCACAGATAGGTAGTACAGGACATCATAAAAGGAGAAATATGAAGTCAACTCTTGTTCATCACTATCGAGTAATTTGCTATAAGTCGATCTTGACAAGGATTGAATCCCACCTAGTACAAGTCCTACGAGTGCAGCGATTCCGTAAAAAAGCATTTTTGAAGCCACAAATGAAGCAGCTAAGCAAATGCCAAACCATATGACAATTGCTATTAAAAGAGCACGCTTATTTCCAAGATTTTTTGATAATTTCGCAAAGGTGAAAGCGCCAGCAATGGCGACCAGCTGCAATAAAAGTACAGTACCTATAAGTTCACTAGATTTAAATGCCAATTCTTTCTCCGCAAAAACAGTAGCTAAGTAAATCACTGTTTGTACTCCTGCGCTGTAAAAGAAGAAAGCAGTCAAGAATTTCTGAATGTTCTTTTTAGTTTTTAACTCTTTGATGACACCTTTGAGTTCTAAATAGCCCTTTTTGATAATCCCATCCTCAAATCCATCCATGTTACTTTTTGGTAGTCGACGAAATGTAATCTGTGAAAAACCAAACCACCAAATCCCTACCAATGCAAATCCTATTCTATAAGGTAAACTAGAACTGGGATCAATCCCAAATACTTCTGGTTTTAAGCTCATGAAAATGATAAACAACAATAGTAAAACACTACCGATATAACCAAATGCAAATCCTTTTGCACTTACTTTATCATACCGATCCGGAGTGGCTATATCGGGTAAGTATGCATCGTAAAAAATGATGCTTGAAGCATGACCAATAGTAGCAACACCAAAAGCTAAAGAACCCAAGACAATGTCGAAATGATCTTCAAAAAAGAAAAGGAACACACATGCAATCGAACCAACTGTGGAAAACAAACGCATAAAAAACATACGCTTATCACCGTAATCGGCAATACCTCCAAGAAGAGGAGAAAATAATGCAACGATGAGAAAAGATCCCGAAACTAAATAGGAATAAAATACGCTATTTTCTATATGTCGGCCAAAAAGATCGATTGTATCATTAGTCACTGCAATAAAGTAAATAGGAAAGATAGCCGTTGAAATAACTAGTGAATATGCCGAATTGGCCCAATCAAAAAATGCCCATCCATTAATAGTGCGCTTATCATTGACAAGTATTTTTTGTGAGTCCGACATCACGGGAAGATACACTTGTGATTTATATTATATTCAGATTAGCACTCTTTTGTTTGAACATTTTTGAATGGACCATGCAAAATACGAACAAGTTCAACTATTCAAATGCGTATTGGTTTTAAAAAACAATCAACCATCCTTTCATTGGTAGACCTTATGTTTAATAGATAGCTAATACCTTACTTTTAGTTGTTGTATCAATAATTTCATAGGGTATTCGAATGTTTAGTTTTATTGGATGACTTAACGAGAGATTAAATGCCTGTAAACATGGAAGTAGACTTTTTTCAAACTATTTTTTACGATTCAATTACATTTTTCTTGAGTGGTTTTACCAATAGTTTGTATCCAAGAAATAAAAGTCCAAAGACAAACAATGAAATTACAACATTACCAAATGTAAAACTTGCGTTCATTGTTTGTGGAGTCATCAGCTCAAAGGATATATTATTGACAGCTAAATCTGCAGTATGTGCATTGTTTTTGTCTAACTTAAATTGATTTTTTGTAAACCCTTTTTTGATTATCATTAATGCACTTTGGTTTCTACTGATGTTCTGAAAGCTAGTATTGGTTATTTGTAAAGATTTAAAATCTGAAGGCATTCCGGTTACTTTAAACGTTATGCTTGTTTCGTGACCCAGTCTTACCATAGGATTCTCAAAATTTCCTTGTGAATTATCAGCCTTTATGGAAATATTTTGCTGTACATGCTTGATGACCAATTGCTGAAACTCTTCTGCAGTAGTATAAGAAGATTCTCCAAAATTACTTTCTATTTCATATTCAAAAGCTGTCAATGCAGCACGTATCAGAAGTATCCAATTTCCATCTGATTCTTCCGCAAACATAGTAGATGAAATATCAGGACTGTGAGCCTTTGCTCCTAATGATAGTAGAAGCAAGGCTAGAATCAGCATATATTTTGACTTGAATTTCATCATTAATTATTTTTTGTACGTCGCTGGCCTTTTGGTGGTTTTGGCGCATTTGCAAATTCTTCTTTAGTAATAAAACCATCACTGTTGGCGTCTATTACATCAAATCGTTTACTCAAGGGACTGTCTGCTACTTCTGACAATGATAAACGAGCATCATTATTGGAGTCCATTTTGAACACTTCATCTACAGAAGGTGGTGCTTTTCTGTCTCCTTTAATCGGCCTATCTGCACTCTTTTCTATTGCTGATTCTTCATTGGTCAGAATCTCTTTTGACTTACAACTAAAAGTGAATGTTGCTGCTAAAAATACGACAAAGAATAGTCTCATATTTACTTTATTTTAATTAAGATTAATTGGCATAAACGCCTTGAATACAATTGATAAAATTATTATTTCCAGGTGCATCTGCGTGATAGTGATATCCTCTCACATTATCATAGTGTCCTCGACATTCATCAAGATCTGTAGATTCATTTCCACTAGTGTCCAGTCTTCCATATATGCCATGTCCATCTATTGCGTATCCTATCAATGGCGCATGTCCATCTGATTGTGGTACTGAATAGCTCACTCCAGTTGCTGTATGATAATGGTAACCTTGGTGAACATTAATATGACCTCCTGCGTCATCAAAAGGTGCAATTGTGTAAGCGCTCAAAATATTATTTACAGGAGCAGGAGCTGAATACTCGACGCCATTCAATGCAATTCCTCTTGTAGAAGGTATGCCATTTCTACTTCTTTCAGTCTTATCATTCCTTTCTGGTCTTTCTCCTTTTGGCGGTTTTTCGCCACGCGGAGGTCTGTCTCCAGCTCCGCCACCTCCACCGCGACCTTGAAATTTCAAAGGCTCTTCGCTGAATACTGGTTTAACAGGAATAGTAAACGTCTGAGATACTTGTGTTATATATGATGGCAAGCACTCAACACAAAAGTTTTGATATTCGTCTCCGACATTTGGATTAGCTGCATTGATGCAATCTTGTTCTGTCTTAGTCACAAAAATATTTCCGCTTGCATCATACATTTTCCACTTTGAGTCATTATATAAGCTCGCTAAGTTTTTTAGAAAATCACCATCTACGTCATATACTTTTCCCTCTTCCAACCAAATTCCTCCTGCATCAGCATTGTCAGAAATATGAGTTGGACACCATGGCCCCATTTGATGATCTGTGGGCGCAGTGCTAGTTACAATTTGATAGCATTCGGATTGTTCACCATTAGAAAGGGTACAAGGAACTTTAGTTATTTTATTGCTTGGATTAGCAGATCTGAAATAATCTGCATTTACTTCATGTGTAACTTTATCAGGGTCAGGTTTATTCGGGTTTTATTGCTGCCACAAGCCACAAATAGTAAGCTTAAGATCGTATAAGTAAATAGTTGATGTTTCATATGAATAGATTTATTATTACAAGGTAACCTAATTGGCATA
>CAYVFU010000034.1:0-18827 GCA_964450495.1 uncultured Saprospiraceae bacterium | reverse complement strand
AGCACTGGCATCATCAGAAATATTAGTTGGACACCAAGGCCCCATCACATGACCAGCAGGCGCCGTATTTGTTACAATTTGATAGCATTGTGTTACTGTACCATCTGAAAGTGTGCAATCCACAATAGTAATAGTAAGATTAGAGCCATCGGTTTGGAAAAGGCTTTGATCAACGTCTATAATAAGGGCATTTGTGCCATCATTGTCATTAAGATCATCAGAATTACCGACATACCCAGCAGGTGCTTCACATGATTCAAAAGTTGTATCTGGATCACCTAATCCATCTCCATCCGAATCAAGAAACCATGTTGATTCTGAGCAAGTCATTTCATCTTCTCCGCAAGATGAGAATAGGAGGGTTGAAATGAAGAGACCTGATAAAAGGCCATAAATTGAAAACTTCATAGTAATAAGTATTTTGGATTTTCTATTTAGACATTTTCAGATTTAAAATCCTTCGTTGGAGAAAGCAATCTTTTTAAACCCAACTATTCGTTTTCAGATTAGCATTTTATCAATATTATTTTTTGACTAATGCTAAATTATTACGTCTCAACAAGTAAGGTATGTCTTAACTGATACTATTTCTTATGCTTATCTTGTTTTGAGTATGTTACCAATATTATACTATTATTGAATTTATGAATATTGTAATCCTTTCTAGAAATGCAGCACTCTACAGTACAGACAGTCTGATTCGAGCAGCACAACACAGAGGCCATCACGTTCGTGTCATCGATCACCTGATGTGTGATTTGGTCATTGAACAAAATAAATTACAAATCTATTATTACAGTGAGCCTGTAGATGATGTAGATGCTATTATCCCAAGGATCGGATCTTCATCTACTACCTATGGAGCTGCGATCATAAGGCAATTCACAGCAAATAATGTGTATTCCACTGTCAGGTCGGACGCTTTGCTAAAGGCACGAGATAAATTGAGCTGTCTTCAGTATTTGGCCCAAAAGAATATCGATGTTCCCAAAACGGTAATCATTAACAATCAATTGATGATTGATGATATGCTAAACCATATAGAAGGTGAACAGAAGATTGTCAAACTCACTAGTGGGACTCATGGCTTAGGTGTTATACTTACTGAATCCAATCAAAATGCAGAATCGATCATTGAAGCGTTTTCTAAGGTCAGGCAAAAATCTTTAATTCAAGAGTTTATAAAAGAATCTGATGGATCTGATATTCGACTTATCGTCGTAGGTGATAAAGTGGTAGCAACCATGTGTCGGCAAGCTGCAGAAGGTGAGTTTCGATCAAATTTGCATAGAGGGGGGTCATCCTATGCTGTGACACCTACTGAAGAAGAAAGGAAAATTGCTATAAAAGCATCTCAGCTTTTGGGACTAGATGTGGCTGGCGTAGATATGTTGAGATCAGCTAGAGGACCTTTAATTTTAGAAGTTAATGCGTCTCCAGGTCTAGAAGGCATTGAAGGAACAACAGGAATTGACGTAGCAGGTAAAATAATGGAATTGGTTGAAAGAAACGCCAATGCTAATTGGAGAAAAGTGTAACATTGCAGCTCTATGACAAAGGAAGAAAAGTCTTTAATAATTGATAATCATGAAATTCAACCTGGGGATTTTAAATCCATCGAAATACCTGTTGGGAATTTACCCTCAGGAACAAATATCAGCATCAACGTGAATGTGTACAGAAGCATGTTCAAAGGACCTGTCGTTCTTGTATTAGCAGGGGTTCATGGTGATGAGATTAATGGTGTCGAAATAGTGAGACGAACAATCGTGCAAAATATTTTTGGTGACTTAACTAAAGGAACTGTTATTGTGATCCCTTTATTGAATGTATTTGGATTCATCAATTTTAGTCGTGATGTCCCAGATGGGAAGGATGTCAATAGAAGCTTTCCTGGTACAAAATCTGGATCGTTGGCATCTCGTGTGGCGTATACATTGACAAAAAAAATATTACCGAATATAGATTTTGGTATTGATTTTCATACAGGTGGTGGATCGAGATATAATTTCCCACAAATAAGGTTTGGAAAAACAAATAGAAAGGCTCGTGAATTGGCAATGGCATTTTCACCACCTTTTATCATAGAAAAACCGTACATCCTGAAATCACTTCGTAAGGTTGCTAAGGATATGAAAATTCCCATTATAGTTTTTGAAGGTGGGGAAGCAACTAGGCTTGATGGTTTTTCTATTTCCAAAGGAGTTGATGGTTTAAAGCGGGTGCTCAAGCATGTAGGAATGTTGGAGAACGCACCAGATCCTGAACCTAAAGTCATCTTATTAAAGAAGACAAGTTGGATTAGAGCACCCTATAGTGGTTTGTTTACTTGGACCAGGAAGTCTGGAGTTTTCGTGCACAAAGGTGAGCCTCTTGGTGAGGTAAATGATGTCGCAGGAACCAAGTCTGTAACCGTTTTGTCAAATAAGGATGGGTACATCATCGGACACAATAATGCATCTGTGGTGAGCCAAGGAGATGCCTTGTTTCATGTGGGATACGAATCTGAAAGGGTATGAGAAATCTTCTATATATAATTCTGTTCCTAACTTCAATTCAAGTTTATAGTCAACAAACGACTTCATTTATATCTGATTTTGTTCAGAGAGATATTTTCAAACATGCTACAATTTCTTTGAGTGTTTTGGAGGTGAATGGAAACAAGCACGTAGCCGGACATCGACCGCAAAAGAGTATGGTTCCAGCATCTTCATTTAAAGTGTTGAGTACCTTTAGCGCGATTGATTTATTGGGAGAAGAGTTTAAATACAATACTGTTGTTGGCTACACTGGTGAGTTGCTTGATGATGGTACTTTGGAAGGTGATTTATTGATTATCGGCAGTGGTGATCCAAGTTTGGGCAGCAAACATTTTAGCGATATAGATGATCTTTCAGAGTTGCTGGATAAAATTGTCAAAGCAGTAAAGAGTAAAGGGATAACATGCATTTCAGGACATGTGATTTGTGATGATTCATATGTGCAGTCGCCTGCTATAGTACCTGATTGGAAATGGGATGACATCGCTAATTATTATGGTGCTGGAGCTTGGGGGCTCAATGTGCATGACAATCTCTATTATATTTACTTTCAACAAAAACCTAAGGAAGGTCAAGAACCTCAGATACGAAGATATGGGCCAAAGGTACCTTCTCTCACATTCGACAATAGAGTGAAAACAGGCAAACAAGGATCTGGCGATAATGCATATATTTTTGGCGGCCCTTCTAATAATCAAAAGACAATTGAAGGGACAATTCCTGCTGGCTCGAAAGAATTTTTCATTAAGGGTGCCATACCGAATCCACCTTTGTTTTTTGCTTTTCATACTTTTCATGCATTGAAAGATCAGGGAGTAAAGATCGATGGTTACAGCCGTTCTAATACACCTTTAGCCTCAAGAGAATCAATGACTGAAGTGGTACATTTTACCTCCGTGCCATTAATAGATATTGCGAAGAAAACAAATGAAAAGAGTGATAATGTTTATGCAGAGGCTTTGCTCCATACCTTAGCAAAACCAAAAGAAATGACAGATTCTTATGGTGATTTTATGGAAGCACATTTAGAAAGTCTCGGACTAGATATTGGATCATTTTCTATGTCAGACGGCAGTGGCTTATCGACCAATAATCTCATTTCATCAAAATTGCTGGCTGATTTTCTTCGCTATTATGGCGTTCAATTTGGGTTGGAAAAAGCAACAAATCTTTTGCCATTGGCAGGCGAAGAAGGCACAGTAAAATACTTTTTGCAAAAGAGAAGTTGTCAAGGTAGGGTGTGGGCAAAAAGTGGATCAATGGGTGGTGTGCTCAGCTACAGTGGGTACATCAAAGCAAAGTCTGGTAAATGGCTATCTTTTGCTGTTATCGTCAATGGATTTACAGTGAAGCATAGGGAGGTCCGAAAACAATTAGAAGATTTAATTGACCATTTATTTCAAGCACATTAAGCGTGAAACTACAAACCTAGTCTTGGCAAGAGCTTTTGCGATTTACAATATAATCCAACAATTCATCTAACACTTTATAGCCTTTCGACAACAAAAAATTTGATGCTTTCCCAAAGCTTTTCATGCCAATTGCAAAATACGGTGCGTCTGTAATCAGTGTATCTTCAAAAATATAGGATACAGTGTCACAACTATGCAAAGCAGGGTCTATTTTACTCATCAGGGCGGCTGGTGTCAGATGCGTCTTATCCAAATTCAATGTCAATCCTTTAATGAAAGAATAATCTGGAGATGCCCCAATATTTGAAATAAGATGAGAAACAATTTTTGGCTCTTTATGATTTTTGGATTGGATGGACAAACCGTCATCATGAGATACAATTGCTTCAATATTAAAATTGGTAGTTAATGTAATGCGATTCTTCTTTATTAAATTGGCGACTTGGTTTTCTAGACTTTCACTCTTACCGCCTACCTTACTTTTTCCAAATTTTACTGTTCTATTTCTTACTAACCAAGATAATTCATGCTGTGAATATTCAGCTAATTCAAATAATGAATTCATAGCAGAGTGACCACTACCTACGACTGCAATTCTAGATCTCTCGGGCAAACGGTCAATGAAATCAGAATCTGGAATTTTAGAATACATCTGATTAATGAGAATATTTTGACCCGGTGTAATTTGATTGAAATTTCCCCAAGTACCTGAAGCATCCAAGACGGTTTTACAGCTAATTGTAATTGATTTCTTGTCTAGTTTGTAAACGATGCCAAATGTCTTGGAATTGGAATTATAATCTACGAGTGTTACTTCGGAGTCAAACCTTAATTGTTGTGAAGGAATTAATTCAGCTACTTTAGATAAATAGTCTGAAACAAATGCTTTACCTGAAGGGCATTCAGTCGCAGTTGTAAAATCAACGCCATTCTGTTTAAGTAATCTATGGGATAAAGGGTCGATCGATTCAGCCCACGAAGTGAACAAATTGATGTGCCCCCAGTCAAGCATGTTCCATCCCACATGTGAGCCTTTCTCTATAAGTATAAAGGGAATCTGCTTGTCGTTTAATCGCACAGCCATTGCTAGGCCTATTGGTCCAGCGCCAATAATGACTATTTCTGTAGTAATCATATTACACCGAAAACTAGTAAAAGTATTTTAATGCTCAATATTATCTAAATACCATTATGTAATTTATGTGGGTGTTTCTCTAAAAAATACTACCTTTAGAATGAACGTCTTTACATTATGAACAATTTTATACAAGCCTTTTTGGTGCTTGCGTGCCTTATGAGTATGCCTTCATGTAGCTCCAATTTTATTGATACAATTCAATCAGAAATAAGTGTCATTGAGCAGTTGGCCACATTAACCTATACTTCTGATAATGCGTGCTATGGATCTCATCGAACTTGCATAATAGAAGAAACAACCTTGAATATTAATTTTGATGTTGTGCATTGTAAGCAGCGGTCGTCTAATGAGCTTTATTTAGATGTATATGCAATTGATGGATTTTTATACCTGTTATTGAGAAATCAATACATTGCTGATGTTGCATATTATGAGTATACAGACAATGATGATTTTCGGGTGGCCGTGGATGATCCTAGTTATGAAGCAGCTTATTGGCAAGACATTCAGATTGTTCGATTGAGGTATTCTTCCGTCATTTCGTGTATTCATACTGCCAAACTCGAACTAAGCATTGGAAGCTATTGTACCGATATCCCAACTCTTTTAAGTAAATAATATTTTGATATAAATAGAATGTATCCTTTCAATAAGTTATAAAATCAGATGAAGATGAATTACATTTATTGTTGTGAATGCAGTGAGATCGAAAAGTCTACTTATTATAGGTTATGTTTTATGTTTATGCTTGTTTTTTTCGTGTGGAAGTAAAGAAAAACCAGGAGTAAAAGAAGAGGCAATTACAACCCCTGTGGCAGTAGTCGAGGAGGAAAACGAGGAGCTTCAACTACCAATCACAGATACCGACAAAATAGATTCTCAAAGGAATAATCCTGAAAATGCCAGTTGGAAAATCCCACCTG
The DNA here is from genome assembly GCA_964450495.1 of uncultured Saprospiraceae bacterium. Classification (GTDB taxonomy): domain Bacteria; phylum Bacteroidota; class Bacteroidia; order Chitinophagales; family Saprospiraceae; genus CALFUK01. Next base: position 12,814 of record CAYVFU010000034.1, on the reverse strand, counting down.
TAGTGTTTGAAAAAATGGGCGATCTAGAAGGTCAAACAGTTGCAGATATTGGTGCTGGTGTTGGTTATCTATCATTTCTCATGATCTTAAGAAATGCAAACGTCATTGCAATTGATACTGATGATGCAGCTGTAGATATGATGAATTTATTTGCCATTTCAAATTTGGATCGCGAACAGCAACAACGCTTCGAAGCCAGAGTGGCCCCAGGAGATAATGCCAATTTAAAAGAGAATGAAGTTGACAGGGTTATGGTTATGCATGTGGTAACATTTCTTGGAAACAGAAAAGACTATTTCAAGGATTTACGTAAATCTCTTAAACCAGGTGGTGAATTGATGATTATGGATTTCAAAATGAAAAAACTTGATCCTAGTTTTCCTGAGAAAAAGTATCGCATTTATCCTGATATTATTGAAGAAGATCTATACAATGCTGGATATGAAAATATAGTAGTAGATGATACAAGTCTAGATGCTCAGTATATCATTACCGCAACAAACCCTCAGATTTAATACTGCTTTTATACTTCCAATAATTGATTTCGCTCTGGTCCGATACTGATTAATGACACAGGCACTTCCAACTCTTTTGATAAATATGAGATATAGTTTTGAAATGCAGCTGGACTGTTTGAGTAGCTATGTACACCTTTGAGGTTTCCCCAGCCGTTTATCGATTTATAACCCATCTCCAGTCCTGGCACTTCAAGATCGAATGGTATGTTTCTGCTTTCTTCTCCTTTGATGACATATGTTTCTGCAGCCTTAAACGAGTCGAAATCGTTGAGTACATCCATTTTAGTAACTACTAATTTGGTCACTCCATTGATCATTATTGTATACCGAAGCTGGGGCAAATCAATCCAACCGCATCGACGAGGTCTGCCTGTTGTCGCACCAAATTCTGATCCTACCTTTCGCAATGTTTCTCCATCTTCATCAAACAATTCGCTAGGAAAAGGTCCTGAACCCACTCTGGTACAATACGCTTTAGATATACCGATGACATCCCTGATTCGCTGAGGAGCTATGCCCATCCCAGTACAAACGCCAGCAGTAATTGTATTAGAAGAAGTTACAAAAGGGTAGGTGCCAAAGTCTACATCCAACATAGATCCTTGTGCTCCTTCTGCAAGTATTTTTTGTCCATTTTGCAAAGCTTCATGGAAATAATATTCTGCATCTACTTTTTTCAAAGAACGAAGGTTTTCTAAGCTTGCCATCCATTTTTCTTCCTCTGCTGCAAGGTCAAAGTCTACAGCTGGGTATTGGTCTGCCAACCTCAAATGTTTATCTCGTAAATGTTGATACTTACGATCAAAGTCTTGCATTAAATTGCCAACACGAATACCGTTACGACCAGTCTTATCCATGTAAGTAGGTCCGATACCTCTGAGGGTTGAGCCAATTTTATTTTTGCCTTTTGCCGCCTCACTTGCTGCATCCAATAAACGATGAGTCGGCAATATAAGGTGAGCTTTATTTGACACCAACAAGCGACTTTTCACATCAACATGTAACGCTTCTAAGCCTTGTATTTCTTTTTCAAGAGTTATAGGGTCGATGACAACACCATTTCCAATAACATTTATGATGTTGTCCCTGAATACTCCAGACGGAATTGTATGTAGTACAAATTTTTGGTCGTTGATAATAATCGTGTGGCCTGCATTTGGGCCCCCTTGAAATCTTGCAACAATATCATATTGGTCCGCAAGGTAATCGACGATTTTTCCTTTTCCTTCATCTCCCCATTGGAGACCGAGAAGTACGTCTACTGCCATAAAATATAATTAGACATATATGTAAAAGGCAAATGTATTGAATTCCATCGAGCATCCAACTACTGACCTCTGATTAACTGAAAAATAGTTTTGTACAATCATTTATAAGATCAAATTCTCGTGTCCAAACTTAATCCTGCAATATCCTAGATTTGATGTGTTGATGTTGTACTTGTCTAGCTTCTGTTTGCTGTAGTCTTCCACAAATCATCTTTCACTGATCTAGTCAATTTTTATAAAAATATTGAATTCTCATACATAAGAACAGTGTTTATTTGGTAGGGTAGATTTAAGATAGAACGTATTCTAAGTAAGAATCCAATTCCTATGAAAACAAATTCCGTTTCAAAATTCTTTTGGTTGAGCTTGTTGTTTTGTCAATTTCTTATTGCGTATACTGATAATGTTTTTGCTGGATCTGTCACATTAACATTAATTCTGGATGATTATCCAGAAGAGACTACTTGGTTGATTAAATCGTTTAATGGATCAGTCATCGCTTCTGGTGGACCCTATCAAAATCCACAAGATATTGGTGAGGCTAAAATCGAAAACCTTACTGTTGCTGATGCTTGCTATATTTTTGAGATTAAAGATTTGTCTTCGGATGGAATCTGTTGTCAATTTGGACAAGGTAGTTATCAAATTACCAATGACCTAACAGGTGAGGTCCTTGCTGAAGGTGGAGAATTTGCAGAACTAGCATTTAAAACCTTTTGTCTCAATGCAGAATTAGATACAATTAATGGTGAAAGGAAAACTTTGAAAACTGGAGCCGGTGGGTGGTTGACCGGACTTCATATTCATCCTTCTGGTAGTCCTATTTATACTCGATCTGATGTGGGTGGAGCATATCGATTTGAGGAGGATACAGAGTCTTGGACCCAACTTGTGACCGTTGAATCTATGCCTGAGAGTGACATATATTGGGATGCTTATGCTGGAGTCCTGAGCATTGTCTCTGCTCCTTCTGATGAGAATGTTGCTTATATGGCCTTTTACAATACCATCTATAAATCTGATAATAAGGGGAATCAATGGCAAAGAACAAATTTCCCAACTATTGAAATTAGACCTAACGACGATTCTTCAAAATTATCAGGTGAGAGATTAGCAGTTGATCCACAAGATCCTGAGCATGTATACTTTGGATCTATTGATGATGGCTTAACAAAAGATCGCTTCAGATGGTGATATTTATATTTGTGGCAATGATTATGATATTGGGGACCCGCTGGATTTTTCAGACGACGTTTTTCTCCTTTTGGCGTACCGCGTATGATGGTGCTCAATGGACTCAGATATTTATTGATAATTCGACGAATATGAGTGAAGTAGCTCATTTAGACTTAACAAACTCTTCACTAGAATTGCTTCCGAATGATGATACATCCTATTTTATGCTTAATGGAAATATGATCAATTATAGAATCGACCTCTTAGACGTAAGTGAAAATGTTGTCCATAACATAAACAATACTAGCGTTGAAAGAATCATTGAAGATTCAAGCCTTGGACAAGATGGATATTTCTTACGAGTAGAACATTTGACAAATGCTAAGTTGTTTTTTCAGACAATTTTAAAATGAGTAGTTTATTTACAATTAATATAAGCAAAAACTAAGGTGTATTTACACTTGTGGTTAAGCTTATATTAAACCTTTACTTTTTCTTGGTCGATCTTTTTATTCTGCGATTTATCACATGCACCATCACATTTACCGTACATGTTTAAGGAGTGGTCTACGATCTCATATTTTAGTAAATCGCCCATGATGTTTTTGATTTGCTGAATTCTAGGATCACAAAATTCAACGACTTTACCGCAATCCATACAAATCAAATGGTCGTGTTGCTTGCAGCCATGGGATTTTTCAAAATGGGTTAAATTTTTTCCAAATTGGTGTTTTTTGACAAGATCGCAAGCCACCAATAATTCCAATGTATTGTAAACAGTTGCTCTACTGACACGATAGTTCATCGTCTTCATGTGAATGTATAGTGCCTCTGCATCAAAGTGGTCAGTGCGCTTATAAATTTCTTCAAGAATGGCGTATCGTTCTGGGGTTTTTCTTAATTGATTGTCCTCCAGATAAGAGGTAAACATTTGATTTACTTCTTTCAATATTTCTTCTAAATGAGCACCTTTTGTTTCCACACTTTTAAATTTACTTATGTATCGTGTATTAGATTTATAGAATGAATGTACAGTTTTAAATTGGCTTAATCGTCTATCCTGTCTACTGTACTAATGCCGTCAATAGTCTTTAGGCTTTTAATCAATAACTTCATTTGATCTTTGTTTTTGACTGCTACTTTAACTATTGCTTTGAATACGCCTTCTTCACCTTCAATATTAAATGCACGCATATTTAATCCCATTTTACTTGAAATAACATCACTAATCGCAGAAATGACGCCTACTCCAGAATCAACACCTTCTATGGAAAGCCTGATCATAAAGTCCGAACTACCCTTGCCTCCCCATTCAGCTTTTAACGTTCGATAACCATAATTGGCAATCATATTGGTGGCATTGGGACAATCAGTTCTATGAATTTTTAAACCAGTATTCAAAGTCAAGAACCCAAAAATATTATCACCTTGGACAGGAGTGCAGCATTGCGCCAAACTAAACGAGTACATAGACGCTGGTTCGCCATTCACATAGATCATGTCTTTATGGTCATTCTTACTAAACCGACCTGGTCTGGTCTTAGGCGCATCGTCTTGAACTGCTTTTTCTACATCTGCTTCTATTTCCTTTTTCACCAATTTTTTAGCGATAACATCAAACTTCTTTAATTCCGATAACTTTAATTGTTCTTCTGCTATAGCATAATATAAATCTGGTCTATTGGTGAAACCAAAATGGTTGACTAACATTTCTATATTTTCTTCAAAATCTGCTTTCATGTTTTTCAACTTGCGTTGCAGATCTTCTTTTCCAAGTTCTCCAATCTTTCGACGCTCTTCCTTCATCGAAGAACGGATTTTGTTTTTTGCCTTTCCAGTTGTGACTAAATTCAGCCAGTTCTCTTTTGGTTTTTGATTCTTATGTGTCTTGACACTTACTTGATCACCATTTTCTAAAACGTGGCCCATTGGTACCAGTTTATTGTTCACTTTGATGGCGGTAGCTTTATAACCGATATCTGTGTGAATGTGAAATGCGAAATCAAGAGCTGAAGCACCTTTTGGTAATATTTTCATATCTCCAGCAGGCGTAAATACATAGACTTCTTCTTTAAATAAATTACTTTTAAAATCATCTATAAACTCTATGGCATTATCATGTGGAGCCTCTAGTATGTCACGGACATTATCTAGCCAGTTGGCATACACATCCTTGACATTTTTTACATTTTTATATTTCCAATGAGCTGCAAATCCTTTTTCGGCAATCTCATTCATCCGTTCGGTTCGTATCTGTACTTCTACAAATTTCCCATCTGGTCCGACTACAGTTGTATGCAGGGATTCATAACCGTTACTTTTAGGTGTTGTTACCCAATCTTTTAATCTTTCTGGGATAGGAGAATACACATCTGTAATCAAACTATACACTTTCCAACATGCCTGTTTCTCTTCTTCTGGCGGAACATCAATAATGATTCTTACCGCAAAAAGATCATATATTTCTTCGAAGGAGACATTCTTATTTTTGATTTTATTCCATATCGAAGAAATGCTTTTTGGTCTTCCTGCTACTTTGAATTTTGTCCCTTCTTTTTTTAATTGTTTTTTTATTGGTTTGATGAATTCCTTTATATATACATCACGCTCTGATTGAGTATCTGTTATCTTTTTTGCAATATCGGCATAGTGCTCACGATTTGTAATTTTCATACAAATGTCTTCGTATTCCGTGCGAATCTGATAAAGACCTAAGCGGTGGGCAAGAGGCGAATAGATATATTTTGTTTCAGCTGCAATTTTTAATTGTTTATGAATGGGCATTGGGCCTATGGTGCGCATATTGTGTAGTCTATCTGCCATTTTAATCAGCACGACACGAACATCATACACCAGTGTACTCAATACCTTTTTCAAATTTTCAGCTTGAGGAGAATCGGAGTCGTTATATAAACCATCCAATTTTGTCAACCCGTCTACAATCAAACTTATCTTTTCATTGAAGTTGTCTGCGATATCCTTTTGTGTGTAATCCGTATCCTCTACCACATCATGTAAAATGGCACAAATCACGGCTGTTGGTCCCAATCCTATTTCTTCATGACATATTCTAGCTACTTCTATCGGGTGGAATATATATGGTTCTCCTGATTTGCGACGTTGAAATTTATGGCCATCCACAGCCATATCGTAGGCTTTATTCAACAACTCTAAATCATTCCCTTTTAGCTTTTGCTTTAAAGGCCTCAACATTTTGTTAAATGCAGAGCGAATCTCTTTTAATTCTTTATCTGATATGGCAACGGCTGTAATCGGCATATGTCTGTATCTCTATATCTGTATAAATGTAAGTAATTTATAGGTCGTTCGCAGGCTCTCTAGGAAAGGCGTTCACAAGCTTACATGCTGGTTGGTTCAAAATCTCACGTATAGGGCGCTCAAGGAGCCTTTTATAAGGATTTTTCAAGCTCAATATTTAGATCAATAAATCTAGCTGTAATGCCCTTAGAAGCCTGAAAGTCAACTGCTCAAAAAGCAAAGTTTTGTTAATTGCATAACATCCTAAATTCTCCTGTAATAGAGGACGGTTTAAATAAAGCCTTATCTTCACGCAATTTTTTAACCAATCCTATTCAAATGAAAAAACTAATAATGTGTTCTGTGTTCATGGTATTTACCATGTATATCTCTGCTCAATATACAGTAGAGGGGACAGTCACAGATGCGGACAACTCACCACTTATCGGCGTAAATATTGTTGAAGCTGGTACTGTTAATGGTACCATTACAGATCTTGACGGTAACTATAGACTAAGTGTAGCTAACTCAAATGCTACACTTGTGTTCAGTTACACAGGCTTTTCATCACAAGAAATTCCAATTGATGGACAGGGAAGAGTGAATGTATTACTCTCTGAAGGAGTGGCACTCGGTACTGTACAAGTTGTTGGTACTAGAAGTTACAAACGTTCTGCGACAACCACACCAGTTGCTGTTGATATCATCGATATCCAAGAAATAGCAAACAAAAATGGTAATGCAGAATTAAATAAAATATTACAATACCTAGCACCGTCATTCAATGCGCAGAAACAGTCTGGTTCTGATGGAGCTGAACACATTGATCCAGCATCATTGAGAGGACTAGGTCCTGATCAGACGCTAGTATTGATCAATGGTAAACGAAGACACCAATCTTCACTTGTCAATATTTTTGGTACAAGAGGTAGAGGTAATTCAGGTACAGATATGAATGCAATTCCTGCTTCTTCTATCGAAAGAATTGAGATTCTCCGTGATGGTGCAGCAGCTCAATATGGATCTGATGCGATTGCTGGTGTTATCAATATCGTATTGAGATCAGAGACTAATAAATTGACAGGTTCTGTGACAGTAGGTGGATTTAATCCGAACGCACCGGATGAATCTGGATTATACACTCCTGAGACGCCTAATGTGCCAGGTAATTTTCTTGATTTGGATGGCGATGGTACCTTGCCAAGAACTGACGGTGATCCTACTTTGGATGGTATTACAACTAAAGTTGGCCTGAACTATGGTTTTGACATCATGGAAGAAGGCTACATTAATTTTACGACAGAATTTATCAATAAAGAAAAAACATTAAGACCTGGAGCTACTTTCCGAAGAGGCTTTGGTGAGGCTGAAATCAGTGGTTTTGGTGCTTTCTTTAATGCAGCTATCCCTGTGGGAGAAGATACAGAATTTTATGCTTTTGGTGGAAGAAACTACAGAGATACAGATGCCTTTGCGTTTACTAGAAATGCTGGTGACGACAGAGCTGTACCATCAATTTATCCTAATGGATTTACACCAAGAATCACCTCTATAATCACTGACAATTCGATATCCACTGGTTTTAGAAGAAATGTAGGAGATGGATGGAGTGCAGATTTTAATAATACCTACGGTAAAAATGTATTTCATTACACGATCAAAGGGACAAACAATGCGACACTTGGTGTACGTTCTCCAACAGAGTTCGATGCAGGTGGACATACCTTTGCGCAGAATACAACAAACTTAGATTTTTCAAAATACTTTGATAATACAAGTGGTACTGGGTTCAATCTTGCTTTTGGACTTGAATACAAAACAGACAACTTCACCATTTTTGCAGGAGAAGAGGGCTCTTATGGAGCGTACGATGTGGATGGTTTGTTGATTACAAGTGCAGATCAAGTGAGTACTGGTTTAGCTGCTGGTTCTCAAGGGTTCCCAGGTTATAGCCCAGCAAATGAAGTGGATAGAAGTAGATCAAACATTGCTTTGTATGGTGATGTGGAGTTTGACCTGTCTGAAGAGTTTTTAGTTAGTGGCGCATTGCGTTTTGAGAATTTCTCAGACTTTGGTAGTACACTCAACTGGAAGTTGGCGACTAGATATTTAGCTTCAGATCAACTGACATTAAGAGCTGCATTGAGTACAGGTTTCCGTGCTCCATCTTTAACTCAGTTGTTTTATAATCTTCGGTTTACAGGATTTCAAAATGGCGTGTTGACAGAGACGTTGTTGGCAGCGAATGGTACACCTGTGACAGAAGGTTTTGGTATCCAGCCATTGAAGCAAGAAGAATCATTGAATGCTAGTTTAGGTGTTGCTTTTAAGGAAGGGCCGATTACGCTAACAGTTGATGGTTATTATATAGACATTAGCGACAGAGTAGTAATTTCAGGCTTTTTTGATGCAGGCTTTTTAAACCTTGGTGTTGACGGTGCTCAGTTTTTTGCGAATGCTGCTGATACACGGTCTTTAGGTTTGGATGTTGTTCTTTCATATAGAACTGCATTGGATAATGGACACAGTTTATCTGCAACATTAGCTGGTAACTTCAATCAATTGGAAGTAACTGATGTTAAAGGAACTGATCAAATCCAAGGTGATGATTTAGAAACATTTTTTGGTGCAAGAGAGCGATCTTTACTTGAAGATGCTGCCCCTGCTTACAAAGTGGCATTAAATCTAAATTACGATCTAGGAGCGTTTAATGTTGGAGCTGCAGCTACACAGTTTGGAGGTGTTAGTTATTTCTCATTTGACAACGCTACCGTGGTTGATTATGCAGCGAAAGCTGTATTTGACCTCACAGCTTCAGTTGATGTTTCTGACAATTTTAATTTAACACTTGGATTGAATAATCTTTTCAATACGTATCCTACTCAGCAAGATGCAAATAATGACACAGATAGTGGTGGATATTTTGATGCTGTCCAAATGGGATTTGGTGGTTCATATTATTATCTGAGAGCTGGATTCAATTTTTAATTATTATTCTAGCTAAATAATTAGCTTAACAGCTTTTACAAAACGAAAATTATAAAGGCAGGTAACCTATGTTACCTGCCTTTTTTCATTTTCATCTTTTCGTTTCTATAATCTTTTCTATTTTCACCAATGCCTCAATCCAAAGTCAAAATAGGTTGGAAAACTGCTGCTTCTGTTGTCATAGCTAATATGATTGGAACTGGGGTGTTTACTAGTTTAGGCTTTCAACTTGCTGACATCCAGAATACGTGGAGTATCATTTTTCTGTGGCTGCTTGGTGGGGTGATCGCTTTGATAGGCGCATTTAGCTATGCTGAATTGGGGACACATTTTCGAGAATCTGGTGGGGACTATATTTTCCTGTCTCGAATTTTTCATCCTTTTGCCGGATATATTTACGCATGGATTTCTTTGGTTGTAGGGTTTTCTGCGCCAATTGCGATTAGCGCTTTAGCGATGACGAGTTATCTGAGCCCACTCAATGAGCAGGTTTTTACAGACTGGTTTGGGATAGCGATCATTCTGATTGTTACACTCATTCATTCTGTAAGTGTAGGGCAAAGTGGAAAATTTCAAAATATCGCAACTGTACTTAAGATCGGTTTTGTAATTGCTTTGATCGCAATTGGTTTCGCCTATATTCCACAAGAAAACAATTCATTAAATTTCTCTTACAGTTGGACTTCTGAATGGTATTTGCCTGCGTTTGCAGTATCGCTTATCTATGTGTCTTATGCGTATACAGGATGGAATTCTGCAGCCTATATAACAGGAGAAATTGAAAACCCTAGAGTAAATCTTCCAAAGGCATTGATACCGGCAACGATCATTGTCACTGTGTTGTATGTTTTACTGCAATTAGTTTTTTTAAGACATGCTTCGGTCGAAGAGATGAGTGGTCAAGTTGAGGTTGCTACCATCTCTTTTAGTAATGTTTTTGGTCAAACTGGTGCGACATGGATTCCTGTCTTTATTGGTGTACAATTGATTGCTACGATAAGTGGCTACTTATGGGTAGGGTCAAGAATTTCTTATGCGATGGCAAAGGAGAATCCCTTGTGGAAGTTTTTGGTTTATGAAAATAGAAATGGAATCCCCATCAGAGCATTGTGGATTCAAGCGGCAATTGCGATTGTACTCACATTGACTGGCACCTTCGAACAAGTCCTTTTGTATGCCAGTTTTTCTTTGCAATTGATGGGAACATTGACGGTGGCATCCGTATTGTGGCTAAAGCGAAAAGACGATAACTACCATAGTCCTGGACGTCCATTTATACAGATAATATACATTCTCTTTAGCATCTGGGTACTTGGATTTATGTTGCTAGACAAGCCAACAGAAAGTTTTATTGGACTTGGCATTGTCGCTGCTGGAGGATTCACCTACATCATTCAACGTATTTTTTATAAAACTAAAACTTGAGCAAGAAAAGCACCTATAAAAAGTTAGGCCTGTTGGCGGCGACTTCGCTTGTCGTTGGTAATATGATTGGCTCGGGTATTTTTTTGTTACCTGCTTCCTTAGCTGCATTTGGAGGGATTAGCATTGTTGGTTGGGTGATTGCTTCACTGGGTGCCATTTCCTTGGCAATGGTATTTTCTGCATTATCAGAACGATATCCTCAAACTGGCGGGCCATATATATACGCAAGAGCTGGCTTTGGTGATTTTGCAGGATTTTTAGTTGCATGGGGATATTGGATTTCTGTATGTGCGACGAATGCAGCGATTACAATTGCCATGCTGAGTTATTTGCAAGTGTTTTTTCCAGGTCTCGATTCATCGATGATAGCATCTGCCGCAATAGGATTTGCAGCTGTTTGGGGATTATCTTATGTAAATATAAAGGGTGTTTATGCAGCTGGTATTGTACAATTAGTCACGACAATGTTAAAAGTAATTCCATTGATATTAGTGACTGTTGTCGGCATGTTTTATATAAATTGGTCACATTTTCAACCATTTAATGTATCAGGACTATCAGATTGGGAAGCTATTTTTCAAACCACATCACTAACATTGTTTGCATTTCTAGGTGTGGAATGTGCGACTATCCCAGCAGAAAGCATCAAGGACAAAAAAACAATAAAGCAAGCAACGGTGTGGGGGACAATTATTGCCATTATTATTTATATGGGTAGTTCAACAGTCATTCTTGGATTGCTACCAGCAGATGAACTGGTCAATTCTTCTGCGCCGTTTGCGGACGGAGCATTCGTTATTTTAGGTGAATCAGGTCGTAAGGTTGTAGCTCTCGGTGCAGTCATTAGTACTTTTGGCGCATTGAATGGTTGGATATTAATGAGCGGTCAGATACCATTAGCTGCTGCAAAGGATAAAATGTTTCACCGGCTTTTTAATGATGTAAATGATACAGGTAGTCCTGCAAAAGGTATTGTTGTATCTGGAATATTAGTCACTATTTTTTTGATGCTTCAATTCGACGAAAGTCTAAACAAAGCATTTGAATTTTTAATATTATTGAGCACGTTGACAGTACTCATCCCTTATTTGTTTTCAAGCATCACTTATATTCTCATTCAAAAAGATAAACCTCAGAAAGGGAGAGCATTATTCATTGGAGCCTTTGCTTTTGTATTTTCTCTTTTTGCTATTTATGGGTGTGGAAGAGAAGTGGTATTCTGGGGGTTTTTATTTTTGATGGCTAGTTTACCAATTTATACATTAATTAAATGGAAAGAATCATGACAACGAAAACAAGCCATTCAGAATATGGAAAGATCATTGATGTCTATGTGAAGCCTGTTGATTCAGCATTTCAAAGTCAACAAAAGATTAGTCAAGAATGGTCTGATTTAAATTATTTGGGTGAACCCGATTTTAAAAAGGCAATTCAAGAATATGACGAGTTTCATTCCATCTTAAAAAATGAAAACATCAATGTGCATCAGTTTTCACCTTCTGCTATATTGACGCTTGATTCCATGTATTGTCGAGATGCTTCAATTGTTACAGATTTTGGAATTGTCTTATGCCAAATGGGAAAACAGCAACGTCAACAAGAACCAAAGGCATGTGAGTCAGATTATATAAACGATGGGTTTACTGTCTTAGGAAAGATTACAGGAAAAGGTCAATTAGAAGGAGGTGACGTTGCATGGATAGATGATCGGACTTTAGCTGTTGCCAATGGATATCGTACCAATGATGAAGGCTTCAGACAATTATCAGCATTATTGAATCCACATGGTATCGAAACAATGCAAGTTGATCTTCCCCATTATAAGGGCACTTCAGATGTATTTCACTTAATGTCCATTTTTAGTCCCATTGATAAGAAAAAGGCAGTCGTGTATTCGCCGTTAATGCCTGTCAGATTTAGAAAATATCTTCTTGATCGAGGGTTTCAATTGATAGAAGTACCAGACGAAGAATTTGAGTCAATGGGATGTAATGTCTTAGCTGTCGCTCCAAGTAAATGCATAATGGTCAAAGGTAATCCCATCACTAAGCAAAGGATTTTAAATGCTGGATGTAGCCTTGTCGAATATGATGGTCAAGAAATAAGTGTTAAGGGTGGTGGAGGACCTACTTGTTTGACTAGGCCGTTGAGGCGGTGCTATTAGGACGCTTCGCTATTAGG
>CAYVFU010000033.1:0-46872 GCA_964450495.1 uncultured Saprospiraceae bacterium | reverse complement strand
GTAGGCGCCCCATGAAAGTTAGTTACAAACTATACAAGTATAAAGACTAAGGTTATATATTTCTTTACTTATCATTCTTTCAATTGGTTAAACTACTTGGAGTTAACTCATAAATTATCTTAACTAGATTCGAAATGCCAAATACTTTTGAATTAGAGACTGATCACTCTTTCAATAGACCGTCTTTTAAGTAACAGCACAGTAATGCTTCGCCCTAAATAGCAGAAAGATGGACATCCGCTAGGATCGCCCATCTTTCATAAAACTATATGTGTTTGATTTTTATTTTGCTGCAACAACTCCCTCAAATGCAGTTAGTCTGTCTTGGAGGTTTTCAATAATGGCTTGTTGTTCCTGTATTGCTTTTGTCAGTACAGGGATGATTCTCTCATAGGACACTGACCACAAATCCTTTGTTTCATCTTCAGGTTTATGTGCAGTACCAGGTAATACCTTATAGATTTCCTGTGCAATAAAACCCATCTCGTGAGAAAACTCATCAGCAAGAGCAAGTGAGCCGTCCTCGAAAGAAGACGCATAGTGGTCGTAAGTGACGGGGTTTAACTTCATAACTAAGTCAACACCGTTTTCTATTTTTTTGACATCCTTCTTTACCCTTCCATCAGAATAAGTATCCCAATCCTTTGCTCTTGCTTTACCAATTCTGTCCAAACTGTTGTTTGGTAAATCTAAAGCGTACTGCGGATTTGAATTGTTAATGCCTACTCTACCGTCATCGCCTAATCCATCTTGAATGTCATCTGAATGAACAGTCAAAATTGGATTACTGTCGTATGCTACTTGCCATCTAGGGTTTGCACTTCCTGGTCGAGCTGCCATCGCAAAATTTGAAGATGAATTGTTATTTGTAAACATAATTCTTGCGTAATCACCATCACTATCTTCTATAAGTCTAAGGTTAGGATCACTAGAAGAAGAATTGTGTTTAATTCGAACACGTGCACTGCCTCCACCGGAGATAGCTGCAGATTCACCAAAGTCAGTATAGTCATTGTACATCGTCATGAAGTTTGATCCTACACCATTAGCCATTCCTCCACTAAGGACTAGACGGTCTGGGAGGGCTGATCCACCTTGATTGGACTTTGCAGAAATTTCGGCAAAAGTGCCACCAGTTTCTTCATTCCATTTAATGCTGCTAGAGTAAGTTGCTACTGGTCCTGTCCCATCATCTAATTGAAAAACAAGGTCTAGTTCAGGTTGTGAACTAGTAGAGAATAAACTGAATGTATGTTCGTCCTCATTGAATAGAAATCTGCGTTGACCATTGTAATAGCCACCCATGATGTGGTCAGATGTAGAAGAAAGTCTTGCATTAAATGCCCATCTATCAGTAGAATTGGTATTTCTGAAATGGAATCTGGTATAATTGTTCGCGCCTGTTTCAGTCAATTGTAATATTGGATCTGAATTAGATGAGTTGTGTTCAAATTCTGTATGTTGAGCACTTACACAATGGCTAACAAAGCAGAGAGTAAAGAGCACAAATGATTTTAAGAAAAAAGTTTTCATTTTTTAAGTTTTAAAATGGTTATAGATTGGAGACACTTTCAGCAGTACAACACAGAGATTTTAATATGAAAGGCTTGCTGAGTCTCCCCGTTTTTCGTCCTTATGTCGGAGAGCTCTTGGATTCTTACCTTACGCACATTTTATTTCTTAAAAATAAGTTGCGCTGATTGATGAAATGATGCTTGTTGTTAGCGTGATACAGACTATATCCTTGGTAGCTATTTTATATCAAAACAGGGATAGTATTCAAGTTGTTACTTTTAGGATCGACGCATAGTTGATTGTGATATCAAGGAATGAATGAGTAAAGGTGATTCAGAATCTGAATTAAAAAATTCCTTTCTAACATAGTTGCTAGAAAGGAATTTGAGATTTAAGGATTTTATTTTCAGAGAGGCCTATTTGAGTTTAGCTAATATTTCAGCTATTTGACTTTTCATAAGCTCATTCTCTACTTGAAGTTGTTCGATGATGTCTTGCTGTTCTTTTACAGCTTGAAGGACAATTGGCGCTAATTTATCATAAGCAACAACTTTGTAACCATCATCTTTTGTTTTAACTAACTCTGGAAATATAGCTTCTAATTCTTGTGCAATAATTCCAACTTGTCTGTCATCAGAAAAACCCATATCAGAAAAGTTTTCAGTATCCCAATCGTAATAGACTCCAGAAATTTTATTTAATTTCTCCAAAACAGATGGAATCTCAATAATGTTTTTCTTGTATCGGATGTCAGAACAACTTAGGACGCCACAGCTCGCAGTAACTGTGCCTGAAAATACGCCGTTTGCAGCAGAGATATCTCCAGGAGTTGCACCTAGAAGACTTAGATCACTATTAAATATTTTCACTTCATCTCTAATCGTCGTTGGCAATTGGAAGGTAATCTCATCATCATCGAAGTCAGCTATCGTCGTTCCATCATCCCGAACTCTAAAAATTGATTGCGATGCATTACTTTCTGGCCTATTTACCGTGACATAACCTACAGCAGGAAATGCAGCTGACTGAGGTCCAAAATGAGCTGCAGCTTGAGGTCCTTCTACATGTAGGCGGAATGACTGATAAGGTTCAACACCAATACCTACATGATTTGTAGAACCATCAAGTGTTATTATATCATTTTGTACTGTATTATTTCCCCAGCCTAAACGCATTGAAGCATTTGTACCTGCGGTATTACTTGGGTCTGCACTTATGTAAAATCTAGAATTAGCAAATTGATTATTACTAAATGTGAGATTAGCCGCATCATTTGAATTTTCGTGTAACTGTAAGGTTGCGTCGCCAAGACCAGAATTTTTTTCTGTGTAGTCTATATAACCCCAATTTGTAGTTGCTGTACTATTTGTCCCTACAGTATTACCAGTGATAATAAGTGCTTGTCCAGCATTGGATGCACTTGCTGAGTTAGGGAGAACAAATGATTTATTGATGACTAAATTTCCGTCTTTACCAAAACCAAATTTTTGATCGCCGGTGTAAGCCATTACAAGTGGAGATTCTATAACGTCCTGATTGTCAACAGCTCCTGTATGTGGTCTTGCTAAAAAACCCCACCTGTTAATGGCGTCATCAGCATTTTTAAACCACATCCGTGCCCAACCATCCATGTCACTGGCGTTTCCAGCATCATCTACTTCTAGTAAAAGTAAATGTGGATCTTCAGGTGTAGCTGAAGAGTTATATTCAATTTCAATTTGACCACTTAACATTGTGGTTAGACTTAAAAAACATAGTAAAAATAGATTTGAAGTTTTCTTTGTTTTCATAATTAGAAGTGTTTTAGTGATGGAAGTATTCATAAATAGACACACATACATTTATGCGCAGCAGTTTAGAACTATTATTTTAATCGTGGAATTGTCTTAAGAATTGACTTGATTTAGTGTTTCATTTATATGTTTTAAATCGAAATATATGTTTGCAAGTTCAGTTTGGAAATCTGAAAGAAGTTGATTTTGCCTATCGGCCATATCGTCCGCTTCTTTGATGATTTTAAGTAACTCACGTATCATGACACAAATATTCAATATGATGTCAATATAAAACCCACACTTTTGTGTAGTATTTGGTTGATTATATTAAGAAGGTTAAATGAAAGACTTGAATAAGACTTATTTATAGTCATTTTCTTGGTTATGACAATATCATTCAGAATACATTCTACTCTTTGTAGGAAGAAAATTTATTTAACTTTAAATTAAAACCAATACTCATGAATCCAGTCATTCGAAATGTATTTGCAGTTATTGGAGGCGTTGCCTTAGGTATGCTGGTAAATATGTTAATTATAACAATAAGTGGATCTGTCATACCACCTCCTGAAGGCATAGATCCAACTGACTCAGAAAGTATGATCAATAACATTCACTTACTCCAACCAAAACATTTTATATTTCCTTTTTTAGCTCATGCTCTTGGCACACTTGCTGGAGCTTTTATTGCAGCAAAATTCTCTGCGACCAAACCTTTAATCAGTGCACTGATTGCTGGAGCTTTTTTTTTACTAGGAGGAATTGCTGCAAGTATGATGATACCTGCACCAAGTTGGTTTATGGCTCTTGACTTAATTATGGCTTATTTGCCAATGGCGTTTCTTGGTGCAAAGTTGGTAGGGGAAAAGAGTGACATATAAGCGCAGTAAATTAAGTAGCACTTAAGGAATTTGATTCGTCAAAACTAACACTTACTAATTCTATAGTGTTTTACATAAATTGGTAAAAAGTCAGCTCAGACTATTGGTGTTAGCATGTAGAATTAATTAATAGTTTACAGAAAATGAAAATCCAAATTTGTTCAGACCTGCATCTTGAATTTGCTAAGCATAGAGATTGGCTAAACGATAATCCCTTAATTCCAGCAGCAGATATTCTTATAATTGCAGGAGATACTTATTATTTGGAAATGGACTATGCAAAGTTGGATTTTATCAATAAGGTATCTAATGACTTTGACAAAGTGTATTTAATTCCTGGCAACCATGAATATTATGGGGGCTATGATATTTCTACAGCATTAGAACCTACTTGCAAGGAAATTAAACAGAATGTATTCATGCTTAATAATCAACTTA
Source organism: uncultured Saprospiraceae bacterium (assembly GCA_964450495.1). Taxonomy (GTDB): domain Bacteria; phylum Bacteroidota; class Bacteroidia; order Chitinophagales; family Saprospiraceae; genus CALFUK01. The sequence continues at coordinate 42,263 of CAYVFU010000033.1, read as the reverse complement.
TCCAGATTGATGGTGTAACACTTATATTTTCAACCATGTGGTCTAAGATTGAAAATTATATCCCAGAGATCATGCAATGGATGACAGATTTTAAAAAAATAAAATACAAAGGGAAAAAATTTACCACAGACCAATGCAACGAAATCCATGAGTTAGCATTCCGTTTTATAACTGATGCAGTAAAATCAGAAGGTAAGAAAGTAGTTGTAACACACCATTTGCCAAGTAGCAAATGTACCAGTGAAGAATTTAAACATAGTCCTTTAGGTGATGCATTCTGTGTTGATAAAACAGAGTTTATTATGGACAGCAATATCGATTTTTGGGTTTATGGGCATAGTCATCGAAATCTCAATGACTTCAAAATAGGCAATACCGAATTGATAACGAATCAATTTGGGTATATTGCTTGGAACGAGCATGTTAGTTTTAATTATGGAAAGGTGATAGAGATAGAATAGACAATTATCAAAACTGTTGTTCAGAAAGGGGCATAAAAAAAGGTGATCGAAATCACCCTTTTAGTTTTTTTTGAAAACCGACTTTTCGGCTTTAAGAATACTTAACAAAAAAGCCAAGCACACTTTAAAACTATTATTGCATTGCAAATATACAAATAGTAAATATATTTAACATTTGCCTAGACAAGGATATGAAACAGGTAGCCTATGAGTTATACAGAAATAAGTTATGAAGTCAAAAATGAAACTGTTGTTATAACATTTAATCGTCCAGAAGTAATGAACTGCGTTGGGCCAGTCACCCATAAAGAGTTGATGTCTGCTTGGCAAAACTTTAAAGATGATAAGAAGCTTAAAGTGGCAGTGATAACCGGTGCTGGCGATAAAGCTTTCTGTAGTGGTGGAGACCTAAAGGCAGGTCTAAGAGGGGAGCTAATTGGGAATATTTCGGAGGAAGATAAGCAACGACATAGAGATGGAAAGATGCCAGGGTTTTTAGGACCGACTAGGTGGACCGACATCAATAAACCCATAATTGCGGCAGTCAACGGTGTAGCATATGCTGGTGGACTAGAATGGGCCTGTTTTGCAGATATGCGAATTGCAGAGGAACATGCGTCTTTTGGTGTGACATGCAGAAGATGGAATATTGGTTTGGCTGACGGAGGCACACAGCGGTTACCACGAATTGTTGGCATGGGTAGAGCCATGGAATTAATACTTACTGGAAAGGTTATTGATGCACAAGAAGCGTATCGAATCGGACTAGTTAATGAAGTAGTGGAGAAGGGCAAGTCCTTGGACAAAGCGTTAGAATTAGCAACATTTCTATGCACATTGCCACAACCTGCTATGCGCACAGATAAGGAAGCTGCTGTCAAAGGATTTGGATTGCCACTAGATGAAGGATTAAAAGTAGAAGCAGACTTGTTTATGGATTCTATTTATTCACCAGAGACTTATGAAGGCTTGAAACAGTTTAACGAACGTTTACATCCAGATAGGCAGTATGATTCTGAATTGAAGACGCCAGGGATTGTCAGAAATAATTAATGGTTAATTGCTTTTATAACAAATCAACACTCCGGTCTGACAAGCAAGTTCAACATTATTGCATCGTTTTGATCGTAATATTCCTAAACTCAATTGGGCCATGATCACCTTGTAACATTATAGGACCAGGAGCTGCTTCATCGTTGTCTAATGCACCACCAGTCATGGAAGGAATATTTTGTTCGGTGATTATTGTTTTTCCATTTGCTACAATAGTGACACGTCTACCATTTAAAGTAATGTCATAAGATTGCCATTCTCCTGCAGACTTAGCGACCATTTCATTAGGTGATAAATGTCCATATATGCCACCAAAATAAATAGAAGATGGGTCTTCCTTCTCATTATCAGCGATTTGGACTTCATAGCGACCTCTCAAATAAACCCCACTATTGCTACCTTCAGGATATTTGAATTCGACGTGTAATTTGAAATCACCAAAGGTGTCATTCGTGATAAGGTTAGACCCTGATCTGGGACTTTTTAATACACCATTTTCTACTACCCATTGATTGTCGCCCATAGCAGTCCATCCTGTTAGATCTTTGCCATTAAATAAAGTATGCTCTTTACCCCAATTTGGATTTGGTGTATAGCTGAGTTTAGGAGCACGGGTGCCGATCCATGAATGAGTTTTCCCATCAGTATAGATAAGAGTGCCTTTTAGATGATCGCCATCTAACTTACCAATGACTTGCATATCAAAGCCTTTAGGTTCCCATTGCGCAGGAATAGCAAAGCTGAATGTCTCATCCACCACTTTTACCTCTGATACTGGTCTCGCACTTCCAAACTTATAGCAAAATTGACCAACCAATGTGCTCCTTCCAGAATGTTTAATTTCTAACCATGACGGCACGTCTTTACCTTCTTCAGTGATTATCAGATTCCATTTACCTTCCAAGTTTTTCGAATCTTGTGTTATTGCAGACAGGCTTAACAAAACACCTATTATAAGTAGAGAAATTTTTAAATTCATCGGAGCAAGGTTAAAAGGCTTATGCATAAAAAGTAATTTACCAAAAATTGACTGGTACTCGAAATTTCAAGCTTATTCTCCTTTCTTAACGTTTTTACTAAGAACTAAGAAATCAACTTCTTAATTTTAAATTTGCTACAACAAAATTACCAACTTGTTCTCCTTGCTTTACGCCTTCATCAATTGCTGGTCTAAAATGAATACCGCCGTACAATCGACTCACGGCAGCTTCCTCCGAGGCATGAAAGAAAGACCTAAACGAACGCATCGGCAATCCGTACTCTACCTCAACAGTATCGTCAAAGGAAAAGTTATCTCCAAAAATACTCGTTAAGGCGACAGCAGCAGCTCGAGAAATGACACTATGTCCAGAGGTGTGTTCGGGGAATGGAGGTGTCTGCAATAGTGGGACCCATTCTTCATCAAAATATTCGTTGATGACAGTTTCTGGTCTGGTTAGATTACTACGGTATTTTTCGTCCCAGCAAGAAATAAATCCGTCCGCTAAAGCAATGGATGTTAAGGCATAAGCTTCTATGGAAGTCATAAGATCAGCCTCAGCTTTTTTGCAAGCAACACCAATGATACCCATCCAATGTCCTCCAGGTGTGATTTTTTTAGTGGCAAACATAACATGACCAGTGACATTTAAGACGTAAGGATTGCAATCCCAAAAACTGGCAATTTCTTTTTCTTCTTCTGTACCATTTTTTACAACATTCAAAACCTCCATCGTCTCTTTGTAGAATTTGCTATTCTTGTCAGTGCTAAAAGCCGTTGGGGGTTCTGGTACAAATTGATCCGAATCTTTAATAACAAATGGGCGTATCTCTTTCCAATGTGGTTCGATACCGTCCATGTAACCTGGAGGAGTAGGCTTCCATCTTGCAGGTTCTTGGTTGATGCTGAATTTAGGGAATGATCGTGTTTGATGATAGTTGTCTTTTGCTGCCCAAGCCGAGATGTGTTTGTAGACTTGTTCGCCAAACGCTAAGGACTCCTTATAGACCTTACCAGGCATGCCTTCTTTTTTAATTGCTTGATAAGTCGTATCCATATATGATTGATACCTCGCTTCTGAAAACGTCAATTCTTTCCCCATCAAATTAAAGGCATGAATTGCTGCAAGAGAATAGGAGATTTGTTTGGATGTATCAGCTTTTGGAGTTTCTGATAAATCTGTCAATTGACCCGCTAGTGAATTGTATGTTGGATTTGCTTGAGATAAAACTTCATAAGCAGCTATAGAAGGATAGGCATATACTCGACTAGCTACAGGTGGTGATAAAATATCATGTACAATAATATCAGATAAATTTTTTACCGCATGATGAAAGTTATCTGGATTCGTGACTGCTTTAGTTTCTACGTACGGCTCTTGCTTACAAGCCGAAAGAAATAAGCATAACGCTATGTTTAAAAAGAGAAGTCTTTTCATAGTACAAACTTAATCACAAGTATAAATTTATGTGGAATACAAGAAGATAAATTTTCAATAAATTAACTGAGATGACAATGGTGGCATTTGTATTTTTATTAGTAACCCAGCTTTTTCATGACCATTGATGCTGCTGCCAAGTCTTGAACACCAACACCAACAAGCTTCGCGACCGTAATCTGAGAACCATCATTTTTACTATCATGATTGCTAAAGGCATGCCCAAATTCTATTGTCTTTTCAAGGATTGGTTTGTCTTTATATAAGTGACTGATTTCGCCAAACTGTTTATTGAGTTCAATACTATCAACATATATGCGATCTGCATTGGTAAAACATGCAGCATCTAATTCATGTTTATAGCTGTCGTCAGCACCAACAGCTGTTATATGCTGACCACTCTGCAACCAGTCACCCATGATTAAAGGTGATTTGCTCGAAGTAGTTGTAAAAATTATAGTAGATCTTGTGACTGCTTTTTCAGCACTATCGACCAATGCAATCTTTGCGTTGGGTAATGACGAGATGAGTCTTTTTTGTAAAGCTTCTGCTTTTGCTTGGCTCCTTCCATAAATGAAAAGTTCTTTTATTTGCCTCAATTGTTGCAATGCCTTGATTTGCATTCCTGCTTGTATGCCTGTACCAATAAGCCCAACGGTCCTTGAAGAATTCGGAGCAATATGGTCAGTAATGATTGCGCCTGCAGCTGCTGTTCTTAAATCAGTCAATAATCCTTTGTCTTGGAGTATCGCTTTGGGTGCTCCAGTAGCTGCATCGAATAAAAATATGGCACCATCAAAAGGGGATAGATTTTGCCTCCTGTTGTCCGGAAACATCGTTGCTACTTTTATTGAAAAATAATCGTAACCTTTAATGGCAGCTGTTTTGATATGCGCATCTGCATCATTTTCGAAGTGCAAGAGATTTACAGGGATACCGATTAAATTAGGGGAGACATAATCAATAAACGCTTGCTTAACTGGTGCGAACAAATCTTTTTGTCTAATGACCTCTTTAATTTGTTCGTAGTTTATATGGATCATACGTGAGAGATACTTTTTGTATAACTATTATTCACAATGAATAAAGGTATGATTTACCAAACTAAAGCAGTGTGTAAGAGTCAAAGTGTAAAACAATCCTTGGTAAAAATAGCTATGCCTAATCGTTGAGAAACTTCTAAAATTTAGGCTCAGACAGGGTCAATATAAAAATTGGATGACATTTATAATAATGTCATCCAATCTAATTAACAAGTCGAATCTATTTATTTGAGGTACTAATGTTTCTTAAAATGTCTTGGCTTTTTGTGTAATTCCATTGACCTTCTGAAATGCCGGATAATAAGTCTTTAGCTGCGTTAAGATTGTCAAGTTTTATCTCAGAGATAGCAAGATACCACCTGACCTCCTCAAAAAACGTAGAGTCAGATTTAAGCAAAGGCAATAGTTCAGCATTTGCAGTGTCAAAATCTTTTAAATAAAACATACACATCGCTTTATAAAATAGATCTTCTTCAGTAAGAGATTCAATCTGACTAAAGGCAGCATATGATTTGGTAAAATTTTGGAGATTAAATGCAGCAATTGCTTCATTTCTATTGGATTCGCTACTTGCTTCACCCTTTGTTTGACCAGGATGAATTAAAGCGTTATCAACAGAGTCAATTATAACTGAATGGTTGAGAATGTCACTACTTTGATTGTTATTGACAAACATAAAGAGCACTAAAAATCCCAAAAGTCTTGAATACCATTTTTACAGAATAAATCCCAAGGATCTTCGTCGTCAAATTCAAAAGGCTTCATCCTGTAGACATTTTCTAAATCTTCTATATCTCCTTTAGTAAATATCTCATGTTGCGGAGTTGTGCTGATAGGACTAATAAAACGTATCATGTCTTTTAGATGCGTGTAATCGTTTCCTTCTGAATCAGAGAGTGTTCTAGGATTCAACGCAACTAATGATTCATTAGACTTTAAGACTAAAGTTACTTCACCGAGATCTTCTTCATCTCCCATAATAGTGGGGTTGCCTCGACGATCTAAGAGTAAGACTTCTGATTCTCCCTTTCTGTCATTTACTACGGCAACTTTAGTAATTGGGTTATTAAAATCTTTTTCATCATTTGGATAAAATATAAATAAATTCAGTAACGGATCTGATGTTAAGACTGCTTCTGTAGATGTTGTCGTTGCATCCATCAGTTCGCCTAAAGTAGAGCGTCCACCTTTTTGATCTTTTAAGTGAATCAATGGTAATTCATCATCTCCAATTGAAGACAGTAACATCTGATTAACATTCTTGCTGTTGATTAATCGATTCAAAGTTTTACCTACTTCAAGACGATTCAGCTCACTTCCTTTTTTTAAACTGTGTTCAATTCCGATTTCATTAGATGCAGGATTTGATTCTTCAAAATCCTTTTGGCAACTGGTCACTAGTATACCCAATAGGAATAGGGTAGCTATTGAAAAAATAAACTTTTTCATTGTAATTAATTTTATTTATTAAGAATTAAGATTTTTTTTGGCTTGATAATTAAGCCCGATAAGTGATCACGTTTATAAAAGAAATTACAACAACTAATGTGACATTTACTTATTCCATTTGCCGTAAATATTGAAAAATTAGAGTCTCATAATAAACTGAAAATCAGTAGATTGTGAATAGATAATTTATTTTAAATAATTGTGGAATTAATTTAGAGGTCTGATAAATCTGTTCTATTTGAAAAGAAGAAGAAGTGATTTATGATTTTATTCAATTAATGAATTAGTCATTTTCATATGGTTATTAGTGGCAGATATATAAAGTTATTCACTAATGGAGTAAACACTGATTTTATTTATTGCTAGTAGTTTTGAGAGGTGTTTATTAATTTTTTACTAACAGATTTTATACATACTATCTTTAATAAATTGCTCAAAAATAGGCAATGACTTCCTTATTTGATCTCGTCCAAACCCAACTCTGAAAAAACCAGGATAATCATATATCCAACCTGGCAACAGCAATAGTTTTTTGTCTTTTAATGCGCGTTCTGCAAAATTTTTATCGTCTTTGTCAATCTTCATTTTAACAAAGCTGATTGGTCCTGCTTTAGGCTTGTACCAACCAAACAGATCTTCATGTTTTGAAAAAAAATTGTCAAACAGATCTAAGTTCTTTTTCACGATTATCAAATTTTTATCAATAATCGTTTGTCGATTTCGCAAGCCGATTTCTGCCAGAAATTCGCTCGGTGCAGAATTGCAAATAGTGGTATATTCTTTCAATACAGCAATTTTTTCTAAAACAGTTTTTTTCTTTGTTGTAATCCACCCGATGCGCAAACCTGGCAAACCATATGTTTTTGACATCACGCCTAGAGAGACTCCATTTTCATAAGCATCTGCAAACGCAGGAATTCGATGAGATATATCTAGTTCCAACTCACGATAGACTTCATCACAGAAAATAATACAATTATGTTTGCGTGCTAATTGGATGATGTCTTGTTGTTCTGATTTGGTGAAGTGATACCCTGTTGGATTGTGGGGACTGTTTAAAAAAATAACTCTTGTCTTTTCAGAAATTAAATCTTCTAGTTTTTGAATGGAAAAAGTTGGTCCTTGGTCTGTGTAGTCGACTTCCCATGAATTAATAGTGCAGCCAATACTTCTAGGAATACTCTGCAGTGATTCATAGCAAGGTGTTTGTACGACGACACCATCACCTTCTTTCAAATTAGCCAGACAAAACAGGAAAATTGGTTCTTGAGCTCCAGTACACACCAGCATCTGTTCAGGACTAATCGATTGATAAATCTTAGAAATCTCAGATCTCAACGCCGGATGACCTGCTGTTTCTGTATACCCCAGCCAATGGTTATGAAATATTTCTGTAGCTCCGTCTTCCATAGACAATAACTCACCAATCGTCATGGCTTCACAATCTGAATTGCAAATCGAATATTGGGACGTGAATTCATATAAAGAATAATATCGCTCGAGTTTGAATGGAGTGATTTTCATAAATGGAAGATACATCTCTTATGAGCGTTTTGATAAAATTCAATAAGCAATTATCTTAAGCAGATCATGGTTTTTAAAAAATTAAAAGATCCCTTAAAAAAAGATTTAAATGGAATCTCGAAGGATCCCCCCGTACGCCTTTCGGCTCCTTGGAAGGGAATTTTATCCGCTTGTTAACGAAGAGTGTTTTCATTGACGGGATATCAAATTCTCCTCTATCGGAGGAGTGGTCCAACTGTACAGTGGGAACGAGGTAGTCATTTACAAGACTAATCCCCACCAAAAGACCTCCCATAAATAAACCAAGTATTTTCACTCCTCTTTAATAATTGATATTATCATATGAATTTTCCATTCACAGAACTCAATAAATTTATTAGCTTAGTGTGGTATTAACACTTTCACATGAATTCATTTGCGACGCTTGATTGGATTGTATTGGCTGCATATTTTGGTGTATTATTCGCCGTAGCTCTTTGGGTCATTTTACAGAAGAACAATACGACAGAGGATTATTTTTTAGCAGGAAAAAACGCTGGATGGTTTGTGATAGGGGCTTCCATTTTTGCTTCTAATATTGGTTCCGAACATGTGGTTGGTCTTGCAGGTACTGGCGCTGAGAGTGGAATGCCAATGGCACATTACGAGTTACATGCGTGGATAGTTCTACTCCTTGGTTGGTTATTTCTTCCATTTTATATGCGCAGCGGCGTCTTTACTATGCCAGAGTTTCTGGAGAAACGGTTTGATGCTAAATCCAGATGGTTCTTATCCATTTTTTCGATCATTGGTTATGTACTGACTAAAGTGTCTGTAACTATATATGCAGGTGGAATTGTTGTGTCTCAATTATTGGGTATTCCATTTATGTATGGTGCTTTAGGTACAGTTATCATTACTGGTATTTATACGATCCTTGGCGGAATGAGAGCTGTTATTTATACTGAGGCTTTTCAGACGGTGATACTAATTCTTGGTTCACTGTTTTTGACATATAAAGGATTTGAAGCATTTGGAAGTTGGGACGAATTAAAAGCAACAGTCGGTTCTAGTCATTTTGATATGTGGCGACCTGCATCTGATCCCGATTTCCCTTGGACAGGCATGTTGATAGGAGGTACGATTGTCGGTATCTGGTATTGGTGTACAGATCAATATATTGTCCAGCGTACTCTCTCTGCACACAACATTAAAATTGGTCGACGAGGGGCAATCTTTGGTGCTTATCTAAAATTGTTGCCGATATTTATTTTTCTTGTTCCTGGTATGTTAGCATATGGCCTAAAATTGAAAGGTGTCATCAGCTATGATAGAAGTGATGAAGTCTTTCCAGTATTGGTACAGTCATTATTGCCTGTTGGAATAAAAGGACTTGTTGCAGGCGGATTGATGGCTGCTCTGATGAGTTCCTTGGCCAGTGTCTTTAATTCCAGTTCGACATTATTTACTGTAGACATTTTTAAAAAATTATATCCCGATTCTTCAGAAAAAAAATTAGTAAATATTGGTCGGTGGGCGACGCTCATTGTTGTCATACTTGGGATTCTTTGGATTCCTATAATGCAGAAAATTGGTGGTGGAGTCTTGTACCAATATCTACAAAGTGTCCAATCATATATCGCACCTCCAATTACAGCAGTTTTCTTATTGGGGATAATCTGGAAACGGGTTAATGCTCAAGGTGCTATTGCTACATTGTTCTTTGGTCTCCTGATAGGTACACTTCGAATCATTGCCGAATTAACAGTTGGTGAAGCTGAAAGTGGTATGTGGGCCACATTTGCAAATATCAATTTTGCAAACATGGCAATTTTTATGTTCATCGCCTGTGTAATTGTCTGTACTGTTGTCAGCCTAATGACACCGCCACCTGATATGAAGCAAATTGAAGGGTTGACCTTTGGCACATTATCCAATGAGCAAAAAGCGAGCAATAAGAATAGTTATACGATGTTGGATATTGCTGCTTCTGTTTTATTGATTGTGATAGTTATTGGTATTTTATCGTATTTCACAGGGTAGGCATCTTATATTCGAGATGTGAAAGATCTAGACATAAGAACGGTTAATGTAGTGCGCTATGTCGAACCATTGAGGGAAGGTGGTTCTCTACCTGCTATCGTAGAGGCAGATGATGGCTTTCTATATGTCATTAAATTCAGAGGTGCAGGTCAAGGTAAGAAGGCTTTAATTGCAGAATTAATCGGAGCGGAGTTGGCACGGGCGATGGATTTAAAAGTTCCTGAGATAGTCTTTATGCACCTTGATGAATCATTCAGTCAAACGGAAGGTGATCAAGAAATACAAGACTTATTAAAATTTAGTGTAGGGTTAAATTTGGGACTTCATTTTCTAAGCGGATCCATTACCTACGATCCATTAGTTTCAAATGCAGATGCAATGACCAGTTCTAAAGTGGTTTTGTTGGACAGTATTATTTCTAATATAGACAGGACAGTAAAAAATACAAATCTTTTAAATTGGAATAGTGAACTGTGGTTGATTGATCATGGCGCAAGTTTATATTTTCATCACAATTGGAATAATTGGGAAAGCCATCTTGATCGAACTTTTCCACTAATAAAAGAACATGTTCTTCTTGGAAGGGCAGAGAAGTTGGAAGACGCTGCTCAATTTATAAAAGACAGCATTAACGAAGATGTCATTCAAAAAATAGTAGATGCGATTCCAGGTGATTTTTTGAAAGAAGAATCAGATGACTTTTCTGAAAATGAAAAACGAAATATTTATAAGAAAATGCTGCTTGCTAAGCTTGCTAATATTGACAATCTTGTAAAAGAAGCAACCGATGCAAGATAAAGTTGTTTACGAATTTGCGATTATCAGAGTTGTACCAAAAGTGGAAAGAGGAGAATTTCTTAATGTCGGTGTAATATTGTTTTCTAAAAAGCAGAAGTATATTGACATGAAATATACTCTGGATAAAAAGAGACTTTCTTCTTTTTCCAGTGATATTGACATCGAAGAATTACAAGCCTATTTACAGGCATGGAAATCCATTTGTCATGGAAATAGTGATGGTGGCAAAATAGGCGAATTGCCTATACCTGAACGATTCAGATGGCTGACTGCATCAAAAAGTACCATATTACAATGTTCTCCAGTACATCCAGGTCTCGGAGTAAACATGGAGCAAAAATTAAAGGACTTATTCCAAAAATATGTTTTATAATAAATCGAATGAGCCTTATTGAATCTAGAGAAAAGGGCTTGTATTGTAAACAAGCAGATGTCTACATCGATCCTTGGAAACCTGTCGATAAGGCCATTATTACGCATGGACATTCTGATCATTCAAGAAAGGGACATAAAGCATATGCTTGTGTGCATTCCTCAAAAGCAATTCTCAAACATAGACTGGGACCCATCAATCTTACTTCTTATGCTTATGGTGATTCCTTCTCCGTAAATGGTGTACAATTTAGTTTTCATCCGGCTGGGCATATCATTGGTTCAGCACAAATACGAGTCGAATATAAAGGCGAAGTGTGGGTCATCACTGGAGATTATAAATTGGATGATGATGGCATTTCAGAAGCGTACGAACAACTGCAATGCCATTCATTTATAACGGAAAGTACCTTTGGTTTGCCTGTGTATAATTGGCCTGACCAAAATGAAGTTTATGATGACATCAATAATTGGTGGAGTGAAAATACAGAGGAGAACAAGACTTCATTACTTACAGCATATTCGCTTGGAAAAGCACAACGAATCTTACATCATTTAGATATTGATATAGGCCCGATTTATTGCCATGGCGCTATTGCCAATATGAATGATTCTTTAATAGAAGCGGGTATTAAATTACCTTATTATGAAAAAGTAACATCAGAATTTAAACCCGATGATTTTAAAAACGCATTGGTTCTTGCTCCACCGGCGGCTACCGGTTCTGCATGGATGAAGCGTTTTAAAGAAGTATCCATTGGCGTTGCTTCTGGTTGGATGGCATTGCGTGGGGCGCGTAGACGGAGAGGCGCAGATCGGGGATTTATTTTGTCTGATCATGCTGACTGGAACGGCTTAAATATAGCAATTAAAGAAACAGGTGCAGAAAACATTTATCCGACCCACGGTTATACGTCCATCTTTTCTAAATGGCTGGTAACAGAAGGATATAATGCACAACCGATAGAGACTGCCTTTATTGGTGAAAGTTTGGAAGTCGAAACAGAGAAACAATGAAGCACTTTACAGATTTATTTGTTGCGCTGGACCAGACTACTAAAACTACGGTTAAGGTAAAAGCACTTGTTCGTTTTTTTGAACAAGCAAGTGATCAAGATAAAGTATGGGCAATTGCCTTGTTTTCTCATCGTAGACCTAGACGAACGGTAACAACAACGTTGTTGAGAGAGTGGGCTGCAGAAAAGGCAAGTATTCCGCTTTGGCTCTTTGAAGAAACCTATCATGTTGTTGGTGATTTAGCAGAGACAATTGCCAAGGTTATTCCGAATAAAATAAATGTAAAAGCTGAATATAAAGATCCGGTTGATCTAAGTGGATGGATCGCCTACATCATGGCATTAAAAGATGAAGAGGAGGCCACCAAAAAAGAAAAAATCCTCAAGGCTTGGGAACAACTCAATATGGAGGAAAGATTTTTATTTAATAAATTAATCACGGGCGGATTCCGGGTAGGTGTTTCACAAAAGTTAGTAACTAAGGCTCTTGCTAAATTTGCTGATAAAGAAGAAAATACAATTGCACATCGATTAATGGGTAATTGGGATCCAGCTGATATCAGCTTTGAAGAATTAATTCTTAGTGAAAGTGCTTCAGATGATTTATCAAGACCGTATCCGTTTTATTTGGCTTATGCTTTAGACGGTGAACCAGAGGATTTAGGCAGCACAGATGACTGGGTGGCGGAGTGGAAATGGGATGGCATTCGTGGGCAATTGATTCGTCGCAAAGGTGAAGTGTTTTTATGGTCAAGAGGGGAGGAATTAGTTACGGACAAGTATCCAGAATTTGACTATCTCGTATCAATAGACTGTCCTGATTTTGTTATCGATGGTGAAATTTTAGCTTACCAAGAAGGGATGCCGCTTCCTTTCCAACAATTGCAAAAACGGATTGGTCGTAAGAAGGTAAGTAAAAAAACATTGAAGGATATTCCCGTGGTTTTAATGGCATATGATCTATTAGAATATGAGGGAAAGGATATTCGGACAAAGAGTTATGAAGAGAGGAGGAAATTGTTAAAAGGTTTATTACCAGAATTTGTATTTCCAGAAACTAAAGTGGTTTTATCACTACAGCAGGACTTTGGATCATGGGATGAACTTGCAAAACTGAGAGAGGAATCTAGAGAGCGCCGCACTGAAGGTTTTATGCTCAAAAAGAAAACCAGTGATTATAAAACAGGCCGCAAAAGAGGTGATTGGTGGAAGTGGAAAATTGATCCTATGACAGTCGATGCTGTAATGATTTATGCGATGCGGGGACATGGACGACGAGCTAATCTCTATACAGATTTCACATTTGCTGTTTGGAAAGGAGAGGAATTAGTCTCATTTGCGAAAGCATATTCCGGTTTAACCGATGACGAATTTAGGGAGGTGAGCCAATTTGTACAGAAGAATACGATTGATCGATTTGGTCCTGTCAGGGCAGTTAAACCCGAGCTAGTTTTTGAGCTTGCATTTGAAGGGATAAATGAATCATCTAGACATAAATCTGGCATTGCACTTCGATTTCCAAGGATAAAGCGTTGGAGAAAAGACAAAGCGGCCAAAGAAGCAGATACATTAGAATATTTGCAAAACCTTCTGCAAGAATAGGACGTCTAATTACAATATGCTTAAAACTGTTTGACTACAGACATTTCGAAAACTGCTAAACAGTTAATTTCGATGTTAATACGAAAATCAATGAATCAGAAACATCAAGAAGTAAGTGAGTACTATGGAGAAACGCTTCAGAAAAGTGAAGATTTGCAAACAAATGCATGTTGTACGATTACGCCTCCGCCTAAGCATATAAGAGATATTCTAGGGCAGATTCATGATGAAGTCATTTCTAAATACTACGGCTGTGGCTTGACTATACCTAATCAAGTGGAAGGATTGCGTATTCTTGATCTCGGAAGTGGAAGCGGAAGAGATTGTTACATAGCGTCTAAATTGGTTGGACAGGAAGGTTATGTAGTTGGCGTTGATATGACTGAAGAACAATTGAATGTGGCGCAAAAGCACATCGATTACCACACAGAAAAATTTGGATACAAATATTCTAATGTCAAATTCATTAATGGCAACATTGACAATTTAGATCAGTTGGATTTGGAAGAAGGCAGTTTTGATTTAATCATATCGAACTGTGTCATTAACCTGGCCACACAGAAGCAAAAGATTTTCAATGACGTCTTTAAATTATTAAAAACAGGTGGAGAAATGTATTTCAGCGATGTGTATTCTGATCGTAGAATTTCTCCTGAGTTACAAAATGATAAAGAGTTGTGGGGCGAATGCTTAAGTGGTGCTTTATACTGGAATGACTTTTTGAATATTGCAAAAAATGCTGGCTTTACTGATCCGCGAGTCACAGAAAGTCACCCGATCACTGTAGAAAATGAAGCTTTAGAAGACAAGCTAGGTGACATCAAATTCTTTTCTGTCACTTATCGATTATTTAAGTTAGATGGTTTAGAAAGTGATTGTGAAGATTATGGTCAATCAGCCAGATATAAAGGCACGATAAAAGGCAAGCCAACGAGCTTTGATTTGGATGACCATCATCATTTTCCGAAAAATAAAATGATCACCGTTTGTGGCAATACCTATAAAATGTTGAATGAGACAAGATTCAAAGACCACTTTGAGTTCTTTGGCACCTGGGACACGCATTACGGTATTTTTGAAGGTTGTGGAGGTGCAATGCCATATAAGGCGTCGGAGAATGGTGGAGAGGCGGCTTGTTGCTGATTGATTTTGTCAACTTGATTTCTGTTATTCATAAATCTGTCTAATCTGTTGGGCTAATAGATCTACGAAGTGATAATCGCATATGACCACCTCGTCAGACATCTTCGATGCCTGCCACTCCTCCAAGGAGGAGAATTAGCACCTCTTTTAACGAATACACTTTTTGGCTAACAAGCACATAAAAATTCCCCTTCAAGGAGGGGTGGTTCCACTGTATAGTTGGATCGGGGTGGTTCATAAATTTCTAAAAATCACAATCCACAGGCAAAGGTTCTTCCATTTCAAGATCTAAAGCAAAGTCTACAGGCAAGCTATCTAGCTCTAACCCCACTCGCACTGTTCCGCTAAAAACTTGTGTACCGTAACCAAGGTTGTTCATATGTGCTCTGACGTAGATGGAGTCATCAGGACCGACATCTACAATGCCTCCACTTCTGGTGAAAGGTTGTTCGGTGACATGACTGTGCAAGAGTATACGTCGGTAAACTAGTTCTCCTTCAATCGTAAATACTTCCCACCAATCTGCCCATTGATCACAACCAGTATCTGGACTTTCGACGGTAACATCAAAGGTGTAATTATTTGGTTGTCCTATGCAAACGACATTGGTAATTTTTGCCAGATCATCTAAGTTAGCCCTTTGTACCATGTCCAAATTATTTGTGCATGCAACGAATGTAAGGATTGCAAAAAGTGAGAATAAGAGCTTCATTCTATAAAGTTAAGCTGAAAAAAGAAAATTGGATGGTGTGTACAAGACATTCGTATGCTTGGAAGCTTCTGGGTCACCCATTCATTGGAGGAGGAGATTTCTATTTGTCCCTTAATTACAGTGGAATATTTCCATGTTTTTTCTTAGGTAAAACAGCGACTTTATTCTCCAGCATATCAAATGCTTTGATCAATTTACGTCGGGTTTCTTTTGGATAAATTACTTCATCAATAAAGCCTCTTTTTGCAGCACTGTATGGATTTGCAAATAGGGCAGCGTATTCCTTTTCTTTTTCAGCAAGTTTTTCTGCTGGATTATCAGCTGCGTTGATTTCTTTTTTGAAAATGATTTCACTGGCACCTTTGGCACCCATAACTGCAATCTCTGCTGATGGCCAGGCAAAGTTCATATCGGCGCCAATGTGCTTAGAGTTCATGACATCATAAGCGCCTCCGTATGCTTTACGAGTAATTAGGGTGACTCTTGGTACGGTAGCCTCACTAAGCGCATACAGAAGTTTTGCGCCATTGGTGATGATCGCATTCCACTCTTGATCTGTGCCTGGCAAAAAGCCTGGAACATCAACCAACACTAGCAATGGAATATTAAAGCAATCACAGGTACGCGTAAATCTTGCCGCTTTCTTAGAACTTTCCACATCCAGGACACCAGCAAGGCTCATCGGTTGATTGGCAACTACACCGATACTTCGGCCAGCTATCCGACAAAAGCCGACGACGATATTGTCTGCATAGTCAGGATGTATTTCAAAGAAGCTGTCTGTATCGCAAATGCCTTGGATGACCTCTCTCATGTCGTAAGGCTGATTTGCATTTTCTGGAATGATGCCCTCTAGCTCTTCTCTTATTTCTGTACCTATGGAATAGTCAAGTTTTATTGGTTTGTCTTCACAATTCTGAGGCATGTAGCTCAACAATTGTTTGACTTGATTGATGCAATCAACATCATTTGTTGCTGTCAAATGTGTCACTCCAGATTTAGTCGAATGAGCACTTGCGCCACCCAGTTCTTCTGAAGTTACTTCTTCATTGGTAACAGTCTTCACTACATTGGGGCCGGTAACAAACATATAACTTGTGCCTTCTACCATAATGGTAAAATCTGTCATCGCTGGTGAGTAAACAGCACCACCAGCACATGGTCCCATGATAGCTGAAATCTGTGGAATGACGCCACTAGCCTGGACATTTTTATAGAAGATATCTGCATATCCACCTAGGGAGCGTACACCTTCTTGAATACGTGCACCGCCACTATCATTCAAGCCAATCAAAGGCGCACCATTTTTCATAGCCATATCCATCACCTTGCAAATCTTCTCTGCATGTGTCTCTGAAAGAGCTCCACCAAAAACAGTAAAGTCTTGGGCAAAGACATACACCAATCTGCCATTAACTGTGCCATATCCAGTGACAACGCCATCACCATAAAATTGCTGCTTCTCCATACCAAAGTCAGTGGTACGGTGAGTAACCAGTGCACCTATCTCCTCAAAAGATCCTTCATCCATTAATAATTGGACTCGCTCTCTTGCTGTCAGCTTACCCTTTGCATGCTGCTTATCTATTCTTTCCTGACCACCACCTAACTTGGAAGCGTCTAGTTTATTTTGAAGCAATTGGTATTTATCTTTCATAGTTTTCAATCATCGATTTTAAAATCTTGCATGCAGCTTCTGCGATTACAGTCCCTGGTCCAAAGACACCCATAACACCGGCATCATATAAAAATTGATGGTCTTGTGGAGGTATCACACCACCAGCAATAACCCGTATATCTGGTCTGCCAATCGTTTCTAATTCTTTGATGGCTTGTGGAACCAATGTTTTATGACCGGCGGCGAGTGAAGAAATGCCTAGTATATGTACATCATTTTCTCCAGCCTGAATAACTGCCTCTTTTGGTGTTTGGAATAATGGCCCAATGTCAACATCAAAGCCAATATCAGCGAAGCTAGTGGCAATGATTTTCGCTCCTCTGTCGTGACCATCTTGTCCAAGTTTAGCAATCATGATTCTAGGACGTCGCCCATCAAGTTCTGCAAACTGATCAGCGAGTTCTCTGGCCTTTTTGAATGATTCGTCTGATGCTATTTCTCGTAAATACACGCCTGAGATTGTTTTATGTTTAGCCTGATATCTACCGAAGGATTCCTCCATTGCAGATGATATCTCTCCTAATGTAGCTCTTTGTCTGGCAGCTTCAATAGCAAAAGCCAACAGATTTCCTTCTCTTGTTTTTGCACAAGATGCTAAAGAGGTTAGCGCTTGCTTAACTTTTTCATTGTCTCTTGATTCTTTGAGATCATTAATACGTGCTATCTGGGATTCTCGGACGGCTGTATTATCCACTTGTAACACGTCGATATCTGCCTCCTCTTTTACTTTAAATACATTGACGCCAACGATCTGATCTGTACCAGAATCTATTCTTGCTTGCTTCCTTGCGGCAGCTTCTTCTATCCGCATTTTGGGCAAGCCTTCTTCGATTGCTTTTGCCATTCCGCCTAGCTCTTCGACTTCTTGGATCAAATCCCAGGCTTTATCTGCAATCTCTTTAGTCAGATATTCTACATAATAGGAACCACCAAATGGGTCCACTGCTTTTGTAATGTCTGTTTCTGTTTGTAAATATTTTTGGGTATCCCTAGCGATTTTTGCACTGTAATCAGTCGGTAAGGCTAATGCCTCATCTAGCGAATTTGTATGCAACGATTGAGTGCCGCCAAAGATAGCTGCCATTGCTTCGATGCATGTTCGTGCAATATTATTATACGGATCTTGCGCAGTCAAACTCCAACCAGATGTCTGACAGTGTGTACGCAATGCCATCGACTTTGGGTTAGTTGGGTTGAATTGTTTGACGATTTTTGCCCATAGAATTCTGGCTGCTCGCATCTTTGCAATCTCCATAAAGAAGTTCATTCCAATTCCCCAAAAGAAGGATAATCGAGGTGCAAAATCATCAATGTTTAATCCAGCTTTTATTCCAGCCTTTATATACTCTAAACCATCTGCGAGAGTATAAGCCAACTCCAAATGAGCAGGTGCTCCTGCTTCATGCATGTGATACCCAGAGATACTTATGGAATTAAATTTTGGCATCTTTTGAGAAGTAAATTCAAAGATGTCAGAGATAATGCGCATCGATGGTGTTGGTGGATAGATATACGTATTCCGAACCATAAACTCTTTGAGAATATCATTCTGAATGGTTCCACTTAATTGGGCCTGCTCGACACCAGTTTCTTCTGCTGCGACTATGTAGAATGCCATGATTGGAATGACGGCTCCATTCATTGTCATCGAAACCGACATTTTATCCAAAGGGATTTGATCAAACAAGACCTTCATATCTTCCACACTATCTATAGCAACACCTGCCATTCCGACATCTCCTTTGACTCGTTCGTGATCAGAATCATATCCTCTGTGTGTAGCAAGATCAAATGCAACCGATAAGCCTTTTTGTCCTTGAGCTAAATTACGTCTGTAAAAGGCATTACTTTTTTCAGCTGTAGAAAAGCCTGCATATTGTCTAATTGTCCATGGCCGAACAGCATACATAGAACTGTAAGGTCCTCTTAGATATGGAGGAATACCAGCAACAAAATCAAGATGTTTGGCATCATTAATATCTGTCTTAGAGAAACTGTTTTTTATGACAATATCTTCTGGTGTATCCCATTGTTGATGAGGAGTGTCGCTAGATTGCGTCGTACGTTTATATGATATGTTAGAAAAATCTGGTTTACTCATGACATACGGCTTGACCAACTTGACTGCTCATTATTCACTGAACGCAATTCCTGTTTTTTCTTCAGATAAAAATGAAGTGCTGCTTTTGCCGCTAATTCTCTTTCACCGTTTTGTTGTTCTTCAAATATCTCTTTAGAGAAATAATTTTTTACAAAGTGAGTATCGAAATTTCCACTAATGAATGCCTCGTGATTGCAGACAAAATCACCAAACGGTAATGTTGTTTCCAATCCTTTTATTTTATAATCAGCAATTGCTTTTTTCATGAGATCAATCGCTTCTTCACGATTGCTGCCATAGGTAATCAACTTAGCAATCATTGGATCATAATATATAGGAATGTCCATGCCTTCTTCATAACCATCATCGACTCTGATGCCATTTCCTACTGGAAGTTTATACGTTTCTAAATTGCCAATACTTGGAAGAAAGTTATTCATTGGATCTTCCGCGTACACACGTAATTCTAGAGCATGACCTTTTATACTTAGATCTTCTTGCTTGAATGACAGGGTTTCATTTCTTGCCACTCTTATTTGTTGCTCGACCAAATCGATACCAGTTATTAATTCAGATACTGGATGCTCAACTTGGAGACGAGTGTTCATTTCTAAAAAATAGAAATTGTGTTTATCGTCTAATAAAAATTCTACTGTACCAGCGCCTTGATAGTCGCAAGATTGGGCTACTCTCACAGCGGCGTT
This sequence comes from uncultured Saprospiraceae bacterium, assembly GCA_964450495.1. Taxonomy (GTDB): domain Bacteria; phylum Bacteroidota; class Bacteroidia; order Chitinophagales; family Saprospiraceae; genus CALFUK01. The sequence goes on along the minus strand of CAYVFU010000033.1, from coordinate 22,168 downwards.
ACCCATTGCTTCTCTTAGCTCTGGAGTCAATACAGCGGACGGCGCTTCCTCTACAACCTTTTGGTGCCTCCTTTGGATACTACATTCACGTTCGAACAGATGAACCGTATTACCGTGATTGTCAGCCAACACTTGTAATTCAATATGTCTTGGACCAGTGACGTATTTTTCAATAAATACAGACCCATCTCCGAATGCTGAGGTGGCTTCGCTAATCGCCCGTGTCATTTGGCTTTCTAAGTCTTCTTCTTTTTCAACAATTCTCATGCCTTTACCACCACCACCTGCAGAAGCTTTAACCAATATCGGATAACCTACGTCACTTGCGATGGACTTTGCTAATTCCACATCAGTGATCGCTTTATCAATACCTGGCACCATAGGTATATCATATGCTTTTACAGCTTCTTTAGCAGCCAACTTACTCCCCATGATTTCTATCGAATGAGGAGAGGGCCCTATAAAAATGATTCCTGCATCAGTCACTTGTTTGGCAAAATCCGCATTCTCACTTAAAAAACCATAGCCTGGATGTATGCCATCCACACCTAACTTAAGTGCCTCTTCAATTATTTTAGTGCCTAATAAATACGACTGGTTTGAAGGTGCTGGACCAAGGCATATGGCTTCATCAGCTAGTTTGACATGCGGTGCATTTCTATCAATTTCAGAATAAACGGCGACTGTTTTTATGCCCATTTTTTTGGCACTGCGTATCACCCGTTGAGCTATTTCTGCTCTGTTTGCTACGAGTATCTTTTTCATAGGTTTTCGTATTTATGTTGGAATTTCTTCCAAGCAGATGAAGCTAGTTTGTCTGTCATATGCTCTATATAATAACTGCCTGCAGCTGGATCTTCGACTCTGTGCATGAAGGATTCTAACTGCATCAGATGATTAACATTTCTAGCGATTCTTCTGTGGAATGCAATCGATTCTGTTGAATTGGTTGGAGGTAAATGAATGATGTCTGCTCCACCAATAGCAGCAGCCATTGCTTGAGATGCTGCCTGTATTTTTGCGTAATCTTGATCTGTTTTATCATCAGATACAAGATTCATTTTAGCTTTTATAAACGTACGAGTTGGTTCAGTAATGCCAAACCCTCGACAAAGTAAAGGCCATAATAATTTAATGGCTCTCAGTTTGCAAACATTGACATAAAATGAATTAGTCAAATGGATAGTCAACCAAGTATTATGCACTGAATTTGAATCATCAGTTATTAATCCTTGACAGATGTCAATCAGGAGATTTGCTAATTCATCATCAGGATTGTCAACATCACTAGAAACGATTCCATGTGTTTTAATTATTGGATAGTCTCCAAAATGCGTATTTCCATTTTCTACAACACCTTTTATTTTTTCATTATTAAATGAAGACTGTGCTAGATAACTGTGGAATGATTTCGCCACATCTTCACTTCCTTTTATTTGGATGAAAATCCACTCAAGATTAATGTCTTTCAGTAGGGCATCAAAATCGACGGTCTCTGGAATTGTAAAACTCAAGGCTGTAGCACCACCTTCTAAGGCTTGTATGGCATCTGAGTTAGCGTCTTTAGGATTTGTAGCAGTTATCTCCTCAAGAATAAACCAATTGTTGTCTCCTCTTGATTGTATAGCCTCAAATTCTGCATCTAAATCTTCTCTACTCGCAATTGGTGAAATGGAAAGATCACTTGATAATTGCCAATCCAAGCTGTCAAGCGATTTGCCTTTAAGATCTGTCTCAATTTTATCAAGCCATGCTTGTTTTGATATGGATGGAAAGTCAAATGTCATCTTAATCCAATGATATGAGCAATTGCCCTTTTTCTACAGCATCTCCTTTTTTAATGCTGATTTCTTTTACAATTCCATCACTTGGGCACTTGATGACATTTTCCATTTTCATGGCTTCTAGGATCAACAACTGACTGTCTTTTTCTACTTGATCACCCTCTTTCACCATTACCTCAAGCACTAGTCCTGGCATTGGGGCTTTGATGTCCTTAACGACAACATTTGCTTCAGCAGTAAAACCCAATTCGTCAATGAGTCTATCCAATTTATCTTCGATGACTACTGTATGTTGTTTGCCATTTATATCAAGGGTGACGACTTTATTGTCCAAATCAATGTCTATCAATTCTGCTTTGACCGAAGCATTGCCTTCTATCAAGTGCAAACTGTTGTTATTAGAAATAATATCTAATTTTTCAATTTCAGCCTCAGAGAGTTCAAACTGAGACGAGTCTATGTTTAGTCTATACATCTAAGCTCCTTTAAAATTTGCTTTACGTTTTTCTATGAATGCACTAGCACCTTCTTTGAAGTCCTCGCTCATGGTTAAGTCTTTGAATCCGTCTAGTTCGACTTGGTAGCCGTTTTTTGATTCGTCAATTGCTGCATTAATGGCTTCGATTGATTTGGCTACAGCTAATGGTGCTTTACTTGCTATTTTTTCTATAATCTCAATAGCTTTTTCAACTTCAGTGCCTGGTTCGACAACATGGTTGACAAGGCCTATTTCCAAAGCTTTTGAAGCAGAAATCATGTCAGCTGTCAAAGTGTATTCCATTGCTCTGGCCTTGCCGATTAATTGTGTAAGTCTTTGTGTACCACCGTAACCCGGTATCAATCCTAGGTTGACTTCTGGCTGGCCAAATCTCGCTTTCTCACCAGCAACACGCATGTGACAAGCCATAGCCAATTCACAGCCTCCACCAAGTGCGAATCCATTGACAGCAGCAACAATAGGCTTATGGAAATTCTCTATTGAAAAAAATGTATCATGGCCTCTTTTGGCAAGGCCTTCACCACCAGAACCAGCGGGCAAGTCGAGAAACTCCTTTATATCAGCTCCAGCAACAAAAGCTTTTTCTCCAGCACCAGTGAAGACAACCCCTTTGAGTCCTTCACGGGAAGGCAAATCTTCATTCATCAACTTTATGAGATCTTCGAAAACGGAATTGTTTAGCGCATTTAACGCTTGAGGTCTGTTGATGGTCACAATGATAACACCATTTCTATCTTCTACCAGAATACTATCGTAAGACATAACTTATACTTTTTCTAAAACAATGGAAGATGCACCACCGCCTCCATTACATATGGCAGCGACTCCTTTTGATCCACCTTTTTGATGCATGACATTGCATAAGGTCGCAATGATTCGAGCACCCGAGCAACCAAGCGGATGACCAATAGATACTGCACCACCAAATACATTTACTTTAGAAGGATCGACTTCTAATAATTTATTGTAGGCCAGTGGTACCACACTAAACGCTTCATTCACTTCAAAGTAGTCAATGTCACTGATAGAATAACCCGCTCTCTCTAAAGCAATAGGTGTCGCTTTAGTAGGTGCTGTCGTAAACCATTCTGGTTCGTGCGCTGCATCTGCGAAGGACACGATTCTTGCAATTGGAGTCAGACCTAATTCTTTCACTTTTGATTCGCTAGCTAATACGACTGCAGCAGCCCCATCATTAATTGTAGATGCATTTGCCGCAGTGACAGTACCATCTTTGGTAAATGCGGCTCTGAGCTGAGGGATTTTTTCAAACTTTACTTTCTTGGGCTCTTCATCTTCAGTCATGACTATAGGATCTCCCTTTCTTTGTGGAATGGTGACAGGAGCTATTTCTGAACTAAATTGTCCTGATTCAGTAGCAGTAATAGCATTTTTATAAGAGTTGATCGCATAATTATCTTGATCTTCTCTAGAGATGTTGTATTCTTTTGCAGTTGCATCTCCAAATGCGCCCATAACACCTTGGTCAAAAGCATCGATCAATCCATCTTTTGCCAATCCATCAATCAATGTACTGTCTCCATATTTGTAACCGAATCTTGCTTTTGGCACATAGTAGGGTACTGAAGACATATTTTCCATTCCACCAGCAACTACTAGATGATTGTGACCTAACATGATGGATTGCGCTCCAAACATAATTGATTTTGCACCTGAGGAACAAACTTTATTTACAGTAGTACAAGGGACGGTATTTGGGATACCAGCATATATTGCAGCTTGTCTAGCTGGAGCTTGTCCTAAATTTGCTGAACAGACATTACCCATAAATACTTCATCTATAGCACTAGCATCAATAGTTGATTTTTCTAAAGCTGCTTTGATGACAATTGATCCGAGCTTGGTAGCAGAAATTGACGCCAAGCTTCCTCCAAAACTACCTAATGGTGTTCTTAAGGCAGAGCAAATATATACTGGTTCCATTCTTTGCAAGTTTATGTATTGCTAATATAGACCATAATTAGGGGAAGATGTTCATCCTACATTAGGAATGAAGTCAACTTTGGTATTCTTGACCCATACCAAGAAAAGAATTCTCCATTTACCAAGAGAATTTTTGTTGTAGCAAAGTGTTCGCGCAATTCTTGTATGTCGGATTGTTTGAATGGATAAGGTTCTGATGATAAGAGTATTACCTCAGGTTTGAGTCTTTTCATCTCCTCTATGGTTGTTTCTGGATACCTATTTTTTTGATCGAATACATTAATAAATCCTAGATTATGCATGATGTCATTAATGTAAGTATCATTTCCTACAGACATATAGGGTTTCTTCCAAATCAAATAAGCTGCTGTTTTCTTTTTTTCAAGCTTGAGCGTTTCCAATATTGTATCTGACTGAGTGATGATTGTTTCAGCTACTGAGTGATTAGAACACATTTCTCCTATTTGTTTAATAAAATGATAGGAGTCTTTTAAAGTGCTTATATCGCTAACGTATACTGGAATGTGTTGTTGCAGCCGAGCGATATCTTCTTTGATGTTTTCTTCTTTATTAGCAAATATGATATCTGGTTTTAAGGTGAGGATTTTATCAATATGCAGTTGTTTTGTTCCACCGACAAGCTGCGAATGCTGCTTCAACTTTTGTGGATGAATACAGAATTTAGTTCTTCCAATTATTGTTTCTACACCAACTAATTCAGCCAATAATTCAGTATGTGACGGGACTAAAGAGACGATACTTTGGATTGTTTGACTTATGTTGATTTGACGTCCGAGTTGATCTATAATGATCATTTTTAAAAATTATTTTATATCAGATGCAACTTAGTTAATTTTAGACAGTCATTAGTACAGAAACTACCTACCGTATTGGAAAAACTGAACTACCATAAGGAGTTGATTGAAAGTTGCAAAGCTGGGAATCGGTCGGCACAATTCAAATTGTATCGAATGTATTCTAAGGCAATGTATAATACTTGTATCCGTATGATGAATGATGATATGGAGGCAGAAGATGCTATGCAACTCGCTTTTATCAAAGTATTCAAAAATATAAAACAATATGAATACAAATCAACACCTGGAGCTTGGATTAAGCGAATCGTAGTAAACAGTTGTTTGGATCAATTGAAGAAAAGGAAAATGCATTTTGAAGAAATTAATGATCGTACAGAAGTGACAGAAGAAGTGATACCAGAACCGAATTATAATATTAATATGATTAAACAAGCAATGGCAAAATTAGCACCAGGATACCGAACGGTATTTAACCTATATGCTATTGAAGGATATGATCATAAGGAAATCGCTGGAATATTGGAGACATCAGAGGCTAATTCTAAATCTCAATATAGTAGAGCAAAGCAACATTTAAAGAAAATTATTTTAGAATCAATGACATATGAAGCAGGATAAACTTGAACAATTCATAGAGAATAATCGAGCGGCCTTTGATGAGAAGGAAGTGCCTCCAATGCTTTGGAAAGCGATTGAAGATGAATTAGAGCCTCCGAAAGCAAAGATGTTTTCATTGAAATTTATCATGAGTATGGCGGCAAGTGCGGTGGTGTTATTATGCTGCGGGTTGATCATAGGCTTGCAAATAGCGAAACCAGACCTGGAAGAGAGAATTATGGCTGTCCATCCTGATTTTATGGAAGCGGAGCAACATTATCAGCACCAAGTGAATCTAAAATTAAATCAAGCGAGATCATTAGGTGGTGAGCAGCACGTAGAAAGTGACCTAAACCAATTGGATGCCGTTTACCAAGAATTAAAAAGTGAACTATTGAACAATGGTGTGCAAAGTGACGAGATTATTGTTGAAGCGATGATTGGACACTATAAATCAAAATTAGAAGTACTAGAAGTAGTATTGGAAAAATTAGAACAAAAAAATTTAAATATAAATAGATCAGATTATGAGAATGTCGAATTGTAATTTTCGAAACTACCTTACCCTCTTTATTCTGTCTTTCATCATCAACAGCAGTTATGCAGACTCTATACATGAAAGGGAGTATGAGAAAAAAATTACCAAGGAGTTTAGTATAAATTCTGACGCCTTAATTGAATTTGATACGCGTCATGGTGATGTTAATATTAAGCACGGAGATTCTAATTCAGTTTATTTTGAGGTAACCATAAGCACTGACGCAGATGACGAAGATGATGCTGAACGAATATTTGAAGGTATTGATATTGATTTCACTGATTCGAGATCAAATGTCTCTGTGACCACAGATATTGATTTGAATAGTAGTAGAGGTGGAGGTTGGCTAAGCAATATATTTGGAGGATGGAATAATAACATCAATTTTCAGATAGATATAGAAGTGATAGTACCTCGATCAGTTGAATTAGATATTGAACATGCATTTGGTAATGTATTTATTCCAGAAATGGATAACAATGTTGAAGTTGATATCAGACATGGCGATGGTAGATTGGCGACGATAAATGCTGATGCGATTATTGGAATCAGGCATGGAGAGATAAATATGAAGGACGCACAAAACCTTGAAATTGAGTGTCACCATTCAGAATTTTATGGAGGCTCTGCTGAAAATGTAGATATTGATATCTCTCATTCTGATTTAGAAATAGAGAATGCTAAAAAAGTAGAGATTGATGGTGCGCACAGCGATTTTGTTTTCAATAGAGTACATACACTAGTCACGGATATTTCTCATTCAGATTTTGAGATCGAAGAATTAGAATTTGCTGAATTCGATACGAATTTTGGAGATGTCGAAATTGGTTTACTCGGCCAAGAAGCAGCATTTGACATGCAACACGGAAGTATTGAAATTGATGAGGTATCGTCTAATGCTAGAAAACTTGAATTTGATGTGCAGCACACAGGTGTTTCTTTGGAGATAGATCAAGATTTTTATTTAGATTATGATGGCTCACATACTGAACCACGAATAAAATATGATTTGGACTATTCAGAAATAGATGATAGGTCTAATTCTTACAGATGTAAAGGTACGTATGGAAGTAGTGACCCTAATTTGCGTATTGAGGTTGAGATCCAGCATGGGAGTTTTAGGATTGATAATTAAGAAATCAGCCTATTTATTAAAAGAGAACACACTACTAAGTTTAAAAAAGTGGTTGCTATTTTGCAAGCACTTTTTTAGTATATGCAATTTTGTTTATAGGGATGTAGTAGAATTGGATTGTTTTAATGACACTTAGATAATCTGAATAGTTAATCTATTATCTTGGTGGACTAATTCGGTTTGTTTGCCACAGAATTTACATACATAGTTTGAATTTATAACGGAAGAATTCATTGCACACCATTCACAGGTGATTTGTATTGGGTGCATAAATAAATCAACATCAAGTTGATATTTCGCTTTAATTGTCGAAGTTATATATGAAGAGTCAAACCTAACAGAATGACCATGGAGGATTCTAATTTGCTTGATGTTATTTATAGAGGTGGATCCAATATTGTTTGAAATAAAAGAGATGATGTTATTTTCAATGGAATCTTTCAATTGTTTAATTTGAAATCTTGACTATATATCCGTTTTATTTAATTCTAGCTTGACTAATGAGTCATTATTTCTCCCAAAAATCAAACTATTAGTCTTTGGCAAATACTCTATGTCTTTTATGTTTCCTCTGACGTTAATGCCACTTTCAATTAGTGGTACACTTTTGAATTTTCCATTGCCTAAATTTCGGATTAGTATACCTCTTCCTGCGTCTGCTCTTCCTGTTTCTATCTCTGACTCATATAAGTTGCCTCCAGCAACGATATCGTTAAGGCCGTCATTATCAATGTCTAGAGTAGCGAATTTATTAATCGGTGCAAGTTGGCATAAATTATCAAATGGATGAAAGTTAAATTTGCCAGAATCATTAAGAAAGACCCCAGATTTAAATTCATTCACAGCTCTTCTAAATGAATTATTTATTTCTTCTTCCCCATAAATATCTATAAGCGAAGAAGATGCAAATTCATTATAGTTTTCATATTTATTAGATATGTCCGGTATCTGTTCGGATGAGCATTGCTTACCTCTAACTGGATAAAGTGTATTGTCATTTTCAAAATAGTAACCTAGTACTATATCCGTTGTTCCAGTACTATCAAAATCACTTGCAAAAATATGGAACGGTTTTTCTTTTGTTGCTTTGTATTTGTAGTTAGTCCCTAAATTACCAGCCAAAATATCTTGATCGCCGTCATTGTCTACGTCTTCAAGCTTTACAGTATTCCACCAGCCGACTAAATTATTTAGATTATATGTTGACGAATTATCTTCAAATGTACCATTATCTGTCTGTATGAAAATCTTGATGGATTCCCATTCGCCAGATAAAATAAAATCAATTTTACCATCACCATTTATGTCGGAAACATCTGCATCTGTTATCATACCGATATTGTTTAATTCTGGACATAGGCTTGATGTCATGTCTTTAAAGTTTCCTTTTTTATTATTTATAAGAATTGCACTTGATGTTGGTAATGGGTAACTGTGAGGGTTGTGTCTGCCTAGGACAAGTAAATCAAGCCATCCGTCTTCATTTATATCTAATGATTTTACTGTTGATGCTGGCCAATTGAGGTTTATCAGATTAGCTTGCTTTGCAAATGAATTTCCTTGATTTATATATAGTCGATCCTGATAAATTTTTGACTTTGGTTTAAATTCATTTCCTGCACTCGCAATATAAATATCATTTAGGCCATCATTGTTCGCATCAAAAATGACGGCATCTCCATCTTCATATATCTTGTCATTTACAAATTGATTAGGCACCCATTTTTTAAATCCTTGATTGGAAGTGCCAAGGAGAAAATAAGAGGTATTACCTGTAGAAGAACCAATAAAAAGATCTGTTATGTTGTCATTGTTTATATCTCCTTTAGCGATACATGGGCCAGCCGTAGACATTTTATGAGGAAGTAAGACTTGTACTTCATAATCATCAAATTCATTTTCTATATGTTTGAATTCGTTAAAAACTGTTTGGTTAAATAGTTGATTGATTGTTTTGTTTGATTTTATTTTGATGCTATTTGTATAATTTATAACATTTAGTGTATTGAGTTTTAAATTACTTATTTTCTGTGCTTGTTGATTAGGCCATATAATTTTTACTTCAACTTTTGTATTACTCAACGATTCAGGAATACCGAAGTGTATGATTTTTGAAGTACCAGAAGCATATCCTCTTGCTCTTAAATATTGCTTTTCACCAATTATTTTTCCATCAGAATACAAGGTTATACGAGATCCATTAGGATCATTATTTAGATAACCACTCAAGGAGATTTTAATATAAGAAGATTTAGATTTAGACCGATTTTGATATATAGTTGCTTCTTTGTCTATATTATTTGTTACAATATCTAAATAGCCATCATTATTTAGATCCGCATAAGAAGCACCTGATGAAAAGGTCAATGGATTATTCGAAATTTCTGAAGTAATATTCTTAAATTTCAAATCGCTTTGGTTAACATGAAATTGATTGTGAACAGGATTCGAATTTGCGTTTATTTCTTCTTGTTTTAAGGTTTGGTTGATGGTTTGAACGTTTGTAATTTCCTTTCGTATTTTTGACATTTCAATTCGAAAGTCTTTGTCTAAAAGGTCTTTATAGTAACCGTTAGCAATGAACAAATCTTGATTCGAGTCATTATTAAAATCAAGAAAGAGCGCTGACCATGACCAATCAGATCGATTTATATCTAAGTGTTGTCCAATTTCAACAAAAGTATTTTTATCTTGCTTCAGTTGTAGCATATTTCTCATAAACTGGTAACCGTAACCATTTTTTGCTCTTGACCAAAACAATGTCGGGTTCATGGTCGCCATTTGAGTTTTTTCTCGATAATTATTTGTAGACAACATTTCTGTTGTAAAGAGATCCAACATTCCATCGTTATTAATATCGGCAATATCCGATCCCATACTTGATAAGGAAAAATGGTCAAAGAATTCAGAAATTCTATCAGAAAATGTTCCGTCTTTATTGTTAATGTAGAGTCGATCAGGTTCTCCGTGGTCAACAGCTACGTAAATGTCTTGATAACCATCTTCATTAAAATCTGAAGTAATAAAACTAAGTGTCCAACCGTAATTTAGTATGCCGCTCTTTTTAGTTATATCTTTAAAGTTATTGTTTCCAATATTCTCGTATAACTTATCACTCCATTGTAACGAAGGATTTTTCCAATTATTAAAATGTTTATTTGTAGGGATTCTTCTATTGAGTGGATGATTTCCAATAAATAGATCATTATCTCCATCGTTGTCAAAATCAAAGAAAACCGCGTGTATGCCATAGCCATCATCATTAATACCATATTCTTCTGCCCTTTCTGTGAATGTATTATCACCATTATTGACATATAAATGATTCTCTCTTTTAGAAGGATCTTGACTTAAAGCTCTTGTCACATAAATATCTTCATAGCCATCATTATTGATGTCAGTAAAGACAGCTCCATTACACCAACTCTGCTTGGAAAGAATATTAGCTGATATGGATATATCTTCAAATTCAAAATTACCCTTATTTAAAAAGAGCTTATTGTCAGTCGCGTTGCCGACAAAAAATAAATCTTGTAATCCGTCATTATTAATATCGCCAATAGCGACGCCTGCACCATTATAAATATTAATATACTTGGAATAACTAGGTAAATTGTAGTCTTTCAACTTGTTGATGAAATCTAAATTGGTAGGTGTGAATGCAATACTATTCGTAGAGTTTTTTTCGATTATTTCTGGAATTTTTTGATCACTTTGGCAACCAGAAAAAATTAACATTGCAATTAGTAAATAGCGTAAAAACTTAAATGTACAAGACATTATTTATTGGTTAATTTCAATTAATTGAACTTGGTCATTGTTGTTTCCTATCAAAATACAATGTGCTCCATTTACATTGATTTTAGCAAGATCACGAACATCTTTATTTAAATACAAGCCACTTTCATAAGGAGGAACTACAGAAAATTGATTAGTACTGTTACCTTTTAAAAGGAGGCCAGTACCTGCATCGTAACTGGCAGTTTCAATTTCTGTCACAAATAAATTGCCTGCTACTAAAATATCTAAATGCGAATCTTTATCAAAGTCATCAATTAGAATATCTTGAATTGGTGCAGTTTGCGCATGCATAGGTAATGCATGTTTGATAAATTGTCCATTCTTATTTTCGAAGTAGGCACTACTAAAATCAGTAATTGAATAATGTAATGAATTATCTAACTTTTCTACAGAATAAACTTCTTCCAATGAAGCTAAGGCAAATTCCTCATACTTTGGAAATTTATCTTTAATAAATGGCATCTGTTGAGTAGAACAGTCTTTACCTCTAAGTGCATATTGTTCCCCTTCATTGTCGGTTTTTGCCAACACTATATCCCCTGTTCCATTTTCATCAAAATCATTGAAATATATATCTAATGGATGGTCTTTAGATGCATGAAATTTATTGTTTAAACCAAGGTTGCCAGCAATAAGATCTAAATCTCCGTCATTGTCCATATCCTTTGAGGTAATACTAAACCACCATCCTCTTGTGTCATCTGCGAAATAGTCATCTGTTCTATTTAGAAATTTCCCATCACTTTGTATGAATACTTCAACTCTCATCCATTCTCCAACCAACACTAAATCTGGTATGTCATCTTCATTTATATCACACCAGATAAAATCTGTCACCATGCCGATTCTTTGTAAGTCTGGTGCCAGTTGATTTATGACATTAATGAATCGATCTCCATCATTCCTCAAAAGAAGACTATTTGGTGCCTGAGGGTAATTTCCTGGTGTCACTCGACCTCCAATAAACAAATCCAAATCACCGTCATTATCAAAATCAATAGCTTTGACTCTGGAGCCACTTGATCTGATAACAGGCAACATTCCTTTCGCTAATGTAAAATTTCCTTTACCATCATTATTGTAGAGTCTATCCTGAGTCTCTGGTGAGTTTTGATTTATATCTCCACCACCTCCTGATACAACATACAAATCTTGATCGCCATCATTGTCATAGTCAAAGAATAGAGAGCCTATATCTTCATAGCCGGAAGCAAATACTGGTTTACCTTGAAATTCGCCAGACACATCTTGAATAAAAATACTTGCTTTCTGACCTTTTGCTCCGCCAACGAAAAAATCTTCCAATTGATCATTATTAATATCACCAACTGAAATATGAGGTCCATGTCTTGACTGTCGATGTGGAAGTAGAACTTCAGTCTTAAAATCCCAATAATTATTTTCTTGGTGAGTCGGTAAGTTTTTTGAAACTTCAGAAAAAAGAGTCGCTTTCGCAGGAGCGATGGTTTTATGCGTGGTGATTTCGATTCCCTTAGAAATATCAATAGGGATAATCTGATTAACATCAATGTCAACCATTGTTAGGGTATTGCCATAGATCCATTCAATTTTCACGCTATCAACTTTAGTCAAATTACCCAGACCAAAATGCACAATATTATCCATACAGCTCAAATATCCTCTCGTAGGATGGTATTCGATGTATTGTTTTGTATTTTCTGCATAGAGCGTAAATTTTGTATTTAGATTTTGAGGATTATGACCAATTCTAAAATTTAAAAAATTAGTTTCACCTTTTTCTACAGATAAGTTTTTGTATAAAAAAGCTTTGCTATTTATATTATTGATAACTAAATCTAGATCTCCATCATTGTCTAAATCTCCATAAGCTGCTCCATTTGAAAATGATTTGTCTTTAAAACCCCAGTTTTCAGATACATTTTCAAAATTAAAGTCACCATGATTTCTGAAAAGATAATTTCGGAGCGGTGTTGATGGGAACTTACTCAAATTTTCAACTGGTTTGTTTTCTTCGTTTTTGTGAAATTTCTCTTTAACGGCTTGTCTAGTTTCAAGGGCTAAGTCTCTGTTTTTAGTATCCTTTAAGAAGCCATTAGTAACAAAGTAGTCTTTTCTCCCATCCATATTAAAGTCAGCAAATAATGAGGTCCAACTCCAGTCGGTCTGTGTTAAGTTTAGTAATTGTCCAATGTCACTGAATGTCCCATTTCCATTATTTAACTGAAACATATTGAACATAAATTGTTCTTGAGTATTTAGATTGTTTGTAAGGAATAGAAATTTACTTTCATTCATTGGAGCCATCAAAGTCTTATTTCTTAATCTATCTGGTGCAACCATATCAACGACAGCAATGTCTGGCCAACTGTCGTTGTTGAAATCTGCTATGTCAAGTCCCATGCTAAACTGAGAATTATGACCTAGACGTTCATTATTTTCATCTGTAAAGGCCCCATCGTTATTGATGTAGAAAAAGTCTGGTTTCCAATAATCATTTGATACATAAAGATCAATATCCCCATCTTTGTCAATATCGGTTGCTTTTATTCCTAAACCATAACCCCAATCATTTAAATTTGCGGGAATGGTTTTCACTTCAAAACTCTGACCAGAGTTTTGATAAAATTTATTAGTCAATTCTTTATCAAAAGATGGAGAATAGATATAGTTTTCTATCTTGCTGTATAAATTTGTAAAAGATCGAGTCCCTTTGAAGCGATTGGTAAAATCTGAATTATTAGAAAGGAATAGATCAACCCTACCATCTATATTGGCGTCAAAGAAGACGGATTGGTTTGAATAGGATTGATCTTTTAGATTGAATTTTTCAGAGGACTCTACAAAGGAGTTATCCTTTTGATTTATATAAAGGTGATTTCTCTTATCCGCGTACACACCTGAATAACCAGAATGGCATATGTATATATCTAACCAACCATCATTGTTAATGTCTATAAAATTAACTCCTGTTGACCAATACTGCTTATCTCCAACACCAGCAGTTTCACTAATGTCCTCAAATTGAAAGTCTCCTTTATTTAGATATAGTTTATTCTCCACATTATTGCCAGTAAAGAACAAATCAGATAAGCCATCATTATTGATATCACCAATTGCTACACCTCCACCATTATAGTAATAATCGTAAATATTGAGATGCATATTGGGATAGTCGACTATGTCATTCTGAAAAAAAATATTGCTGTGATTAGCATGCACTCGTTCAAAAAGTTCGCTCTTCAAATTGATATCATGCGACCCTTCATCTGCCACACAACCCAGAATAGTCACTACGAATAGAAAGTAAAGTAAATTAAAAAAGACCCCAGGATTTCCTGAGGTCTTTTCTATAGTTTTATGTATCAAATGAATATTAGATCTCGTCATTTTTGTACATGCCAATTAAATGTAGCCAATATGCTAATATTGGAGTAGCAATTGCACCACCGATAATGTCTGTTAGTGTTAGTGTTCCAGTAAGAATCACACTTCCAACACTCAACATCAAACCTAAACCTAAAGCGACCATTAAGGACTTTTTGAATAATCCTGTATTAAATAAAGGCTTGTTAAAATCTAATGATAAATTTCCTTGATCTGTCGCAAGAGCGCCTTCTTTTCTGATTATCATTGTAGTTCCAAAACTAAGAAGCAAAAGACCTAGAGTGATCAATCCCCACTCACTTGCAGTTGGGATTGTAGCTACATCACATGCATCGCACGCTGCAGAAGCTGGGGCATCTGGTGTAAGAGCGTATCCAGTATTAACAACAGATGCCAATCTTGGAAAATCGATTGCTACTTCCACCCAACCATAGTGAGTATTACCATTATTATCGAATTGAACGGGAACAAAACCAGAACCATCTACATTAATTGGCCCATTATCATTAAAAATTAAATCGCTTCCTTGAAATGTACCTGCATACGCGCTATTTAATCTGTCAAATACATTAGCGCCTCCCTGAAAGTCATCAGAAGCAGAAACAAAAGCAGAGTTAGCGCAATCTTCAACTTGAATATTCCCATAAATCACTCCGCCTGGAGAATTGTAAGTAACATCAAATCCAAATGCTGCTCCAGAAGATAGGTTTGTAAAGTCTACGCCATAGTTACCCACAAAGTTGGCTATCTGAGTGCCTCCGGCAGTACCCCACTTTCTTATTAAACCTCCATTCCAAAGATTAAATTCGTCTTCGCCATCACAATCCATATCGATTCCAGCAGAACTTATGCCAAACGATTGTACTATATTTATTGGTAACGTTCCTCCTCCAGTAGTTCCTATTGTTGTCCCAAATGAGGTACTAGCGGCATTAATAATTCCATTTTGCATATCTAAACCTGTAGGTAAGTCACACGAAGCTTGCCCTAGATTCGGATTGCAAATCAGACCTGCATCACTAAGCACTTGTGCTTGACTTGATGTTGGCAACGCACCTAGTAAGAACATTGAAGGCGCTACTTTCGCAAGTTGCTTTAATTTGTACTTAACATGATCAGAATTAACTCTTTCTGATTTGTGCTTGTATATTTTTTTGAGTTTCTGATTCATCTTAGCTTTTTATTGGGTTAAAAAATGTCAATTGGTTTAATTGACTTTGCGATAGATTTCTACTTATCATTTGGAATGCTTCTTTCGCAATAGTCAGTCCACTCATGGCATCTAAATCCAATCTTGAACTAGGATTCTCTATTGAATTTAAATCTTTTCTGATGGCTTGCTTTTGGGCATCAGTAACAGAAATGGTTTTATTAATCTGAATCATAAAGTTTTCAGCAGTCATTTGAACCCATTTTTCAAATTGTTGAGGGGTAATGGAGCGGGTATTTTGTGTGGTCTGCTGACTTTGGGCAATTGCATTGTGACCGAAACACATGCATATTGCTAGCGAGGACAAGAAAATTAGTTTCTTTAAGTTCTGTTTCATCGAGGTATTATTTAATCTAAAAGTTAAATATATTTAATTATATGAGCCTTGAGCACAAGATAACTGAAGATTTTAAATATATTTATTTTTATTATGTGTAGTTCATTGTTTATTAATCTTCTCTCTTCTCAAGTTTTTCTCCACAGCTTGTTTCATACTTTCTATGTCAAGCGAATATTCATCACCTAGGAATTCTATAATTTCCTTTGATGTTTTTTCAGGATCCAACAACGCCTCATTATACTTTACATCTAAAACTTCCACATTTGGCATTCTGCTAGACCATTTTTCAAAAACTTGGAGCATTCTTTTGAATGATTGAGCAACTGCTTTTTGGTTTCTTTTTGGATTCTTTTCGAGTCTTGCTAACATATTTTCTTGTGATCGAACAATTTCTCCAATAGGCCTTCTCATAAAAATGATTTTGAACGAATATTTTAATGGCAGTGCATTTAACAAATGAACGATGATTTTGACAGCTTCTCCTTTAATGTCATTCAGTACAGAATTATCTTTATGTAAACTTTTGATTTTCTCATGTTCGTAATACCCTCGCTGATTACTTTCGTCCGCCTGTCTGATATTGTCAGTAAATGGTTTGATCCCTCCCATTTCCAACATTCTCATCATCATCGAAGTCCCAGATCTTGGTAATCCTGAAACAACGACAATTTCTTTCTCTGTCATTTTGACTAGCTGCAGTCTTGCTTCTTCTGCCTCAATAGTCTTGTTTTGGTTGACTAGGTTTTGATTCATTCTTGTGAGTGCCTTTTTTTCAAGAGTCTCGAACTTGAGCACTTCTTGATAAGCGCGTAAAGCAGATTCGTTGTCACCTAGTTTATCCAAACAGTTACCTAGTAATAAGTGTGCTTTTGGTTGATAATAAATTAAAGAAATTGACTCGATTAAATTATCTGCTGCCATTTTGTAATCTCTCAAATTGTAATTCGTAACGCCAAGACCATAATAAGCATGGTGATTTGCGGGTTCAATTTGAAGACATTTGTGAAATACACGTTCTGCGTCATTCCATTGATTTAACCTCATATGCGTATAACCAAGATGTAACAATAACTCTGGGCTTGCTTTGGTCAATGATTCTGCCTTTAATAAACTTTCTAATGCTTGTTCTGGTTTGTCATCCACTAATAAAATTGTCGCCTCTAAAACAAGAATGTTGGGGCCACCTAGCTTAGAGTTTGCTTTTAAAATACCTAGTACTTCCTTCGCTTTTTTGACTTCATTTAGGCTGCGATATAAGTTAGCTAGCGTAAAGCCATATCTAATCTGATCAGTATTTTCATAAAACAGCTTCTCAACTAAAGGCAATGCCTCACTGGATTTATTCCCATCTATATAGGAAAGTGCTAACCAGTAATTACATTCATTGATAGTTTTAGTAATTGCTTTTTCAGTATCCTCGCTAGGTTTTTCAATGTACCCTAATTCGATTAATTGATCCATTGCTTCTTTGTCAACGAATGAATCTTTAAGCAAATGTTCTGGATGAAGACCTGCATCACCATCCACAGTTTCCCAGCTGTCAATGTAATTAACATCAACTGAATTTTGAAAAATATCAGTTAAAGGTTTACCATCCATGTCTCTAGCTACAGGCAACCCAGCAATACTCAATATCGTCGGTGTAATATCAATCAAACTTGCACCATAAATTCTTTGATCTTTTTTGATGTTTGGTCCTTTTGCAATAAACACTCCCAAAGGGTTATGTTCTAAAGCGGGGCCTGCTGGTATTTTTGGTACGAAATCTGGTCGCATATGATCTGGATGAAATCCATGATCTGATAAAATGATCACAGTCGTATCTTCATCAGTATGACTTAATAGGTGTCCTAGCATCATATCATGGAATCTATAGCCTGCATCGACTACATGCGAGAATGCTTGATACATTTCCTTGTCTATGTGGGGACGATGAGGCGGGTGAAACTTCATAAATCCATGTCCAAAATGATCAATGCCATCATAGTATACCCCTAGAAAATCCCAATCTTCATTCTCCAAAATATAACTTGCAGCAGAATGGATAGACGAACAATCCGCAATTGTTTTTCTCAAAGAATTCATTCTTCCTTGAAACTTAGGATTTTTCTGATCAACCAAATGGCCTTCGGGCATAAATGGATGTAAATGATTTTCTGTTAATTCATAGGGATGTACTCTTAGGGCAGCAAACAGAGGGTGCATTTCTTTTGGGTGTACGACTGAAGGCATCATAGCCCAATTATTAAAAGCAGACGGGTCTTTTGGTATATTTGCTTTTTGATAAAAGTTAGAAATTGATATTCCATTAATTGGTTCAGCAGGGTGCGAAGGCCACCAACCAATTGTATGCACTTTGTACTGTTCTTGCATTAAGATATTCCAAATGGCCTTACATTTTCGAGAGGTATTTAGCACAGGTTGGATTCCTGAATTATCAGCTTTTGGTTCTGTAAACCCTAAAATTCCATGTTTATATGGCCGTTTACCAGTTGCAATACTTGTCCAAAGCATAGGTGATAATGGAGGATCAAGAGTAGCCAAATTACCCATGACGCCTTCATTAATCAGTTTTTCAGTATGAGGCATTAGTCCTTTGTCAATCAGTGGATGTATTGCTTTCCAATCTGCTCCATCCCAACCAATAACCAATATCTTCTTCTTACTCATCTTCTTTTTTTTGTTTAGGCTGTTCCTTTGGTTTTGATATACTTAATACCTTTCCAAATACAATTGGAGGAATAATTTTTAATTCACTATTTTCTAGTCCCATTTTTTTCATTCTCCAGACCATTATGCCTTTATAACCAGCTGCCAAAAGCCCTAGAGAGCCTTTAACTGGAATTTCATATCTCTTTTTATTTTCTTTCTTTTCCATAATTAGCACTATAGCGATTTGTCAAATGAATTGAAATTCTCAAACTTATTTTTAAAAACCTCCCTAAAAATGATATATTCATTCTCCGATCAAATGTAGTCATTTGAATTGCATACGAATTCAGTTTTAAAACATTTTTTACATATGTCATATTTACAACAATTGAAGTTACTCCTAGCTACTTTTAGTTTAATCCTATTATCATTATTTATACATAATACATGTTACTCTCAGGTAAACGTGTTGAATGAATTAGTGAATATTTATCATAAGGATACTGATTTGGGTATACAAAATTTCAGAATTACCTCAAGTCACACGAGTGACAGGAGTGGTCTGACACATTATTATTTAATCCAAACACATGAAGGAATAGACATCTACAATGCTCAAAGTAGTGTCCACATGAATGTCGAAGGCAAAGTCCTTCATTCAACAGATAGATCTATTGCAAATGCGAATGCAGCCAAAAAAAGTCTTGCAATTGGACCTGAAGAAGCATTAGCCATAGTTGCAGCTCATTTTAAGATGCCAGTTAAAAAGAAAACTAATGTAATTTCATCTGAACCAACTAAAAATAGATTCCATCAGCTAGAAAATGAATCAATCTCCCAAATTCCTATTCAGTCTAATGTAATCTATTATCCAGAAAACGGCACATTAAAATTAGGATGGCAAATTGTATTCGAAAAGGCAGACGATTTTTGGTGGTGGGATGTCATTGTAGATTCCAGTACAGGTGAAATTTTAAATAAAACGAGTTACACAACATCTTGTAGTTTTGATCATGATCATAGTTGCATTGCTGAAGGACATCAGCATGGTATGCATAAGAATGCTCATGATATAACGACAAATAAAAATCATCACCATCTTAATAATGAAGACCAATTAAAGAATGTCAATCAAACTCAGATAATCAATTCAAAAAACACATCCTCATTTATGTCAGCCTCTTACAATGTCTATGCTATGCCATTGGAAAGTCCTGCAGAAGGTGCTCGAAGTATTGTAACAGACCCTTGGTTGGATGCACTAAATGCATCACCTCAAGGATGGCATGATTTTAATGGAACTGATTTGACTATAACCTTTGGAAATAATGTCAGGGCATCTACTGATTTAGATAACAATAATGGTCCAGATCAACCTTTACCTGATGGAGGCGCATCATTCATGTTCGATTTCCCGATTGACTTGTCGATGGATCCACTAACCTATACTGATGCATCAATAACAAATTTATTTTATTGGAATAACATCCTGCACGATGTAATGTATCAATATGGGTTTGATGAGCCTTCTGGCAATTTTCAATTTAGCAACTATGGCACTGCATCTGGGCTTGAAGGAGACTTTGTGAATGCAGATGCATTAGATGGATCTGGGACAGACAATGCAAATTTTTCCTCACCTCCTGATGGTAATGGAGTGACATCAAGACCAAGGATGCAAATGTTTAGATGGAGCGCTCCTGGCAGCACTATAGCAGAAATTAATTCTCCAAGTTCAATTGCAGGAAATATAGACGCTCTGAAAGCATCTTTTGGTCCACAAGATGGAACATTCACAGGTGATATTGTTTTGGTTGATGACGGCGGAGCAAATAATCTTCCTTCAGAAGGTTGTGATCCATTGGTTAATGGTGCTTCCATTTCTGGAAATATAGCTTTAATTGATAGAGGGTCTTGTGATTTTGATCAGAAAGCTGGTAATGCAGAATCGGAAGGAGCAATAGCTGCCATAATATGTAACAACGATGGTAGTCCGATTATTGGACCAGGCGGAGACGGGAGTCCAGTTGTCAATATTCCAACTGTCATGATTTCTCAGGAAGATTGTGCAATAATTAAAGCTAATCTTCCTGGAGTTAATATCACATTGACTCTTTCATCGACTGGAACAGACTTTGATTCTGATCTCGATAATGTAATTATTGCGCATGAATATGGGCATGGAGTTTCGATAAGATTGGTAGGTGGTTTTGCTACGAATTGTTTAGTGGGTAGCGAGCAACAAGGTGAAGGATGGAGTGATTATCTTGGACTTTGGTTGACGATGAAGCCAAGTGATTTTGCAGATGAACCTAGAGCTATTGGTACCTATGTCCAAGGAGAAGGTGCTGGTGATGCAGGTGGTTCTGGAATACGGCCGTTTCTCTACACCAGAGATATGTCAATAAATCCAGCAACTTATAATGATATAGCTGGAGTTAGCATTCCCCATGGTGTTGGTACCGTATGGTGCGTCATGCTTTGGGATATGACATGGAATTTGGTCGATGCATATGGATTCGATACTGATTTTTACAGTGGAACAGGTGGAAACAATGTAGCTTTGGCTTTGGTTATTGAAGGGTTAAAGTTAACGCCGTGTAATCCTGGGTTTGTTGATGCCAGAGATGCTATTCTAGCTGCTGATCAGGCATTATATGGGGGAGCTAATGAATGTTTGATTTGGGATGCATTTGCAAGAAGAGGTCTGGGTGTGGGTGCTAGTCAAGGAAACCCAAATGATGTAACAGATGGTGTAGAATCCTTTGCAGTACCAAATACTTGCTCAACTCCAGGGTGTACTGACCCAGCCGCCGAAAATTACATGGCTTCTGCAACTATGGATGATGGATCTTGCACATATTGCTCTGATGGAGTCATGAATGGTGATGAAACTGGCGTTGACTGTGGAGGCTCAGATCCTTCTTGTCCTCCTTGTTCAACATGTATGGATGGTATCATGAATGGAAACGAAACAGATGTAGATTGTGGTGGGCCAGATTGTCCAGCTTGTCCAACCTGTTCTGACGGAATCATGAATGGTTCTGAAGTCGGCGTTGATTGCGGTGGGCCAGATTGCGGAACATGTCCAACTTGTACAGATGGCATGATGAATGGAGATGAGTCTGGCGTCGACTGTGGTGGATCAATGTGTCCTACATGTCCTTGTACAGATGTTACATTAATGTATCCTAGTCCTTCGATAATTCCAAATGGTACAAATAAATGGGTAGACCAATTCATTTTTATTGATGGTGGAATGTCACCAGTAACGATTCAATCTGGAAGTGTTGTTAACTTAAGAGCAGGGCAGTATATAGAAGTACAGCCTCAATTCGAAATTTTGCAAGGAGCGGAAGTGCTGTTGGACATAGATCCTTGCAACTAAAATAATAGATAAATCTTTGTGTTAAAAGACCCCTCATTACAGGGGTCTTTTTTATTTCCCTTTATTTCTGCATTTTTGGAATCTCAACAGAATAGA
>CAYVFU010000032.1:8504-47224 GCA_964450495.1 uncultured Saprospiraceae bacterium | reverse complement strand
TAAAATTATCTTATCGTGAGCAAGAGGTGCTACAATTGATATCTTATGAATACAGCACTAAAGAAATCGCTCATTTGCTCCACATTTGTTATGAAACTGCTCACACACACCGCAAAAATTTATTAAGAAAACTGGGTGCAAGAAACGCTGCTGGTGTGATTAGAGTAGCTTTTGAGCGCAACATTTTATAAAAGGTGTTTTAAAGCTCTTTCTGGTTGCAATTATTATGCACTTGACAAACCACATATTCATGTGATAAAAAAGCTAAATCTGGCCAATGTTGTCACCCAAACATGTGGGTTTTTATTCAAAAAGTCTAGTTTACCTTTGATCTATATTCTAAAACAATAAATGATGATTTGATATAAAAAAGCCAATTTATTACCGCTTCCACTACACCACACAAATAGTAACTTCCTATGCAAACTTCCACCTACCAACAAGCCAATATTTCTAAGCGTGAACAAGAGGTGCTTCACTTAATAGTTTACGAATACAGCACTAAAGAAATCGCCAAACGCTTGCACGTCTGTTATGAAACAGCGCATTCACACCGTAAAAGCTTATTGAAAAAAATGGGCGCTAGAAATACAGCCGGCTTAGTCAGACTTGCCTTCGAAAGAGGCTTGTTTTAGATGTTTCCTTAAAATCAGAAATTTCCAATTAAAACCTCTTATACCTATTCTCTTGTGTTATTTAAAACCTTAAAAACAAACTATGAAACACTTCCGACATTTATTGTTAATTATATGTGCAATTGCTCAAATAGGCTTACATGCACAATTTAATACGTGCGATGATGCAATACCAATCTTTTGCACAAACTCCATTCAAGGCTCAAATATTAATGGCAATGACACTCCGATTCCAGATTGCTTTAATCCAGGCTCAAATGCATTACGAAAAACCGTTTGGTATCAAGTGGTGGGTGATGGCAGTATAATAACTGCGTCCACATGTGGAGCATTTACAACTTTAGATACTCAAATATCAGTTTATGAAGCACCCTGTCAAGGAGGAGCGCTCAGCCTGACATGTGTTACACGGGATGATGATGGCTGTGGTTTTAGTGGTGGGGGCTCTGTTGCTACTTGGGCATCTGTACCAGGTCAAGGCTATCTTGTGGCTGTATTTGGTTACGCGAATCAAACAGGTAACTTTCAGTTAGACTTAACTTGTGCCAGTACCCCTTGTCCGAATTCAGTGTCTGTAACTTCAAATGGTCCGATTTGCGACGGTGAAGATGCTGTCTATTCAATTGGTCCTAGTCCAGGAGCAGATCCTACTCCAGGTGGTCTCGTTACTTATCTGCTTGACGGTGTAGCCAACTTTGTTTATCTAGACAATAATGGAGAACAAGTCGTCGAACAAGCCTCACCTCCAGTCGGCGTACCTGGATCAGTAATTCAATTAACAGAAATTCGAAATCAAAATAATTTGTGTCCGCTTTCGTTAAGTAATGGAGCCAGTGTTCTGGTAAATCCTCTTCCCAATTCACTGTCAGTAACCTCCAATGGACCAATCTGCGAGGGCGAGTTGGGACAATACATTATTGCTCCAAGCCCAGGAGCAGATCCTACTCCTAATGGTACTGTGATTTTTGAATTGGATGGTATTGGTTACTCAGCACCATTAGATATCAATGGCCTCGGGATTTTTGATTTAAATGGTCTTCCTGGTGGACTTCCAATTGCAACACCGCCAACATCAATTATCCAACTTATTTCTGTAAGTGATGTCAATGGTTGTGAACTTCCATTGAGCAATGGAGCTAGTATTTTAGTAAATGAATTACCAAACTCAGTGTCTGCGACCTCCAATGGTCCTATATGTGAAGGCGAGCTAGGCCAATACTTTTTTGCACCGAGCCCAAGTGCAGACCCTACGCCTAATGGGATTGTGACTTATGATCTAGACGGGACTACCGGATTGACCATACAATTAGATGCCTCGGGAATGGCGACTCTTGATGTAAGTGGCCTTAGTACTGGAACATCAAGTATCCAACTGACTTCAGTGTCAAATGCGGGAGGGACATGTGATATCCCATTGAGTAATGGAGCTAGTATTTTAGTGAATGAGTCTCCAAACTCAGTGTCTGCGACCTCCAATGGTCCTATTTGTGAAGGCGAACTGGGACAATACTTTTTTGCACCGAGCCCAGGAGCAGATCCTACACCAAATGGTATCGTGACTTATGATCTGGACGGGACCACCGGATTGACCATACAATTAGATGCTACAGGAATGGCGAGTCTTGATGTAAACGGACTAAGTACAGGAACATCAATTATCCAACTGACTTCAGTATCCAATGCAGGAGAGACATGTGATATCTCATTAAGTAATGGTGCTAGTATTCTAGTAAATGAGGTGCCAAACTCAGTCTCAGTAACCTCTAATGGTCCAATTTGTGAAGGTGAACTAGGTCAATACTTTTTTGCGCCAAGTCCAGGAGCAGATCCTACACCAAATGGGATCGTGACTTATGATCTGGACGGGACCACCGGATTGACGATACAATTAGATGCCTCGGGAATGGCTACTCTTGATGTAAGTGGCCTAAGTGCAGGAACATCAAATATCCAACTGACTTCAGTGTCTAATGCAGGAGGGACCTGTAATGTTTCATTGAGTAATGGAGCGAGTATTGAGGTGAGACCCAATCCTATTATTCCAACATATGAATTTCTTACTCCTAATCCTATATGTGAGGGTATCACGCAAGTGGATTTGATTACTGGCTCACCAGGCGCTGAAGTTGTGTTTACAGCAAACGGCGCTACCAATACGATTACCTTAAACGCAAATGGAGAGGATTCTGGCACATTAGAATTTGTTGCTGGTACATGGACTATACAGTTAGTAAGTACAACATTAGATGGTTGTACAGTTGATTTGACAGGTGAACCACCTGTGATTTTGGTAGTTAATGAATTACCTGAAATCACAAGTTATACATCTAATGCTCCGATTTGTGAAACAGATGACTTAGTCTATTCCTTTACAGGAACACCTAATGCAAGTTTCAATGTAGAAGTCGAATCGAATATTTACTCTTCTATTTTTGATGGCTTTGGTCATAGTAACATAACTTTTGTCTCTGGCGCATTTTCTTCAGGTTCTTATGATCTAAATTTAGTAGATGTAACACTTAATGGTTGTACAACTGATTTATCAAATGAAGCTGCTCTTACATCAGTCATTGAACCGACACCCTTGAATAGCATTTGTTCAGATGCCATTTTAATGTCTTGTACAGACACACAATTTGGAAATACCATCTGTGCAACAGAATCTACCATTCCAGATGCCTTTAATGGTGGAATGGTTACTCGAAAAGGCTTATGGTATAAATATACAGGAGATGGAAGTACAATCAACGCAACAGCGTGTAACACACAAACCAATTTTGATACGAAAATTACCATATTCGATGGTTCTTGTGGTACTCTAAACCCTGTTGCTTTTGATGATAACGGCTGTGGAAACTTGAGCTCTGTTGCTGTTTTAGCAACAACGCCCGGCACACAATACTATATATTCATTTATGGAAACAATGGTGCAGTTGGAGATTTTGGCTTATCGATTGGTTGCGCCAACTCGCCTTGTCCATCAAGTGTATCTGCTATTTCAAATGGACCAATATGTGAAAATGATATTGGAATTTATACGATTCAACCAAGTCCTACGGTGGCAGCATCGCCTGGAGCAATTGTTTATTATACATTGGATGGAGTCCCAGATTTTGTATACTTAGATGTTAACGGAGAAGCAACAATTACAACAGGTCCATTACCTGTAGGAATACCTGCTTCTATTTTGGAATTAGATGAAATAAGAAGTGCCAGTAATCTTTGTCCAATGACATTGAGTAATGGGGCAAGCATTGAGGTGAGACAAAATCCTCTTATTCCAACATATGAATTCCTCACACCTAATCCTATATGTGAGGGTATCACACAAGTGGATTTGATTACTGGCTCACCAGGCGCTGAAGTTGTGTTTACAGCAAACGGCGCTACCAATACGATTACCTTAAACGCAAATGGAGAGGATTCTGGCACATTAGAATTTGTTGCTGGTACATGGACTATACAGTTAGTAAGTACAACATTAGATGGTTGTACAGTTGATTTGACAGGTGAACCACCTGTGATTTTGGTAGTCGAAGATTGCACTGATCCCTGTGATGAAGATATCATATTGGCCAGTCCTGATGATGACATAGCTGGTGGTGCATTTATTGCCTCAACAGATAAATCTATTTTTGCAACGAATACAATCACTGGTTTAAGCTCTGTCGATTATGTTGCAGGTACCACTCAAGGTGAAGCGATAGAATTAAATCCTGGCTTTGAAGTTGGACCAGATGCTATTTTCCATGCGTATATGGATGGTTGTTTTGTGCCAGCCTTAAGAGAAGATACAGAACGTGTGAGCAGGACATATTAAGTAATTGTAAGAATTTATTAAATAGATAAAATAAAAACCTCATAGGTTCTAAAGCCTATGAGGTTTTATGTGTTCATCACATTAATAAAGGATTAGATAATGTGAAACGCTCTACAATTGTTTTTGTAAGGAGCTACCGACATAAAGATCCGGTAACACATATTCGGACTTCATTATGAAGAAAGCTTGCTTTCGCAAAGCAAGCTTGGGAATGGGTAGGTATTTCGATCATGAATATCTATTAGTAGGATATTTACTGGTATCTTTATATTTCTATGAATACATTTTTTCTGCAGCAATGACTTTTCATTAATTTCTACAGCAAGAGTTAATGGTATATATTGGCAGGACGTGTATTTGATAAAAATCTTAGTGTTTCACGCTTGAAAAATGATTTAAAAAACAGACATGATTAAAAGTTTACTGCCTGCTGTTATGTTTTTTTTCATTTCCATTTCCTGTTTTGGACAGAAGGATTTTTTCACGTATCTACCATCCAATGAACTTCAGACCAGAATCGCTTATGGAGAGATACAATCTCATGCAGTCAAAATAAATCCAGACTTTCTTACCAGACTTCCGCGGACAGTACATTACACCATTGCTCTTTCTCCATCCTTAAACGTCGACATTAGACTAGACCAAGATGTCGAGCAAAAGTACAAAGGTATGATGGTTTGGAAAGGAAGAACGTCATCCGCAGAGTCACATCATCCAAATTATAGAAATAGTATTATTGTATATAATCCAGCATCTAATAAGCTGACGGCCATGTTTGACATCAAAGGCAAACAATTTGTCCTACTGCCTACGCAAACATCATCTGTGTATCGCATAAGTGAATACCAATCTGAATTGGCTGGATGTCAAACGATTGCTGAACGGAAAACGCAATCAATCATGTCAAATTTATCTTGTGGATATTGCACAGAAACAGATCAAAATGGACATGCCGTACTGGATATGTTTATTGGTTTTTCAGATGCTGCTGCAACCGTTGCAGGAGATTTAGATGCATATGGACTGATGGTTGTTGAAGACGTGAACACAGGTTTATCGAATTCTATGATTACCGGTGTGTACATGCGACTAGTTGGTACAGGGACCACACCAAACAATCCTGGTGTAGTCACGAGTGTCTTATCAGATGCTTGGGATTGGTTTGCGACAGATATAGAAACAACAGGCGCAGACTTTATCAGTGTGTTTCAGACATTTACCGGAGCGCAAAATGAGGCTGGAGGTTGGGCAGGAGTTCCAGGTCGAAGTTCTGTTAATGGAGTTACCTTACCTGCGGCATTTCGTCATGAAGTCGGTCACAATGTAGGTGCAGGTCACTGTCCCGGTGATGGTTCTGTGTTGCCGTATGCACATGGTTTCAATAATGGGAATTGGACCACACATATGTGTGGGAATGCAACCAATTATTATTCTAATCCAGCTGTAAATGATAATCTTGGAAACCCAATAGGAGATCCGTCTTCGGCTGACATGGCGCGTGTCTGGCAAGAAAGAGCTAGCTTAATTTCAGGGCATACGATTCATAAAGTGCCTTACTTCCAAGGCGATGTCAGCGTTGATTTCGATGGAGACAATATATGCGGCATTATTGATTGTGATGATCATGACAATACGATCACCTTTGGATGTTCGACAGAAGTATATAGTGACTTAGTAAATAACGTCGATACTGTACATATTGGTGGTGCTCCAGGTTCTTTGTATTTGACAAGCATCAGTAGCATACCATTAGTCAGCAATCCTTTTTCTTCAAATTGTCCATCACTATTTGTTGCAGGTGGTCTTTATGGAAAAGGACGTTTTATTACAGTTGGTCACGATGGACTTCTCAGAGATGAATCGGCACTTAATTTTGATAATCCTGCATTTATTTTGAATGCATTTAATTGGATGAATGATAATGGTTCTAAAGTAATCAAAATGACTTCTGGGCATGCGGAGTGGGTGAATGCGGGGAATACCCCTGTATTTCAAACACTCGTCACACAAGATGGCTTTCAGGTAATGAATTTACCTGGGACCATTACAGCCAGCTCTTTGACAGATGTTGATATTTTGGTCATAGGCAATGCTTGGTCAACTATTTCGCCTGCAGAGATTACTGCCATTCATGATTTTGTCAGTAATGGTGGCGGACTATTTATGTTGGGCTTAGGCTGGTCATATATGGCCTTTGTGGGCCCTCTATCCGATTATGCCATGAATCAAATTGCTTCTCCCATGGGTGTCGAGTGGATAGATGGTGTTATTAGCGACCCAATCAATCAATTCGATGGAAGTCCTTTGTTTACTTATTTCTATCCATACATCAATATGAGGACACCATGCGATTTAGGCCCGTCTACAATTTGTCAGGAAGATGAAATATTTGTCCACCAGGTTGATGAGCCCTTGTATCAAGCAATTGATATTATTAATTCAGATGCACATGTGCCATGCGATGCCACGTTTAAAGGAGCTACATCTATTTCACTGGAGCCTGGATTTAGTGTGCCTATAGATGTTACCTTTTCGGCAGTCATCGAGCAATGTCCGACTAATCGTTGAACCAGTCTTTATAGACGATTACTCCATAAGTATATCGTGTAAGCTCCAGAGAAGCAACATATAATTAGAAATATGTACATAAAGTTTACAGAGCTTCGGAGAAGCGACTAATGCTTAGTGAGAAGATTGACATATTTTTAGATTCCACTCAAAGCTTAGACAAAAAAGAAAACCAATTTTAAGAGTAGAGCTCTTTATGAAAACACAAATTAATAACAATAGAGATTTATTGAGTTTCTTAAAGAATAGTAAAAGCAATAACTAATCCTTAATACACCGAACACACAGACCAAACCCCCTGAATTCATTATCCATATGAGCAGACGAGTCATCAAAAAATAAATGTCTAGAAGTAAATGCATCTGTATTTGCAGTACTGCTCCAATAATATCCACCAATTCCAACAGATAACAATTCGGCAAATTCTCCACCACGGAATCCTCCTTTGGGTAATTTAAGCGGAGAAGCAAATGCACCTGCAGCGTCATTAGAAGACCAAGTTGCTTTTTCCTGTACCCATTCTGCGTTTGTTGGTATGCGAAATCCAGAAGGGCAAGGATTATTTTCTGCTTCAGTACCTGACCACATATGAGTTTCAGCAGTAGATAACCATTGAAACACTAAAATATATTGACCACTCCAAGAACCTGACTCAGCTATAAACGTATTAGCCTCTTGAATGGATATGCCTGAGGTCCGCAGCTGATGTCCTTCTGCTGCACGACCCCATTGGTATAGATCACCATAGCTAGCGGCATCAGTGGAGCTAGTGGCCACTCGCGAAGCACCTAAGTTCCGATCTAGCCATACTTTACCAGTAACAGGATTCACCACGGTTCCATAATTACCGATAGTAGTAGGCCCTGAGGTTAAAGATTTCCATTCATTATGCTGATTGTCCCAGCCTTCATAGTCTTGAGTAGTAGAATTGTATTGGATCGTACCAGCCGCTGGATTAGTACCTTGATGTTCTCCTACTTTTACAGAACTTTGTATTTCTGTATTCCCATTTTTAAATACGGTCATGGCATTGGATCGAGCATTTGGTGATAAGCCATTACCCACTTCAAATAGAGGATCCGTTGGTAACCAACTATTCAGATTGCCACCCCCGAGACTGTATCTGCCTACAGAGGTTTCTGCAAAAGAAAGTGCCCAAGTACCTAAGCCAAAAGCTGCACTATAACTCCCTCGCGCTTCTGTACCAGACCCAAATGCCGTGGAGAATACACCTACATTTTCTTGGATCCATTCTGTCGTACTTGTCCGTCCTGCTCGAAAGGCAGCTTTGCTTGGATACCACAGTACTTTGTCGCCACCAGAAATGGTGTCGATACCAAATACAACGGTATGATTATCGGCAATATGTAGACCAGGTTGATTTTGGCTAAGAAGAATTGTTACCATAAATAGTAAGGACAGTGCTATGCTAAATTGTTTCATATTTTATATGGTTTGTCATATGATCGAGAGAATGACTAATCCTTAATACACCGGATACTGCATCCAGTAGATCGACTTAGTAGAATAATTTGTGAAAATCCAGTAGTAATTTGTATACCCCTAGAAAGCGAAGTTATCTCACGTTCAAAAGTACTACTCCAATATTGTCCTACTGTTCCTACATCATTTATATTTCCAGTAAAACTTATACGCCATCCACCTAAAGGTAATTTAAGTGGAGAAGCAAATGCACCAGCGGCATCATTAGAAGACCAAGTTAATCGTTCTTGTTCCCATTCTCCATTTGTAGGTACACGAAAGCCAGAGGGGCATGGATTATTTTCTGCGCTAACACCTGACCACATTTGAGTAAATTCTGGTTCCTGTGAATTCCCACCAACAAACCATGAATTAGTTGATGTAACAAAGCGACCACTCCAATTTAATCCACTTCTAGCTAGAAAAGAAAAAGCTTGACTACTCGTTGTACTTGAGGTTCGCAATTGATGACCTTCAGCCGAACGCCCCCATTGATATAGATCACCATAGCTAGCGGCATCAGTTGGACTAGTGGCTACTTGTGAAGCTCCTAAATTACGATCTAACCAGACCTTGCCAGTTACAGGATTCACGACCGTACCATAATTACCGATAGTAGTAGGCCCTGAGGTTAAAGATTTCCATTCATTATGCTGATTGTCCCAGCCTTCATAGTCTTGAGTAGTAGAATTGTATTGGATCGTACCAGCCGCTGGATTAGTACCTTGATGTTCTCCTACTTTTACAGAACTTTGTATTTCTGTATTCCCATTTTTAAATACGGTCATGGCATTGGATCGAGCATTTGGTGATAAGCCATTACCCACTTCAAATAGAGGATCCGTTGGTAACCAACTATTCAGATTGCCACCCCCGAGACTGTATCTGCCTACAGAGGTTTCTGCAAAAGAAAGTGCCCAAGTACCTAAGCCAAAAGCTGCACTATAACTCCCTCGCGCTTCTGTACCAGACCCAAATGCCGTGGAGAATACACCTACATTTTCTTGGATCCATTCTGTCGTACTTGTCCGTCCTGCTCGAAAGGCAGCTTTGCTTGGATACCACAGTACTTTGTCGCCACCAGAAATGGTGTCGATACCAAATACAACGGTATGATTATCGGCAATATGTAGACCAGGTTGATTTTGGCTAAAAAGAATTGTTGCCATAAATAGTATTGAAAGTGTAGTGATAGTTAGCTTCATGGTTTATCTATTTTTTTTCATGTGTAAATAATTGACTTTTAGATTAGTCGAAAGCACTTTAGAAAGATGGTATAAAAATGCTAAGGCATAAGAGTTATTGATTGAGCGGTCAGTCTTACCGTGTGAATGGTCCTTTTAAGTTAGTTTAAGGAAATGGCTACCGAGAGAAAATGCGTTGAGTTGAGTTTTATAACCACTAAATACATTAGTAGAAAACAATAAGTATATCAATTGTGAATTAACAATAGTTCCAGTTTAATAAAACTATAATTTCAAGATTGCAACTTTTATCAAGCACTTCTCGTTTTTTTGATATATGAAGCTGTTTGTTCAAATATGCTTATTGTTTATACCAGTTTGTGCCTTTTCACAAGTACAAGATTCAATGTTATTTGAAGAGCCAGATACCTCTTTTACAGTAACGGATGGGATTGATAATACACCCGTAAAATCAGACTATACAGACTATATTTCTATAAAGGGTAAAGTGTATCCTGTGCTTATCGCGAATGGAGATACGATGGTCCTTGCTAGTATTGACAACATCAGTGTCACCTCTCCGAGAACGTTTGACTCAGATGAAGATTACCGCAGGTACAGAAAGTATAAATATTATGCCGCAAAAGTATATCCTTATGCAGCCGAAGCTATCAAGATTTTTAGGAAAATGGAATACGCGACGCAGCACATGAAGAAACGAAAGCGGAAGAAATACATCAAACAATTGTCTGAAGAACTCAAGGTAGAATTTGAACAACCATTGATGAAGCTGTCCAAAACTCAAGGGAAAATTTTGGTAAAGATGATCGAAAGAGAATTAGATACACCGATGTATTCTTTGATCAAAGACTTACAAGGAAAATTTAAAGCATTTTACTGGAATCAATCAAGTAAATTGTACGGCTATCGACTCAAAGACGGGTATACTGAAGGAGATAATCCTATCTTAGATGCAGTCTTGCAAGACCTCAACATTTCATATGAATTAGACGAGGATTATGAAGACTTCGTAAACGAAAGAAAGTAAAATTGGAGAAAGAAGCATTAAAAATTATTGGTTGGAGAAGCCCTTCTAATATTGCACTTGTTAAGTACTGGGGGAAACATGGAGACCAATTACCCAATAACCCATCTATCAGTTTTACCTTGTCAAATGCGTATACGGAGACAATTGTCCAATACGATCCACTTGATTATGCACAGGATAAAGTCAGCACAAATTTCTACTTTGATGGTAAGCCAAACGAAGCATTTCAATTACGTATAGATTCATACATTAACAAACACTTAAAAGAGTTTGAGTTTTTAAGAACGGTTCAATTGAATATTGAAAGCCGAAATTCCTTTCCGCACTCTAGTGGTATTGCATCAAGTGCATCTTCAATGAGTGCTTTGGTGTTGTGTTTAATGAGTTTAGAAAAGGAATTGGTGGGCGAGAATAAAAATCTATTGCAAAAGGCATCGCGTTTATCAAGACTTGCAAGCGGCAGCGCATCCAGGTCTGTATTTCCTCATGTTGCTTTATGGGGAGACTGTTCTGTTGAAGGCTCGTCAAATGATTATGCGATACCATTACCAAATGTCGATTCTGTTTTTAAGAGATTCCACGATGATATTTTGATAGTTAGCGCAGAAGAAAAATCTGTTTCCTCCTCTGCTGGACACCAGTTGATGGTTAACAATCCATATGGGCAAGCTAGGTATGAAAGAGCAAATAGGCATATAGTAGAAACGAACACGTATTTAAAAGATGGAAATATTGAGGCTCTTGGAGAAATTATAGAGAATGAAGCACTTGAACTACATGCACTCATGATGTGTTCCAGACCATCGTATATTTTAATTGAAGCTAACACACTTGCCATAATTTCAGCTATCAGAAAATATAGAAAAGAACATAAAAAGCCATTGTATTTTACGCTTGATGCAGGACCTAATGTCCACCTTTTATATCCAGATGAAATTAAAAGCGAAGTAGAAACGTTTGTAAACGAATCCCTCTTGTCTTTTTGTGTGGATAATAGAGTTATCCGTGACAAAGTAGGAGAGGGACCTCAAACAATAACACAGTTTTCAATATGAAACAGCTTATATTTTTACTTTTATTTAGCATTAATTGTGTTGCTACAGCACAGAACATTAGAACAACAAATTCAACTTTTGAAAAGAAGATTGATAGATTGTTGAGCGAAACAATACCTTTTAAATATGTCAGTGAGTTAACGGACGAGACCTTGCAATCATTTGTTATTTTGGATGCTCGCGAAAAAGAAGAATACGATATAAGCCATATTGCTGGCGCGAGATACATTGGATATGATGACCCTGAATACTCTGCTGTATCTGATGTTGATAAAGACAAACCGTTACTTGTGTATTGTTCTATTGGTTATCGAAGTGAAAAGATCGGAGAGAAGTTAAAAAAACAAGGATTCACAAATGTGTACAATTTATATGGGAGTATTTTTGAATGGGTGAATCAAGGAAAAAAGATTGAGGACAGCAATGGAGATGAGACTAAGAACATCCATACCTATAATAAAAAGTGGTCCAAATGGATGATTAATCCGGTGTATCAGAAGACTTGGTAAAGGAGTAGAATCCGAATCCAAAGAGAATTTTGATGCTATAGGCATTACATTACCTAAAATACAGTTTTAAACCGAAGGGAAGACTTGGACAAGAAGGCAATTTTGTTAGCATTTTTGGATCAAAAAAGATGATAAATTTTTACTGCTATGATATTTATGTTTAGAAAAATCTCGACAAAATATTTATGTAGACAATTAGGCATGTCCAATTTAATCCATCTTAATATTTCTTCTTCCTCTTGTCCTTATTTTTCTTCTTCTTTTTGAAATTAGGTTTACCCTTGTCTTTCTTTTTCTTTTTATCAAAGAATTTTTTTCCAGTCTTTTTACCGTATTTCT
Source organism: uncultured Saprospiraceae bacterium (assembly GCA_964450495.1). Taxonomy (GTDB): domain Bacteria; phylum Bacteroidota; class Bacteroidia; order Chitinophagales; family Saprospiraceae; genus CALFUK01. The sequence goes on along the minus strand of CAYVFU010000032.1, from coordinate 34,584 downwards.
TTTTGCTCCTTCTATAAGCCGGAGCGTCCATTCGTTTGTCTTTTTTATCACGCTTATCGCCACTCGAATCCTTAGTTATTTCAGTAAGATTTAATTTGTCCAGCTCAATGGCAACTAATTTGGTAATCAAATCTTTTTTAGACAAATCATCAAACAAATGGAAGGCACGTTCGACAAGATCGTAGTTAAGTTTGGTTCCGTATTCTTTAGCTAAAATAGGTTTTGCCCAGTTTTCTATTCTGATTTCAGCGATGTCAGAGATTGTTGGAATATCTACTTGTGTAAACTCAATTTTTAATTGTTTGGCAATTCTATTGATTTTACCTTTCTCTCTAGAATTTATCAATGAAATGGATATTCCTTTTTTACCAGCCCGACCCGTACGACCACTTCTGTGAGTATAGTATGATACATCATCTGGAAGCTGATAATGGAAAACATGTGTAAGATCATTCACATCAATACCACGAGCAGCGACGTCGGTAGCACAGAGCAGTTGTAAGTCATGTGATTTGAATCTTTTCATTACTCGCTCACGCTGGGCTTGACTCAGATCTCCATGAATTCCATCCACTTTGTATCCCATGCCAAGCAGCTCCTCTGCTAAGCCCTGTGTCCCAAGTCTTGTTCTACAAAAAACAACTCCTCTTATATCAGGATTTGTATCTAATATTCTACAAAGCGCCTCTCTTTTCTGAGAACTTTTCGTCACTATAAATTGATGACTGATGTCTTGATTGACTTCATTAGTGAGATTGGTCCGTACTTCCATGGGTTGATCCATGTATTTATTGACAATCTTTCGAATGGCCTTAGGCATAGTGGCAGAAAACAACCACGTAAATTTATCTTCAGGCGAATACTCTAGTATCTGGTCAATCTCTTCTTTGAAGCCCATGTTGAGCATCTCATCTGCTTCATCCAAAATCACATATTCGATATCAGATAGATCGACAGCTTTCCTCTTAAGTAAATCAATTAATCTACCGGGAGTGGCAATGATAATATGCTGTGGTTTTTTAAGCGCCTTTATTTGATTGACAATTGCAGCACCTCCATATACAGGCAACGATTTAACCCCTTTTAAATATTTACTGTATAGTCCTATCTGTTCACTTATCTGCTTACACAATTCTCTCGTAGGTGCAAGTATAAGGGCTTGGGTGTGTTTTGCTTTTGTATCGATGTGATGTAAAAGTGGTAAACCGAAAGCTGCTGTTTTCCCAGTACCTGTTTGTGCTAGTCCGATGAAGTCGCTATCTCCCTCAAGAAGAAAGGGTATGGCCTTATTTTGGATATCACTTGGGGTCTCGAAACCAAGCTCTGTAATGGCACGAAGTATCTCGTCGGAAATTCCTAAATCAGTGAATGATGACAAAGAACGATAGATTTAATGAGTTGCAAAGGTGCACATTTATATGTTATAAGCATTGAAAAAAATCATAGCTCAAAAAATGATATATGTTTTTGCAAAATAGTCTACACATAGCTGACCAACTATCTTGTCCAGAAATGTATCAAAATCTAATTTTCACTCCAGCGTAAAAGTTGCGTTCCTGACCAGGCTCAAAGAATCTAGAACCAAATGCATTGATCCTGATGTTGTCATTGTATAGTGTATTGAAAATATTATTGATACCAAAAAATGGCTTTAATTCAACAGACCCAAATGGCAACTGAAATCCAGCATTTAGATTGAATAGAGAATACGCATTGTCTTCCACAGTGTTACTGTCATTTGTAAATAAAGTTCCGATATATCTCTGCTGTAATCTAACATTGATCAGATCTGTCTGATAAGTCAATTTCCATGAACCTTGATGTACAGGAATAGCTGGCAAACGGTTGCCACTAAATTGATCACCATTTATAAAATAATCATCATAGGTAAAATCAGAATAACTGTACATGGCAGATACTCTCCAGTTGTTTGCCAATTGATATTGGCCTGTTAATTCAAAACCAATTCTATTTGAAGATCCTGCATTTCTAAAAAAGTCTCGATCAGGAAATTCTTCTAATTCAAAAGGTACCAGATCATTTTTAGTCCGTATGTAAAACAACGCGATATTTCCATTTAATCGAGCGCCTTTAGCAGCTAAGCCTATTTCAAAGTTATTGGCAGACTGAGGGTCTAGTGACTGATTGAACCCACCTGCGCCAGATGGATTTGAAGACAACTCAGTTAATGCAGGAGTTTCAAAACTTTGTCGAAAGTTGGCGTATGCGGAAAGGTTCTTGCCCAAAGTATAATTGAGGCCAAGACTTTGAGAAAAGTTGGATAAGTTAATGGTTCCAGAATCATCTCCATTTGATAAAAAAGCATCCTCGGCTTCCAATTGATTAATGTCATAGCGCAAACCTACAAAGACGCCTACCTTACCAATGTTGGCAGAACCCAAATAGTAAAAAGCAATGTTTCTAAATGTTTCTAGTTGATCCAATGTCTGTTCTCCTTGCACACCTTCATTATTGAAAAATCGCTGTCTGTTATCTGCTTGATTAGCAAAGTCAAAGCCTATTTTACTTGTAATGACCGCGTTTGACTGGATTTGCTTTTGTGTCAAACTTGCTCCTGCTCCCCAATAATTCCGCGCTAGATCAATCCACCCACCAAATCCAAAAGGAAGTAAGCCTTCGAAATTTCTTGCGGAATAAAAGGCATATGATTCTAAACGTGTATTTTTTGCCTTCAGTGGTGTTTCATAGTGGGCACTCAACTTGGAGTGGTTAATGCTTTCTCCTGTTTCAAATAAAACATTTCTATCTCTAGCTTGTCTTCTGTTTTCTTCGACGGATTCCAGATTTATCCCACCTGGGTCATCTGCCACAGGACTATTGGTATAATTAAGCGCTAATCTTAGCTGTCCACCCGAATCAAAATCTTGAATTAGTTTGATGTTTGCTGCATGTTGCTCAAGACTGCTTTGATCTCTATAACCATCCAATCCAGTAAATAAGTAATTCGCAATTACAGTCGTTTTACCGGAGACAAGACCACCATTTAAAGAATATTGATTCAGACCATATGAGCCAATTGTTGTCCCAGCCTCAATGTAATTATTATCAACATTATCTAAAGTTCCTATATAAATGACTCCTCCAGAAGCATTACCATATAGAGCTGATGAAGGACCATTAATGACTTCAAGTGACGAAACAGTAGATAACATCAAATTATCCAATTGTCCTTGACCATCTGGAGTCGTTTCTGGAATGCCATCAATGATCAGTTTTATTCCTCTGATGCCAAAAGCAGATCTCGCACCAAATCCGCGAATGGAAATGCGTAAATCTTGTGCGTAATTAGTTGCATTCAAACTGAAAAGACCGGGAGCTTCGGTTACGTATTCTTGCAATGACAATTGAGATTTAAGGAAATTGGTTTTCGTAAAATCTCTTCTAAAGACGGCTAGAGACGTATTGTTTGGATTATTAATGACTCGAAGAGACTTTATTGTTACTACTTCAATACTGTCTTGAACAGGACTTTGACCATAAAGATTTAAAGTAAGGCTCCAAAAACAGACTACATAAAAAAAGCTTATACGCACGTGGACAAAATTAATTTCGAAGCCAAAGATGTTCATAATGATCTTATTATTATGCCTTTTAAGTACTTTTAGTGTGTTTGGGTAACTTATGAATTAAATTTTGTTCGCTTATAATTCACCATTCTACTAATTAAGATTAATTCTAAATAAATTCCATTTTCTTAGAATCTGCATAATTTCCATTCAAACCTTACATTTGTAAAACAGAAAATTGATTAAGCCATGAAATGGATACTACAATTTTTCACTTCAAGCATTGGACAGAAGATTATTATGAGTCTCACTGGCTTATTTTTGATACTATTTTTGACAGTCCACTTAGCAGGTAATATTCCTCTATTGTTTTCGGATGACGGAGCAGCATTCAATGCATATACCGACTTTATGGGCCACAATCCTATCATTCAAACAATATCAAAAGGAAACTTCTTCTTCATATTTCTACACGCCATACAAGGATTTGTAATTTACTTCAAGAATAAATCAGCGAAAGGGTCGAAGTATGCCGTTGCAGCTAAAAACAATATGAGTTGGGCCTCCAAGAATATGGCTTTGCTAGGAACATTGCTTCTCGCATTTATTTTGATGCACCTTGGTCATTTTTGGCTGCGCTTTAAGTTCTTTAGCGATATGCCAAGTGTAGCATATGATGGCAAGGAGGTATTGAATGCTTATGAAAGTGTATCCATTATATTTTCAAATCCAATTTGGGTCCTTTGTTACCTGATCGGATTAGTTGCTCTTGCGTTCCATTTAAAGCACGGTTTTGCAAGTGCCTTCCAGACATTGGGAATTAACCATAAAAAATATACGCCGATTATCAAGGGTCTAGGCTTTGGCTATGCCATTCTTGTTCCACTTGGATTTGCGATTATTCCATTGTACATGTTCTTTATTAATTAAGATCTGAATCACATGAAATTAGACAATAAAGTTCCACCAGGCGAATTAGCAGAAAAATGGGTGAAATATAAATCCACAATGAATCTTGTTGCTCCAAACAACAAGAGACGAATTGAGATTATCGTTGTGGGTACTGGTTTGGCCGGAGCTTCTGCAGCAGCTACCTTAGGCGAACTTGGTTATCAGGTTAAGTGCTTTACCTTTCATGACAGTCCAAGGCGAGCTCATAGTATTGCCGCTCAAGGCGGAATTAACGCTGCTAAAAATTACCAAAATGATGGTGATAGCGTATATCGATTGTTTTACGATACGATCAAAGGGGGTGACTATAGAAGTAGGGAGGCAAATGTCCACAGATTGGCAGAAGCAAGTACTGATATCATAGATCAATGCGTAGCTCAAGGTGTTCCTTTTGCAAGGGAATATGGAGGATTACTTGCCAACAGATCTTTCGGAGGTGTGCAAGTGAGTCGGACATTCTACGCAAGAGGCCAAACAGGTCAACAGTTATTAATCGGGGCATATCAGAGTTTGGCAAGACAAATCTCCAAAGGAACGGTTACTATGTATAACCGTCATGAGATGCTTGATCTTGTTAAAGTTGATGGCAAAGCCAGAGGCATTATTGCAAGAAATTTATTGACTGGTGAATTAGAAAGACACGCTGCTCACTGTGTTGTTCTCGCAACGGGTGGTTATGGTAATGTGTATTATCTGTCTACAAACGCGATGGGTTCAAATGTATCCGCTGCATGGCGTGCAGTGCGAAGAGGAGCGCTAATGGCAAACCCGTGTATGTGTCAAATACACCCAACATGTATTCCTGTTTCTGGTGATTATCAATCTAAGTTGACTTTGATGTCAGAATCATTAAGAAATGACGGAAGAGTATGGGTGCCAAAATCAATTGAAGACGCAAAAGCCATTCAAGAAGGAAGAAAAACAGGACTCGATATAGCGGAAACTGACAGAGATTATTATTTAGAGAGACAGTATCCTGCTTTTGGAAACTTGGTTCCTCGAGATGTGGCTTCAAGAGCAGCGAAAGTTGCTTGTGATGAGGGGAAGGGAGTTAGTCCAACAGGTTTGGCAGTGTTCTTGGACTTTAGTTCTGCCATCCAACGTTACGGACAGCAAGAAGCTAACTCTCAAGGTATTTCTGCGAATCCAGCCAAGATTACAGAATTAGGAAAAGACGTTATCAAGAAAAAATATGGTAACCTCTTCCAAATGTATGAAAAGATTACTGGTGAGAATCCATATGAGATGCCAATGAAAATTTACCCAGCCATTCATTATGTGATGGGAGGTCTTTGGGTCGATTACAATTTGGAAACTAATGTACCAGGTTTGTTTGCTCTGGGAGAAGCAAATTTCTCAGATCACGGTGCAAACAGATTGGGAGCTTCTGCATTGATGCAAGGATTGGCTGATGGTTACTTTGTGATTCCATATACAATTGGTCAATTCCTGTCAGGTGAGATTCAAACTCCACAGATCAGTAATGAAACACCAGAATTTGTGGAAGCAGAAGAAGCAACAAGAAAACGATTACAATCACTTTTAGATATAAAAGGAAATCAATCTGTTGAGAGCTTTCACAAACGTCTTGGTAAAATCATTTGGGAGTATTGTGGCATGAGTAGAAATGCTGAAGGACTTAAAAAAGCTAGAGGCCTTGTAAGAGATCTAAAGAAGGAATTCTACAGTGATCTATTTATTCCAGGTACGATGGACGAATTTAATCCGGAGCTAGAGAAAGCATCACGTGTTGCAGACTTTATGGAGTTAGGAGAATTGATGACACTAGATGCTTTAGAACGCAACGAATCTTGTGGGGGTCATTTTCGTGAAGAATTCACAACTCCAGAAGGGGAGGCCAAACGAGATGATGATGGATACGCGTTTGTTTCCGCTTGGGAATGGGACGATGACAATCCCGTACTTCACAAAGAAGAACTGACTTTCGAAAATGTTGAATTGAAAACCAGAAGTTATAAATAATGAAGTTAACATTAAAAATCTGGAGAGAAGGAGGCGTATACGCGAATGGCAAATTAGAATCCTATCAAGTGGAAGCCAGCGAGCACATGTCTTTTTTAGAAATGCTGGATGTACTCAACCAGCAATTAATCGAAGAGAAAAAAGATCCAGTCGCTTTTGATCACGATTGCCGTGAAGGCATCTGTGGATCTTGCAGTATGGTGATTGATGGAAGACCCCATGGTCCCCAAACAGGTACCACTGCCTGCCAATTACATATGAGACATTATAAGAATGGCGATACAATTGTTGTCGAGCCATATCGAGCAAAGGCTTTTCCTGTCATCAAAGATTTGGTGGTAGATAGATCTGCCTTTGATAGAGTCATTCAATCTGGTGGTTATATTTCAGTAAATACCGGCCAAGCGCCTGATGGCAATGCCATTCCAATTGAAGGAGATACAGCAGCTAAATCTTTCGATGCAGCTACTTGTATAGGATGCGGTGCCTGTGTCGCTGCATGTCCGAATGGGTCAGCGATGTTGTTTACCTCGGCTAAAGTATCACACTTAGGCTTACTGCCTCAGGGTAAAATAGAACACGAAAGGCGTTCTCAAAAAATGGTAGCTCAAATGGATAAAGAGGGATTCGGAATGTGCTCCAATGTCGGTGCTTGCGAAGCAGAATGTCCAAAAGAGATTTCATTAGAGAATATCGCTAGAATGAATCGATCATATATTGGCTCAGTGTTTTCTAGCGAATAGAGCCTGCCTACTGTAGGCAATGTATAATGTTTAACCTGTCTGCCGTCAGGCAGTTTAAACATTACCGTAGCGTACATCAATCTCTGCCCCAATCAAGTGCATCAATTGATATAACCCGAAAAAGGTCCTGTTGATGTAAATAAAGTGTTGGCTCCCTCGATTCATGCTGTATGAAGAGAAGAGTGTTTCTTTGGCTACTCTTTCACCGGCTTCTGATATTTCATCAAAAAATGTTTTATCACTAAAGTCCCAAGACTCGAGTGTGAATGGCCGTAAAATCAAAGACAACATGTCATGAAAGGTCTTAATGTAGTATTCCCTTTCTTCTTGATCATCGTCTTCGTGCAAAATCTCCAGCTTGTTCAATAGGTCTATGAAACGGACGTCATTATCCAAGATTTCAGGATTCATCAATTCGAAAAATGGTGCGATGAATTCATCTGGGATTGATTTTGTACACCCAAAGTCAAGCACACATATCTTTCCTTCTTTGGTGATTAAAATATTGCCAGGATGTGGGTCAGCATGCACTTTCCGTAATGTCCCTACTTGAAACATATACAGATCCCAAATTTTTTGACCGATTCGATTTCTTTCTTCTTGCGAAGCATCTGATTGAGCAAATTCTGGTAAATGTAGGCCATCGATCCAATCCATAGTTAGCACTCGATTACTCGAGAGTTTCGGATAATAAGAAGGGAAAATATAACCATCCAACTTCGCGCAAGCGTTTGTAATCTCTTGACTATTTTTTAATTCAAGTGCGTAGTCCGTTTCTTCTATGAGTGTTCGCTTCACTTCAAGAAAATACTTGTCTGCTTCAGCACCACTCATCCGCATGATTTTGTAGGCAATAGGCTTAATGACTGCCAAATCAGAATCTATGGAATCTGCAACGCCTGGATATTGGATCTTGACAGCAAGCTTTTTATTATCCAAAGTCGCTTCATGCACTTGACCTATACTTGCTGCAAAACTTGCCTCGTAATTAAACGTATCGAACAAGGCATCAGGATTTTTACCCCAATACTTACGAAACGTTTTTTTAACAAGAGGTATGGATAAAGGAGGTACAGAAAACTGCGCTAGAGAAAATTGATCCGCGTATTCCTTGGGCAGTAAGCTTTTCTCCATGCTCAGCATTTGAGCAATTTTTAAACCACCCCCTCTCAATTCCATGAGACTTTCAATGATGGCAGTTGCATTTTTTTGATTCAATTTAGAATCATCAACTTCACCGCCAAGAAGTTTAGAGCCAAGATGAGAAGCATAGTTTTTCCCTACCGTTAAGCCTGTCCCTATTAGTTTGCCTGCACGTTTTATTTTTCCTGTGGGAATGTGCTTGCTTGTTTTCATACTTACTTCTGTATTCTCTCTTGCCAAATAAATTTTCCAAAATCAAAGATGCTCTTGACTGGAGTAATGTCCATGAGATCACAAGCAGCTTTTACGCTTTTCTCAATAGCCAAATCCGTTTTCTCATATTCTGGAGAGGTGTCGTTATGCCAAAAGTCTAAAAGAAACAACAATTGGCTGTAAAATCCTTCTCCATACAACTTATCTCCAATCTTGTTGACCACTTGTCCTATCTGGGAAGAATGAAACAAAGAATCAGACTGGAAGGCTTGGTTGATGAACTCCACAAATACTCTTTTCATATTTGACAGAGTTGAAACCATCTGTAATTTGCCGTGATGGTCAATGCTAGCGGTACAATACGCAGCGTTCAATCCACAATTCTCAAAAAACAAGTAGTATACAGACAACAACCGCTGCCTGAAGTCGAATTGTCTAAACTGTGGATCCTCCATAGCAGTCTCAACAGCCGCCGCCATAAGCGCCTCCCACACGATACTATCTCCATCTTCAAAATCACCCATATGTTCGCGAAATTGGGCCACTGGGATTTTAGCTTTCTTACAAAACTCTTCTGTGGAGCTGTCATAGCCGTGTATAGTGACATGTGTCATGTAGCTCTCTAAGATGTCTTCTTTGGTGTGTATTTTCTTCTTTCGTGGCAATGGGAATCGTTTGTATAGGTATATAACGATTAAAGGGGAGATAGGTTGTTTTCAGAATGATTTTCTAAAGCATTTGACATGATAGATAAATTAGAGAGTGAAGTTAAACCTTGAATCTAGTCTGAATTTAGAATATGTGTTACTCTGAAAAAGTCCTCAAACTAAGAAGAGGTTACAATCTTTAAAGATCATAACCTCTTGACTATTAGTGCGCTTCCTCAAGGACTTGAACCTTGGACCCTCTGATTAACAGTCAGATGCTCTAACCAGCTGAGCTAAGGAAGCATTCAGCGGCTGCAAATTTAAGATTCCTTCCAATATTCTGCAATAGTCAGGCATAATTATTTAAAAATTGTATATCACGAGTTCATTCTTCATCAAAAGTGCGCTGTACACTACTTTATGACTCTATATTCATGAGTTGTAGGGAAGAAGATTGTTATGGATAATTTCTTTATATCACTCACATATTTCAAAACTCGTCGTCTTTCTTCGTTTAACCATTTTTCCTCATCTGAATGTCATACGATTCCTTGGCCCATTTAACAAATTCTGTTTCATTATCCAACACATGATCTGGCAGCTTGTAATAAGTAGGCACCTCACTATTGTTTTTAAATACTTTTAGAGATTCCGAAGCTTCATCTATAAATTTCTTTTTAGTGACATCATCTACCTTTAGATATACCGTATCTTTTTTTATAATGCCAAACATCAATCCATCTCGATAGATCCCGAGTACACCAAACATTGGTTTTTTATCTATAGTGGCCCAAGTTGATAATTGATCTTGGACATAGTCAAAAAAGTCGCTGGGTGAATTCATTATTTATGTTGGGTTTAATTTAGATTAACGTTGAGTTCATCTGGTTAACAATATCACGCTATTGGTTGTTAAATGATAAAATGAACCTCAACGCTTAAGCCTTCAAAAGATTCAAAATCATATTGGCCAATAGTGTAAGCTTCTTTCTGTTGAAAACTAATTATGGCTTCCTTGGTTTCTTTATTATTTACTCCATCTACATTTTCAAACTCTATCTTTCAATGAAGCCAGAATGCACAAATGTTGAATTGATTTAACATTATCTAATCAAAATAACCATCAATATTACTTCCAATTGTTTTAACAACAACACTTCTGTCCAATAAACTATTTAACTGTTCACAACTTGTTTCGGTTAATATAACGCAATTGTGGCAAGCGGCTCCGTTTATATTATCTGGACCTTGCCCCTTTTTTCCAATGTCTGTACACACCGGATCTGCAGAATATTGTCTAATAGCACATCCACCTGACCTTGATTAAACACAACAAAAAATCCAGTATTCACTGCTAGCAAATATCAGCATATTCTTTTCTACAACTTGGGCAGATTCTTGAAACTGTATAACGGGAGTATTGGAAGGCTCTTGGGCAAATGCATGTTTAAACGACATGCATAATAGACAAATACATCAGTGTATTTTTTGTACTCTACAAAATAGAAATGTTTTCTTTTTATGAAAAGCAGATTGAATACTTAATGAAATACCTAAATGGTGAGTGGATATTTACACTAGATTATCATTTATCTTAAGACGCAGCGTAAATATCTTCCAACTCTTTAATATACTTCCTAGTTTCACCATCATTTCTAAACACTTCGATTCTTTTATCACTTTTTAAGGAAGTTAGTTTTTTTAAAATGCTTTTCCTTCTTAGCATATTATATGTCAACACATAATGGTAAAATTCTAAATCAAATCTTTCTTTGCATCCTGCTGGCATATCAGGTCTTACCTTACCATGGTATTTTAAAATTCGTTTTGTAATCCGCCATAAGCATTTATAAGCTGGCATATCTAAATATATAATAGTATCGGCTCTGTTTAGCCGAGTGTCCATTGTTCCACCGTAATTACCATCAATAATCCATTCGGGTTTATTCGCAAGTTCTGTAACAGTTTTTTCCCATATAGATTTTTTAGTCTCTGTCCAATTAGGCTGCCAATAGTACTGGTCTAGATGTATAAGATCTAGGCCTAACACCTTATGGAGCTCTCTAGAAAAAGTGGATTTACCTGAACCACAACAGCCTATGACCATTATTCTTTTCATGGATAATGACTTTGAAGATTATTCTTTTTACACAATATATTTAAGTAGTCTAAGAAGTCTTTCACGTATCTCTGTAAAATATAAAAAATCCTGCTTAAGCACATTAATACTAAATGAATTGGTATTAAGGAAAATTAAGCATTACAGCAATCTAACTATTGGCTTTTTTATTTTACTTTACAAAAGACACATTAATTATGAAAGGAATCCTCTATACCTTACTTGCACTTATTATTCTGTACTGGCTGTTCACTCTGATTGTCCCTGGAATGTTCGAAAAGAGCGCAAATAAAACAATAGCAACAAAGCCTTACAATTATAGCCAAGAAGCAAAAGAGTTATTAGAGAGTCTGGATTTTGTATCTGACTTACACAGTGATGCATTGCTTTGGGACAGAGACTTGACAAAAGCATCTACTTATGGACATGTCGATTTCAAGCGTATGCAGGAAGGTCATGCCGCCTTACAAGCGTTTACCATTGTCACAAAATCTCCGAAGGGACAAAATTTTCAAGAAAACAGTGCCGATGCTTTTGACAACATTACAGCATTATCTATTGGACAAGGGCAACCAGTAAATACGTGGTTTAGTTTGATAAACCGAGCGTTGTATCAATGTAAAAAATTACACAAAGCAGCGGGGCGATTTAATGATGAATTTATTGTCGTAAAAACTAAGGCAGATTTTCAAGAATTGTTAACTAAGAGAAAAGTGAATTCAAAAGTGATAGGTGGATTCTTAGGTATTGAAGGAGGCCATTGTTTGGAAGGAAATATTGAAAATGTAAAACGCTTATATGATGCTGGCGTTCGCATGCTTGGACCGACGCACTTTTTTGATAATGAAATGGGAGGCTCTGCGCATGGGATAAAGCAAGGCGGGTTAACACCATTTGGCAAGGATGTATTAAGGGAAATGGAAAAGCGTTCTATGTTTCTGGATGTGGCTCATTCCTCTGAAGCAGTAATTGATGATGCCTTGGCGATGTTTAATGGTCCTATCCTGACATCACATACAGGAGTAAAAGGGACTTATGATTCGCCAAGAAATTTATCAGACAAACATTTGCGTGCCATAGCACAAAGAGATGGTCTTATTGGTATAGCATTTTTTTCAGGAGCAACTGGTACCAATACAATTGCCGGTATTGTTAAGGCTATGCGATATACAGTGGACCTTATAGGAATTGATCATGTGGCCTTAGGGTCAGACTTTGACGGCAGCGTGACTACACCATTTGACATTACAGGACTAGGATTGCTGATTGACGAAATGCTTGAACAGAGGTTCACTAAAAATGAAATCAGAGCAATCCTTGGGGAAAATGTAAAACGGTTTTTGGCAAAACATCTTCCATCTTAGACAAAATTAAATTTTACATAATAAAGTTATAGTGTTTTATAAGCCTTAAAAATGAACACATATCAAAATAATACACCAATAATTTGCGCCTTAAACAAATAAAAATTATATTTATCATATAAAACAGGAAATAGCACATTTAAACGGCTTCTTCCATATAGTTCTTTAACCTTAATAAATGTATTATGGAACCACCATACCAGTTCTGGAGAAGGTTCCTAAGCCTTTGCCAATCCAAGGGTAAATCCTTTGTCTACTCAAAAGGTGCATAATGCATAGCAATGGATTGAATATCACAAGCAAAGGAAAAATGTAAACCGAGTGTATCCAACACTCGGTTTTTTTTATTCAATGTGAACATTAAGAGAATTAAATTTCAGAAAATTGCAAAGAGTAATGGGATAATAAATTCCGACTTACAACAGCGATTGTTCTAAACTTCTACGAATACTTGATCAATCCTTACGGATACTCATTCACCATTTATTCAACTCGTATCACTGGATACCTTGCTTTTAAAATCAAAAGCTATGTATCGAAAATATTTGTATGTACTCATCTTGATCATTTATAACATTCAGCTCCTATCTGCAATTGATCCAGTTAAAAAGAGCCCTTATTTTAAAGTTGTTACGGAGAATGTCACTATAGAATCTTTTCCACTATTATCCACTAATGTCCGATCAAACATCGCTGGACCGATAGCAGATGTAGAAGTCAAACAGATTTACAGAAATGATGGATCCGTTCCGATAGAAGCAGTTTATGTCTTTCCAGCTTCCACCAAAGCTGCTGTCTATGCAATGGAAATGGTTATCGGGAATAGAACAATTAAAGCCGAAATACAGGAAAAGCAAAAGGCAAGAGAAATGTATGTAGAAGCAAAGGAAGAGGGTAAACGGACAAGCCTATTAGAACAAGAAAAACCGAATGTCTTTACGATGAATGTTGCTAATATTATGCCTGGAGAAGAAGTAGAACTCGTCTTAAAGTATACAGAATTTATTGTTCCTGTTGATGGTATTTATTCATTTGTATTTCCCACAGTTGTCGGACCTCGCTATACAAACAATACGAACACACCAACATTTGTTTCTCAGACAAACTACTTAACAGAAGAAACAACGATTCCTTATGATGTTGATTTTTATGTACAAGTGCAAGCACCGTTGGAAATTCAATCTGCAGAAAGCAAAACACATAAATTATCTGTGCTTAAAAATGCTGAAGGCTACTATTCTGCAAAAAATAAAAATCCAGAATCAGCGGGTAACAGAGATTTTATTTTTGACTTCAGTCTAGCTGGAAATAAAATTTCAACTGGCACAATGCTTTATGATCATGGTGATGAAAAGTTTTTTTTAAGTATGGTAGAACCTCCCATTGAACATGACATTATGCAAACTACACCAAGAGAATATATGTTTATTGTTGATATCTCTGGTTCTATGCATGGTTTCCCGATTGATGTATCAAAAAAATTGATGACTGATTTATTATCAGAGTTGAGACCTGTCGATTACTTCAATGTGTTATTATTTTCTGGTGGTTCAAAGATGCTTTCACCAAAGCCTATGTTGGCGAATAAAGAAAACATTAATGAGGCTATGAAAATATTATCCAGACAAAATGCAGGAGGAGGTACAGAATTATTAAGTGCAGTTAAAAAGGCAATGTCAAGCCCCAAAGCTTATGATAATTCTTCAAGATCATTAATTATAATTACGGATGGTTATATTCATGTAGAAGAAGCTTGTTTTAATTACATAGAAGAACACTTAAATGAATCAAACTTTTTTGCCTTTGGTATAGGAAGTAGTGTCAATCGATTTTTAATAGAAGGTATTGCTCATGTTGGAAGAGGAGAAAGTTTTGTGGTGACTAATAAAACTGAAGCAAAAGTAAATGCACAAAAATTAGTTAAATACATTCAGTCACCAGTAATGACAGATGTTAGTATTTGTTTTAATGATTTTGATGCCTATGATTTTTATCCTCGGAAAATGCCTGATTTATTAGCACAGCGACCACTATATGTTTTTGGTAAATATAGAGAATCAGAAAATGGCACAATAGTCATTTCTGGTAAAACAAGTACTGGCGGTTTCAAAAAAGAGATAAAGTTATCAACAGCTAAAAAGGGAGAACCAGCGATCAGGTATTTATGGGCTAGGGAAAAATTAAAATATTTGTCTGATTATGAAAGTATATCGTACAACGATGAGTATAAAGACAAAATAGTTGATGTTAGTTTGAAATATAATTTAATGTCAAAACATACATCCTTTATTGCCATTGATCAGCAGACAGTTAATGATAATGGAGACCTTGCAACAGTAAATCAACCACTACCACTTCCTCAAGGCGTATCCAATTATGCTGTCGGTTTTGAAATGGGTGCAGAAGGCTCTTCCAACAATAAAGAGTCTTTAGAAGAAAGAATTGTTTTTGTCCACATAGAATCGGTTTTAAAAGAAGATACCAATCATAAAATAAGAGAATTAGTCAAACAAATATGTCAACACACAGATGAAGAGGCAAGAGAACTGCTTGACGGGAATGTGTTATCGATAAACTTAAATCCTGCAGACGGTACTATAGAGATCACAGATCAATTACAAATATTAACGGACGATCAAATAAGAGTATTAGAATTAAATATGATGGAAATGTTGACTATCGTAAAGGCGCAAACAACAGTGAACATCACAATTGCTTGGTTATGAAAAAGACGATAATTTTATGTGTATTGGCTGGTACTATGTTTTGGTTGTGTCAGTGTTTGGTGAAAAACAATAGAAACAAATTACAGACTAATCAACAAGAGTTGAGCTACTGCTTTATACTGGGAGAAGATAAAGGAGAACAGCAATACTATACATTGGCAGAAGAATATTTTAATACAAATTCTGTAAAAGCATGCCAAAAAATAATCAAGCACATTCGATCATTGGAGGAATTAAATCACTTCCTGAATAGGCAAACATTATTGCGACCAATCGATCGAATGGAAATTGTGGTACACGGAAATGTGTGGAGCGGTCTTTCAGTGAGTATTCACGATGGTGGAGAACGAGCATATCCGAAAGAGTTACTTAAGGCAACACGTGATGGACAATTGCCACTGCTTAACGATAATGTCGTTGATAGCAATACGATCATTAATGTTTGGGGCTGTGGTATTGGGACAAATCCATTATTACAGTTAGGAGTAAGGAATTGTTTTCAAACACAATCTGGGCAACAACCAAAAATAAATCTTACAAAAAAGTTTGTGGTATTTAAGCGATCATCCGATAAAGTAAATATGGTGCAAGCGTCTTACTGGCCCTACTTTTTCAAAAGAGGCTATCGACCATCTGAAAAAACGATTGCTGATGAACTGGCAAAACAGTATCCTGATGTAAGTATACCGGAAGTGCTACATGAAGAAAATGACAATCACAGAATCGAAGAATTTAATGTTCCTATTAAATGGAAAGTGCGTTATGCATTAAAAGAAGATAGACCAGATTTATCTACAACTGATTCACAAATGGCCTGGATAAAATCTCAGCCAAAATTAATGCGAAAAATAAAAGATTTATCTATTCCGATTGATCAGTATAATTGGGTCGTCCAAAAAGTATTGGAATATAAAGATGATGGTTCTGTGGTACCATTTGTTCAGGCTATTGGGATGAGTAGTGTCCTTTGTGTGTTGGATATGAGACAATGATAATTTGCAATGGGCCATGACCCCTTGAATTGAAAATCCATGACGCTATGGAATATTTATCTCCCAATTTAAAATGAAACACTATTACTAAAAAAAAGCGCCGATTGCCCAAGATGATTAAAGCTGTACTCAAACGAAAACAAATGTGTATTGAACAACATAATGTCTAATCCTGGTCCATAACCCAAAAGCATTCTGTTATTTAAAAAATTTGTTTTCTTATAAGTTGGTTCGTTGACATAACCTGTATCCATATTAAAACTGAGATATGCCTTAATGTTCATTTTTTTAAACTGCCGCAATGGCATTAAACCGTCCAAATTTAATAGTTCGTCTACCATTTTCCAGCGCACAGAAGATTTGGTTAATGCGAAGTCCGTACCGTCGACTACAAACAATTCATAGCCGCTTACCAGATTACCATTATAGCCTAAGCCAGTATTGTTTGCAAAACCAATTTGGTCTCTTACTAAATTGGTTTTTAATTTAACAAGATTGGCGACGATTATTTTATCCTTAATGTTGGTGTAATGTTCTCCTCTTACTTCTACTAATAAATTATTGTATTCATTAAAAATACCTAAACCTTCTTTTTGTACAGAAATTCCGTAAGAATATCCACCTTCTGGATAAAAGGAAAATCGTCTTTTGTCAAAACTAAAGTCATATTCTAATTTAAAAAACCTAAGCGTTGAAATACCATTAAGAAAATAATCTGGATTTAATTCTTCAGCAACAAAGTCATCAATTGAGTTGCGGTGAAATTCTAATTTGATAAAATGATTCCCATATAATTTAGGCCTATAGTTTACCCAACTAGCCACACGAAATCGTCTCAGTACAATTCTATCATCTACACCACTATAAAAAACCGTCTTGTTCCCTATTGTCTCATAGCCAATTTCATCATTTTCCGTATAAACAACAGCGCCAGAAATGCCTAATGTTTTCGCTTTATTTACATAGGGAAAACCATATTCTAGATCTAGTCGTCTCGTATACCCTAATTGGGCGGTTAGTTTTAATCTGTCACGGTGACCAGAGACATTCAGCCAATTAATACGACCGCCAATATTTACTCGATCTAATGCTTTGCCTTGTTCGTTCCACCATACATTAAAATTTCGATCAGCCAATTCAAAGATGAAATTGGGATAGATGAACCAGTTTTCTTGAAGCTGTATATTTATTAGAGATGACCCTTCTTCACGTGTGATGTTAACATGATTAAAGAGACTTGTACTGAGTATTCTTTTCTCATTTTCGATCCAGAGTTCTTCCTCTTCTTTAAATGTAATGGTATCTCCTTTCTGAAACTCCAGTTCTCTTAAAATGACATAATCTTTAGTTCTTTTATTCCCTTCGATACGAATTTCGGATATGGTAAAGTCTTGAGGCTCTTCTTGTGAAAAGAGCATGACTGGGATAAAGACTAAAAATAGTATTCTTAAAATCAAGACGTTACATTAACACAAAGGGCTAACGTTTTTGTAGACACATTTGATTCATGAAAACTGTCTTATTTATGACTTGTTGGCTGTATCAATTGATTCTGTAACAGAATGGAGTCTGTACTCATTAGATATCAAATAAACGTCTTCCCATTTTCCAGATCATACATCAGATGTGCAAATCGTTCAACTCGCTCCATCAACCGATTGGAAGGGATCAGTTCTTTTTGTTTGTAATAGATAAGTGCAGAATCTTTGCCTTCGATACTCCACCCAGGTTCATCTCCGTATTTGTCAAGAAAGTCTTCTGTGAGATTTTCTTTTAATTTGAAAGCATCCTCTGTTTGCACCGCATAGTTTTCTAGAAATTCTGGAGTAGCAGTTTGGATCACAGGATCTTCTTCATCGAAGAAGGATTTAATGAAAGACGATGATTTTGGCTTGATACTAAAACGAGAGAAGTCAAAGGACTCATTATAAAATTCGAAAACAGTAGTCGTGCTTGTCCCTAAATCTCCAAAATAATGAAAATCGTATACACGAACACTTCCTTTAATTCCCTTGATGGGTATAAACAAAATACCGCGCAACCGTTTTCCTGATCGACCATCGAATATTTCAAAACCAAATTGAGAAATAGGATCCTTTTCTAAAGCTCTTTGTGCTTTTAACTTTAGACCATTTTCACGAGCAATAACAGCCAGCTGTTTTATTCGTGCATCTGGACGGAGTAAATTTTGAATGTCTTTTAGAAATCCAAGCATGATCACAAATCCTTGTAAATAGGAACTTCATTCAAATAGTCATAGACTTTATCAGGCACAAGGTACTGAATTGAATTGCCTTCTTTCAACTGCTTGCGGATGTAACTTGCAGAGATATCCAATAAGGGAGATTCCATATATGTCACTCTGGGGTGATCTGACAATTCACCCTTTTTATATCCAGGACGATTGTAGACATATATTTCATAGTATTTAAGAATTGTCTCGTAGTTTTTCCACTTATGAAGTGTTGCCAGATTATCACCTCCCATTATCAACACGAAGGTTTTATCTGGATATTTTTCTTTGGCGTACGTAAGGGTGTCTATTGTATAGGACGGTTTTGGTAAGTCAAATTCTATATTACTTGCCTTAAGCATAGTGTTGTCGCCAATAGCCAGATTCAACAAATGTAGCCTGTCATAATCTTTGGCCAATGACTTCTTCGCTTTATGTGGGTTGTGAGGCGACACAACCATCCATACTTCTTTTAAATCAGAATTCGCAAGCAAGTAATTAGCAATAATCATGTGTCCTACGTGCACAGGATTGAAGGAGCCAAAAAACAGTCCGGTCTTAAATGGCTTGGACATGAAGGTCAAAATTTAATTACTCATCATCACAGGCATGACAAGCATCAATAATGTTTCATTATCGTTTTGCTCTGCAGGTAGAAGCACTCCAGCCCTATTTGGTGTTGATAATTCTAAAAGAATATCATTAGTATCCATAATACCCAACATTTCTATTAGAAATTTTGCATTGAATCCAATGGTCATAGGTTCACCTTCATAGGTGCAAGTTAACTGCTCGGTGGCTTCATTAGAAAAATCAAGATCTTGTGCTGATATTGTCAAACTGCCTTGGTCTAAGCTAAGCACAACTTGATTAGTTGTTTTGTTTGCATAGATCGCAATCCTCTTCAGTGAATTTTGTAAGTCTTTTCTACCCATTGTCAACAAGTGTGGGTTATTGACAGGTATCACAGCGTTATAATCTGGATATTTAGCATCAATCAGTCGAATGATCACTTTCGTGTCATCAAAGGAGAAAAACGCATTCGTTTGATTAAAAGCGATATCAACATTCACATCACTTGATATGGCATTTCTCAATAACGTCAATCCCTTTTTTGGTATAATGAATGTCTGTGTCACATTGCTACTGACATCTCCAAAACTGTACTTAACAAGTTTGTGCGCATCCGTTGCAACAAAAATGACATTGTTGTAATCAACCTGAACATAGACACCCATCATGGCTTGTCTGAGTTCATCGTTGCTTGTCGCGAAGATTGTTTTGGTAATCGCTTCTTGCAAGCTGGTGGCTGACATAGAAATGCTGTCTACTCCGTCTTCCGATGGTATTTCTGGAAAATCTGTAGCGTTATCTCCGCTGAGTTTGTATTTACCAAAGGCCGAAGTAATTTCGATTGCCCTTGATTCGTCATCAATAATGAAATTGATAGGTTGGTCTGGCAACGCTTTTAAGGTGTCTAGTAAGATTTTTGCTGGAATAGCAATTTGACCTTCTTCCTCCACATTGACAGGCAATGAGGTGATAATTGTTGTTTCCAAATTGGTCGCAGCAATGGTCAAAGAATCTCCTTCGGCCTTAAATAAGAAATCCTCTAAAATTGGCAAAACAGGATTAGAACTGATAGCTCCGATTTCCAAAGACAATTTTGATAATAAATCAGACGATGAAACACTAAATTTCATTTGAATCTTTATAGGTTTAAGTCCTATTATTAGGACAGTTCGTTCAAAAATCGAAAATAATTGAATTTGCTGTATTCTTTAGCAATTATGACAAAAACTCTTGATGAATCAGCCTAATCGAAAAAGAGGTCCAAGTATTACCACAATAACTGATGTACCTCTTCCTTCAGTAAATAACTACCAATTGTCAAATGGCATCGTGGTTTATGATGTAGGTGGAGCACTTCAAGATGTGATTAAATTAGAGATTGTGTTCAATTGTGGTAGGCCAAATGAACCAAAAAAAATGATCTCTAAAGCTGTTTCTTATCTGCTGAAAGAAGGCACTATTGATAAAACCTCTCTTGAAATAGCTGAAAAGGTCGATCATTATGGTGCTACACTCAAAACAACTACCAACTTGGACGACTCCAGAATCATCCTCTATAGCTTGTCAAAATTTTTTCCAAAGGTCCTGCCACTTGTTGTCGAAATTATCACGAAGGCACAATTTCCTCTTCAAGAACTAACAAATTATGTGGAGAACAGGATTCAAAGTTTAAAGCTGGATTTGGCAAAGGACGAATTTGTCGCGTATCGAATTTTAACAGAAAAAATATTTGGTGAAGATCATCCATACGGTTACAATAGCTCAGAAGAGTTATTCCGTACGCTGAACCAGGATGATATTCGAGCCTATCACGCTGATAATTATGGAGCAGCAAATTGTACCATCTTCATAAGTGGTAAAACAACAGAAGACACCAGAAAAATATTAGAAGATCAATTTGGTTCTCTGGCACAAAAGCAAAAAGCAACCATCAGTATTCCTCAAGTTATAGACCAGAAAAAAGATATTTTTATTGAATCTTCGAATGTTCACCAAACAGCAATACGAATCGGAAAACGCTTATTCAACCGAAAGCATCAAGACTATGCCTCTTTGTTCTTCTTATCTACACTGTTTGGCGGTTATTTTGGCTCCAGATTGATGTCTAATTTAAGAGAGGAAAAAGGGTATACTTACTCTATCTACTCTGGTTTAGATGATTTTGTTCATGATGGTTACTTTTATATTAGTGCTGATGTCGGCAATGAGTTTGTAGCTGACTCAATAAAAGAAATCCAAAAGGAGTTAGATATACTAATGTCAGAGCCAATTTCTGATGAAGAGGTGTCTTTAGTCAAAAATTATCTGATGGGGAATTTTTTAAACTCATTAGATGGTCCTTTTAATCAAGCCCAAGTCGTCAGGAGTTTTCTATCAAAAACTGGTGATTGGAGAAACTTCAGTGACTTTATCGAGTCAATTAAGACCATGGATGCCAGTAAATTATCCTCAGTTGCAACAAAATATCTGAATCCTGATACAATGATCACAGTATTAGTTGGAAGTAAAGCAAATTAATGCCTTATTGGCACTATATTTGAACTTTTCTTGTTGATTTTCACCTTATTGGTGCAAACATAGGATACGAGGGTTTTTATAAGAAAGTGAATGAAATTATTTAGTTTTTTTACGCAAGAACTAGCGATTGACCTTGGGACCGCAAATACCTTGATCATTGAAAATGATACGGTAGTTGTGGATCAACCTTCTATTGTTGCCATCAATCGTGTCACAAAGGAGTTGATTGCGGTGGGTGATAAGGCAATGCGAATGCATGAAAAAACGCATGAAGACATCAAAACGATAAGACCGTTGAAAGATGGTGTTATTGCTGACTTCCAAGCTGCAGAGAGTTTGATACAAGGGCTCATTCAAATGACAACTACAAAGCGAAAGTTTTTCACTCATTTGAAAATGGTCATTTGTATTCCTTCAGGCATAACAGAAGTGGAAAAAAGAGCTGTTTTCGATTCAGCGGATCATGTTGATTCTAAAGAAACATATTTAATTTACGAACCAATGGCTGCGGCTTTAGGTATTGGACTTGATGTCGAAGAACCTGAAGGCAATATGGTTATCGATATAGGTGGAGGAACTACAGAGATTGCAGTTATCGCACTTTCGGGAATTGTTACTGATCAATCTATTCGTACTGCGGGTGATGAGTTTACCAATGATATTATTGACGCCATGAAACGCAAACACAATATCTTAATAGGAGAACGAACAGCAGAGCAGATTAAAATACATGTCGGATCAGCACTTAGAGAACTAGACAATCCGCCAGATCCATTTCCAGTTAATGGGCGAGATTTATTGACAGGAATACCTAAACAAATCATTACCAATCATTCGGAAGTAGCAGAAGCTATTGATAAATCCATTGCTAAAATTGAAGAGGCGGTATTAAAAGCGTTGGAAGATACGCCACCAGAATTGGCCTCTGACATTTATAAAAAGGGATTGTATCTAACTGGTGGTGGTGCATTACTTCGAGGATTAGACATACGTATTGCAGAAAAAACAAAACTGAATGTTCAAGTAGCACCAGACCCGTTGCAAGCTGTTGTGAGAGGAACAGGCTTAGCATTGAAAAACTCATCGAAGTATACCTTCCTTATTGACAGAAAAAGCATTTGATTGTTAAACAGATCTTAACATGCGGAACATTATTTTATTCTTCGCAAAACATGGATCCACTTTGCTCTTCTTATTCTTAGAAGTGCTCTGTTTCTATTTAATCATTAACTACAATTCAAATCAGCAGTCCATTTTTTTGCACTCTTCAAATGTTGCAACAGGTAAACTACTGGCAGAACAGCGCAAATTTAAAGACTTCTTTAGTTTGAATGAGCGCGTAGATAGCTTGCAAGAAGAAAATGCAAGATTGATGAGAAGGGTACTGTATCATGAAGGATACGGTAAATCTCCAACTATTGACAGCTCAACGTTTGCCTATGACTTGATTCCAGCAAAAATTATAAACCAGACTATTCATTCTAGAAATAATTATTTGACAATTGATAAAGGCACACAAGATGGTGTCTTCCCTGATATGGGAGTCATGGACCAAGATGGATTGATTGGAATCGTTCAGAAAAGCAATAAAAAGCATGCACGTATATTATCCTTGCTTAATTCCAAAACAAGAATAAGCGTGCGAGTAAAGGGCAAAGGATATTATGGAAATCTTATCTGGCCCAACATGGATCACAAACGTATGTTTTTGGAGGCTATACCGAATCACTCGAGTATTGCTGTTGGTGACAGTATTGTGACAAGTGGGTTTTCTACTATGTTTCCTCCGGAAATATTGATTGGAACAGTTGAAACATTTGAAACTAAAAAAGGCGATTCTAATTATAATATAACCGTGCAATTAAATAACAACTTTAGTGATGCCGATTATGTGTATATAATTGCCAATTATAACCAGGAATCACAATTAGATATAGAGTCTGAATGAATTCGAATATTATTCGACATATCATTCGATTTATTGTATTGTTACTCTTGCAAGTATTTATACTCAAAAATATTGCTTTTCCAAATAGCTTTCTTAGACACGTTGTCTTATTTATTTATCCGATTTATATTTTTCTATTACCAACTAATACACCAAGACCATTATTATTAATGGTAGCTTTTTTTCTCGGTATAAGTGTTGATTTATTTTATGATTCAGTAGGCATACATGCTGCAACATCTGTGTTCATTGCCTTTATCAGAATGTATGTTTTGAGAATATTAGAACCGACTCAAGGATACAAGACAGAAGGAAGCATATCTGCTTATAATTATGGAATGGTATGGTTTAGCTCTTACGCTGCAATTTTACTTTTTGTGCATTTGTTGGTGTTCTTTTCAATTTCTGCATTTAGCTTCGTCTTTATAATCGATATATTGCTAAAAACAATGCTTAGTTTTGTTTTTTCATTTATATTAATCCTATTGCATCAAATAATATTGAAGGTTACGTGATTAATGGATAAATACGAAATTAGAAAATACATTATACAAACTATTTTTTTAATAGCTGCATTAGTTATTTTGCTTAACGCCGCATGGTTGCAGTTATTTAGTTCTGATTTTAGAGAACGAGCTGAAAAAACAACATTACACAAACGCACACTTTTTCCATCAAGGGGGATTATATATGATCGCAATGACAAACTTTTAGTATTTAATGAGCCAGCCTATAACCTTGATGTCATTTATAATGAAATTGAAGAAGGTATGGATACGCTTTTGTTTTGTCAATTGTTAAACATAGATAAAGAAACATTTAAAACGAACGTTGAAAAAAATTGGAGAAGTCCCTTGTATAACAAATCAATTCCATTCTCATTTATAAAGAGAGTAGATCCAGAGGATTTTGCAAAATTTCAAGAACACCTGCATAAATTTCCTGGCTTTTATCCTACCATTAGAAATGTAAGATCATACCCACACCAAAATGCTGCAAATGTCCTAGGCTATTTAGGAGAAGTCGATGAGCAAAAAATTAATAAATCGGACGGAGCATATTCGTTAGGGGATTATATAGGGATCACTGGTTTGGAAAAAATGTACGAACCAGAACTCAGGGGTTTAAAAGGTGTCGAATATTTATTAAAAGATAATTTAGGTAGGGAAGTAAGCTCTCTTGCTGAAGGGAGAATGGATTCTTTTGCTATTGAAGGAGTTGACATCACGAGTAGCATCGACTTAGAGTTACAAAAATATGCTGAGGACTTGATGGCTAACAAAAGAGGCAGCATCGTTGCCATTGAGCCATCAACAGGCGAAATTCTGACCATGGTAAGTGCACCAAGCTATGACCCTAATTTATTGCGTGTCGACAGAGATAGAGGCAAAGCTTACGCTGAATTAAATAACGATACGATCAACCGACCTTTTCTAGATAGAAGTGTACAAGCAAATTATCCACCGGGGTCAATTTTCAAACCTATTTTTGCTTTGATAGCCATGCAAGAGGGATATCTGTGGCCATATCGCAGCATACCTTGTAACGGACAATATGAAGTGAATACCAAAGGCTTTTCTCAAGGCTGTCACGATCATCCCCATCCGAGTAATATCAAAATAGCATTGGCACATTCTTGCAATACGTATTTTTATCAGTTGATGAGAGAGTTCATTAATGGCAAAGACTATACTCAACCAGAGATAGGCATGAATACATTAAATAAGTATCTAGAAGCTTTTAAAGTAGGCGTAAAAACGGGAGTTGATAATCAATTCGAAAGCACTGGATTTTTCCCTGATGGAAAATACTATTCTGATTTATATCTTTCTAAAGGTGAGCGACGATGGTTTTCTACAATGGTCCTAAGTCTAGGTATAGGTCAAGGTGAAATAAATGTGACTACAGTACAAATGGCAAACCTTGCTTCGATATTGGCAAATAGAGGGTCTTATTATACACCGCATTTATTAAAATCATTTAGAGGTTCTCAACAATTGGTGCCGGAAGAATTTACGACTAGACATCAAGTGCCGATTGACTCGACGTATTTTCCATTTATTGTTGATGGGCTGGAAAAAGTGATACGAGAAGGGACTGCTCAAATTGCATATGTGCCAGGACTAAGGATTGCAGGTAAAACAGGTACCTCTCAAAATAGTGGCAAAGATCATTCTGTATTTTTTGGATTTGCTCCTGCTGATAATCCTAAAATAGCCATCGCTGTCTATGTAGAAAATGCAGGCTGGGGAGCACAGTACGCTGCACCAATCGCGAGCCTGATGATGGAACAATATTTAAGAAAAGAAATAAGACCTCAAAGAAAATATTTGGAAACCAGAATGATTGAAGCAGATCTGATTTCGAACCCTTAACGTCATTGCAGGCGTCCTCGCCTCAA
>CAYVFU010000032.1:0-8404 GCA_964450495.1 uncultured Saprospiraceae bacterium | reverse complement strand
GCGCTCTCGCCTCAAGGAAAGAAAAATGCGTCCCGCCTCAAGAAAAGAAAAGACTAAGGCCATCCTTGCAGGCGTCCCCGCCTCAAGAACCAGAACCAAAGAGACCATACTATCCTAGAAAAATATATAAATTCGCCCCCGAAATAATAATCAATGATAATCAGCACCATAGTAGCAAAAGCAAAAAATAACGTCATCGGAAAGGACAATGACATCCCTTGGTACCTACCTGCGGATTTAAAGTATTTTAAAAAAATAACAACTGGTCATCATATCCTCATGGGTCGTAAATGTTTTCAATCTATAGGGAAACCATTACCTAAAAGAACAAATGTCATCATTACACAAAATCCATTTTTCCTTGTCAGTAATTGTTACATAGCAAATAGTGTAGAAGAGTCATTACAAATTGCACATGACAATGGTGAGGAAGAAGCAATGATTATTGGAGGAGGACAGATATATGAATTAACCAAACACCTGTGGGACCGCATGTATATCACTGAAGTAGAAGCTGAGATTGATGGAGATATTTATTTCCCTGTCATGAATATGGAGAATTGGGAACTCAGCTCAAAAAAGGATCACAAGAAAGATGAAAAGAATGAATTTGATTATTCTTTTCAAGTGTATAATAAAAAATAATTTGGAAAACTTTTGCTAAGTTTTTCTGAATTACTATTGAATCCTTATTTTTAAGTAACAACACAACTTTACATGAAAGAGGACTTTTTACATTTCATATGGAAATATGGACATTTTTCTATCCAAGACCTTTGTACAACAGAAGGTAAGAAACTGGTCATTAAATCTAGGGGATTTCACAACCACTCCAATGGCCCTGACTTTTCTAACGGCAGTATTCTAATTGATGATATTGAATGGTTGGGACATATCGAAATACATAGACAATCTTCTGATTGGCTAGCACATAAACATCAGCACGACATAAATTTTGATAATGTTGTTTTGCATGTCGTATGGAATGAAGACAAGCCAATTATTAATTCTGCAGGTGTGAGAATACCTTGTTTGGAACTCAAAGAAAGGGTTAATAATTCCTTGTTAGATACTTACGAAAATCTACTACTTCAAAAATCGTGGATTGCTTGTGGGAATCAGCTACCTGAGCTAGATACATATAAAGTAAAACTGTGGTTGCAGTCTCTTGCTATGGAAAAATTGGAATACCGTGCAAAAGAAATTTTTGAGCTAGCTGAAGAGTTACATTATCATTGGGAGCAATTATTTATTATCTATTTATTTAGAGCATTCGGTTTAAAACAGAATAAAGAAGCTTTTGATGCTTTAGCTAAAAAACTACCGGTTGAATTGATACATAAATATCAACATTCGCCAATTAAAATTGAAGCACTCTTATTTGGTATAAGTGGGTTTTTGGATAATAGAAAATCTATAGAAGCCTATCATGTTCAATTAACCAAGGAATACCACTTCTTAAAACATAAGCACCAGTTAACTGAAATTCCAATGACGTTTTGGAAACTGGGACGAATAAGACCTGCAAATTTTCCAACATTACGGCTGGCACAATTATCTAATTTGCTGTATTCAAGTAAACATGGATTTCAATTTATCATTGAAGCCTCCAAACAGACAATTTTTAAACAACTTACAGAAGTAACAACAAGTGTGTTTTGGGAAACACATTATCAATTTGAAAAAGTATCCACAAAAAAAATAAAAAAGCTAGGTAAATCAAGAATACAATTGTTGTTGATACATGCTATTGTTCCTATTTTATTTAGTTATGGTAAATATAGAAAAGACAATTTTTTAACTGAGAAGGCAATCGACATATTCGAATCCATTCCAACGGAATCAAATACTATCATCACAAATTGGAAATCATGTGGAATTAGGGCAAAACATGCTTTAGAAAGCCAAGCTCTACTATATTTAAAAAAAGAATTCTGTGACAAGTATAGATGTACATCCTGTCAGATTGGTCATCAGATATTGTCAAAAAATGTATAGATGGTTTGTGTTCATTTACTGTAGTAAAGAAATATTTATAGATCAGCTTAAATTGGTTGATGTTTAATTACTTTGGGAAGTATGAGAATCAATTTGATGGTTATGTCTTTAGGATTATTAACACTGTGCATAATGGCATGCAAAAAAGAATCTGTAGAATTAGATTTTTGTAAAATGATATCAGAAGATCAGCTTTATGTAAATAACGATAAATCTAATATGGAGAAATATAATATGGATAAAATAGAAAGACATAGACTATTCAAGAAGAATTTTAATTTGATTATGTTAAAGACGAAGCAAGAAGGCTTTCCATCTATAAGCTTAAGTAATGCACAAGCAGACTCATGTAAATTTTGGGCAGTTTCGATGACGATGATACACACGGCGCAGTCTGAGCCTAATGTGTTTTTCAGTAAGAAATATGTAGATGTGTTTAAGGAAGAAATGGACAAAGGAAATTTAGAAAAAGAGTTGTTGCGTAGATCTAGTATAACAACAGCGATGACAATTGATTTATGCGAAGCATTAAAGCCTAACATTAAGTATGCAACAAAAACATGGGATATCGACCCAAAAATATTTACTGAGGCAAAGTTTATAACGTGTGCCAATAAAAATTAAAATAAATAAAGGTTCATATTGTTTCTAAATTTACATTGTGTAGACTTTGAAAAGCAATTAGGATTTTGTATCTACCTTCCATGATACAGCATTGGCTTGCCAAGATACTTTTAAGCCCGTTTTCGTTATTGTATGGAATGATCATTACGATTAGAAATTCGTTTTATGACGCTAAATTGCTAAAGTCAACAAAGTTCAATTTACCTGTCATTGGAGTAGGTAACCTTTCCATTGGCGGTGCAGGTAAAACACCACACGTAGAATACCTCATAGCACTACTACGGCCTTATATCGACGTGGCAGTATTGAGTCGAGGATACAAACGTAAATCAAAAGGGTTTCGATTTGTTGAAATCCAAGATAAGGTATTTACATCTGGAGATGAGCCGATACAGTACAAGCGAAAATTTAGAGATGTGGTAGTGGCTGTTGCGGAGAGTCGAGTGACCGCAATACCAGAAATAGTCAAAGCCTATCCGCACATGCAATGTATATTATTGGATGATTCATTTCAACATCGATCTGTGGCTCCTGGAATTAATGTTTTGTTGACGGAGTACGATAAGTTGTACACAGATGACTATCTATTACCGATGGGGCGATTGCGTGAATGGCCTTCTGATGCAGAAAGGGCAGACTGTATTATCGTAACTAAATGTCCCAATGAATTGAATGAAAAACAACGTGATGATATTGTTACTAGATTGTCTGCTCAGGATAGCCAACAATTATATTTCTCTAAATACGCCTATTACAAACCATATTTATTGGTAGATGGTCGACAAAGATTGGAATTCAACAAAGACCAATCAGTCATATTATTATCAGCTATTGCATCAAGTAGCTATTTAGAAGAATTTTTAGAAGATAAAGTTGGAGACTTTGCATCTTATAAGTTTGAAGATCATCATTACTTCACAGAAAGAGATCTGGAAACTATTTCTCAAGCGTATAAAAATTTGGAGAGCAATCAGAAATATATTTTAACGACTGAAAAAGATGCCGTCAGATTATTCGAACATCGAGATTTTCTAATTAAAGAACAGTTGCCTGTCTTTATATTGCCAATTGTTGTTCAGTTTGATGGCAATGATGGTGAGCGATTTAATGACTACATCAAATCTTATTTACTTAATGTCAAAGTGTAAGTATGCAAATACACTGCACGGATACCTTTAATTTGCGCACTTATGAGTAATGAAAAGTACACAAATCAATTTAAGAAAGCCTTAGAGACGCTCAATCCTAAACAGCAAGAAGCTGTTGAACGAGTAGATGGTCCTGTCATGGTTGTTGCTGGTCCGGGAACGGGTAAGACTCAATTACTTGCAGCTAGAGTTGGTTATATATTGGAACAATTGTCTGACATAAGCCCACGCAACATTTTATGTCTCACATTTACTGAAGCAGGAGCTGTCGCCATGCGAAAAAGACTATTGCAGTTTATTGGTCCCGAAGCATATAATGTCAACATCTTTACATTCCATTCATTTTGTAATAAGGTCATCAGAGAAAATATAGCAGACTTTGGTGGATATAGAAATTTGCAGTCTTTATCCGATTTGGAAATGGTAGAAGTGCTTCATGAAATTATTGATGAGTTTCCAAATGATCATCTCCTAAAACGATTTAAAGGAAGCATTTACTACGAACGATACAACCTAATGCAGCTGTTCAGAACGATGAAGCAAGAAAACTGGACAGTAGATCAAATAAAAGAAGCATATAAAGAATACGTAGATAAAATAGAAGAAGATGAAAATTTTCAATACAAACGAAAGTATACAGATAAGAAAACTGGAATACAATATGAAAAGGGAGACCCTAATCCCAATCAAATAGAAAAAGAATTAAAACGATATCAATCATTGCTGGCTGGGATCGAGGAGTTTGATAAATACAATAAAA
The DNA here is from genome assembly GCA_964450495.1 of uncultured Saprospiraceae bacterium. Lineage (GTDB taxonomy): Bacteria > Bacteroidota > Bacteroidia > Chitinophagales > Saprospiraceae > CALFUK01. The sequence continues at coordinate 3,874 of CAYVFU010000032.1, read as the reverse complement.
AGTTAGAAGAGCGAGAGCGCTTTGACTATGCAGATATGATATTGTGGGTCATCGAAGCTTGGAAAAAGAATCCAGATTTATTAATGGATTATCAAGAACAATATCAATATATTTTGGTAGATGAGTACCAGGATACGAATGGAGCACAAAATAAAATCGTCGATTTACTTGCCAGTTATTGGGGAGACAATGCCAATGTCTTTGTTGTAGGGGATGATGATCAATCGATCTTTCGTTTTCAAGGTGCGTCAATGGACAACATTGTGGACTTTAAAGAACAGTATAATCCAGAAGTGATCATTCTCGAAAATAACTATCGATCGTCACAAGAAATATTGGATAAATCTAAACAACTCATCGAGCACAACACTAAACGACTAGTGCAGCTATACCCTGTCTACCAAAAAGAACTAATAGAATCAAAAACAGAAGGCTTAATTAAAAGAGAGCCACTCATTGTTGAATATCCAAATGCACAACAAGAGGCAAAAGATATTGCTGATCAAATAATTAAATTAAGTGAAAGTGGCACACCACTTAAAGACATTGCTGTCATCTACAAAAAACATAAAAATGCTGATTTATTAATTCAGTACCTGACCAAAAAGGGTATTCCTCTTGCCTTAAAAAAGAAGGTCAATGTGTTACAAGAACCACTGGTCAATCAACTCATCACAATTCTGAAATACATACAAGCAGAAAACGAACAAGTAGATTCAGGAGAAGGTATGTTGTTTGAGATTCTACATTATTCTTGGTTTGGAATCAAGGCATATGATTTGGCTAAATTATCCATTTATTGTTCTAGGAATACAGAGGATACCAGCGATGACCTCAAATGGAGAGCAGTCCTTCAATCCGAAGAGCATTTAAAAAAAGCAGGTGTTACGAATCCACCACAATTGATAAAAGTATCTGCAATTATTGAGCAATGGATGATCGACATTCACAATCTCACCTTACAGATAATGTTTGAAAAGATCATGACTGATGCAGGAGTATTTGCGACAGTGATGAATTCAGCCAAACCAAGTTGGGGCTTTCAATTGATCAATACATTTTTCGAATTGATCAAAAATGAATCAACGAAGAAGCCGCTTATAAAATTAAATGAGCTGTTGTCCATTTTGGAAAATATGGAGGAAGCTGAGTTGACACTTCCTTTGATGAAAATTTTGCATTCTGAAGTTGGTGTGCAATTTCTGTCAGCACATTCCTCAAAAGGCTTAGAATTCAAACATGTCTTTATTATAGCAAGCGACGAGAAAAATTGGGTAACCGCAGATTACCAAAACAAACAATATCGGTTTCCTCCATCTTTAGTGCCAGCAACAGATAAAAGTGATGTAGATGATGATCGCCGATTGTTTTATGTGGCGATGACAAGATGTGAGGCCTATTTACAAATATCTTATTCATTCCAAAATGAAGATGAAAAAGAATTGGAGCCATGTCGATTTATAGCGGAGCTAATGGAAGACACTGACCTAAAGGTTGAAAAGAAATCCTTGGCAGAAAATAAAATGAATGAGTTTACACAAACACTACTAGGCTATCAAAACCAGGAAACAACATTGATTGAAAAAGATCTTATTGAAAAGTTGCTGGATAATTATAGTATGAGTGTCACTCATTTAAATAAATACTTGAGATGTCCATTAAGTTTTTACTTTGAAAACATTCTGAAAGTACCAATGGCTCGAAATAAAAGCATGGGTTTCGGAAATGCCATCCACCGTACCCTGGAACACTATTTTGATAAAATAAATAAGGACCCAGAACGAAAGGTGCCACCTGTAAATGTCATGATAGAATTATTTGAAAATTCATTATTTAAATATCGATCGCATTTTACAACAAAGCAGTTTGATGATTTGAAGGTTTACGGTACAGACATATTAACGGGTTATTACAATGAATATCATTCCAGATGGTCATTGCCACGTGACTTCAAATTAGAAAGAAGCATAAAAGCACTACATAAAGAAATCCCGATTAATGGGAAAATAGATTGCATTGAGATTTATGATGATAAAATAGATGTCTTTGATTTTAAAACTGGAAATGCTGCATATGCAAGAGAAAAACTGAAAGGGCCACAAACTAATCAAGATCCAGAAGAAGAAGAGGATAAAGGAGGAGATTACTGGAGACAGATAGTGTTTTATAAGATGCTGTTGGCAAATGATACTGAAATTACAAAGCCAATGCACGTAGGTACAATGGATTTTATTGAACCTGATAGAAAAACAAAAAAGTTTACACAAAGAAGAATTGAAGTAGAAGATCAAGACATTACTATTGTCGAAGAACAACTTAAAACTGCATACAGTGGGATTAAGAAGAAGGAGTTTGAAGGGTGCGGTGAACAAGATTGCCATTGGTGTTCTTTTGTGAAGAATCAATATGACATAGATCGTGACAATAAGGCGTATGAGGATGAAGCAGATGAATCAGAAAGATATGACGCTGTAAGTGAAGAAGTCGCGGACGTGTAAATTTAAAAGCAACCGTCATAAGAAACATAAGAGATAGAAGAAAAGTGGCACCAAGCACCAACTGTTTTGCTTGAAACGTTAGTCTATTAGTAAAATAGCTTCAATATGAAAAAGACATTTTTTTTAATCTATGGCTGCTTACTGTTTTCTTGTGGCGAGATGGATTTGCCAACTATAGACAATCCGATAGAGTCCATCATAGACGAACCTGCAATTGAAGACCAAGGCACAGCCGAAGATCTGCAACAAGCCATGCTAGATTTTGGCTTTAAGTCTTTTCTAGAAATTAACAAGGATACTCCCCAAGACGAGAATATTATTATCTCGCCTTTGAGCATCGAAACAGCACTATTTATGACGAGTAATGGCGCTACAGATGAAACATTGGATGAGATGCGGATGACTTTGGAATTGGGTAATTTGTATCCATCTGGAACAAATCAGTATTATAAAGAAATTATTGAGCAGATACAAAGTGATGCTACTAATGAAACATTTTTAAATACAGCACAGGCAGTCTACTGGGATCAGACTCGTATGAATGTGTTTGAGGATTTCCAACAAAATATGCAAGAATTTTATGATGCAGATCTGGTGTCAGATAATTTTACTGTTGATGCGATTAATGCCTGGGCAAAAGAAAAAACAGAGGGGCGAATTCCAGAAATTTTGGAACAACTTGGAGAGGATGAAGTGATGTTTCTTCTAAACGCACTTTACTTTATTGGCGATTGGGAATTACCATTTGAGGAAAATCTAACAGGTAACTGGCCTTTCAATCTTTCCAATGGGAGTACAATAGATGTACCAACTATGAGAAATGATTTTTCATTTTTTAATTATGAAGATGAGACATTGAAAGCTGTAGATTTATTCTTTAAAGGCTCTAGTTTCTCAATGACATTTATCCAACCAACCGAATCGATTAATGATTATTTAAATCAATATTCATTTAATGAGCTTTCCACTAATTACAAATCTATCGTAAATGATCAAATGCAAGAAAACAGAATACTTCTCAGCCTACCAAAATTCGAATTAAAATATAAAAAGGTTATTTCTGAAGAGCTAAAATCCCTTGGTATGGAAAGAGCTTTTCAAGAAGCAAATGCGCAACTTGGTAAACTGGGTCAGGCAGGAGGCAATTTGTTTATCTCAAGAGTCATCCATGATACCTTTTTAAAGATCGATGAAAAAGGTGCAGAGGGTGCAGCTGTTACTGCTGTAGGTGTTGGCGTTGAATCAGTTCCGCCACCATTTATATTTGACAAACCATTTATGATTGTATTGAGACATGTCGATACAGATGTGCCAATATTTATTGGGAAGATAATGGACCCGTCATTGTAAGAACATTAGTCTAAAGCTATAGGCTC
>CAYVFU010000031.1:0-47361 GCA_964450495.1 uncultured Saprospiraceae bacterium | reverse complement strand
AATCTGTTTTTAATCTCAGTTACTTTAGCTATTCTTGTTTCATAATCCGTTTGAGATATCTTTTCTTTCTCAAGCGATTTAGCCAACTTCTTTTCCACATTCTCTAATTGCTCAATTGACTTTTCTAGTCGTTTCTGATCTACTTCGCTGGTTAATTCCTTGGCTTTAGCTTTCTTCATTTTTTGTGCTGTGTCATCTGTCTTCAACTTGTTTTTACCTTTTCTTTTTTTCTCATTAGACATTTCCTTTCCTTCGGCTTTATCGGCGAGACGTTCAGCTTTTTTGACGGCGTTTCCTTTTTTGCCTTTATTGCCACGTTTACCTTTTGACACTTTGTTTTCTAAAACCTTCCGTTCTTTTCTAACCTCAGCAAGTTGATTTTTCTTTTCCTCTTCTGACAAGTCTTCATTTGCTCTGATGTTGTCTGCGCGTTCCTTGAGGGCTTCACGTTGTAATTTAACTTGTTCCCTTGCTGCCTCTCTTTTTGCTTTTGTTTCTTCTTTGATTTCAGCAAGTTGATTTTCTTTTTCTTCCTCTGTTAAATCTGAATTGTTTTTGATGGCATCCATTCGTGCCTTTAGAGCTTCTCTTTCTATTTTGGCTTGTTCGCGCATTGCAGCTCTTTCTGCTTTCTTTGCTGCCTGAGCTTCTTTCTTTGCTATTTGTTCAGGCGTAAAGTCTTCCGACGTATCTTGGGCAACTGATACTTGAGCAAATGCAATAAGTATAAATAGAGAAAGCATTCCTGTAATTGTTTTTATTGAATGTTTCATAATTTCAAATTTTTAAGTGATTTAGATACTATAGAGACGATCGTTTGATGGCAAATGGTATATATAGATTTTTGTTACTATAAATTGGACTTAATTTAATTCCATAAGTTTAATCTTCTTAACATTTACGATAAGTAATTTGAAATGTTGAATACTTTTAAAGTATTGATAATCAGATATTTGTATCTGAAAAATTGAAATGCCACTACATCGAAATAGTTCCATTCTCTACAAACATTAGTACTCGTTAAGTTCTAGTTAATGTTAAAGCTTATTTTTATTTAAGCGGTAATACATAGGATAAAAGCAGTACTTCAAATAGGCCGATTAGAGCAATGCATGCAAACATAAATGTCCATGTTTGCAGCGCTTCTTTTTGAGTGAAACCACTCAATTTACTGACGATCCAAAATCCACTATCATTCATCCAGGATATAAATCCACCTCCAAATCCTATAGCCAGATAGATGTAAATTGGATGGTACGGTAAGGATTCTCCATTTCCTATAATTGAATACATAATACTTGCAGCAGTGATTACCGCAACGGTTGTAGAGCCTTGTGCAGTTTTCATGACTGCCGATATAAGCCAAGCCAATAAGACATAATGCAAACCTATTCCAGTAGTCGCCGCTTCAATAGCATTACCTACGCCACTGTGTTTTATCATAGCTCCAAATGCACCACCTGCACTCGTTATAAGAATGATGATACCTGCAATTTCCAAAGGCTTTGCGCAAGCTTTCCAAAGGTCTTCAATCGAAAGGTTTGCTATCGTTTTCCAACTATACAATGCGGCAAAAGTGCCTATTGCCATCGCTATATTTTTGTTGCCTAAGAACTCTAGTATCGGCGGGACACTACCTGTAACGACCCCAATAATGGAAACTGCACTAATGAGAAATACAGGAATCAATATCGGTAAAAGTGAAGAAAACAAGGATGGCGTCTTGTCCAATTCTTTTGATGCGCCTTCTATACGAACTGGTATGTTCAATCGCTTATCCTGAACCTTACCAATTTGAATAGCAAGAATGGCAGGGATAATACCTGCACCAATACCACCAATAATGGTAAGACCCAAGTCTATTTTTAATGTTTCTGCCATTAATAAAGGTCCAGGAGTTGGGGCAACCATACTGTGTGTAATAACAGCACCTGCGCAAATAGCAATGACATAAAGAACAAAGTTTTTACCAGTTTTTATAGCAAGACCTAGTGCTAGCGGAATCAATAAAAAAAATACAGTATCAAAAAAGACAGGTATAGAAAGTATGAACCCGCTAAACAATAATGCCCATGCCGCTCGTGATTCTCCAAAAACATTTAGCAGTGCTTTTACCAGACGTTGAGCAGCACCACTTTCCATCATTGCAGTGCCTATAAGCGCAGCGAGTGCAATAACCCACGCAATCCCGCCTGCCGTTCGACCAAATTCTTGCATGGGAAGTTCTACTGCTCTCAACCAATGATGTGAAGATGAATCTCCTGGTAAATCCACAGAAAGTAATCCAACGATTATTGCGCTTGTTAATAAGGCCAAGAATGGATGCATTTTGAACTTAGTGATAAACACAATAATGATGATAATGGCTAAGCCTAAAACTGCAAATGGCCAATAAATGGAAGACATAAGGATTCTTTGTTTACCGAAAATAAGCATTATGCCTTGGAATCCAATTTGTTGAACATCAAGTATTCTATGATTTGTAGAATGATTAGTAGTCTGGGCTAGAGATAGTTTAATTTATATCATACTTTTGGTACATGTTCGAAAGCCTACCACATACGTTTCGTGAATATGGAGTGCCTGCTGATGTTAGGACGCTGTTATTGTTGCGCAAATCAATAGATAGAGGCCTTGTTAATTTGATAGGTGATATCTATGTGGTTCTGAAAGGAATTTGTGTAAAGGATCCCAAATTACTAGGCCCTTTTACACAGGCTTTTTACAAATACTTTTATGAGATCAATATTAATAAAGGTGAGAAGTTAAATTCAGCAATAGCTAGATCAAAAGCGTTTGAAGATTGGAAAGAATCTTACCTAGAAGATCACCCTGATGCAAAAGATTTAGATGTCAGTGAACTTATTGATCAGTTTTTAAATGAGATCCATGTCACCAGTTATGACATCAACGAGATTTTGTCTGGTGAAGATATTTTGGCAGATGATGACCCAGACATGAAGGATGAAGGAGGAGATGATGAAGCTCCTGAGGATATGAATGTGGATAAAGCTGCGGACTATAGAAAGGTTGATTTAGAAGAGTTAAAGCGACGGATGCAGAAGGTCATGGAACAACAAAAAGGGAAACATTTTGGTGGCAAACATTGGATAGGTCAAGGAGGAGTTTCACCTTACGGCAATAGCGGAGCCGCCATGGGAGGCATTCGCGTCGGTGGTACAGGCGGAGGTAAGATGGCAAGATCTGTTGTCGATGACGGTAAGTTCTATCCTGTAGATTTGAATCAGCGGTTAAATGATAATAATGTTGATGCCGCTTTGTCTTATTTAAAAGGAATACGAGAAGAGACTGCGCAAAAAGAATTGAATATCAAAAAAACAATCAAAGAGGGCCTCAAACAGGGTGGATTGTTTCTGCCGATTGAAAGAGATATAATTGATAGAAAATTGCAAGTGATTTTATTGATTGACAATGGTGGCTATTCAATGGATCCGTACATCAGATCAGTAACGTCTTTGTTTAAAAAGATGAAGACTCGATTTGCTCATGATCTGGAGACTTATTATTTCCACAACACAATCTACGATCGAGTCTATGAAGATGTGAGAAGAGCTAAAAGAGTACCTATCGAAAAAATACTAAGTAAAGATCCTAATTACAGAGTCTTTGTTATTGGTGATGCTGCGATGGCTCCTTATGAATTGTCAAGGCTCAGTTACCACAATTGGCAATTGCTTAAAGATAAATTTGATCGTATGGTGTGGTTAAATCCAATGCATCGTTCTGAATGGGATTATACACAAACTACAGTCTTGCTTAAAGATCTAATACCTATGTATACCTTGACACCTAAAGGAATCGAAAAGGCGGTGCGCGATATGAATAAAAAGCGAGAAGAACATTTTATAGAGGGATAGACTAATGTAAAAATTGCTTGTGAAGTTATTTAAGTATCTGTTTTACTTCATTACTGTATTGTATATTATTGGCGCCATATTTTTATATTTCGCCCAAGCGTCTCTTCTATTTATTCCAGATTCATTACCCGAGGATTACACTTACAGGAAGGGAGTAGAACAAAAGTTACAAGTAGCCGATGGCATTAACATCAGCTGCTACTGGAACAAGCTAGATAACCCCAAAGGTGTCATTTTGTATTTTCATGGAAATAAAGGAAGCATACGCAGATGCATTCGTCAATCAGAAATGATGGAAGACTTGGGTTACGATATCTTTATGCCTGACTACAGAGGCTATGGCAAAAGTGAAGGCAAGTTATTATCCGACGATCAATTTTATGCAGATGCCCAGATAGTTTATGATTTTTTGAAAGAAAAGTATCGCGAAGAAAATATTGTGATCGCTGGTTATTCGATGGGTTCTGGACCTGCATCATATCTCGCTGGGACAAATAAGCCAAAGGAGTTGTTTTTGATTTCTCCTTTCAAAAGCATTGTAGATTTAAAAAACAGATATCTACCTATTGTCCCTAATTTTCTAATCAAATTTCAATTTCCCAATTGGCAATATTTAGAACAAGTCGATTGTCCTATTACTGTCTTTTATACTAAAGAAGATAGGGTAGTCTTGCCTAATTCCACACTAGCGCTATGTGAGCATTCGGAGCATGAAACACTTATAGAATTAGAGAATACAAGCCATCGGGGAGCTATTTTTCATAGACGGTGGAGACAAGAATTAGAGCATAGACTGGACAAGTAATTTTATGTTAGAGTCCTATTCATGTTTTCTTAAGACGTAATACTCTTCTCCATTTAAGCAGAGCTTGTAGTACTTCTTTTTCTGTTTTAATAAAACTGTCAATTCATACTCTTGCAACAGTACACTGTCTCGAGGTTGTTTCGGATCATTGAAAGCGAAGCATTCATGTTGCACATAGCTATTGAACTCTTTCTTGCAATTTGGATTATCAATGACAGTATCAATTTTCTCCTTTCTAATTAGTAGTTTGTTTTTTAGTTGTTCTCTTGCTTGCCTCATTGAGGAATTTGCACGTTTTTGTAATTCAAGTTCATTATTAATCACTCTACTTGCAGATCTGCTGAGATTGTATTGAGCTTGTCTGTAAAAATTAATGGTTCGATTTAGTGCTCGAGCATTTTGTATGCTGTTATTGATAATAATTTCAGCTGCTTCTTCTACAGATCTGTTTTGGCAATCTGCTTTCTGAGTGCACAATCCAAGATGAAAAATGATAGACAATAGTATTATTCTCATCATAGTCTTAAGACGTTTAGTGTATTCTGGGTCACTAGATTCAGTCCTGATTTAGAGAATAGAGTTTGTAATGACACTTATTTTATTAAGTGTGGAGCTTCAGGCTATTTGCAATAATTCCAGCAAGAAAACAGCTTAACTCACTAAATACCCATCTGCAAATGCCTTAAAGAGACGGACCTGTTGATCTTGCCATTGTTCAGATTTGTCCATGGTACTCGCCATTAATTCAGCTACTTTTTTTGCTGATTGTTTAGCAGCTTTAGCATTTAAAAATAGCGCTCTTGTCCTTCTGGCTAAAACATCTTCTACTGTCATAGCTAATTCGTTGTCACATGCCCATACGACTTGGGCTCTTGTATATGGTAGATCGGGATGTATGCGCTTGGCTAATTTTTTATCCTTTCTTTCTAGCTCCATAATTTGAGATGCAAAGCCACCATAAATTTGCAATCTTTTTTCTGTTACCGATGTGCCACCATGGTCTAATTTTAAGTCGGCTGTGTTGCATTTTGAAAAGCTGAGAGTACTCACTTTAAGTGCTTTGTCGATAGTGTCTTCTGCCATTTTACGATACGTTGTCCATTTACCTCCTGTGATATTTACCATACCTGACTTACTGACAGAAACACCATGACTTCTTGAAATAGATTTTGTGTCAAGAGTATTTCCCTTGGTGACCAAAGGTCTGATTCCAGCAAAGCAACTGAGTATATCATCACGAGTCGGGTCTTCATCAAAGTATTCATTTGCTGTTTCCAGCATAAAGTCTATTTCTTTATCAGTGACTGTTGGGTCGTTACTAATTTTGTCTGTATAAGCATCTGTCGTGCCGACCAAGGTGTGATTGTGCCATGGTACAGCAAATAAGATTCTACCATCAGAAGTTTTCGGAATCATTAAAGCTTTATCACTTTTCAAGAATTTATGATTCAAGACGATGTGCGAACCCTGACTTGGAGTGACTGAGATGGATACATTAGGATTATCCATTTTCTGAAATTGTTCTGTAAAAACTCCAGTAGCATTAACCACAACTTTTGCTCGTGCTTCAAATTCTTCACCTTCTAATGTCTTTTTACAATGGACGCCTATGACTTTTCCACTCTGGTCTTTAATCAGATCTGTTACCTTACAATAATTCAGTGCTGTTCCACCCAGTTCGCCATATGTGCACAATAGGCTTACCAATAATCGAGTGTCATCAAACTGCCCATCGTGGTAAGAAATGCCATTTTTAAGGCCCTCTGTAGAAATATTAGGTAATAATTTTTTGACAGTCTTCTTAGTCAAGTATTTTGATTTGCCTAAACTGTAGCCAATAGATAAGTAATCATAAAGTTTTAGTCCAGTGAAATAATAAGGACCTCTAAATGCTTCATAATTTGGAATGACAAAGGTCAAGTTTGTGACAAGGTGGGAGGCATTTTCTATGAGGCGCTTTCTTTCTATTAAAGCTTCTCTTACGAGAAAGACGTTACCTTGCTCTAGATAGCGAACACCACCATGGATTAATTTTGTACTCTTACTGGAAGTGCCTTTACCAAAATCATCCTTTTCAACGAGTAGTGTTTTATATCCTCTACTGGCTGCATCAACAGCACAGCCAAGTCCTGTGGCTCCACCTCCGACAATAATAATATCATATTCATTATCCATTGCGGACAAAGTTAGCTTATTCAATAAGTTTAACCAGTGTTATGCTATTAAAATTAGAATGGCATATTTGATTTAATAGAGTTCAGAAATTGCCCAATTATTTGTGGATATGTCATCACAATAAAGACAATTCCAAAAATTGCACCCGCAAAGTGGGCAGAGTGATCAATGTTGTCCCTACCTCTTTTACTTGCCCAAGAGGAGTATATCAAATAGCCAATCCCAAGTACTATTGCTGGAAAAGCAAAGAATGGGAAAAATATAAATGTCAAACCTGCCCAAGGATAAAACATTATATATATGAATAAGACTGCCGAAACTGCTCCCGATGCGCCTATACTGGCAAAACCTGGGTTGTTTTGATGTTTCAAGAAGCTCGGAATATCTGCAACAACAATAGCTGCGAGATACATCAGTAAGTAACCGATGCGACCAAATGAACCAAATACTTCTACAAATATATTTTCTACTGTTTGGCCAAATTCATACAAAACATACATATTGAAAATCAGATGCATCCAACTTCCATGGACAAAGCCAGAAGATAGAAATCTATAGTATTCTTTATTTCTTTTTTCTGCAATAGGGTAATGTTTCAGTTGATCGAATACACCTTGTCTGGCTATTTTATCTTGTGGCGTAAGGCCTGCAAAATAAGAAACAATACAGGTAACAATGATGATAAGTAAAGTAATCGACACGAGCTATAAGTTTTGATGTTGTAACGTTATTGTTCTAAATATAAGTTCGAAATATACAGCTATTAATAGATTCGATGCCCTAGTCTATGCATTTATTTATGTGGAAACTTATTTTCTACTGCTGGTAGTTTGTTAGATTTTTTACTTCAGCTTGGCTAGAAAATAACATTAGTCAATATTATACAAGTAACAATTAGCTTAACTTCGCAGCTCATTTAAGTAATATTAAAAATGGCAGAGACTACAATTTGGACTGGATCAGAAAAATATTTATGTGATCCAGAGTTGGCACAAGCATTTCATATGTCTAGAGTACTAGGGATGCCTCTCTTAATTGAAGGAGAGCCAGGTACTGGTAAAACAGAACTGCCATTGCAATACGCCCAAGACAATAAGTTAGAAATGTTTGTCTACCCAGTAGGTTCTAAAAGTAATGTGGAAGCTTTCGTCGCCAAATTTGATCATGTCAAGTATCTAAGGGATTCGCAAATTGAAGTCTTGAATGCGCAAAGAGAAGAAAAAGGAATGGCTACTAAGCTAACAACTGGTGGTCGAAGTACAGAGCAACTTAATGATTATGTCAACATGGGACCTGCAGCTTCAGCATATTCTGCGCCAAATTCGGTCTTACTGATTGATGAGATTGACAAAGCCCCACGTGAATTTCCTAATGATTTATTGTATGCGCTAAGTCATCGAAAGTTTGTGTTGCCTGAAAGTGGAAAAGTGATTCAGATTTCCGAAGAAGATATGCCTGCAATCGTCATTACCAGTAATCGCGAACAGGAACTGCCTACAGCATTTAAAGGCAGATGTATCTATCATTATATTTCTTTTCCAGAGCCAGATATGATGAAGGAGATTGTCTTGAAGCATTACCCTGAAGCAGATAATGATGTTATCGATACTTCCATTTCTCTATTTTACCAATTGAGAAATTTTGGATTGGAGCGTGCGCCTTCGACAAGAGAATTACTTAATTGGTTGAAGTACATGAAGCAATACGCAAAGGACGAAGCTATTGCCAAAATCAAAGCGCTTGACGGATTAGGTGCTCTGGTCAAAACGCAAGCTGATATGGAGCGAGTCCAACGACAAAGTCTTGGTGGTCTTGCACAAAGCGATGATAAGCCACCCTATGGTGGATATTAATCTATTAATAAAATTTTGTTTAATTTAACATGATAATATGTCCACAGAGGCAAAGGTTTGTCAATCATTGATTTTACTTACTGAAATTCAAGGCAATGCAACATCTTATAGTTACAATCTCCTTTTGTCTACTCGCCATATCCCTTACAGGTCAGGTGAACACGCAAGAAGGTTTTATGGATGATAATAGGCTACACGAAACAGAGGCCATAAATCAAAATAGAAATGCAAATCAAGGACAAATAGATTTTTTCACTGACTTTGGAGCATTACAGCAGGTGTGTTCAAATTTAATGCTGGTTGATGGAGGTATGGAAAACACATTGGTTGCTGCAATGGGATTTGCCGAATGTAGTGATCCAACTTTAAACAGCATGACTGATAACAATTGCTACGCACCTGGAGGCTTGACGGATGGGTTTACTATTTCTAGTCAGTTAGGAGAATTAATAATTAGAGGTGATGATTTTTTTGGACTAAATCTACCTCCTTCAATAGCGACGAGATTTTTCTCTGATGACCTAATTGTTTCTTTCCAAGAACCTGTAAATACAGTTTGTCTAAATCTAGTAGATGTATTTTTTAATGCTGGCACACCTTTGCAGATTGATGTATCCGGTGCCAACGGTTTATTGGGACAATCAAACACTACATTAGATGGTACTACTCCAATAACAGTTTGTATGACAGCTGATGAAAACATTGAGTCCATTTCAATTAATGACATGGATACGAATGTCTATTTGTCTGGAATTTCTTTTGGAAATTGTGCTTCTGAAGAACTAAATATAATACCCACTTTACAAGAATGGGGAATGATTTGCTTATGCTTATTATTTTTGATAATTGGAGCAACCTGTATAAAGTCGCAAGCAGATCTGGAATTGTCTTGCTAAAATCGATAACGAGCCATTATACGACAGCTATTAGTCCTATAGACTTTTAATTATATTATTCCAACCAACCTATGTACTATACTGATTCACTAATCAGTTAGTTAATTATCCTGATTTATATACTGATCTCAAGCTATCTATGAATAGAGTTATTTGTACACTCATTTTGAGTTTTATTTGTGTTTTTTCTATTGCTCAACAAACGGAACAACGTCCTAAAATTGGATTGGCCCTAAGTGGTGGAGCTGCAAAAGGCTTTGCACATATAGGTGTCATAAAGTATCTGGAAGAACTAGGAATAGAAGTAGATTATATCACTGGTACTAGCATGGGCAGTATCATTGGCGGTCTTCATGCTCTTGGTTACAATTCTGATCGTATGTATAATATAGCAGCTTCGCAAGATTGGGAATTACTGTTGAGTGGAAACATACAATTGAAAAATGTTGCGCCATTAGAAAAGCCATTTCATCAAAAATTTCCCTTTTATCTGGCTTACGAGGATGGGGGAGTTACCTTGCCTAGGGGCGTCATCAATAGCCAAAAACTAGATTTACTTATAGCAGGGATATTTAGTCCAGCATATCAAGTAAATGACTTTGATTCTCTACCTATTCCATTTCGATGTGTCGCAGTCAATCTTGAAAACGGACAAATAAATGCTTTCTCAAAAGGCAATCTTGGTAAATCGATTAGAGCAAGTATGGCAATTCCAGGTGTGTTTACACCAGAAGAAATAGATGGTAAATTATATGTCGATGGAGGAGTGATCAGAAATTTTCCCGTTCAAGAAGTGATTGACATGGGAGCAGATTTAGTCATAGGTGTTCATGTGGGCGCTGACCTCAAATCGAAAGACGAACTGAAATCTATGTTTGATGTGATCTCACAAAGTAGCTTTATGATGGGCTCATTGGATAGTAGAGAACAAGCAAAATTGGTCAATATTTACATTGCCCCTGATGTAACTGGGGTTAATTCATTTGGTTTTGAGGATTACGAACGAATCGTTGCATTAGGCTATGAAGCAGCAAAACAGAATAATGAACAGCTAATTAAATTAGCGGAGAAGTTATCTAATTTCAAAAAAAAGGAAAAAAACCCTGTCTTACCAATACCAAACTACCTGAGTCTTAGTAAAGTAGATATGATTGACACGGATAAGCCATTTGAAGATTTAGGAAAGTTCAAGTTTGGCAACTTCAAATTCGGTACATTATCCTTAGCTAGGATAGACCAAGGGATAGCGCGAATTGTTGGTACCAAATTGTACGATAAAGTATCTTATACGTTAGAGGATAAAGGCAAGCGATTAGGTGTCAAGTTAAATGCTAAATCACGAGAATCAATTTTATTTACAGGTTCATTAAATGCATTTGAGTCAACAAATACTTCTGTTATTCTTCATGGTGCATTCTATAATATACTATCAAAACCGTCTAGTCTAAAACTGACTGCTCGTGTTTCTGAATTTATTGGTATTCAAGGCTACTTTCAAAATCGGATTGGTCCTAACCGCAACTGGTTGATAAATCTAAATGGTAAATTAGATAAATTTGAAACACCTTTGTATGATGACGGTCAAAGACTAATTGACTATAATGAATTTGATTCTGACATCAGCTTATTTTTTGGTTACGAACCTAACAACTCAGCGTACGTAGAAATAGGTGGTGGCTTAAAAAGGAGGAAACTCGTACAGCCAAACTCAGCATTTGAAGATTTGGTAAGGTATACAAATACTGCCCAATTTGTTGGGCTAAATGCAAGCTATAATTCACTTAATCGAGTTCAATTTCCAAAACAAGGTATCCAAGCTTCTGCTCAAGCTCATTTTATATTTGGTCAAAATGTAGAATCTCAACGAGTCAACTTGATGCCAGAGATAATACTTGCAATACCTGAAACAAAAAATTACGTACGTGTTGGTCTTAAAGCGCAAGGGGTATGGACACTTTTTGATGCCCTTACATCAGAAACTAGGATCGCAGCTACATACAAGTCAAATGAATCTTTATTAGATAACATTAGACTTGGTGGGCTGAATCAAGTTCGTACCGATGGTGTTTCATTTATTGGGATTGAAGAAGGCCAATTTCAGTTCGATACATTTGCAAGTATCAGGCAGGATATTCGTGTGAATGTATTTGGGCCATTATATATTTCGGGTATTGTAAATTATATTATTGGAACAAGGGCGTTTTTACCTCAAAGCGGCAATTCAGAAAAGGATATAAATTTAATTGGTTATGGTGGTGGGATTTATCTTAGGACACCATTGGGTCCACTTAGTTTAGAACTGGGAAAGACAACAGAGAACAGTAATATCAATTCTGTCATTGGATTTGGGTTTCGCTACATTTATTAAAAAAAAATCTGATCATTTACTCTTAATCAGTCTTAATCGGATCAAGACTAGACAAGAAGTCTAGCATCTTCGAAAGTGCTCTTACTCTATGGCTGATTTTATTTTTGATAGTTGGTCCAAGTTCTGCAGCAGTTTTTTCGTAACCCTCCGGAATAAAAATGGGGTCATAGCCAAAACCTTCTGATCCTTTCTTCTCTAAACCGATATGTCCATTTAAGACACCTTCAAATAGGTATTCTTTCTGATTATAAATAAGTGCGATTACTGCTCTGAATCTTGCGGACCGATTCTCCGCATCAGAAAGTTCGTGTAATACTTTACTCATATTGTCATCAGCATTTTTTTGATCGCCAGCATAACGGGCTGTCAGCACACCTGGATCGCCATGTAAAGCATCGATCTCAAGTCCTGTATCTTCAGAAAAAACATTGTCGCCAAAACGGTTGTAGATGAATCTGGCTTTGATCAGTGCATTGTCTTCTAGAGTATTTCCTGTTTCAGGTATGTCGAAATCGAATGATAAATCCTTTAAAGAAATGAGTTTGAAAGCTTTGGGAAGTACTGCATGGACTTCTTCTAATTTATGGGCATTGCCAGTAGCAAAAATCAGATTCATGACACTATTACTTTTTCAGATAGATATGTTGAAGAGATTGCCACAGGGGTTTCTTCAAAGCTGGCTGGCTGATCAATTGACTTAATGAGTCAGAAAAAACGATTTTATGATCTTTAAAGCTGATGGGAGAATACTTTGCTGCCTGTATATTCATACCCACATCTTTTGGTGTTAAACCAAAAACGAGACATGTTATCTCTTTTTTTGTGGCAAAACATTGATGTAACGGATATGATTCATTGTACGGAAGCGCTAAAACCTCAATGGCTGAATCAGATAATTTGACTGCAGAAAGCATCTTTTTTAACATTTCCTGACTCTCTGTATTCAAATCATTATCGCGACAAATCACAATTGTATTGGCATCCGCGTTTTTAAGTTGCGCAGAAGATGATTCTGGAATGGAATAATATTCTATATTTATTTGATCTAACACTAGAATTGTAGAGCTTTGTACTGAGAGCGAAAATAACGTAATAAATTCATTTCTATGTATTCAATTTCAATTGATAAAGTGCCAGAGTCCAACTTACCAAATGTAGATCTTGAAAATCTGCCTTTTGGCCGTGTTTTTACGGACCACATGTTTACGGCGGATTATATTAATGGCGAGTGGACTAATCTGAATATTGGACCTGTCGTGGACTTTTGTATACACCCAGGTAATCTGACCTTGCACTATGCACAATCCATCTTTGAAGGCATGAAAGCATCTGCTGATGATCATGGCAATCCATTATTGCTAAGACCAGAGATGCATATCGAACGGTTGAATCGCTCTGCAGAAAGAATGTGTATGCCTAAAGTGCCAGAAGAACTCTTTCACCAAGCATTGCAAACTCTCGTCAATTTGGAGAAAGACTGGATTCCTTCAAAAGAAGGTAGTGCTTTATACATCAGGCCATTTATGTTTGCGACAGACGAATTTATCGGTGTAGCAGCTTCAGAAACGTACAAGTTGGTTATTCTCACATTGCCAGTAGGTCCGTACTACAGCAAACCTGTAAACCTAAAAGCAGAAACGGAATTCGTCAGAGCAGCTCCCGGTGGTGTAGGCGATGCCAAGACAGCCGGTAATTACGCCGCTTCTATATACCCTGCCAAGAAAGCAAAAAGTGAAGGTTATGACCAAGTGTTATGGTTGGATGGTAAAGAGTTTAAGTATGTACAAGAAGTCGGTACGATGAACATCTTTTTTGTGATTGGAGATAAGGTACTCACACCAGCCTTCAATGGAGCAATCCTGCACGGCATAACAAGAGATTCTATCATTCAAATTCTGAGAGATGAAGGTCATACAGTAGAAGAAAGAGACATCTCAATAGATGAGATTATCGCTGCTCATGAACAAGGTCAACTCAAAGAAGTCTTTGGCACAGGTACCGCAGCTGTTGTCTCTAATGTGAAAAACATTGGCTACAAAGGCAAAGACTATCCGATTGATGTTAGCTCGTTTAAGATAGCTCCATTTGCAAAAGACTACATTTCAAAATTAAGAAGAGGTCAGATTGAAGATACGCGCGGGTGGGTTGTTAAATTAGAAGAGCCTGTCGTCGTATAAGTGATTAAACCTAACGTTGAGTATATAGACTGGGGTAGAATTTCTTACAAAGAGGCATGGGATTTACAGTCCGCAATCCAAAAAGAAATCATTCAACAAAAACGAAGTGGTGGTAGGCCAACCAGTAAACTCCTCATCTGCGAACACAATCCCGTTTTCACTTTAGGGAAAAGTGGAAAAAAAGACCACTTACTTTTTGATCCAGAAACCAACCCCAACTTCGAATTTTTCAAAATAAATAGGGGAGGAGACATCACTTATCACGGTCCTGGCCAATTGACCGTTTATCCCATTTTTGATCTCGAACAATTTAAAACAGATGTTCATTGGTACGTCCGCAGCCTCGAAGAGGTTGTCATACGGTTATTGGATAAATACAGTATCATTGGGAAGAGGCTGGATGGTTATACAGGTGTTTGGTTACAAGAAGATAACACCATTATCCAGCGAAAAATATGTGCCATTGGTGTACACTTGAGTCGATGGGTGTCTATGCACGGCTTGGCGTTAAATGTATGTACAAATCTTGAGCATTTTAATATGATTGTACCTTGTGGTATCCAAGAGGATACTAAAGTGGTGACTTCAATGCAAAAGGAGTTACAGCAAGAAGTAGATCTGGAAAAAGTCAAAACAGAATTGGTAGGAAGCTTTCAGCAAGTGTTTGAATTTTGATGACAATGTTTTGACCTTGACTCGTTTAATAGATGTCGAATTAAAGTCATGCCTCTTGGATTTGATGGAGTGCAGATTTTTTAAAAAGCAGCTCCTTCACTTTGAAGGAGCTGCTGTAAACACAGTGTACTATTTTAAGGGTAGAGAAGGCCATTTTACCAGAATGTGTTCGATAAATGTTATTTACCAAGGATTTGGTTGTCTATACCATTGCTAGAAGCAAAAGACATAAACTTCTCTTTTCTTTTTTCATTATTTGGTTATTTTGAATGGACGTTTTTCAGTTAATATTTTTTAGTATCAATTCTGTATGTATGTTTACTTACTGCTCTTTTGTTTACGTTCCTTATTGCTTTCTGGTAAGTTACCAAATGACTCAGTAAAAGCATCTGGATGCAGGTATTGACCTATTTCTGATCCTTGTTTATCAACTTCGTTTGGAATTCTGTGTTTATTGGCATAGGCATCTTGTCGTATTCCAGTAATCTGCCATGAGACTTTCACATTAGGTTCTGAAGATGCAATCACAAAAGTGTTATCAACTAATTCTTCTTTTATAATCAATTGAGCAAATGTTCCAATTGCAGTCAGTTGATAGCGAAAATCTCTATTCAATGCTTCAAAATAATCAGGTAAAGTTACGATAGCTTCACCTTTACTATTCGTCGTAATATTGCCATTATAGACATTCATCATATCTGGAGATTCTACAAAAGAGTGATAGAGGTATTTATTTTCGGGGTCTAATGGATGGTCTATTTTAAGCCTACAGCATTTCCAGTATTGGTGAATGATCCAATATGAATTGGGATGCTCGAGAAAGCTAAGCCCCCTCTAAAATCAAATTCTTCTATTTCTAGAGAAATAGCGCCGTTATTTTCTTGAGAAGTGCCCAGCTTCCAAAATATTTCGTCGATTCCAAATCCAGATTGAGTAAATTTTAAGGCATTTGTGCCGAGATTTGCATTTTCACTTTGGCTGAATACTCCACTTTGTTTAACAGTAAATCCATCCTTATCGATACTTGAAAACTGTAGGTCATCACCTGCAGAAAGTATACCTGGTGCACCAGAGCTATAGTTAAAGTCAGATTGAATATTGAAAAAATTATAACCGTAGATTGTTCCAGTTAGTGGATCAGATTGATCCGAAAATAGTAGTGTGCTGGGTGTCAGTTCAGAATCATTTTGGGCACATAGAGAAAGGTTGACGCATAGGCTCATGATAAAGATTAAATTATATTTCATGATATTTTTTTTGAGTTTAAAAAATGTTGTTCTAAAGTTTTTAGATTGACTCGCTTGGTTATTGTTGAAACAAATGCGAGCCTTTGATTTAACGGTTTTTTTAAGAGCAGCTCCTCTATGAAGAGGGAGCTGCTACTAAACACAGTATATTCTTTAGATCAAGAGGCCCTAGTTTTGACAACCGGCAATAAATGCATGAAAAGCAGCACCGATTTGTACATCAAAGCCTTCTTCTAGAGTAATCGCAGTTGTCGCGTCATAGTCTACCTGAGCAGGTGATTGTATCGTTTGATCAGAACTGATATAAGAACCCGATACATAACTGGCATTGGTCGATTGCGTACCCACGAGATCAAGAGATGAAGCACAAGAGCTTGTTGAAATACCGATCATATCACCTATACTCATACCCGAATTGAATATCTGCTCAATGTCACAGTCATCTAATGCTGTATCCCAGAGGGCGACATCATCTATGATCCCATTCCAATCTCTGTTAAGTATGTTTGGATTATTGCCAATGAGTAGGTCCAGATCCGAATCGACAAGAATGCTTTCCCCTCCTGTATCCGTACCTTGAAGAATTCCGTCAATGTAAATCTTTTTGTATTCTCCATCTTTTGTAACAACAGCTACATGATGAAATTCACCATCATTCACATTTACTGGTGCAATTACATCTGGAAAAGCACCATTGTACGCCAATTGATTTGTATTGCTAAACCTTGCAATTCTATAATTGAATCCTTCTCCTTTAGAGATAAGCGCCTGCCAATCATCCGTAAAGGCATCCACTCTAAACCAGGCAGAAATAGTCAACGATTTATTTTGCATATTGAGGCTTGGATCGTTGCCTACATTCACATAGGTATTCCCTCCATCCAAATCAATCCCATTACCAAATACAGCAGTATTATATGAGCTGCCTAATCCAATAATTGTCCCATCATTATCACTTTGATGATCTTCGACTGAATCATCAAAACTCCAATAGGAAACCAAATTATTTGATAAATCATCTGCATTGGGGTTTTCACTGCCGAAGGTGATATTAACCAACAACTCTTTTGTTTCTTCGAGTTCTGCATTGTCACCAAAGCAAGTTGGATACAAGACAAATTTCAAAAAAGCATTCGTTTGGAGTGGGTCTCTGGTGATAGTGACACTAGGCATTTGACCAATACCATCCATGAAACAAGCACCATTACCAGGGATGTTGTTATAGGGAATATTAGTATTTAGCCCCATCACTGCTCCATTTACAATCACGGTAGCATTATTGGTGTTTTCGATTAATCGCAGTGTGTAATCTCTGGTTTCATCGCTTTCATTACATATGTTTAAGGTGAAGCCTACTGGATCATCTGGGTTTTCAGTTTCTAATTGCAATGATTCAGATGGACAGCCATTAATATTTTCACCAAATAACATCGGTTGGTCCCTTTGAAACCCTCCCTCATAAGGACAACTTGTTCTGGAATTTGCTTCATCTAATATGAAAATCGGTGTGCCGTATACTTCATTTCTTCGTATATCTATGACAAGTACGTCATTGACCTCATCATCATCTAATGTATACGCCAGGACTTTGGATTCTTCCGTAGAATTAGTACTGCCTTCACTTCTGGTTTGAGACATGTAAAACTCTGTACTACCGCTGACGCCTGTGCCTGCAACTGAGACTGACCCTGCAATACCCAAATTTCCTCCAGTCGAGAAGTCAACATCAATTGATTCAACTTGAGTTACTGTTATTTCCTCTTCAACAGATTCTGCAATACTAAGTTGAATTGTTTTGGTTGTTAGCAATGGCGCATTAGCAACATTGTTAGCATGATTGGCAAGTACTTGATTCCAAACGTCTATTTGATTCTGGGCATCAGTACGAGCATCAAGTGGTAATGCGTTGTTGTTCATCGTTATTGTTAATATATCGATTTCATCTTCTATATCAGATATGGTATATTTAAATGGGAAATTATTGAACTCGTCATAATATGTCAAACCCGCATCTAGAATCTCTGGTTTGTTCCCCACGGTCGCTACTCTTCTGAATTCACCAAATTTTCTTACACCTCCATAACCAACAAAAATACTACGGTCTTCACCTAATTCATTCGCTGGAGGTAGTGTAAAGCCTGACTTCAGACTAACACAACGTTCTGAAGTGGTTGTGCTCGTTTTAGCTTGCGAGATTTCTACACCGGCTGAAAATTCTACCGTTGCTTCTATATCTACTGTTGCAATTAAACCGACACTTCCCTCAAAACCCAGGGAAACACCTACACTGCTATTATTTCCAAATTCATCCGTCACAGCATTGCTGATTTCTCTACACGTTTTATTGGTTGACGTAAAGGTCAATTCGCTGGCATCTCCTGGTGGGGCTTCTAATACCAGTTCTGGAATCTCAGGTAGCGGTGCGGTATGTAAGATTGGTACTTCTTCATTGACAACACCTTCAACCCAAAATGGTGCAAAAATTCCTTGGTAAACCTGCCAATTTGCTTGATTATGGAAGTCAGGTGGAGGGAAACCCGAATGTACTACAACTGCCCATATATGCCCAATGACAGCACCACTTGGTGGACTAAGCTGAAAGACTTCTACCAAAGGACTAGATCTTTGCCAGGCATTCTCGTAGTCTACTAATTCTACGATGTTTCCTTCATGATCACGATATTCTATTTGTACGAGTACTGTGTAGGGTATTTCGAACCAATTACCTAACCACATTTCTGCGTCACTATTCCCACTTGCACTAAGAAGAAGCTCGACATTGTAGGTCTGACCTAGTTCTGCTTTCATCATATCATTGGCATTGGGATTAACATTTTCCCAATGAGTAAGCTCCCCAAAAAGAGGATTAATTGTTGCGCCATCAAATGTAATTTCCGGAGTTAGTAATTCTCCATTACTGCTATAATTTGCGGCATCTGTTGTTTTAGCATGTATAGGACTATTGACAGCATTCGGTAAGTTTCTGAGTTCAAGATTAAGATAATCATGACCGCGATAATCAATTCCTGGCACAAACCGTAAATCCCATCCAACATGACGCCATCCCCAATCAATGTTCGTCGTAGATAAGTTGGTGGATTGTGCGTCTGTATAAATGGGGACAAAGAATGACAGGAAGGTGAATATGTAAATCAGTGTTTTCATAATTCGTGTTTTAAAATGAGTTAAGGATATAAGAGGATTGACAGGCTGAAGTCCCTGGGAGACTGACAGTTTAAGATATTGTTTGAGATTTAGATTGGACAAAAAAGTATTCTGTTTCATAGTGTCTGGTTTTACTATAAATAATGGTCACTCTGTCACAGGACAGAAAGAAATAGATGATGTATACGGTTGATGAAGGCTGTTGGAACACGATAGTACTAGAAGTCTTATTTGACTACATCAATTCGTGTGTGGTTCAGGTGATTGTTTGATTCATGGTATAGGGTTTTTGTTGATAATAGATCGTTTGTGATTTATGCACTTGCATATGGTAAATGTAAAACATAGAGTTTCGTTTCACAATCCCTAATTTGGGTGAAATGTATACTTCTAGTTTTGGTCAATTGGTTTTGTTACCTGTAGGTAACTCAATTCAAATGCACGCCGGATCAGTCCGGCTGTATTCTTCACGTTGAATTTTCGATACAAAGACTTGCGATGTGTATCCACTGTATGGAAGCTGATGTATAACTTATGAGCTATTTCCAAGTTGGTGTGCTCGTAGGCAATCAGTTTTAGTATTTCTAATTCCCTGTGCGTAATATTTTTAGAATTTAATTTCGAAGAACTCACGGAGTCATTCGCTGCGGAATGTGAAGCCAATAAAAGGAATTGATTGTTATTCATAATTGTAAGTTAACAGATTTGAAAAGTCAGGTTTATGTTTGTCTAATCGTAATCTCTGGCATAGAGAGATAAGTCATTACACACAGTCCATAGTAGTCACATCTTCATAGTATGTGTATCTTACTATAAATAGAAGTCAAAATTTACTGTTGTACAGGCAATACATTATTACTTAAACTGATCGCACAGGAACAACTTTAATTGCCTATATGTAGTAGAGGTCTCAATAGAAGTGTTTTCTTGGAAGTCTTCTTTGGAAGCCTCATTATTATTTGATTTTGTGGTTTAGGTGAATTCTGAAATCATGTTATTAAGTTTTTTTAATTCATTATGCTTTTTTGTATGGTCAAAATTAGGACTCTAAACCTTGCTATACAATCCCTTATTTAGGTGATCGTAATATTGAGATTTAATCATGCCACTGTATGTTCCAAATATCTGATGGATCTTCAGATTTAACTTTCACTATTGTCCTAAATGCATGTACTATTTTGTTTTTTAGGATTAAATTCTTGCACTATTTTGTCATTTCATGCGAAAGGGAATATTCTAAAATGTTGATGGTCAATTAGTTGTATGGATGGAGATGTTTTTCAGAGATATTGAAGCGATAAACATAGCACTGTATAAATAATTTGTAAAAACCCAATATAAATTGTGAGAATTAGTCGTTTCTTTTGCTGATTACAGAAAAAAACTAGCCTTAGTTTTCTACATTATATTTACTTTTCCTAAACATAATTGGCGATTGTTGATACACTTTATGAAAAGACCGACTAAAGTAACTAGGACTTTTAAATCCGACTTCATAAGCAATTTCGGCAATGTCTTTATCAGTGTTTTTTAACAAGTCAATACTTTTATGTAGTCTGAAATTTCTGATATAATTATTGATGGTTAATCCAGTAAGCGCTTTGACTTTTCGGTATAATTGTGATTGGCTTATACCTATCTCATTTGATAGCGTCTCGGCATTGAGTGTTTCATTTTGAATTTCCGTTTTGATGATATTTTGGATTTGTTTGATAAAGGGTTCTTCATTTGCAACCGTCGCAGAATTGATTGATGTAAGACTGGTGATATCTTCCGAATTATTGGTCAGTGAATAATGATTTTGCATGGCCAATCGACTCTCAATAAGTTTGTTGATTCGAATTAGGAGTTCTTGTTTGTCAAATGGCTTAGTAAGATAGGCATCTGCTCCGATACTAAGCCCTTCTACTTTATCACTCTGTGTAGCCTTTGCAGTTAACAGTATAATCGGAATGTGGCTAGTTGATTTGTCCTGCTTCAGAGCGTTGGTTAATTCAAAGCCATCTTTGATTGGCATCATAACGTCGCTAATGATTAAGTCAGGTATAGTTTCTTTGGCTATATGTATACCTTCTTCGCCATTTACAGCCTTGATCACTTTATAGCTTTGGTCCAATATTAGATTTAAATAACTAAATACATCTTTGTTGTCTTCAACGATGAGTAATATAGGCTTGTTTTCACTATCTAATAATTCCTCATTTACTGTATTGATGTAATTGTCTTCTTTTTTCACTTCCACTTTAGGCTGAAAGATTTTCTGTGTGGAGCCAGTTTCTTCGGCTTCATTGGTTATGGGAATGCTGATGGTGAAAGTAGTCCCAGCGTTTATTTCACTGTCTACAGAAATACTCCCTCCCATTAGTTCTACCATATCTTTAGTGATTGACAGACCTATACCGCTACCATCAACACTTCTTGTGTGTGAATCATCTACTTGGTAAAACCGATCAAAGATATAGGGTAAACTATCTGGTGGAATACCTATGCCGTCATCTTTTACAATAAGCTGAAGAGTTGAATTATGCTCTGCACCATTTAGAGAAGCATGCATGACTATCTTGCCATTTTGCGGAGTAAATTTTATCGCATTTGATAACAAGTTATAGATGATGTGTTGGATCTTTTGTTCATCATAATCCATAATTAGTGTAGGTAATTCCGAATAAAAAACAAGCCGTATATTTTTTTCATCTGCTTTACTGTAAAAAGATTCCGTTAAGTAATTCAAGTATTGTAAAATGTTGTCTTGTTTTAATTTTAATTCTAAATCTTGACTGTCGGATTTTGATAAGTTGAGTAGCTGGTTGACTAAAGTCAGTAAATTAGTACTGTTTCGTTGGATGAGCTGCATATTTTCAAGCATCTTCTCTTTTTTAAAGAGTGGTAGATTCATCTTTTTAGTCATTTCACACAGTTCACCATTAATACCCATAATTACAGTGAGAGGTGTTCTAAACTCGTGTGTAATGTTGGTGTAGAGTTTTGTCTTTAGTACATTCATTTCTTCCAACTGTTCAGCACGAATCTGTTTTTCGAAGATGATCTGTTTAGCTTTTAAATTTTCTTGAATGGCTTGATTTTTTTCCTCTTTAAGTGACTTTGAACGAAAACCTACAGTCAATGCTAGTGTCAACACCAGTAACAAAATAGCCACTTTCATACTATCATCAACATGAAGTGAATTGATGTATTCAGGCAGTAGACCTTCATTAAATAAAATGGTAAGTATTGAGGCAATAATGATTGGAATAATGGAAAGGAGTAATAATAATTTTGCCTTTTTATCAGATAGCGGAGAGGTCATGATCATGTATATACCGAGAACAAGAGCTAAAAATGTGTAGAATGCTGGTGTTAAAATAGTAGGGTATGTGCCTGCTTCATTAAATGAGAATCTAAATATAAATCTAGAATAAGAAATAAAAGTTATGGCTAAATAAACAGGGACAACATATTGCATAAAACGTCCTTTTCTGGGAATCTCTAAATACCTAGACACAAAGAAAATGCCGCCTAATACAGTAATGTATACAGAATAGTGATAGATTATCTCATCATAATTTGTTAAGAAAGGGATAGGTACAAAGCTTTCGTAATTAAATTCTGAGAATGCTCGTGTTAAAAATAAACCTAAGCCAAATATGGAGAAGTAAGCATAAATTCTTTCTCGATCTATGAGGAAGAGAAATAAAAAGAATAAGATTTGTATACCTAGTGTGCCATAAAAAAGAGCTGATTTTGTTGCAAGAAAAATTTGCGTACTGAAAGCATCCTTCATATTGACATGCCAAAGTGCAATAGATTCCGGCGAGTGTGTTTTATTAAATCCTTGTAAGCTGATGAATACATCTAATGTATCGCCTATTGATAAGTCAAGTGGGATGAGATTAGCCCAAAACTTGATCGGCCTTTTATCCAATTCTACCAGTCTCCCAACCTGATGTTGCAGTTGGAGGGAATCCCCTTTGAAAGCAAATGTATTGATGTAGTCGTACGCATGATAATCATTTCCAAGAGACTCGCCGATGTGAAATACATGCCTCCCTTTGAATGCTTGAGTTGAGATCATTTTTGTCCTAAGCCAATAGTTGACGAAACGCTTTGGCTTAATCTGATCGGCCGAGACCCAATGAAGATCCTGTTCCAATCTTGTAACATCTTCTATAGTGTATGCCTGAGTGCTGTCTGCGAAGATTGATGTTTCCTTTACGAGAGCCCCACTAAATAAACCAGTCTTATTATTCATGAAAGGTGCATCAAAACTATAATATTGATCTCCTGAGTCCTGTGCTGAAATAGGAGGGTAAGCCACAAGTAGGAACATGATTGTAAAACATCTAAAAATGTTGGGGTGCGTTTTCATATGCTTCTGCTGAATAAGTTGACATTAACTGTTATTAATTATGTGATCCAAAGGCCTTATAAAGCAGTATGACATGATACTACATCGTTTTGCAGTATATAATTGTCATCCACCACATTTTTATCTGGCCATCACAAACATTAAACTGATAACATATATGTAAATGAGGATTTCTATAGAAGTGTAATTGGAAGTCTTCTTTGAAATCGGCTGCATTAATTTTTTTCTTGTTTCGACTCCTTTGGCCATTTTAATCAAATATCCCTTCGAACTCCAAATTTGCCTTTCACTATTATACCAAAAGCTTGTACTATTTTGTCATTGTTTAAAAATATCAAAGTCTGTACCTGAATACAGTCTCTGACTAAAAAATCAACAACTGCCTGCATACATGTTATCACCTAGCCATTTCCTTTCTAAATGCATTAGGAGATCGCTTATATACTTTAGTAAAAGATCTTGAAAAGTAACTAGGACTGCTAAAACCAACTTCATAAGCAATTTCTGCAATGTCTTTAGTGGTGTTTTTTAATAAATCAGTGCTTTGTTGTAATCTGAAATTTCGGATATAGTTATTGATTGATAATCCTGTTAAGGCCTTGACCTTACGATACAATTGAGATTGGCTTATGCCCATTTCTTTTGAAATTATATCAGCGTTTAATTTATCATTTTGTAATTGAGCAGTGATGATGGCCTTGACTTGATGGATAAATGGTTCTTCATTTGTAATGATTTCTGATTGGATTATAGAATCCTTTGCTATTTCTTTATTATTAGTTGGTGAATAATGGCGTTGCATGACCAACCGACTTTCTATTAACTTATTTATTCTAATGAGGAGTTCTTGCTTGTCAAATGGTTTGGTCATATAGGCATCTGCTCCGATTTGGAGCCCTTCTACTTTATCATCATGCATAACCTTCGCTGTCAACAGTATAATAGGAATGTGACTGGTAGTTTTATCTAGTTTCAGGGTTTTAGTCAACTCAAAGCCATCTTTAATCGGCATCATAACATCGCTGATGATTAAATCTGGAATTATTTCTTTTGCCTTCTCTATGCCATCTTCTCCATTTGCAGCAGCAACAACAGAATAAGTTTGATCCAGCACCAGTTTCAAATAACTAAATACATCTTTATTGTCTTCAACTATGAGCAAAATTGGTTTTTGTTCTATCTCATCAAACTCACCATTATTTATGTTAATATCTGTGTCTGATTCTTCTATGTCAACATCATTTAGAATGGATATCGGAATAAAAGAGCTTGCTTCTGCATTATTTGTTATTGGGATGGTTATTGTAAACGTAGTGCCTGTTCCCATCTGACTTTCTACAGATACGTTTCCTCCCATTAAAGTAACCATATCTTTAGTTAGAGATAGACCTATACCGCTACCATCCTCCTGTCGAGTATGCGAATCATCCACTTGATAAAATCGATTAAAGATGTGGGGCAAACTATCTACTGGTATACCAATTCCATCATCCTTAACGATAAGCTTTAATGTAGGCTCTGTATTTGTTTCAATTAGAGAAGCGTGCATAACTATCTTGCCCTTTTCTGGGGTGAATTTTATTGCATTAGACAAAAGGTTATAGATGATGTGTTGGATTTTTTGTTCATCAAAATCCATGATCAATGATTGTAATTCTGAATAAAAGACAAGTCGAATATCTTTTTTACTTGCTTTACTGTAAAAGGACTCTGTCAAATAATTCAAATACGGTAAAATGTCGCCTTGTTTTAATTGGAGTTCTAGTTCTTGACTGTCTGATTTTGATAAATCTAATAGTTGATTAACAAGGGTCAGTAGATTTTTACTATTCCGTTTTATAAGATGCTGATTCTGAAGTATTTTTTCTTTCTTATTAGCGGGTAAGTTTAGCTGTTTGGTAGTGTTGGAGAGTTCATCATTAATGCCCATGATGACAGTTAATGGCGTTCTAAATTCATGTGTGATGTTTGTGTAAAAGCGAGCCTTAAATTCACTTAATTCTTTCAGTCGAAGCTTTTCTTTTTCTTCTAATTCTACAAGTTTGACTGCATTAGCCTTTTCTTCTTTTAGTTTATTTGTACGAAATCCGATTGTGAGTGCCAACAGGGTAGCAGTAATTAAAATGGTAAATCTGAAATAAATTAAAAAGTCGTAATTGGCAATCTCTGTAAAGATTATTTGTTCCATAAATAGTGCAAAACAGGTAATAAGTGTAGGACTAAATGCAATGAAATATAATCTCTTGGAAACATTTTTTTGAATTGGTGCTTTGTATGCCATGTAGAAAGAAAAGACTAAGGCAGCGATGACTAAATATTGCGAGACAACATCCAATCCTTGCCAACTGCTGAAATCATCATACACCATTTCCACTTGCTGCGACGCACCGGTATTGACTATTGCTAAAATAACAATGAAAACAGGAATCAACCATTTGGAATAAATGTGATCAGGCTCATAATTAAAGTAATGCTGCGTAAACTTAATAATGCCTAGTGAGCCTAAAAACATCGCTAGGTAGTAGAAGGTAATGGAAAAGTCCTTAAGACTGGAGAATACTACAAAACCATACATGTAGCCGTCTGGAGATGCGATTTCACCAAGCAATACACTAAAGAACGTTAAGCTAAAGTATAGATGAATACGGTCCCTTTCAATCAGAAATAAAATCACAAAAAATAAAACTTGAATTGCGAGTATGCCATAAAAAATCCCGTGTTCTATCCCTAAACTAATTTGCGATGGAAATAAAGAATCCTTGTCAACATGAAAGAGGACTATATTTGACATCAGAAAGCGATCATCAGTACCTTCTAAGCGCATATAAACTTCCAAAGTGTCAGATTCTTCTAATTCTAGTTGTATAAAATTTGCCCAAAAATTATATACCCTTTTTGATTGTGGAACATGATCACCTGTTCGTTGATGACTGAACCGACCATCACCTTTAGTTATGTACGTATCCACATAGTCAAAGGTGTATCTGTCATCACCCATATGCGGGGCAATGTGTAAAATCTGTTTACCTAGAAAATAGGGACTACCATAAAATTTCGCCTTTAACCAATAGGTTTTATTAGGCTCATGTTTTGTTTGTAGAAGATCAGTTTTGGGTATAGTACTCCATTTTTCATGAATGGTGGAAATAGGAATTTCTCCTTCCGTCTCTGTATAAAATTGATGAAAGGTGATAGGATTTCCACGAAATGGATTTTCATTATTTTTTGGGAAATACCCTTTGAAAGAATACCCTTCAAAAGCTCCAGGATACATGTCTCTATGTATGAGGTCAACCGAAATCTGTTTTGCTTTGTGTCGCTCTTCCTGCCGGTGACCTTCTAATCGAATGTAAATGGTGACCTTTTCTTGTTGATCAATTGGGAATTCTAGCAAATTTAATTCAGAGGGTATTGGTTTATTGTTATTTGGTATTAAATGACCTGTCTGTTGATAAAGAGTATCTCCATGTTCAGAAATCATCCAGGTTTTAATGTTTTCCCAACTGTGGTCAAATCCATTACTGCTGAAATGGAAAAGATAATTTTGGTCAAGATGAGTTTTCCCCACCAGGTCTAATTTAGCCCAATAAACAGCATTAGGTTGATAGTCATTTTTGGTATCGTTTTTTTTAAATTGGCTTACTAGTCTAGGTAGATCTTTAATGTCTATGCTCCCAGATGTATCCATTAAGATTTGAAGCTCATCGTAGAATTCTTTCTTGTAGAAATAATTGTGAGATGAAGTTTTATCGGTGAGCTGATTTAGACTTTTAAAAGAATCTAAAGGAAAGTGATTAGTCTTATCTATATGATTTTGTGCATAGATAGACAAGTGTAGTGATAAGAGGTATATAATTGCTATATACCACTGGAAGGAAAGGTGTGTTTTAGTTTTTCTGATAATGAGGTGATAAGGTGATTAAATAAGATCCATGACTCCATTCTCTTACAATCAGGAAAGACAAAGTAGTATTTTGCTTTATCAGATTCATGTCGGAGCTGTTAGTCAATGAAATTGTAATACTGAACATACGCAAGATTCTAGTATATTTATATAAGAAGACATCAATTAATGCTTTGGCAGTGTTTACAAGCTCATTTATTGGGTATTTCTTAAGCTGATTTTTGGGGTTGATTACAAGTATTGTAGCACTTTTCAATTAGTCCTTAAGTAATTTGGAAATATATACTGAAGGGAAAACATGATTATAAAAGGACTCTATTTATTATGTCTTACTAAGGAAGAATTATCGGATTCAAACTTTAAACAATACTAAAATGAACAAATATTTGATTGTATTATTTTTGACATGTCTTACACTATTTACGTATAGTCAAACGCTTGGTGAAATACAAGGAGATTTGGTTGTATTTAAAAAAGCTGGGATCGGAACGCCATTTCCACAAGCACAATTACATGTCAACAATATAGATCCTTCGCTTAATAATGGTGTCGTAGGTGTTTTTCAGCGTACATTCGCAGGAGACGTTGGTATCTCTTTCTCACAAGAATTTGTTACAGCATTTGGGATCATTCATCCTCTTGGTGGTGGATTAGGATTTTACGACAACCGCTATCCAGGAACTGATGGAGATTTAAGAATGAGAATCAGAGCTGATGGTAATGTCGGCATTGGCAACATAAACCCTGTAAGAACGCTTCACGTTGGAGGTAGAGTGAGAATAGATAATGTGCCCACCGGTTCTGGTACAGTTTTATTGGTCAATGCCAATGGCGATGTCGTCAAATCATCCAATCTCAATGTTACTGAAAACAACTTAACCCAAAAGGCATATTTGGAAAAAGAACTTGTTAAAAGAGATGAACAAATAACTGCTTTAATAAATAAAATAAACCATTTAGAACAAATGGTCAATAAATTAATTCAGCAATAAAGACTGTAGGCGGTAAGTAGTTCACCATTCGTTAAAGTGCACTTATAAATTTAGTATACTACCGAACTAGACTAAACGTTCCGCTCAAACTCCGCTCTACACCATCATCCATTAGCACAATCGCCATATAGGTATACACACCTGTCTGTACTTGTGTACCATTGACCATTCCATCCCATCCATCAGTTGATTCTAAGTCTTTTTTATCAAACATCACATTACCATTTCGATCTAGAATCAATAAGCTAGAAATTCGTTGTAAACCAGTATCACTGTGGAGAGTAAAGATGTCGTTTATCCCGTCTGAATTGGGTGAGAAGGCACTTGGGGTATATATGGCATAGTTTGACAATTGCAAATGGATGGTGCTGTCACAACCTGTATCTGACAACATGGTTTGAGAATAATTGCCGGGTATGCTGTAGGACTGTGTACCGATTTCAAATTCTTCACCTGGAAAAACGCGTATTTCTATTATTCGTTCTTGAGGATCTTCTAATGCCAAGTTTACGATAACTATACTGTCACAATTGTTTAGTATTTTAAATGTATCTCTAAATATGCCCTCAGTGTTTAACACCTGATCACCTAATTGAAAGGAATCTCCTTTGCATATGGTTTCATAGCGTTGACTCAATGCCACAGGTGGGAAATACTCATAAGCTTTTGATAGGAAACAAGACACTTCGTTTTCAATTCGGACTCTGTAACTGCCAGGTCCAGACAGCTCTGTCAATATATTTTGTGTCGCATTGGCTATAGCTATGTCATCTTTATACCATTGATACCTTGCATCTGTTTGTGCTCTAATTTGTAGCATAAAGTCTTGAGCACACAGATCATCCCCAGCTTTAATATTCACATCGAAGTCAGTTAATTTTGCAAGAATAAGATTATCCATAAAATGATACGGATTGTTGGTTGCCGATCTGACACTGCAATCTGGACCCACAACAATAGCTGCGACATCAATAGTAGACTTAAAAATTATCTCTTGCGGTTTCCATTCGTTTTGTCCTACAGAACTCACCCCTCCAAGCCTGACCCACTGAACATTTCCTGTAGGGCAGCCAAATGAATTATCCGTGTTGTCGAATGGAAGCATGTCACAATCAGCAGTACCAAAAATTGCCATATTAATTTCAGGAGAGACTTCTCGATCCATAAAACCAAGGTGAAATTGAAGTTGATATGAAGTGTCTTTTTGTAGTGGGGTAGTAAGGCATGTACCTACATATTCTTTCCACTTGGGGTTGAAGTCACCAGTAAAGCTACCGTCAATAAAGCCAATAAATCCCTCCCCATCTGGAATCGGCTGCGGCAAGTTGAAAATATCTGAACCACTATAATCGCAAGCATGAAAATAATCAGGCGTAGCCAAGGAAGCTTGTAACCAACCACTAGCACAACTCGCCATGGATGCTGATTCAGGGCAACAGTCTTGCAGCTCGAAGGATGCATTAGGAATTATTGATTTAGTCTTCCATTCAGGGCAAAAACAATCTTCGTCTTGTATGTCGATGAAGCCATCATTATCATCATCAATGCCATTGTCGCATATTTCAAATGTTGATTGAGCGCTGGAGGTGATGTAGAGCAGCAAGATGAAGCTGAGTAATATAAATTTAATGAATGAGGTCACCTTTAAATATAGGCATTGATTTCTTTATTACTTGATTCCATGGGCAGTAATCATTTTGTTGACTAGTCAAATTCTGATATAATTACTTATAATCCTTGGAAACAGCACAAGTCTTGAAAATCTGTAATTCTGACTAAGAATTAATTATGAATGCAGTATGCAAGTGCAAATCTGCATAATATTTTAATTAAAATTACACGCGAAAATTAATTCACCAGTTCTTCAACAATTGAATCAAATTCCTTTTCAAATGCAGCAAATCCACTTGTAGCAGGGCCATTAAATCCAGTATGAATTCGTCTGATTTTATTTTCTCTATCTAAGAATAATAAAGTAGGATAAGAAATGATTTTACTTATTTGTGGTATCTGTTTGGAAGCTTCAGCTTTATCGTGAAATCCTCCGTACAATACTTCATAGGGAATAGTAAAGTTAGTTTTGAATCGTTCAATTGCAGCCATAGATTTAGCTTCTTCTCTGTACCGTTCAAAACAAATGGTAATGATGTCAATGTATGGCTTAGAAGAGTCTGCAAGATAGTCCATCAGAAACTGAGTTTCGTCTTTACAGTTCGGACACCAGGTTCCCATAATCTGAATGATCTTCGGCTTGCCAGCATATGCTTCGTCATTCAAGCTTACTTTTTTACCACTCGTGTTGGGGAATGAAAAAGAGAGTGGCTCGCCAGGAGACAAGTCTTTGGTAATGGAGAATGGACTTTCAATTTCGTAGTTATCGTCTTTCTCAGATTCAAATAAGACCTTATAGTGAGTCCCAGAATAAAAAGTACCCAAGAGCGATTTGTCCTCCATGATTTTGCCATCAAATAAAAAGGCATGTGCGCCGTCGAAGCAACTCATCGAAAATTTATTCTCTCTGACAATGCCTTCAAGAAATCGATAGTCTCCAGTTTCTGTTCGGAAGGTACCCAATAGCTTTTCTTCAGTTTGTTTAAATTCACCAATTGCTGGGTAAGCATCTGGTGTATTGATTTCAAATTCTGTTTTCCAGTTACCAGTTAAATTTTCTGCTGGAGCAGCACCATCATATTCGTAGCGATGCCCTTGTCCGTGATAGGCAACAAAGGGGATAGCGTATTTGTCTCTGTAGTTAACTACCCATTGTCCTTCCATGACATTTTCCACAAAAATTGCTTTGAGATAGGTGTCGAATACTGGAAAATTAATCAATACAGTATCTTTTGCCATTGCTTTGTCTCTACCATATTTTATATCAGTGACTTGGATGCGCTCTTCTCCATTGTGTAACAGGATGTAGAAAGAATCTTTATTAGGATAGATAACCTCAAAGTTGAATGGCAATAGTACCTGATCTTTTATGATTGGAGATTCATCATCCTCCTCTCTAAACACAGGTGTCTCTTCCAAAGTCAACGTCGCTCTCCAAATGCCTGGTGCAAGTTTTGAGAATTCTGATTGTGCTTCGACGCAGCCAGACAGACTGTAGACAATGCTACATGCCACTACATAAAAAATGACTCGAATCATGAATATTTTATTTCTTATCCCCTTTGAAATGATCGTCTTTGTATTTAAACAATACGTTGAAAGTGGTTAAACTCCCATAAATACGCGTAATGTATTGTTGAAGATTTACTTTTTCTTCATCAGTCAATTTACTGCTGTTGATACGTTGTTCCATCACTCGCAATCTGTCCCGCACCATGACAATTTTATGAAAGAAGGTATCAATTGGAATTTCTTTTGATTTTAAACTTTCATCTGCAGGCTTCAATATCATTTGGCCATCTATCCACTTATCGCCCAATTCTATCTCTTGAGAAATGTCTGAAAAATGTGTTAGGATTTTTATAAGCGATTGCTCAGCTGCATCGAAACTTACACTTTCCTTATGCTCGATAGCTTCGATAATTTCCCAGCTTTCATATTCCTTTCCGACTAGTTTTATGCCGTATAACATGAACACAACTTTGTAAGCTGCGACATCAACCTCAATGACAACACCATCACCATATGCCTGATGTTTTACTCTTGATCCAATTCCTAAAATCATGACTTTAAAATATAGAACTTAAATATTTAAAAATAGTTTTACTTTTTACTTGACAAGTCCATAGTTATCGTCCCAATTCTTCACATTAGGTTCTCCTAGTTTACCTACGCTTTTAGCTACAATCATTGCCACCGTAGCATCGCCTGTCACATTCACTATAGTACGACACATATCCAGTGGCCTGTCCACTGCAAAAATCAGAGCCAGACCAATAGCCAATTTTTCTGCAGGTAAGCCTATAGCTTCCAAAACTATGACAAGCATGATCATTCCTGCACCAGGGACAGCGGCTGATCCTATGGACGCTAATGTTGCAGTCATGATAATTGTAAGCTGATCCGCAAATGTTAAATCAAAGGCTAAGGCTTGAGCGATAAAGACTGCAGCTATTGCCTGATATAAACTCGTGCCATCCATATTTATAGTTGCACCGACTGGACATACAAAACTCGTGACTTCTTTTTCAACACCTAGATGTTCTTCGACTCTTTCCATAGTCACGGGTAGGGTAGCGGCACTTGAGCTTGTAGAAAATGCGAGTAATTGTGCTGGACTGATGCCTTTGATAAACCATAAAGGAGATTTTTTAACATAGAAAGTAATGACAATCAAATAAAATCCAATCATTGCAAGCAGACCAACAACAACAGATATTGCATAAAAGCTCAATGCTTTGAATAAGTCTGGGTTTTGAGTATCAATCACCAATGAGGCCAACAGAGCAAATACAGCGTATGGCGCTATAATCATGATCAAATCAACCATCTTCAAGATAATATCATTAAAGCCATCAAAGAATGCTTTTACTGGAGCACTTTTTTCAGGATCAATAAGCAAGAGTGCAATGCCAAAGAAAATGGTGAAGAAAATAACTTGGAGCATATTCCCATTACTAGAGGCAGCACCAAATATGTTTTGGGGGACCATGTCCACGATAAATTGCAATGGTCCTTTCGTTTTTTGTCCTAGTGCTTTTTCGACTCTGGACGCGCCTTCGTCAGAGTAGGCACTGGTTAATTCTGCTAGTGTTTCTTGTGAGACACTGTTTCCAGGTTGAATGATGTTGACTATTAGCAAACCTATACTGACAGCAATAACTGTAGTGAAAATATAGATCAATATTGTCCTACCTCCAATGGCAGAAAATTTTGAAATGTCCTTTAGATCTGAAATACCTTTAATTAAAGAAGCAATGATTAATGGGATCGCAATAAGCTTTAATAGGTTTATAAATATCGTTCCTATCGGCTTGATCCAATCTCGTACAAAATCTGGCCCCCATCCAGTCCCGGCGACAAGAAACCCAAATACGATTCCCAAAACCATCCCTATCAATATCTGCCAATGCAATGCTAATTTTTTCATCCCTTGAGTCAATTGGTCAATGAAACATCAATATACCTCTTTTGCACAAAATGAAGCGCACATAAATTAGCAGTAATGCAAATAGGACAATATTTCTATATTGAAAAATCTGATGGACTGAGGTTGTTGTTGAAGCGAATATTAGTCCAACTTACATTTATCCAAGGATCGTCTGATACGTGTCCATCCCATGTTGATTTTTTGTACTTGCGTTTTGCTGGGATCAAAATACCATCTACATTTTCATGGGTTACCTTCATTAAGTATGGCGTATCTATAACACCAAAATCAGCAACTGTGAATAAAAATTGATCGACGAGTGAAGTAGTTTTATTAATGTAAAGTTGATATATGTCTTTTGGCTTTCCGTCCATTGATTTAAATGAGACTTTGACGATATCATACTGATTACTACCTATTGTAGTTTCATCTATATACTCATATGTCAAACCTGGATCCATTAGTTTCTGCCACATAGCAAACCAATAAAAGTTAGTGGGACGATTAAACGCAACACGTTTCAATCGATCTGCATCATTCAGTACAGTTCCATTGTGTTTTAACCAATAGTTGCTACCGTTAAAACCTTGTTCAATAGAGCCTTTCAGATCTGCAAATGTTCTTTGATGTGTATCGTATTTACCATATGAGAGCTCTCCATCGAATATATATTTTTCTGTTGACACATCCTTTTTGCCGTCTGGTGTTTGGTATGTATACGTATAAATCACATCTTTTTTTGCTGCTAATGTGGTGTAGTCGCCTACCTTTTGTATCATATCGTAAACAAGCTTTTGTGCATTGTTTTGGAATTGAGGAGCCTTGGTTGTAAGCTTACTACTGTTGCAAGAAAATAGAAAAAAGCTTATGCAAATAAGGATGTAGGAATTATATTGTTTCATATTCAAACTATTGTTTAAATGTTAGAATTGTGGATATGAAAATCTAAAAGGAATAGGATTAAAATTCCCCACCACCGTCATAGTTACCTCCGCCACCGCCACCTCTCTGTCTTTTCTTCTTTTGATTAATTCGGTAGCTCACTGCTAGATTTGTAGATCTTGCTCTACGTTGAAATTGGCTTTCCTGAAAGAAATCTTCAAATTCAACTATACTGTTGTACCTGTTGGAATTGAATAAATCCCGAACGGACAGGGTTACTGTAAGGTTATCATTCATGAAATCTTTACTCCAACCTAAATCAACTGAACCTTGACCTTGAGATGATCCTTGAGCTGTTACTCTGGAACCTCTGTAGTTGCTACGAATTTGCAAATCCGAATCAAAAAATGTGATTCGAGCAGTTAACCGCCCAAACCAAGTAAAATTATCTACATCAAAGGAAAACTCTTCAAAACTTCCTTTACTTGTTGCTCTGAAAAAATTACCATTGGCGTCTAGCCTCAACCATTTCAATCCCGAATAGGAAACATTCATATCAAGACCATAATCATCTGCTGTACCAATATTTTCTGGTCTTCTAGTTGTAGTACCATTATCATTTACAACCAAAAAACGCTGAATGTTATCTTCAGTATGTCTGTAAAATAAGGACGTGTTTAAAGAGAAATTATCCCAATATCGAATGGTTCCCAATTCATAGGAATCTGTATATTCTGGATCTAAATCTGGATTGCCACTAAATGTATTGATCCGATCACTCAAGGTGAAGAATGGATTTAAAAACCAAAAACGAGGTCTATCAATTCGACGACTATAACTTATTTGAAAAGCTCTAGCATCATTTATTTGATAATTTAAATGAAGGCTAGGGAAGAGGTCAAGATAATCTCTCGCGTTTACTTTATCTTGGTTCGTTTCAATTGTAGTCACATCTGAATATTCAGCTCTAAGACCTGCTTGATAACTGAATTTGCCGTATTTGTTTCCGTAAGTCGCATAGAGTGCATGAATGTTTTCGTCGTATCGAAAGTTATTGTCAAAAAGTTGCCCATTAAACAGCAGCACTTCGTAGATGTCGTCATCATTCAACTCTTCTACGATATAGTCATTTGATATATTTCGTAGGCTTGTGCGGTAACCTATTTCATATTTGTGATCTTTACTTAGCGGTCTGGAAAAGTCAACTTGAAATAACCAATTCGCATAAGACTCTTCATTGTTACTTCGTTGCACCAAACTAGGACTGGTCCCTTCTCCAGCTGGCGTGAATTGTTCATCAAATAATGAAGACTCTGTTTCTAATTCGTCTTCATACTGAATCATAGCGTTTAATGTATGGTCCCTTGATGAAAATTCCTTTCGGTAGTTTATATTGTATTCAAGACTTGCCTCATCTTCATTTTCATCGTCTGTTCTGAATGTATTACTTAGAAACTGAGTATCAAAGCTTCCAACTCTCCGTGAGAGAGAATCGTAACTTATAGTAGCCAAATTGTTGTCGTCAGATATTCTATAAGTGAACGAACCAGTAAGTTGATCTTTGTCAGTCAAAAAATAATCAGCACCCAAACGAATACTGTTAGAAAAACCGCCACGGTTGCCGGTTCTGTCAGAGTCTAATACTTCTACAAAATCCCCAATTGTTCTTTCTTGATAAACGAATCCATCTCTAGGTCCATTTCGATTGCGAATGCTGTAATTAGCAAACCAGTTCAATTTATTTTTTCTGTAATTAATATTAGCACCTATGCCTTGTTGTGCGGGATAACCCACAGATGCGTCGAAAGATCCATTAAATCCACTATTATTATTTTTCTTTAAAACGATGTTGATGATACCTGCCATACCAGCAGCTTCATATCTAGCAGACGGATTTGTGATTACTTCGATTTGATCAATTAAATTAGCTGGTATATTTTTTAAACCACTACCTGTAGACCCTCCGACAAGGGTAGAAGGCCTACCATCAACTAATATGCGGACGCCTTCACTTCCTCTTAGGCTCACAGTACCTTCGATATCTACAGTGACGGAGGGTACGTTATCTAAAATATCTTCAGCGCTACCTCCTTGATTTGCCAAATCTTTGCCCACATTAAAAATTCTTTTATCCAACGAAAATTGGACTTCACTTTTTTCAGCTGTTATCTCTACTTCATCAAGCTGTGTACTGTTAATAACCATACTGATTGTTCCCATATCAATTTTTCTATCACCTGATCGTATAGCATCTTTATCAAATACAATGTCTTTAGTAAATGAATTGTATGATATGAATTCAAAGACCGCGTACATTGGACGAGGTTTGACATCAAGTTCAAATATGCCGTCTGTACCTGTAAGACCACCTGTAATTAGAGTCGAATCTTGTTTGTTGTATACAGAAATAGTTGCGAATTCTAGTCCTAAATTACTGCCTTGATCTATGACTTTACCTACAAGTTTTAAGGAAGGAGCAGCACCGCCACCTCCAGCTCTTCCCCTTTGTTGAGCTTGTAATGTGAATTGGCTAATAAAGAAAAGAAGGATAAGTATGATTTGTTTATTCATTTTGCTAAGTCAATGGACGAAGATAAGACTATGGATCGACCAAAAAGTTT
Organism: uncultured Saprospiraceae bacterium; assembly: GCA_964450495.1. Classification (GTDB taxonomy): domain Bacteria; phylum Bacteroidota; class Bacteroidia; order Chitinophagales; family Saprospiraceae; genus CALFUK01. The sequence continues at coordinate 10,316 of CAYVFU010000031.1, read as the reverse complement.
AATGAAATGTGAATGAATAATGAAAAAGAGATATTTTTTATCAAAAAAGATCTTGAAAAGAGGGTTAAAAGCTTTAGTCTAGTATGTTTTGTGGAAAATACAGACCTTATCCGACCGTCAAACTAGAATATTGAGAGTGAAAAACTCCTTAATTTTTATTAGCCTAAATCGATGGAAAAATAAGAAGGCTATTGTAAATACTCGAATTTGCTAAACCTACCTCACTAGCAAATAATACCAAATTTTGGTAACTTTCAAAATTTTTTTTTTCTACAGAGATATAGATATAGGTAAAATAGAAGTGGAGAGAATCCTACATGAAAGAATGGATTTGAAATCTAAATTCACAAATGAATAAATACTCTATATGACATTAAGAGGTAGGATTTTATTTCTTGCTTATAATAACGTTGGTAAAGGAGCAAAGAAGCTGATAATTATTGTCTTCCTATATGCTGCTTTGCACAATTGGCTGATATGCTCAGAAATTTATCCCTACTGTAAAAGTTGTTCTATTGTACCACACATTTGAGTTAATCGAGACAGGATTTTGTAAATTATCTTGGAAAAAATCTGTAGTTCTTGCTTTTTGAATGTGTTGAGAAAGCTTAAATGACCATTTCATATTTTTTCTATTGGCAAGTTGAAATCCTATTCCAGGATTAAAATAAACACCTCCTGTATTGCTCAAATTTCCAAATCCAAAGTTTGCTGTTCCTGAAACATCAAAGCCATAACCCATTTTTGCATCTACAAATAGGCGCCATTTTTTGTCATTGAAAAAATATTGTCCATATACATAAGTCTGTAAAAGTTGTTGGTCAATAAAACGTACTCTAGAATTAGTAGCCATATATGTATAGGCCATTCCTATTCCTAGATTTAAATTGGGTTTTAATCGTTTACCAAAAATGAAATTTAATTGAGATAAGTTATTGTCACCAAAATTAAACGTATAATCAAATGTGAAAAAATTACCTGTCGTCTTATGATACTTTGCAATGGTGTTAGGAACGATAATTCCTTTATTACTACGATTCTTTACCAAATATGCTGGTACTGTAACCTCACCAATAAACTCCGTTTTTAAAACGATTTCAAAGGCGTCTTCTGATACAATTTCTCCAATATAGATAGAGCCATCTTCTAAGTAAAGTGCCGTAGAGATATTACTATTTTTTTGAGCAAATACATTTTGAATTGAAAAGGACAAAATGCAAATGAGATAGATTGATTTCACATTCATATATTTGAAATTAAAATGCCTGCCAGCAACAAATCTTTTTCATTTTCTCCTAGGCAGTAGTTTCGAAATAACCAAAGTTATCACTAGCAGGCAATTTTACATTGTGCTTTTAAATTGCATGGATAATCATGCAAATGGAATATCGTGTCTTGATTTAATTCGAAATCCAACTGACAAGAGAATAGCTGTCAGTTTCACCATCTACTTCGTATTGGCCGTAACCTTCAGGTCCGGATACTAAAATAAGATTGTTATTAGTTGGATGAGCAATTATGTCATAGGCCTGCACAGATGTGTCAAAGCTAATTTCCGTCAAAAACTCTCTGTCGGTTGCATCAAACACTTTCAAACCGTTAGCTCCTTCACCGACGTATAATTTATCACCAATCAATGTCATTCCAAAAGGTGATATCATTCCAATTTCTTGTATTTGCCAAGGGGTTCTAACGTCACTTGTGTTGATAACTAATAGTGCACTTTCATCACCAGGGCAATTTGACTCTGGATCTGACCTTAAGGTGACATAGGTTGTGCTACCTACAGGTAAAACTGGATCGCAGGCAGTCGCATGGTTAAACCATCCTTGCTCGGTAGGTTGCGAAGGATCACTTATGTCCAGTATTTGCATATTGTTTTGTGAACCGATAAACAAGTTATCTCCTTGCGGATAAATAGTCTCCATTGCCCACCCGATGTCTCTATTTGAAATTAGACCAAAATTAGATCCGTCTTCTATGGTAGTTAATTGTTGGCTGCTGATAGCATAAATATGATCTTTAGCTTTTGCAATTCTATTAATCGTACCAATAGCATTAGAGCTGTTACCTATAAATGAAGAGGGAACAGCAGATTTTGGAATCAACTGTCGTTGATAATCAAAGTAAGCGACATCATTTGGAAATATTTGATTCCACAAAACATCATCTGATGTAAATGTTTCTGTGACTTCCTCGAAGGTAAATCCTATTAAAGATTGTCCAAGATCATTATCGATACCTGGTCCGAATGCATGTTCAATTCTACCTGCTAACCTTGGGCTGCTAATTGTGGAAATATCGATTTTAAGCATGTCGTATGCGCTTTCTGCATAGATGAAATTTCCGTCAACATAAAATTCTTTGTTTTGCGGTATTTGTATGAAAGAGACAGCTCGAGGGTTCTCTGGATTAGAGTTGTCTAAAACATGGATGCCTTGATTTTCTTCTCCAATCAAAATAAGGTTATCGGATAAATACACTTTACCTGGATCACTGATATCCCTCACAGCTCCCTCAAGAGGTATTGTTCTTAATGCATTTAAATCTTCGTAAATGGGAGTGGCTCGCGTAAAGGTGATCTCGCTGCTGACTATGTCATTTGTACAAGAATAAAATGAGCTAACACAGCCAATTAATAAGACAATTACTAGTTTCTTCATGATCTTTTAATTTTTGTTAAGTTGAAAGAAAAACGAATTTAGTGTAGCTTTTGTCTTATAGTTAACAGTTTTTTAATGAATGACTTAATGTATTCTTATAACCATGTTTTTTCTGTATTAGTATAAACACCTATATTTTTTTAAAATATATTTTTGAAACAAGAAGAAATTTCAGGTTTGATCTACACATTTTAAAATTGCTATTTCCTTTGTTTATGCTTCATCTGAATTGAAATATAAAACTTTGTTATCGCTCTTTCCTTTGTTATCTTGTAAGCAATGCGATTTAATGTTTTTCAGTTGATCCGATAATATGCATAGATCTTTCTTGTGGCTATGTGTCTTGCTTTTCTGTACCTGTCAAATTCAGGAAGATAACATTGTTAGCTATAATACTCACATCCGTCCGATCTTCAACAAAAAATGTTTAGCGTGTCATGGAGGTATCAAGCAATCAGGAGGCTTCAGCCTACTATTCGAAAAAGAAGCTTTTGCAGATACACAATCTGGACGTCCAGCAATTGTCAGAGGAAGTGCTAGTCAAAGCGAACTGGTTAACCGTCTTCGACATGAGGATTTAGAATTGAGAATGCCACTTGATAGTGAGCCTTTATCCGAAAACGAAATCAAATTAATTGAAACATGGATTAATCAAGGTGCAAAATGGGAAAGACATTGGGCATATATCCCACCAGACACTACAATTAGTGCACCTGTTATATTAGATACTGATTGGCCTATCAATGAGATCGATCACTTTGTGTGGCAACGTTTGGCTCAAGACAGTCTAGTACCCAATGGTCCAATGGAAAAGGCTGGTCTGTTACGTCGACTATCTTTGGACCTTATCGGATTACCTCCCAGTCTTTTGGAAAGTAAAAGCTATGTCCAAAACGCTGACATAAATGCCTACGAAGTTGAAGTTGATCGCTTATTAAATTCACCCCACTTTGGAGAAAAATGGGCCAGTATGTGGATGGATTTGGCTCGCTATGCAGATTCGAAAGGCTATGAGAAAGATTTGTACCGCAGTATATGGAAATATCGAGATTGGCTGATCCAAGCATTTAATAGTGATATGCCGTTTCAACAATTTACTATTGAGCAACTAGCAGGTGACTTACTTCCAAATCCTACAGAAAGTCAATTAATTGCAACAGCTTTTCATCGAAACACCATGGCAAACGACGAAGGTGGGACAGACGATGAAGAATATAGAAATTATGCAAACATAGAAAGGGTAGGTACAACCTTTGATGTTTGGCAAGGCACTACGATGGCTTGTGTCCAATGCCATAGCCATCCATATGATCCATTTAAGCACGAGGATTTTTATAATTTTCTATCTTTTTACAATAATACCGCGGATAAAGACATCTACCATGAAGCCCCTAACTTATTCACATATGAAGGCGATAACAAAGAGGACGTTAGAGAAATTATCGCCTGGATTCAGAAGGAATTGAAACCAGAAGATCAAATAAAAATTGAAGGACATCTTTACGAACAAAAAACAGATTTAGTTAATCATTTAGGTTATAGAAAAGTAGAGATTGAAAGCTTTGCTGCCAGTGGCGGTTTTATTGAATTATTGGCTCCAGATCAAACTGCTATTTTCCAAGTCCAAGATTCTTCTTGGCTATTATTTGAAAACATAAATCTGATAGATGTAGAGGCGATCTCTTATCGGTATGCTACGCCGCACGGTGGATTTATAGAAGTCCATTTGGATTCCTTGAATGGCGAAAAGATTAGCCAGTTTTCACTTCCATTGACGCACAATTCTAAATCAAAAAATCAGAATCCTTGGGAAAAATGGAGTACACTAAAAGTGCCAATTGAAGCTTCTGATGGATTTCGAGACATCTATCTTTTGTTTCGGAAGGACAAGATTGCCGATGCGGATTTAATGCGATTAGACTGGCTTTATTTTCACGAGCGATCACCAAAGATGGCGACATATCCAGAAATGTTTCAAAAGAAAATTAAAGACCTATCTAAAATTCCATCAGTTTCAACTCCTATTTTACAAGAACTACCACCAGAAAAAAGACGAAAAAATTATCTCTTTGATCGAGGAAACTGGTTAGCAAAAACGAAAGAAGTAAAGGAAGCGGTACCCGAAACATTAGGCAAACTACCCAAAGATATGCCACCTGATAGATTGGCAATGGCACAATGGCTAGTTAGTCCAGACAATCCTTTAACAGCTCGCGTTATCGTCAATAGAATATGGGAACAACTTATGGGGTATGGTATAATTGAAAGTCTCGGCGATTTTGGCACTCAGTCGCTGCCTCCTTCTCATCCTGAGTTGTTGGATTGGTTGGCTGTTCAATTTACAGAAGTCCATCAAGGAAGCATTAAGCAATTAATCAAACAAATTGTACTTTCTGCTTCTTATCGTCAAAGCAATACTGTAACACCAGAGAAAGTAGAAGTAGATCCACGAAATCGTCTTGTCTCCCGAGGCCCTCGCATTCGACTAAGTGCCGAACAAATGCGTGATCAGATTTTAGCAGTTAGTGATTTACTCAATCCTAAGATGTTTGGTCCTAGTGTGCAACCACCTCGTCCGAAAGGAACAGATCAATTTCGATTTGGAGATGTTTACTCGAAAAGTGAGGTAGAACAACAGACCAGAAGAAGCCTATACACATACGTGAAACGAACCAATCCATTCCCCAATCAAATCACCTTTGATGGGACAGACCGAACTATTTGTTCGGGCAGGCGCATCAGAACAAATACGCCTTTGCAAGCCTTAGCATTACTAAATGATCCTGTTTATATGAAAGCAGCAAAACAGCTGGGAAAATATATGGATACTTTAACGGTCAATACTGAAAAAGAGCGATTGGCAGCAGGCTACCAAAAGGTAATGCTTCGAACTCCCCATGCAAATAAAGTGAATGAATTGCTTACCTTATATACTGTAGCAAAAACTCATTACGAAACAGAAATGGACTTAGCTAGGGATCTTGTTCAAGAACAGTCTAATGAAAATGAGCAATTGGCTGCATTAACGATGGTAGCCCATAGTCTTTTGAATTTGGATGAGTTTGTAAATAATTGATTTGAGAGTATGTGTAAAGTTTTAAAGTTTTTAATCGTGTTTTGGAATTAAATTGAATTTAATTTTTTGAATGAAAATACATCAAGAAGCAAGATTAGCCTTAGGGAAATACCACTCACGCCGCTATTTTTTGCAGCAGTGCATGGGGGGACTTGGGGCAATGGCTTTAGGCTCGATGATGAATCTAGAAAATGGAAATAGGCTAAGTAGCTCATTAATTAAAGATTCACTAGGTCCACATTTTCCGCCTACTGCAAAGCGAGTTATTTTCTTACATATGGCTGGTGCGCCCTCACAGCTTGAGTTATTTGATTATAAACCTGTCCTACAGCAATACGATGGCAAGGCTTGTCCTGCTTCACTTTTGGAAGGTAAGCGATTTGCTTTTTTGAATGGGAATCCGAAGTTAATGGGGCCTCAAGCGAGCTTTCAACAATATGGACAATCTGGGCAATGGGTTTCAGAACATATGCCTCATCTAGCAAAATTGGTGGATGAGATCACATTCTTAAAAGCAATGCATACAGATGAATTCAACCATGCACCTGCTCAATTATTTATGCATACTGGTAGTCCTCGTTTAGGAAGACCAAGTATGGGGTCATGGATGATGTATGGCCTAGGTTCTGAAAATGAAAATTTACCTGGATTTGTTGTGCTTACTTCTGGAGGAGATCCAAGTGCTGGTAAAAGTATTTGGGGAAGTGGATTTCTACCATCATTGCATCAAGGCATACAATGCCGCTCAGAAGGAGATCCAATTTTGTATTTAAATAATCCAACTGGAGTAGATGAGTATTTGAGAAAACGGTCCATAGATATCATAAACAATATAAATCGAAGAGAATACGAAGAAGTTGGCGACCCAGAAATTTTATCTAGAATTTCTCAATATGAATTAGCATTTAGAATGCAAGCCGAAGTGCCAGAGGTCATGAATATAAATGAAGAACCAGATTATATCCATGAATTGTATGGGACAAAACCAGGACGAATTTCTTTTGCAAATAATTGTCTATTAGCACGCAGATTGGTAGAGAAGGGTGTTCGATTTATCCAATTATACGACAACGCGTGGGATCATCATGGAGCTGGAAAAGGAAGTGGCGTAGTAGATGGTCTGGGTCATGCTTCTTACAATGTGGACCAACCGATAGCTGCTTTATTACAAGACCTGAAATCGCGTGGTTTACTTGACTCAACCTTAGTGGTTTGGGGTGGAGAGTTTGGACGAACACCGATGAAGGAAACACGAGCTTCGGGTGCAGATTTTAAAGGCAGAGATCATCATGCCGAAGCCTTTACAATGTGGATGGCAGGTGGAGGAGTCAAAGCAGGAATGACATACGGTAAGACTGATGAGTTAGGATATTATGGTGTTGAAGGAAAAACACATGTCCACGATTTGCAAGCAACAATTTTACATTGTATGGGGATGAACCACGAACAATTAAACTACCATTTTCAAGGACGTGATTTCAGGCTGACTGATGTGCATGGGCATGTGATTAAAGATATCCTTGCTTAAGGGTTTTAGTTACTGACCTCAAATTAGAACTAACCATTCTCCAACGCAGCAATACTCTGTGTCATTCCAGAAGTAAGTATGGTAAAAATATGATTTGAAATACATTCAGTAAGTCCGCCAACAGCATTCAAATCTTCTTCCCAAAAGTCATCGTTCGCTAAAATCTGTTGAGTAATGGCTTTGCTGTTTTCTGCGATAAGAGGTGTCTCTTCATACAGGTTAGAAAAATAATCTTTGACCGCTTGCGTATCAGAAAGTGGGATAAGATCCTTTCCAAATTTGCCAGAGTAGAAAATGATCATTGACGCAAATGCAAAACATAGCCTCTGAGGTAATTTTCCATACAACTGCTCATATGCTTTTATAGAAGTGACAATGCGAACTTTCAATTTAGAAATAGAATTTAATGAAATACGCAGGAGTTTATGATTTAAAAAAGGGTTTCTAAATCTGTCTAAAACTTGATCTGCATAGTTCTTTGCTTGATCACCTGGAAAATTTAGGGAAGGGCATATTTCATTATAAGTCAAGCGTTCGATAAATGTTGACATGAGTGGAGACTCCATACAGTCCTGTACTGTTTCAAATCCTGCTAGATGGCCAACAGGCACCATTGATGTGTGTCCGCCATTTAATATTCTCACTTTCCGTTTTCTATAATGTTCTAGATCGTCAGTAAATATGATCTCTAGTTTGGTTTCTTTTGGAGAGAGGATGTCTCGCAGTTTTTCAAAATCTTCAATGACAAATAAGTGATAGGGCTCTGCTTGTACATCCAATGGATTTTCAACATCAGTTGGAGAGGTAATGATGCGGTCCACAAGCGTATTGCAAAAAGTACAAGTGGTATGTAACCAAGCAGTAAATCCTTCCGGTAATCCCCACAAGTCTATATATTTCAAAACAGTACTTTTTTGTAAATCACCATTTCCTTTAAGTAATTCACAAGGTATAATTATGACACCTTTAGAAGGGTCGCCGTCAAAATGTGAATATCTCTTAAAAAGTAGTTGCGTGAGTTTGCCAATGTAACCTAAAGGAGGTGCATCTGTCAATTTTTCTTGTGCGTCAAAAAAAATGCCTGCCTCAGTTGTGTTGGAGAAGATGAGTTTTAAATCTTCTATCTCAGCTAGTCTGCTATATTTCGTGTGATCACTATAAGGAGAAAAGGCTTCTTTGATTGATTTAATTTCTAAAGAAGAACGATGTATTTCACCATAAACAAAACCTTTGGTATGAACTTTAAATTTGTTTTCGCGTCGTGTATATTCTGGTAAAAGACCAGTTCCTGGTCTTGATTTTAGTACAATGATCTCACAGTTGAATGCTGGGACTGCTTCATTCATTTCATGAATCATCCAATCGACAAATCCTCTCAAAAAATTACCATCGCCATACTGTAATGCAATCATGTGATCATTAAGATACAAGTTTGAGAAGACTTAAAAAAGAAAGAGTCTGAACCTTTTACACTGAGTTACTATTCCTGTGGCTCAGAATTTTCGATGGAATTACGCTGAATTATAGAAAGAAAGACGTATATCACTACAATGGAAGAGCAAGCAATTCGAAAATCCACGAATAACATCAAAATGAATAAGCTGATGCAGATTACTGGTAATCTATTTTCAGCAATGCCTTGATCTAGAGATTTCAATGAAAACATCTTGACATTTGAGAGCATAAGCACCATCAGTACGAATGGGATAGTGTAATAAATGATAGGAATAGCCAAAGAATTGACATAAAAGGTTTTATCGTATTGAATGCCTATAAAAATACCCAATAAGAATAAAGTGGCAAATGGAGTAGGTAGCCCTATAAAGTAGGATTTTGCAGGTAATGTATTGAATTTCGCAAGACGAAGAGCCGCACCGATTAAAAACATCATCGGAGCAAACCAAAAAATCCAACTTTCCGAAGGAGCAATAAGTAGATATAAATATGCTGGAGCAAGACCAAAGCTGATCATATCTGCTAAGGAATCTAGCTCTTTTCCTACTTGAGAGACAGCATTTAGCTTTCTTGCTAAGAATCCATCAATAAAATCCAAAAGAATACCAACCAGCAAAAAGGCAGTACCAATGAAGATATCTGCTACTGCTATAGCTACAAATCCACAGCAAATATTTGCTAAAGTGAATATAGATGGTATGTATTGTTTGGATATCATCTGCATCGAAGGTATAAATGTAAATGGATATTATATGAATTTGTTGTCACAATTGTAAAACTTGTCTACTAAACGAAAGAAAATCGTTGTAGATTTTTCAGATTCTTCTATATTTGCGGAGCCTTAGGGCAAAAGTTCTTTTTAGAAGCGTATTTAATCTTAGATTCATTGATTCATTTTCACAATGAATTATTGTTCAAAGTTAGATAATAGCTCACATTTCAAGCGGATGTAGCTCAGTTGGTAGAGCACAACCTTGCCAAGGTTGGGGCCGTGAGTTCGAGTCTCATCATCCGCTCTTATGCTTGGTTGAATGGGTTATTTGGTCAGGAAGATGAAAAGCATATTAGCATTTTGATCTTTTTGTGACTGAATAACCCTTTTTTCTGTATGTAAATTAAAAACCAGTTGCCCGGGTGGTGGAACTTCCCGACGCAAAAGGTCGGGATAAAGTCCGACACGCTGGACTTAAAACCTGCCTGCCGGCAGGCAGGTCCAATAGCCAAAACCTGAATGCAGTTTTTGGTTTATAAAGATGAAAGAACAAATAAAAAGATAACCAGTTGCCCGGGTGGTGGAACTTCCCGACGCAAAAGGTCGGGATAAAGTCCGACACGCTGGACTTAAAACCTGCCTGCCGGCAGGCAGGTCCAATAGCCAAAACCTGAATGCAGTTTTTGGTTTATAAAGATGAAAGAACAAATAAAAAGATAACCAGTTGCCCGGGTGGTGGAACTGGTAGACACGCTGGACTTAAAATCCAGTGGCCATTGCGGCCGTGCCGGTTCGATTCCGGCTCCGGGTACTTAAAAAGCCTCACTAATTGTGGGGCTTTATTATTTGAACAAAAACTTTACTCATGCACACAGTATATGC
>CAYVFU010000030.1:40435-48268 GCA_964450495.1 uncultured Saprospiraceae bacterium | reverse complement strand
CTACTCATCACTCGAAGCTTAATGCTTACCTAACTATCAATTAAACATTAAAAATTTAACATTCCTAACACCCAACTCCTCATTATTAGAAGCTCAATGCTTACTCTACTACCAATTAAATATTAAAAATTTAAAACCTGCAGGCAGGCAGTTAAACATTAGATTATGCAGGCTCAATCAACCCATTCACTGCAACTTTACAAGCACTTTTGGTTATTGTTCCATTTACCACTGAATCAAATCCTTCATTTAATATTTGAGTCATTTTTGACTTGTCAAATGTCAAATTATTACCGATTAAATCTACTTGTGATTGCTTCATATAATAGAAATTAATGGCCACTTCATTTTGTAACTGAACCCTTAGTTTAGCATTTTCAATATCATTTTGAATGACATCTGCACCAAAGACATCTATGACACGGAAAAGAAAATCAAAAACAGAATTTACTTCTGTATAATTTCTATCTAAAATTGATGGTGTGGTATGAAGAATGACATCTATTTCATCTGCCAGGTTATGTTCTAAGACATACGAAATGGAAGCGTAATCTTTTAATCCACCGTCAGTCCATAATTCATTGTCTTTTTCCAATAAAGACATGAATACTGGATTATTTGCAGATGCCCATATCCAATCCACATTATCATTATACGAGTTGTCTTTAAGAATTTTGACTGCTGTTGCTGCCGTAGTCAAACTCACCACTGTCGCACCAAATATTTTATTTGTATTCCTTAATTCATTAAACAGATCAACGGTAAAAAATTGCCGAATTAAATTTTTTAAGGGCAATGATTCCCCTAAGGTTTTTTTGTTGGTAATGACTCTAAATGCTGCAGGAATCACCTTTATTCCACCACTACTGTTGAATGGATTTACATTAAAAATATCTTTTTGTGTCACGGAGGTATACGCACTTACTAACTCATCGAATCTTTCTGCCAAGACCAATGGACCCATTAATGAACCAGTACTTGTTCCAATTACTGTCCTGTAAGATTTTTGTTCGTGCTCTACGAGTCCTTTTGCCACACCCACACCCCAAGCACCTCGTGCTCCTCCTCCAGAAATTATTAATGCCTTTGACATAATTTTAAAATTTTCATTTGATTTGAAGACACTTATCACTCAATTTTTAACGATGATATTTGATCATTTTTAGTTTCTAATTGAGGAACTTCCATTAATTTTCCTGTACCCTTAAATATAATTGATTCCCCTTTAAATGATTCATGCTGATAAAGCTTAATTTTATGAGTCTTCGGCAGTAAAATTCTTAATGATGACAGTTTATCATTAAACTTCTTGCCTTGTGCACGCAACTGTTTAAAAGAAGGTATACTCATCTGGTTATCACCTTGAAGGATAAAGTATCTACCCTCGAAATATTCATGTTCCCAACATTCTATTTGCGCAGATTTAATACTTGTAATTCCGCGCACTGGATCTTGAATTGATTGTTCGAATTCTGCTAATCGAATAAATTTTCTTGTTTTCCAGTGATGAGCAGAATACAAACTGAGACTTCCCTTACTATTGACAAAGCCACCTGTTGCAGCTCCCATATTATAATAAGATCGACCGTCATCAAATTGTCTGGCATAAATCTGATTCATTCCAACAATCTTATGCGCCTGATCAAAACCCAATTTATAAACAAATAATTTATTTGTTCCATTAATGATGGGTGCTGTTTTTCGTGTATTTAAAAATCCAATAATATACACTTCACCACTTTCATCACGCATAAATTGTATTGTTTGAAATCTAGGCTGGCGACCTGTTCGATCAAGGACTTGATCAATTGATATTCTTTTATATTTTAGAAATCCGTCTTGTAGGTTTTGTGTCTTAGATCTATACAGATCAAATCGCTTTGGCAAATGATCACTATCGCTCCAAACCGCACAATGAAAATGCTTATCGGGCATTCTAATCAAACAAGAGGCTCCTGCTTTTTGGTTTGCACGAAAGATTTCCGTAGGATATTTGATTGGCTCAGTCGGATTTTTAATATTATAAAAAGCTATTCTCGAATTAGACTTACCAGCAGATCTTCCATCGCCTTCAAGTGGGACACACATGATATCTCCACATATACTTAATCCTCCAGCATGCCAGTAAGGATTTGCTGCTAAACAGAATACATCAACCAAGGACCCATAATCTTCTTTTCCTTTTATAAGAATGTTAGATCCAAATGCCTTTTGTTTATCTCCATTTATTTTGATCACAAATAGATGCGCATGAGTTGATTTTTTTGATGCGCCAGTAATTAAAATGTAATTACTGTTTCTTGTTCTTTGTATGCCTTGAAAATGATTATTAATCTTTACGTATTCCAAATCTGGAATCTGCTTCTGATGGTCTATTTCAATAAACTGTCCTTTACAATGTAACCGATCAAGTGAAGCTACAAGATGCTTTACAGGCGTTACATCAAAATGTGTATTTGGAATTGGTTTAGTCCACAATACTGGATCCTTACCGTGCAGTTTTTGATCAGACATTAATTGAATAGATATATCTAAATATACTCTATTCTGTTGATTGATCTGAATTCAATACGAAAGAAAATAGTCCAGTACTGATGATAACTGTAATAATAGATATCCAGAGTACATTCTCAAAAGGAGCACTGCCCAACATAACAGCACCTATAGCAGGACCTGTTGCTCGACCAAGCATATTAATGACAGAGCCCACTGAGACTACCCTACCCAACTCATCATAAGACGATTGATTCTGTTGATGAAATGGTAATAGGTATGACCAGGAAATGGAGATCAATGACAAACCCAAAAAGAATATCCATGACTTCTCCGCATGAAACAAACACACCATACTCATCATCATCAAAAAACTAAATAGGATTATTTGAGGAATAACAGCAAATTTTTGACTTACTCTGATGACTAGAAAAGCGCCAAGTATTGAAAAAACAGAACTCAATGAGAGCATCATACCAATAGAACTCGTAGTAAGGCCTGCTTCAACCCCTATCCTCTCAGAATAAGTAAACATTAAACCTCCTGACAATTGGAGCAAAAAATAAGCAGACATAGATATAATTATATTTCTATCTCCCAACACCTTAAAAATATGATCGAACGATCGATGCTTTACCCTTTTCTCAAATCTGATGACAATACCACTGAAAACCAAACTAACAATAGCCATCAGCATTAAGAACACAAAATTTACACGATAATCAAACGCTTCAATCAATAATGGTAGAATAAATAATGATGTTAAACTCAGTAAGGCATAACATACGATGTATAAACCGAACGCCTTTCGAGGATTATGCAGTACAGAAAAAGAAGCCAAGGCACTTGCATAAAGAACCCCACCTGCTACTCCACTCAACGCTCTAGTCGTAAGTAACAATGTTGGCGATGAAATAAAGAAGCTCATTATTTCAAATACTATCAAGCCGATACATGACATCCGTATCAAACTATATAAACTGATTTTACCTATTTTGACAGTTGCTAGTGCAGCTCCTGCTGCAAGTCCAAAAATATTAACCGCACTAATATACCCGACCATTTCTCTTCCTAATCCTAAGCCATCTACGACTGAGCCAACAAGAATTGGAGTAATCATCGTAAAGCAAATACCAGTGGCTCCCATAAAGCTAATTGCAAGTACAGCTATTGTTGAAATGGGTGTCTGTTGCTTGATTGTTTGTGAGATAATTAAAAATTAAAGTGAATTAAATACTGTCATGCTGTCTCATTTGCTACGAATATGCCCTATTTTCACCAAACAAACTGATAATCACATATGAAAAAATACATTCTTGCAATTGATCAAGGTACCACTTCTTGTCGTGCAATCCTTTTTGATCACGACGGCAGTATTTGTGGTGTAGCCCAACAAGAGTTTACCCAAATATATCCACAACCAGCTTGGGTCGAACACAATGCTAATGAAATTTGGAATACCCAACTTTCAGTAACAAAACAAGTACTTGAAGATAAAGGAATAAGCCATGAGAATATCGCATCAATCGGCATAACCAATCAACGAGAGACAACTGTAGTCTGGGACAAGCGAACCGGAAAACCAGTAGCAAATGCCATTGTTTGGCAAGACAGACGTACCGCATCTTTCTGTGATGCATTAAAAGAAAGAGGACTAGAAGACTACATAAGATCACACACCGGTCTAGTGATAGATGCTTATTTTTCTGGGACTAAGGTCAAATGGATTTTGGACAATGTTGAGGGAGCTCGACAAGATGCAGAAGATGGCCACCTACTATTCGGCACCATTGATTCTTGGTTAGTTTGGAAATTGACCGAAGGTAAAGTACACATCACCGATTACAGTAATGCCTCAAGAACACTTCTTTACAATATCAAAGAGTTGAAATGGGACGATAAAATGTGTGCAGAATTAACTGTACCAAAGTCCATGCTGCCAGAAGTGAAACAATCCAGTGAAGTCTATGGCAATACCAGTTTATTTGGTGGAGAAATTCCTATAGCAGGAATTGCAGGAGACCAACAAGCGGCATTGTTTGGTCAAGCTTGTCATGAAGCAGGAATGGCGAAAAACACATACGGTACAGGATGCTTCATGTTGATGAACACAGGAGACAAAATGGTCGAATCCAAAAATGGTCTACTTACTACCATAGCTTGGGGTGTCGATGGTAAAGTACATTATGCATTGGAAGGTTCTATTTTCATAGCAGGTGCAGCAGTACAATGGCTTAGAGACAGTATGAAGATGATTGATGAGTCTCCAGATTCAGAGTTCTTTGCTCAGAAAGTAGACGATTCAGAAGGTGTTGTTGTCGTACCGGCATTTGCAGGACTTGGTGCTCCTTACTGGGACATGTATGCACGTGGAGCAATTTTTGGTTTGACTAGAGGCAGTACCAAATCCCACATTATTAGAGCGACCTTAGAATCTCTCGCATATCAAACCAGAGATGTGTTGGATGCTATGAATTCAGATTCAGGAATCTCTCTCAATACACTAAAAGTGGATGGCGGGGCTTGTGCCAATAATCTTTTAATGCAATTTCAATCCGATATTCTAGGAGTTCCAGTCGAACGACCTCAGGTGATTGAGACTACCGCATTAGGTGCTGCCTATCTTGCCGGTCTTGCCGTTGGTTTTTGGACCAAAGAAGATATTGAAGCTAAATGGCAGTTAGACAATCGATTCGAACCATCTATGGACGAAGAGACCAGAGCGAATAAATATAAACGATGGAATGTAGCTGTGAAACGGACAATGGGATGGGAACAGGACGTCTCTTGATGAATTTCAATAGTTGAAACTCAAGTGGTCAATGTCACAGTTTCTGTAACAAGTTATGAATCCGCCTTGTGACAGGCAGAGGTTATGAATCCCACAGTGTCTGTGTAAAGTTATGAATCATGCTGCTGGTGGCAGGTAAGAAGTTAGCTCACGTTCTCGAACTCGGTAATTCTAACATAAAGTTAAGTATATCATGGATGGGCATAAAACCATAAACCTAAAGTATCAAACTACCCTAGAAATGACATCCCCAGTTCTAAAATAACTCGATATATTGTCATGAAGTTCAATCAGCATATTACGTCTGGCATCTTTGGTATTTGTACCGGCGTGTGGTGTCAGAATAACATTATCCAATGCTAAAAATCGTTCAGGCACATTGGGTTCGTCCCAAAACACGTCCAAACCTGCTCCCATAATTTTTTTATTACTCAAACAATTATATAAGGCATCTGGCTCGACAACACCTCCTCGAGCGGTATTGATTAAGTAACTGTGTGGCTGCATTCTAGATAATAGCTGTTCTCCTATATAATGGTGCGTATCTTGATTGAGAGGTAAGTGAAGGGAGACAACGTCAGATTGTTTAAATAAAACATCAATGTCTTTATACTCAACTTTTAGTTCTTGTTCTTCAGCTCTTTCTAGTTGGTGGCGTTTATAATACACCACATTCATTCCAAGTGCTTGGGCAATTCGAGCAACTGCTTTTCCTATTCTCCCAAATCCTACGATACCGATAGTTTTACCTTGAAGTGAATAAGATACTGTAACAGGATCACTCCAAGAAGGCAACGACTGGTTGCGCAAACCTTTGTCAAGAAAACTAATCTTTCTGGCAAGATTAAGCAGCAAACCGAAAGTCAATTCTGCAGTCGGCATAGTTACCGCGTGAGGCGTATTTGATACTGCAATATTTTTCTGTCTGGCATAAGCAACATCTATATTATCAAATCCTACAGCAAAATTTCCAACGACCTTTAGATTTTCAGCTTTATCAAGTAGCTTTTTATCCACAGTTAAATTGAAAGACATAACACCATCGACATCCCTAATAAGTTCTAGACATTCTTCGTATTGCGTTTTAGAATCTTTTATACATATATACTCTAATGAAGTGTCAAAGTGTTTTAAGGTAGAATCATTTAATGGCCAACTTACCAGTATTTTTGGTTTCATGTTGTTAAAGTAAAAAATTATAATTAGTGTTTAATCAGCAATGCCATACTAATTCAGATCCATTAAGTTAATTCAATAAATGAATAAATCAGATAAGAAAGTATAGACTTTTATAGAACCCAAAAATTTGTATTTTACACAATAAAATCTATAAAAATGCCAGTAGCAAATCCAGCACACCTAGCGAGTATGATGCCAAAACGAGAAAGCATCGAAGAAGAGAGAAAATATAGAAAAGAACAGCTTGCAGCAGCCTTTAGAGTCTTTGGTAAATTTGGTTTTGCTGAAGGAGTCGCTGGGCATATTACTGTAAGAGACCCTGAACACGAACATCAGTTTTGGGTAAATCCATTTGGTTTATCATTTAACAAAATTTGCGCTTCAGACCTGATTCTTGTTGATGAAGAAGGTAAGATTGTTGAAGGAAAACATACGATGCTAAATCAAGCTGCATTTGCTATTCATTCACGAGTGCATGCCGCCAGACCAGATGTGATCGCCGCAGCACATGCCCATTCTTTGTATGGTAAGACCTGGTCAACGTTAGGTCGGCTTCTAGACCCACTCACACAAGATGCTTGTGCTTTTTATGACGACCATGGTTTGTTTGATGATTATACAGGTGTTGTCCTAGATACAGGAGAAGGAGATCGAATCGCTGAAGCACTTGGCGATAAGAAAGCAGCCATTTTAAAAAACCATGGCAATTTAACTGTAGGTGGCACTGTCGAAGAAGCGGCATGGTGGTTTATCTGTATGGAGCGATGTTGTCAATCTCAGATCATGGCAGAACAGACTGGCATTAAGCCTCAGCCTATACCGCATGAAGTAGCTCTTCGAACAAGAAATGAAGAAGTGGGCTTCCCAATTGCAGGGTGGTTTAATTATCAGCCTATCCATCAGGATATTTTGGATCAACATCCAGAATGTGTGAATTAAAGCTAAGAGCATCAGTCCTTGTAGGCGTCTCGCCTATAAGCTTTAGATGTCTAGCTTAATACTTATAGTACTGATTTTTCAGCGACGTTATTTTTTTGCTATCTCGTTATTGCTGAGGTGGGACGCCTTTAGCGACACAGTTAGAGCAAGAATTCAAACTATTCTTTTTATCTACTATTGCCAGTTACCAGCCAAAAAATACCGGTCTTGATTCTGATGCACAATTGGTGTATGTTAGAACCAATACAATTCACTTTTATGACTGGACAAAGGATAACCTTTACAAAACCAAATGATGAATGGTTACGTGAAATGGTATCAAACGAAGAATATTCTAGTAAAAGTGAATTGGTTAATGATTTAATTAGACAAGCTAGAAATCAACAAGCTCAAGTTGATTGGATTCGGAGAAAACTCACTCGTGCTGAAGA
>CAYVFU010000030.1:6890-40335 GCA_964450495.1 uncultured Saprospiraceae bacterium | reverse complement strand
GAAATCAACAAGCTCAAGTTGATTGGATTCGGAGAAAACTCACTCGTGCTGAAGAAGGAGGATTTACAACACTTACAAAAGAAGAAATCCGTAAGGAAGCAAAGTCACGTTTAAATGAACAATTACATAATAAGCAATGAAGCACAAGAAGATTTAATCAGAATATAGAATTTTGGTATTCAACAATTTAGGCTAAAGTAAGCTGACAAATACTTTAATTCATTTTTTGAATATTTTGAAACGATTGCAGCAAATCCATTTTCTTTTGAAGCTGTAGATCATATTAAATCTGGATATAGACGCTGCCCTTGTGGGTCCGATACCATCTATTTTATATTAAATAATAATATCATTGAAATTATGGTCATCGTAGGAAAACAAGATTTGAATAAACTATTATGAGTATTCTTGTTATTGCTGAGGCAGTACGTTATTTTGAGTTATCACTGTATTGTGGAGGCAGGGACGCTGTTTTAGTTATTGCTGAGACGAGACACCTTCAACGACACACTTGAATTCATAATGCATATCATTCTCACTAAATACACTACTTTTGTAGTATGGCAAGAGAGTCCGCATGGTTACCAATTACAAAGAAAGAAGTAGAGTCTAAAGGCTGGGATCAACTTGATGTCATCATCGTGTCTGGAGATGCCTATGTGGACCATCCAGCATTTGGGACAGCAGTCATTGGTCGAATTATAGAAAGTGAAGGGATGAAGGTGGGAATTATACCACAACCAAACTGGCGCGATGATCTACGTGATTTCAAAAAATTTGGAAAACCGAAGTATTTCTTTGGTGTCACTTCTGGTTGCATGGACACCATGGTCAATCACTATACCGCCAGCAAAAGAAGACGATCTACTGATGCCTACACGCCAAAAGGAGAAGCACATTTCAGACCTGATTATGCTGTAACCGCGTACACCAAAATTCTTAAGGAGATATATCCTGATGTGCCCGTATTGATCGGTGGCATCGAGGCGTCTTTGCGCAGGGTCACTCATTATGATTATTGGAAAAATGAGCTATTTCCTAACATACTGACATTATGCGGTGCAGACTTACTGGTATATGGCATGGGCGAGATGCCTTTGAGGCAAATAATGGCAGCTGTAAAAGAAGGCTATCAATTAAAAGACTTGACACACATCCCACAAACTGCTTATCTCCATCCCCGTAAAGCAGAACTGCCAATGCAAGAGCAATGGGAAGACTTAGTCCTCAGTTCACATGAAAGATGTCTCAGAAATAAAAAAGCCTTTGCAGCTAATTTCAAACACATAGAGCAAGAATCAAATAAGGTACAAGCAAGACGCCTTATTCAAGGTGTTGCTGATCACAATCTGGTGATTAACCCACCCTTTCCTCCAATGACGGAAACAGAAATAGATACCTCTTTTGATTTACCATATACCAGATTACCTCATCCTAAGTACGACAAACGAGGAGCTATACCAGCTTATGAGATGATCAAGTTTTCCATCAATATGCATCGTGGTTGTTTTGGTGGTTGCAGTTTCTGTACGATATCTGCACACCAAGGAAAATTTGTTGCCAGTAGATCTGAGGAATCTATTCTTAAAGAAGTAGATAAGGTCACACAAATGCCAGACTTCAAAGGGTACATTAGTGACTTAGGAGGTCCATCAGCCAATATGTATAAGATGAAAGGCAAGGTCCAGGAGATTTGCGATCGTTGTGTTGCACCTTCTTGCATTCATCCAGTAGTCTGTCACAATCTTGACACCAGTCACAAACCGATGACTGATCTTTATCGCAAAGTGGATGCCAATCCTAAGGTGAAAAAAGCATTTGTGAGTAGTGGTATCCGCTACGATTTATTGGTAGCTGACTACAATAAGAAAAATGATGGAAGTCTAGATGAGTACATGGATCAGTTGGTCAACAGACATGTCTGTGGGAGATTAAAAGTTGCGCCCGAACACACATCAGATGAGACACTTAAAACAATGCGTAAGCCATCATTCAAACATTTCCATACCTTCAAGAAAAAGTTTGAGCAATTAAATAAAAAGCATGGTCTCAATCAACCGTTGATTCCTTACTTCATCTCCAGTCATCCTGGCTCTACTGACGAAGAAATGGCGAATCTCGCTGCAGAAACTAAAGAAATGGGTTTCAGACTTGAACAGGTACAGGACTTCACTCCTACTCCTATGACTGTAGCAACCATTATTTATTACACAGGATTACATCCGTATACATTAAAGCCAATTTATACTGCTCGCTCTAAAAAAGAAAAACAAAAACAGCATATGTTTTTCTTTTGGCACAAACGAGAAAACTACACCCAGATAAAAGACAAACTTCGAAATATGGGCCGTGAAGATTTAATTGAAAAATTATTGCATGATAAGAAGAAAGCGAAGAAGCGGGAAATTATAAAATCTAGAAGTAAGAAAAGTAGAAAACGGTAAGCTCACTTCTTTTTTCTTTGAATTAAAACACTATCCCAATTTACCAGCAAAATAGGCTGTTGTCCATGCAGCCTGAAAATTATAGCCACCTGTAATACCATCGATATCCATCACCTCCCCAGAAAAATACAATCCGGGGACTACTGTACTCTCCATGGTCTTCGGATTTATACTTGACAAACTCACTCCACCGCAAGTCACAAACTCTTCTTTGAATGTTGTCTTTCCAGTCACTTCATATTCATCATTACACAACACGCGCGTAATGGCATGTACTCCTTTTTTACCCAATTCTCCCCATGGCTTTTCTTGAGTTAAATTCGCACGTTCAATTAAATACACCCATAAACGATTAGGTAATTCATAAGGACGAATATTAGACAGTTGTTTTTTAGGGTGTTTTGCCATAATGCCTTTAATGTTATCAGCAACGAGTTCATTGTTTTTTGTGTTTACCCAATTTACCTGTGCGATACACGTGTAATTGAGATCAGCCATTATACGCGCTCCAATTGATGACATTTTTAAAATTGCAGGTCCACTCATACCCCAATGCGTAATTAAAAGTGGCCCATCAGAAGTGAGTTTAGTGCCTTGTATACTTACCCTAGCAGGATTAACCACCACACCCATTAATGTGGTGATGGATTCTTGCGGCATATTGAAAGTAAATAATGAAGGAACAGGATGCTCTATTTTATGACCTAAGTCGCTTAACCATTCTAGTCCAGATAATTTTGGCGAACCGCCTGTAGCAACAATTACTTTATCGAAAATAATTGGTTCATCCTCTTTTGGAATAGATAAATAAAATTCGTCATCTTTCTTCTTTATTTGTTTGACAGGACTTTTATATTTTATTTCAATACCTAATCTTTTGACTTCACCAAACAGGCAATCAATAATACTCTGTGAATCCTGAGACACTGGAAAAATACACTGATCTTCTTGTACCATTAAAGGCACACCTCTCGACTCAAACCAATCTCTTGTATTAGTTGTACTAAATTTTGTAAATAATGGTTTTAAAAATTTACCCCCACGTGGGTATGCCCCTACTAATTCTTTTATAGACGTACATGCATTTGTTACATTACATCTACCACCACCTGATATTTTTACTTTAGCCAATACTTTAGATGTTTTTTCCAAAATATAGACGTTAGCTTGTGGGTGATTTTCTTTGGCATGAATTGCCGAGAAAAAACCTGCTGCCCCACCTCCAATTACTGCTACCCTCATTTACGTTTAATTCAATTAAAATCTATTTGCAATTGATTGTCCTTTTCTTCATCTATAAAATTAGAAGCGGTCAAACCCATCAATCGAATCTTCATCCCTTCTTCATGATGTTGACTCAATAAATCTTTAGCCAATTGTTCGATTAGCGTTCGATCTTTTAATGGGGTACGTTTCGAAATACTTCTGGTAACATTTTTAAACTCCGCCGTTTTCAATTTCAAGGTCAACGTTCGCCCATATGCATTAGATTTTTCTAAACGCTTCATAAATCCTTCTACAATCACATCCAACTTTTGCTGCAACTGAACTAGATCAGAGATAGGGTCTTCAAATGTTCGTTCTATGCCGAGTGACTTTCGTTCTCGTTCAGCTTTTACCGGCCGCTCATCTATCCCTCTTACAATATTGTAAAAGAAAGGCCCAGATTTTCCAAAGCTTTTTATGAGATCATATTGTGACCATTCCTTCAAATCTTTACCTGTGTGTATGCCTTTGCTTTTCATTTTTGCAGCAGTCACTTTACCAACTCCAAAAAACTTTTCTACTGGTAAAGACTCTAAAAACGAAATTGCTTGCTTGGGTTTTATCACAGTCAAACCATTAGGCTTATTCATATCAGAAGCAATCTTTGCAATAAATTTACAATAACTCACGCCTGCAGATGCTGTCAATTGGGTTTCTCTCAATATGTCTGCTTTAATGGCTTTTGCTATATCGGTAGCATAAATGATGTCTTTCTTACAATTAGTGACATCAAGAAATGCTTCATCCAATGATAAAGGTTCTATGATGTCTGTGTATGTTGCAAATACTGCTCTAATTTGTTTGGACACTTCTACGTAGGCTTCAAAACGTGGCTTCACAAATATCAAATCAGGACATTTTGCCTTGGCCTTAAAACCTGGCATGGCAGATCGAATGCCAAATGGTCTAGCTTCATAACTAGCAGTAGTAATAACACCTCTTCTACTGCCTCCACCCACTGCAATGGGTTTACCTTTTAATTCTGGATTATCACGTTGCTCCACGGATGCATAGAAAGCATCCATATCTACATGTATGATTTTCCTATCTGCCATTTACACTACCTCTCCAGCATGATTAACAACCATAGGAATGTTACGAATCATTTTCTCTCTATACGCATCCGGAATTCGCGTTGGTTTGTGTGTCTTAGTATCCATCATCACATTAACAATGTAGCCTTGGACCAATAATTCTGAAGATTTTTCATTGTAAATATCCATTGTAGTGGTAAATGAACTGTTGCCTATTTCTGTGACTTTTGGCACAATACAAAGCACATCATCAAATCTGGCAGACGCTTTCCAATCAATATGTAAACTCACTACATGTGTATCGTATCCATCTGCAGTTAAGGCTTTAAAACCGCCATCCCAGATCACACGCATAAATTCAGTAATTGCAACATCCATGTATTCTGCATAACGCACATTAAAGACAATTTCTTGGGCATCACATTCCCCATACCGGACGCGAAGTAGGTAACAGAATTCGTTTTGAAGGGATTGACTTTTCATCATACAAATATCTTAATTTTTGAGTGGCAAGTGATTATTCGGGGTACGATTGATATTTTTGTTGATTAATGTATTGATGCTTTTAGAGCTATTATAAGTGAGCAAGTGTATGTTCGAAATTAAGCTCACCATGATCTGATTTAATAAACAAAAGTTAATTCGCTAAGTTTATGTTGTATACATAGATCAAGAATATCCAAAAATCACAATATCATGTTTATCGAATCAATAAAGAATACTAACTTAAGGTCAGCATATAATATATTCTAAAATAAAATGCATGAAAATTTTCAATACTATTTTACTGTTCTGCTCTTTCATCTTATTGCTAGTTCAATGCAAACCAGCTGAAGTAACTGGCTATACATTTACAAAAGAAAATATAAATGCAGAATTTCAAAAGGCATTAATCACGGCAAAAGATGGAGACACATTCTCTCTTCCTGAAGGTACATTTGAATTTAAGCGAAGCATATCATTGAATGACACACCGAATATTTCGATCATTGGAAAAGGAAAAGGAAAAACTATTCTTTCCTTCAAAAATCAAGTAGAAGGTGCAGAAGGCATGTTGATTAAGAATGTTCAAGGAATAAGATTAGAAGGATTTACAATCTCAGATTCTAAAGGTGATGCCATCAAAGTGCAGGATTGTACGAATGTGATTATGCGAGATTTGGAGACAACATGGACCACAGGTAAATTAGCTACCAATGGCGCGTATGGGTTATATCCAGTGAGCAGCACGAATGTACTGATGGAAGATTGTGAAGCATCGTTTGCTATGGATGCTGGAATCTATGTAGGGCAATCCAATAATGTTGTCGTTAGAAACAATTATGTCCATAATAATGTAGCAGGATTAGAAATTGAAAATACAATAGAAGGTGAAGTATATGGCAATATCGCTAAAAACAATACAGGAGGTATGCTAATTTTTGATATGCCAGATTTACCTCAAGTAAATGGTGATCGCATCAAATTTTACGACAACCTTATGGAAAATAATAATGGAGAAAATTTTGCTCCTAAAGGAATGGTAGTTAGTACAATTCCACCAGGCTCTGGTATGGTCATTATGTCACATTCCAATATTGAAGCATACAACAATACCATCCGAGGTCACAAGACATTAGGCATTGCAGTAAACAGCTGGTTGTTTACAGGACAACCTTATAAAGATCAAAATTTTGATCCTTTTGCTACAAATATAAACGTGCATGATAATGTTATTGAAGGTACATCAGGTCCAGCTGACATAACAACAGATTATGGCAAACTAATTCATGCTACACTGGATGGCAAGGCATACGATTTTATCATCGACGGTATCTTTAAACCAGGAGAAGATCCTTCCTATTGCTTTAAAAATAATGGAGAGGTAAGCTTTGTTAATTTAAACGCGGGCATGGGAGCAGATCCAGAATCAATCCGTAAAAATTTAAATCACGACATGAGTTCTTTTGATTGCGATTTACCAAATTTTGATACCAGTGACCATGATGCGTGGTTGGCTGTAGAATAAGTATTTTTTGTGACGTTTGACCGTAATGGTCATTGACATATTTCAATCTATTTTCAATACTTTCTTGATTTGAAAAAGTATATTTTTATTCTTTGTGCCTCTGTTTTATGTTTGGCTAATTGTTCTAAGATCCAACACGATAGCATTAGCATACCAGAACAGCCATTTGAATTGCTTTCAGAATACCAATTCTTCACAGGCGACATAGCAGACCTATCCCCTGCTGAGGGTGTCGTTCCCTACGATCTCAATACACCACTTTTTTCAGATTACTCGCATAAAAAGAGATTTGTTTGGATGCCAGAAGGGACATCAGCTTCATATGATACTGACCATGTTTTGGACTTCCCAGTAGGTGCAGTGCTGATTAAAAATTTCTATTATCTACAAGATGAGCGAAATCCTGACGCTGGTAAAAGATTAATGGAAACGCGTCTATTGGTCAATCGAGGCGAAGAATGGAGCGCTTATGGATACACTTGGAATGAGGATCAAACTGACGCCACTTATGATGTAGTTGGGGATATAAAGGAAGTGACATGGACGAATCTTGATGGAGAAGAATCAACGGTAGATTATATCATCCCAAATAAAAATCAATGCAAAGGCTGCCATGCCTACGACAATAAGTTACTTCCTATTGGTCCGAAAGCAAGAAACATCAACAAGTCATTTGTTTATGCTGATGGAGAAATGAATCAACTGGAAAAGTGGAAATCTATAGGCTATTTGACATCACTAGTTGAAAAGGAAGAAAGACCTCATGTTGCCAATTGGGAAGATGAGAGTCAATCTCTTCATGCCAGATCAATGGCTTATCTAGATATGAATTGCGGTCATTGCCACAACCCCAAGGGAGCAGGCCAAACTTCTGGTCTAACTTTAATGGCAGACTCAGATGTGGGATTGAAAGTTGGCGTATTCAAACCTACAGTTTCTGCCGGTGCTGGGACAGGTGGCCACACCTACTCCATAGTGCCTGGGAATCCTGATGAATCCATCATGATATATCGAATGAAGTCAACTAATCCTGGAGCGATGATGCCAGAACTTGGTAGAAGATCGGTACATGAAGAAGGTGTCGATCTGATTGCCAATTGGATCAAAGAAATGGATCCTTCAAATTTTGATCAGCCAAAAGACTCTTCTCTGAATTAACCTTATTCATTTAGACGTCACATTTTACCATTTCTTTAAACCTTGGTAATCAGATATTTATTATTTGCTTAATTAGCAGGCTGGGCATCACAATTTGCATAACATTAAAATCAAGAAGTGCTTGCATCTTTCGTAATCTAGGCACAAGCATAGCTAGTGCATAAGCAGTCAGATGTTATTGTTTCCTCAATGAACGCTGGATGACGAACGAATTTGTACTTAAAAGTCATCACATGGAAGAAATCGAAAAAATCAGGATATAGCTGAAGCAATTAGGTAAAATTAATTATAACCCATTTTGATCCTTCAAACCCCAAATTGCTGCAGATGGTGATCGATGTGTTTGGCAAACAACATATTCCATTCATCTTTAGTCAACTTACCCATTGCATGAGATTCACGATTGTGGAAGGCATCACCTCCAATCTCAACTACTTGGTTCATATAAGCTTTCAGTCTTTGCTTTTCAGCATCTATGTCCTTTTCATCTTTGATTATAAATTCAGGTGCCGTTCTTCCATTTTTGGGATAAGGTTTCGGGCCCACAACTGTTGGTTTAGCAACTAGTTTGATAAGAAATCTGGCTAAGCCATTAGGTCGTTTGTGCTTATTTTCAAGTGTCATTTCATAGGCGACGTTTAAATGAGCTACCATTTGAGGAGCGGTCATTTTACCCCAATGCGGCTTAGTGTCTTCTGATATTTTGTCTAGTCGACTCAATAAATTATTGACACCTTGTTCTGTAAAAATGTTTTCAATTGTCATTGTATATTTCTTAGATTGTTAAGTATTGCCAAGGATTACCTACTTCCCTTACGTAATGCATAAAATCTTTACTCGCTATAGTTAGGGTAGCTGTATTAACATTTGGATGAAAATTTACCTCTTGTGCTTCCTTGATGTCTTGATCCAAAATTAAGCTTACTTGATTGTCCACATTATTGATAAGACCAAATGGAGAGACCGAACCAGGTCTCAATCCCAAGTGCTTCATTAGCCTTTCAGGAGAAGCAAAACTAAGACGTTCATTTAATTGCGCATTCATCTTCTTGATATCTACTTGTTTAGATGATTCTAATACTACCAGATAGTGTCGTCTACCTTTCTTATCTCTCAAAAATAGATTTTTACAATGCATTCCAGTAATGTTTTCCCAATGCTCATTTGCCTCTTCAACCGTGTATACTGGCGGATGCTCATGCTTTTTATAGCTGACTTTTATATCCTCCAAATACGCATAAACTTTTTCATCTACTTCCATTGTAATGTGTATATTCAATAATGAATCAGTCTCCCCTCTTCGAAAATATTAATCTATTTGAAATTGACTTGCCTCTTCAGAAAATAATTCAAAAAAATAATTCTGTATCCTTTCAAAATGAGCTAACAGAATTTGGCCGATTGATGGGAACCGCGGAGCTGATCAATCACGGTATACTTGCCAACAAATACGAGCCTATTTTCCATAGTCACAACAGTAAAGGCGATCGCATTGACTTTATAGAGTTCCACCCTTCCTATCATTATTTAATGGATATTGCTGCACGTACTCAATTGCATGCACAACCTTGGGAATCTCCTAAAACCAATACGCAACTATCGAGATTGTCAAAGTACTATCTGTACTGTCAAAATGAATCTGGAACATGTTGCCCCATAACCATGACTTACGCATCTGTACCAGCAATCAAAAAATATATGGCTCAACCTGAGTTGTGGATTGAAGGTATATTTTCAAAAGAATACGATCAGCGCAACATCCCCTATTATGATAAAAAAGGGTTGACCATTGGCATGGCAATGACCGAAAAACAAGGTGGAACAGATGTTCGTGCAAATGAAACATTCGCCAAACCAATTGGTAATAGAGGTCGCGGAAATCTGTATCAACTCACCGGCCATAAATGGTTTTGTTCAGCCCCTATGTGTGATGCATTTTTGACTTTAGCACAGACAGACAATGGTTTATCGTGCTTTCTATTCCCGCGATGGAAGGAAGATGGCACTAAGAATGATTACCGCATTCAACGACTAAAATCGAAGCTAGGAAATAAATCGAATGCTTCTTCAGAAATAGAATTCGAAGGTGCTCATGCTTGGCTTATGGGTGAAGAAGGTAGAGGTATTAATGCCATTATTGACATGGTATCATTGTCTCGATATGAATGTATGATTGGTTCTAGCTCCATCATGAGAAGGGCACTGAATGAGGCCATTCACCATTGTCAATACAGAAGTGTCTTTGGAAATAAATTAATCGATCAGCCATTAATGGAACAAGTCTTGGCAGACCTTTGCATAGAGACAACTGCTTCTCTGGCGATGACAGCCTTTACAGCCTATTGTCTTGATCAAAAAGATTCTGAAACTCATCAGTTATTATTAAGAATATTACGACCAGCTGGAAAATATTATATCACAAAGCGCTCAAGCTCCGTGATTGTAGAAGCCATGGAATGCATGGGTGGTAATGGATATGTAGAGGATAGTATGTTTCCAAGGCTTTATCGTGAAGCACCTGTAAACGCCATCTGGGAAGGTAGTGGTAACGTGCAATGCCTTGATGTATTTAGAGCATTTTCTAAAATGCCTGAGCTTCTGGCAGTATTATTTACTGAATTAGATAATGTGGATAATGTTCATTACGCAGAAAGGCTTGACAGATTAAAAAAGAACATAGGGACATTACTTGCCAGTCAAACTAATGCACGTTTTCTTACAGAAACAATAGCCACTTTATTGCAAGTCAGAAGCATGGCATTTTTTGGCATGAATGATTTTGTTGAACAATATTGCAATGCCAGATTTCGACAACAGATTAATATGTTTGGAAATCCAATGATTGAAAATCCACGTGCAATAATTGAAAATACTTACGCCTTTAACTAATCACATGCATTATATTTCAAGTCTCCATTTAACTTCGGCACTTATCCTATTGAGCTGTCTTTTCATCGCCTGTACAGAACAAGTAGCGTTTACGGAAAATAAGAATGTCCGTATTGTCAGAGACACTTGGGGTGTGCCACACATTACTGGAAAAACAGATGCTGATGTTGTTTATGGATTAGCCTGGGCACAATGCGAAGATGATTTTATTACTATGCAAGAACAACTAATTGCTGGTAAGGGCATGTATGGAGAATTAAAGGGTAAGGATGGCTTGATCTTAGATTTTGCCATTAAGTTCATGGGATTACGAGAAGAAGTCGACAAGCGATATCCTCAAGATTTAAGTCCAGAGCATTTGGTGCTATTAAAGGCTTATGTAAACGCTGTCAATATATTCGCACAAAAATATCCAGAAGAAGTTTTACTGCCAGATGCTTTCCCTCTAACAGTACAAGACATACTTGTTGGCTATTTAATGGGTGTTGCTAATATTGCAGGAGCTGATGTGGAATTTCAGACATTAATGGAAAACAAACTTCCAGAGAATCCACCTTCTGGATCAAATGCCTTTGCGATAAGTGGAGACCGTACAGATACGGGACATACATTTCTGGCCATCAATTCTCATCAACCTCTAGAAGGTTGGTACTCCTGGTATGAAGCTCATTTACACAGTGAAGAAGGATTGAATATTATTGGTGGTACATTCCCTGGAGGATTGATGATATTCCATGGTGTGAATGAGCATTTGGGATGGGCAATGACTGTCAATGATCCTGATGTTACTGACATCTACCGATTAGAAATGAGTAGCGAGCATGACGATCACTACATCGTAGACGGTAAAGAAATACCCTTAATTGAAAAAGAGTATTGGTCATGGATGAAAGTAGCAGGTCCACTAAAGATACCCATTAAACAAAGTTGTTTTGAAAGCATTTATGGCCCAACATTCAAAACCGAACAAGGTGTTTTTGCTTGGCGGACGAGTGCTGTAAAAGATATACGAGTCAGCGAACAGTGGTTTGCCATGAACAAAGCTTCCAATTTTACTGAGTTTAAAAAAGCCATTGATATGCGATATATTCCAAGCACCAATATCGTATATGCGGACAAATCAAATAGCATTTATTATATAAGCAATGCCAAAATACCAAAGCGATCTACCGCATACAACTGGAGTACAGTACTACCAGGAAACACACACGCCACTAATTGGAATGAAGAATACATTGAAACAGACTCATTACCTCAAGTATTAAATCCTCCTAGTGGTTTCGTTTTCAATACCAACAATTCTCCATTTAACAGTACTGCCCCTAAAGATGATCCAGCGCCTAGCACCAGCAATCACATATACGGTTTTCAAGGTGAGCACTTGTCTAACAATAGAAGCAAACGATTTCTTGATTTGATTGGCCAATACGACACTATAACTTACGAAGACTTCAAGACCATTAAATACGACCTGCAATATCCTGATACGTTAGTGACACCTCACATTACAAATCTAGAACTACTCTTCAGTATCGAGGTAGATCATACCGACGCAGCATATGTAGCCAATAAGCATTTACAAGAATGGGATCGCAAAACAACCAAAGAATCAAAAATTGCAGCCTTATTCTTTTTTACATATGCAGCACTGGAAAAAAAATTAAAAGAGGCTGGTCGTTGGCAACGAGGAGGCACTATAACTGAACAAGATTGTCTAGACGCAATTTATGAAGGTGCACGTAAAATTACTGAGAAGTTCGGGAGACTTAAAGTCCCTCTTGGTGACATACAAAAACATATAAGAGGAGACGTCACGCTCCCATTAGCGGGAGGTCCAGATATATTGGCGGCTATGTACTGGAAAGAAAATGAGTCCACAAGTGAATACAAAGGAATCGCTGGAGAATCATACATTGCTCTTGTTCAGTTCACAGAAGATGGACCGATCATCGAAACGATCAACGCCTATGGCTCGTCTGCCGAACCTGACAGTCCACATTACACAGATCAAATGGAAATGTTTGCTAATCAAGAATTAAAGTCAATGACTCTTGATATGGCTAAGGTTATTGCTGAAGCAGACACAATCTATCATCCCTTAATATCACTAGAAAATTAATTTTAAGAATAATTTCACATGTCGTGCAACCTGTTTATCAAGGTCATCGTCATTAACTTGAATTTCAAAAAATATAACAATCATGAAACAATTGACTCTTTCAACGTTATTGATACTTATTACAGCAGGCCTTTGGGCACAGGATAAAACCTACAACTTGGATGACTTTTCTGAACTGTATGCATCTACCAGTGTAAAAATCGAATTGATTAAATCTTCAGAAAATAAAGCTGAGGTAGAAATCGTAAAAGGTGATGCAGATGATTTTCGACTCGAAGAATCTGGCGACAACTTAGAAATTTATTGGAAAAATAAATCTGGGTATAACTGGAATAACAATCGTCAAGCAAACGTCACACTATACTATACCGATATTGATAAAATAAATGTCAGTGCAGGCGCTAATGTATTTGGTGATGATGTCATTCAGGCAGAATCATTTGACGCCAATGTTAGTTCAGGTGGAAAACTTGAAATCTCACTGAATGCTGACAAATTAAAAACTGATGTTAGTTCAGGTGGTAGTTTTACAGTGGAAGGCACCACAAATACTTTGCAAGTAGTCGCTAGTTCTGGTGGATATTTTGGTGGTAAAAAATTAGAAGCAGTTAATGTCAAAGCAAAAGCCAATAGTGGTGGAGCTGCGAAAGTTTGGGCAACCAGTTCTATAAAAGCCTCTTCGAATTCTGGTGGAGCTGTTTCCTATAAAGGCGACCCTAAGAATACAGATATTAAGAAAGACAAATGGTCCGGTGGTTCGGTCTCTAAAATGTAAGCTATAAAACAGTTAACATAGAATTTATAAAAGGCTCTGTATGTAGATACAGGGCCTTTTTTTAGTTTAGATCGAGAATCTAGATATGGCGACAATGGAAAAGGTTTTTACTTGAATTTTAATTCGGAACACCCTCAATAAAATGTCGTCTCTCAAGAGCTATTTCACATCTATTCGTTTCTTAACAGTTCGCTAAGATAAATCATTCAACAATTAGATCAATTCGCAGTTTAACATGAAATTCTCGAAGTTATGGTCAGAGTACTTGTTATTTGTTTTGCCTTTATAGCGGCTCTTTCTAGCTGCCAATCACAGACACAGTCTTCTTCTTTATCAGATGAGGTGATCGTAGATAATTTAAAATTACTCATTTATGGAGAAAGTGTAAGTGATGATGAAAAGGCGCTTAAAATACTGGACAGCAATTGGGAAGATGGAATGATCGCTCCGCTTGTAGAGATTCTGAGATTGAGCTCGGATGAAAGACTGCTTAACGACATTAACTCTTTGTTACGTCACAAAACTGGGAAAAAATACAATCAATTCTTCGGGTGGATGAGATGGTTGTGGGAGGAGAAAATACAGAATGAACCATATTATTTTGCATTTAAATCTGAATTGTATAAAAATATCGATCCCAAGTTCCATAACTATTTTGTAGGCAGAGCTGGAGAAGCTGATATCATTCTAGAAGAAGTAGTCTGGGGAGGTGTAGAGCAAGATGGTATTCCGCCACTTCGCTTTCCTGTTCTTCTTGATGCAGATGAAGCTGATTATTTAGACAACTCGGATATTGTATTTGGTACGTATATAAATGGTATTGCCAAAGCGTATCCAAAACGAATACTTGCTTGGCATGAAATGTTTATTGATGATTTTGGAGACGATACCATTGCTGGTGTCTACTGCACATTGTGTGGTACCGTGATTGCTTACAATATGAGTCATGAGGGTGTCACCCATCAATTAGGTACAAGTGGATTTTTATATAAATCCAATAAACTTATGTACGATAAAGCCACACAAAGTCTTTGGAATACCATTGAGGGGAAACCTGTTATGGGACCACTTGTTGGCAAAGGAATCGAGCTTGATGTGTTTCCTATAGTCACTACCAATTGGGGTGAATGGAAAGAGCTTCATCCACAAACAAAAGTGTTGTCTTTAAAAACTGGACACAATCGTGATTATGATGAAGGCGCTGCATATCGCGAGTATTTTGCTACAGATGAATTGATGTTTCCTGTTCCCATACAAAACAGATCACTGAAGAATAAAGATGAAGTATTGATCACTAGATCAGAAGGCTTTAGAAATGATCCACTCGCCATTTCTGTAAAATATTTAAAAAAGAAAAAATGGCACCAAGATAAAATTGATGGTACCAACATAATCGTCTTAGCAGACAAGTCAGGAGCTGTAAGAGTTTATGATCGAAAATCCTTTACCTTTGATAGCTTTAAAAAAGAAAAATTAATTGACAGTAATGGTCAGCTGTGGACACAGACTATTGAGCATCTCCAGGGTCCGAATGGAGAAATTTTAGAGCAATTGCCTGCACATAATATGTTTTGGTTTGCGTGGCACAATACATATCCTGAAGCAAGATTAATTAAGTAGAAATCGTTTTTAGAAGTTCACAAACACTGACTTAAATCCAATGTTGTTTCCCGAAACAAACCTCATTTGGTAAAGACCATTTTTATCCAATATTATTTCATCTGTTTGAGAAATTGATGGTTTACTAATAATTAATTTGCCTGTAACATCAAATATGTCCAATGAAACTTGAATCAAATGATTAGGTAGTTTTATTTGAAAACGACCATTACTAGGATTGGGATATACTTCTATTTCCTGCAGCACGGGATCCAACGTACTGCTTGTAAAATCTGTTTCAATGTCGACTTGCATATCGTCAATTGCATTAACTAAAACTTCAAATATTTGCTCTCCTTGACTGACTGTAATTATATAATCACCTTTGAATGCTCTTGGTTGGAACAAACCATTTTCATCTGTCGTTCCAGTTTCATTCGTCCACCATTCATCAAACACCTTATTAATAAATACTTCACCTGATGGCTTCAACGACCAATCTGATCTAAACATTGGCGCATTATTTTTCCAGTGATTATCATCCCAGAAACCCCACATAATAAACGACTCTACTGCTGGGTGAGAAAACACCATAGTTAAAAAGTCGTTCAAATAATTGGCTTGTGTTTGTTCGTCAACAGAAGGTTCTATATCGTATTCTGTAATTTTAAAAGGCACATTGTAACGCGCAGAAAAGTCATCTAAGGTTTCTTTTATTTTAATAATTGACGTGGGAATAGACCCAATATGGCACTGAAAACCAATGCCATCAAAAGGAGTTTCTCCCATAGCCATTTCGTCCAAGTAACTTTTATATCGATCGATCACCGCTACCGAAGAACCACCTCCTGAAAGCGTTATGTAGTCATTGATATAAAATTCTTTTTCTGGTGCTAAGGCTTTTGCTTCTGTTAATATTTCCGAATATAATTCTCGACCACTTTCATATGCTGGGTCTTGACTAAATACTGATTCAAGATCTCTATTTGTTGTGATTTCATTTAAAATATCCCAATCATTTACGAGATCACCAAGAACAGTATTTGTCAACATACTGGTTAATCTGCTACTTATTCGATCTTTGATGTAAGCAATGCTATTTTGATTTTGCTCTATATCATTTGGTAAATTTCCAAAGCCTGGCCAAACGAGCACGTGTCCCCTCATCTCAATATCATTATCATCCAACCATTGAAAAGCCGATATTGTTTCTTCAGGTGTGCCTATCCATTCTTCTTCCCATCCATCCCATTTAAGTGCATTCTCACTTACACCCACATTAAAACCATGTCCATTCCCATCGAGGTTTGTTATTTTATCTAGATACGTCTGATTGAATGTCCGGTTATTAGGAAACCTAGACATCGCAAACGCTGACCCAAATCCAAAATCGTGCTTTAGCATCTCAACCTTTACCTCAACATCCTTAAGTGGATTTCCTGCTGCGTCTTTTACCAATATATCTAGATTCACTTTTCTTAGTTCTTCTATTCGATCTGCCGCTTCCGATCGCCAGGCAGCATCACTTTCGTAACCGATATAATTAGCCGGTGAAAATGAATTCGGCACGGTGCTAATGTCAATGTTGCCAAAATTCAATGCTGTGTATCCACCTATCTGAATGGCTTGTTCCTCATTGGCAATATGGAATCCCAATGTCATTGCACCAATGGGATAAGCGTTTACTGATTTGAATGGCACAAAGTATTCTGTCCAATCCGAAGTAATTGACAATTGATTAAAAAATTCTTTTTCAAAAGTCTCTCCATTTTCCATAAAGATATTGACTGAACCTGTGTCACTCGATCGTTTCATCCAAAAATGTACAAGCACCACATCGCCAGCTGCAATGGCTGTCTGATTATTGATGCCTATGCCAGCATCCCAGGGATTAGCTCCAGCAGATCGCACAACAACATCAGCAAATGTAAAACCTAAGTCTTCGCTTATTTGAAATTCTCGAGAAGCATCTCCATAGATATATGCTGTCTCATTGATAGCAGCCTCAGTGTTAAATAATACATAGACGGGATCTTCAAGTCCAAAGGTGCTGGACAATTGATTAACTAAGTCTTGATGGTACTCGTCTTGTGCGTGTGTCAAAACACTGGTAAGACCGAAAAATAAAAAAGAAATTAATTTTATTGAGTTCATGATGTTTAAATTTCATTGTTTCTAAAATTCGAGCTTTCTTAAAATAATGTCCACTCGCCTATTCCTTAGCTTTCCTTGCCAATGTTGATTATCAAAATCTGGCAGTTCTTCGCCAAAATCTCCCACTGATACATTCACTAGCTCGGTATGGTAATTGGATAATAAAATCCTCGCAGCTTCACTTCGCATTTCGGAAAGATATTGGTTGTATGATTTACTGCCTATATTATCCGTGTGGCTTTCAATTCTGATTTGATATTGATGAATATTCTCAATCTCTTCCAACCACTCATACACTTGCAATTCTTGTTCGGCATCTATATAATAGCTTCCACCTCCAAAATAGATGCTCTTTATTTTAACGTCCTTTTTATTTTCACCTTCTATAGAAGATTGAGCAATGACGGTATTGGTCACCAAAAAACAACAGAGTATGAAATGGAAGATATTCATTATCCTAAGATAAAGAATGCATTTACATATTATACAAGCTTTTTCTAGTTTCTGTTTCTAACTTCTGTATCTGGTCGTCTAACCAACTTTACGATTCTTTCTTCATCACCAATTTTCAACACCACAAAATATTTTCCGGGCTCCCAATCCCTCATATCTATGAGCATTTCTTGTTGGTGCTTTCCTGCTTTTTTCAATGAACTCGCCAAACTTTTAGGGTTGGCAAATTGTCTGTCATATAAATTCAGAGAATGTATGGATTTAGCATTTGTACCTAAATCAAGATTGACTGCATATTTTCCAACTGGTAAAGCGCGTAAATAGACTCCGTGATTGGCATCTTGTTTAAGATGTCTTTTTGTGTCTTCACGCTGTTTACTTTTTGTTACTGCATCCACTTGTAAAGGACTTGGCGAACAATTATTAATATCTGCTAGAAATAATGCTCCTTGTTGCACTTCAAAATTAGACAGTAATTCTACATTATCACCTGCAATATAGCTCACATCTGTAGAGTTTAAAATTAAGCCATCAGAGGTGATGACCATATCCACATTATATATGCCTTCTGGCACAAAAGCAAGGCTAGGATCTGATGGTATGTATAACACTGATGGGCATGCTGTCGTGCTAAATGGCATGGATGCTGAAGGTAAAGCAAAGCCACTCCCACAATCTGTACTCACTTCAAATTCATAATCTGTGTCTGGCAATAATCCTGTGACAGTATGGGTGTTGGTATTGACCAGCTGTACAAAATAGCTTGTCGTTCCTACTTCTCTATACTTCACTTCATACTGAGTGACACAACTAGAAGGGGTCCAATTCAATTGTGCGGTCAGAGCAGTTACCATTGCAGATAAGCCAGTCGGCGAAACACAAGGCAATTCATTTATTCTAAATTTATAAGGCGTCTCCCAACTTGTTGTAGTAGTCCCTACGTGTGTAATTCTTAAATAATAATCTCCTGGTGACATGCAAGCTGTCTGCGCATTTAAAACAACTGGCGAAGCACCAGCATTCCAGGTCATCGAGTATGTCGCTGCATTAGAATTGTCATAATCAGAAGGTAAAACATCATAAAAATCTACACGCCCTCCTAATGATGGATGTGGTGTTATTTCAATTTGCACACCAGGTGTATTTGATGCCAAATTAAATTTGTACCAATCGCCATCAATTGTATTCAACCCTGCATTTGTATATTCACTACCAAGAGGAACAAAATCTGCTCTTTGCTGACATAGTCCTGAGTAGTCGATGCCAGTGTTGACATCATAAGCAAAGAAAGGATAATCACCTTCATCAATTAATCGAGCTATATCATCTACATCTCCTGTTTGATTTGTATGAAATACATCACCGGCACTGTGGATGCGCTCTGATAAACGGTAGTCAACACCATCATTCGGAGACGGAATACTGGAACCATTTTGATATGAAGCTGTGCTGCCATTTCCGCCAGAATATATCCATTGTCTTTCGTCAGCAACTACGCCATCTCCGCCGTTATTCTGAAGCAATAAAAAATCATAAAAAGACGATCTAGACGTGTAATAAGAATATTTGACATTATCTGGGAGCCCCATTGCAGGGTTTTCTTTGGTTCCGTCCCATGGATTATTAGCACCTATTTCGTTAATGCTTATGATTGGATTTGTATCGTAATCGCCATCACAATCAACATCAGGGCTTTTCCAATCCCCTTGATCAACATTGTCATCCTCTGGACCACCAAACAAATATGGAGCAGAATTATCAGAACTAAATAAGCCAGTTCCATAGCTGAATCTTAAATCCCTGACCGATTCTGACCTTTCATCAAAACTAAAAATTGAGCCCAAGTTACCTAATGATGCATTACTTCCTCTATGGGGGGTACCTGTAGTTGCGAGCTTTGCGACTTTATGACCATTGACCGGATCACTAGGATCTACCCACCATGTGTACGTTCCATTTTCAAATCGCTGTAAATATTCTCTTGCAGCTAATCCACCCATTGAATGGCCAAGGAGTACTACTTTGTTTTTATCTGGATTTGCAGCAAGAATTGCCTTAATCGCTTCCCCTACAGCCCATCCTTGTTTTTCTATGGAAGATGAATTTGAATCAGATTCTCCATTCGGAGCAGAAGTACCTAGCAAATTTGGATTCGTTTGATCCTCATTCCAATACCAATCAAAATCTATCGCATATAAACATCCTGAAAGCAGGTCATTCGGATCATTAACGAATTGAAATAAAGCGTCATCATCTGGAGTAGATTGATTATTATCGATTCCGAATGCATTGGATTGACTGTTAGCATTTAACACTGCATCATATGTATCTGTTAAACCACCCCATGCTGTCACGAAATTAGCGTCTGTATAAAATGGCTGCCACGAAGTAGCGTCACCTGTCCAACCATGAATAAATAATATGGGATATGGACATTCGCATTGAGATTTGAGGCCAACAACACCAGAGAAGTAGACAATAAAAAACAATGCTATTTTTGGAAATTGATCTCTTTGCTTGAATTGCATAAGAGTCATTGGTAAAGATTTAGTTCTTCAATATACAGTTTTAAACTTTACTTACTGAGGATTTAGTAAAATTATAAATACAAGCTGTTGGACTTAATGTATTGCTTGTATCAAAATCTAACTAAGTAAGTTGATTGTCGAAATAGGTCATTACTTCTTCTAGAGCGACTTTAGTTGGATGTCCGATTTCATTCACAAAATCTAAAGTCAAAATAGAATGACCTTTACCAGGTAATTCATGTAAAATAATCCGCTCCTTTCCATCATTAAACTTGCGATTGATTAGGTCAAATTTTTCTGAAGTACATAATTTATCTTTTTCGAAACGGCCGCAGTGCATTGGGCCAATATGATCTAATCTAGCTTTGATTTTTCTGATGTCTTTCTCAGACATGTGCAATGCATTCTGTATTACAAATGGCATTGCTGGTTGACTGGCAAATCCTGCAAGTACAGCGTCCTCCGCCATAAGCGAAATAGCAAAGTTACCAGTCAAACACATGCCAATAACAGCGACTCCTTTTACACCATTGTCTTCTTTCAATTGTACGCACAAAGCTTTCAGCCAATTCACTATAGGACTAGACTGGTTTTTTGCGAACACACTAAATTCTCTTCGCATACAAAATACGCGGAATAAATTTCCTGCAACACTTGTCTTGCCAATAGGTCCAAACAAATGTGGCAAGACCGCCTTGTACCCTCTGTCGACAAATGCATCTGCAAGACCTAATGTTTCCTGACCAATACCTGGAAGTTCTTGTATGATTACACAGACCTTTCCTTCACCTCGTTCGTACACATCATGAACAATTGATTTTCCTTTAGAAGAATTAGCTGTAAATTCACTTTTGGCGTAGGCAGAAATTTGAGTTGGCATATCAATGATTGTACTGACAATGTACAAACTTGTTACAATTATTATTTTTATTTAATGTGAATTTGTCAATGATTAGCTTAACTAATTAATGACTAAGTTTGTTTAATTCTAATTCTATTAATACAAGTATTTTTTCAATAAGAAATCATGAAACTTATATTCACTTTAATGGCAATGTTTTCAATCCTTTTACTAAATGCACAAGTTCATGAAGATAAAAATTGGTGTATTGTCAATTGCGACCCAAGTATTCATAGAGAAAATGCAGATCTC
The DNA here is from genome assembly GCA_964450495.1 of uncultured Saprospiraceae bacterium. Taxonomy (GTDB): domain Bacteria; phylum Bacteroidota; class Bacteroidia; order Chitinophagales; family Saprospiraceae; genus CALFUK01. The sequence goes on along the minus strand of CAYVFU010000030.1, from coordinate 18,755 downwards.
ATATATAGCAAAGTAGAAAATGATAGTTTGATTCAAGAGGTACTCAAAAGTAAAAAGCCAAAATTTCCTTTGCGATTTGCTTTTGTGAAAGAATATGTATTTGAACCAAATGAAGAAACAACGAGCTCTATAAATCAAGTCGTCAAAGATTTAAACCATTCCTACAGACATGCTCATTTCGAATTTTACTTGGACACTATTGAAGTTATTTCGTCGGAATTGAAACTGGAAGATTTATCACAAAATAGGTTTGAAATTTATGATGGCTTTTCAGAAAATCATGACAAAGAAGACCAAATCACCGTCTACATTCTAGACCATAAAAAGGACTTCTGTACCATTACTGAAAGAGGAGGACTGAGTTGCTCTAGAGTTGGAGGATTTTCATACATCTTATCGACATTGACAAACAATATCGTTTTGAGTTTATTTGATCTCACTAATTCGAAAGTAGTTGCTCATGAGTTTGGTCATTTTTTTGGCCTATACCATACATTCGAAAGAGACCTATTCGGTCACGAGTCTAAAGAACTAAATGATTGTAATGCTAAGGGAGATTTAATCTGTGACACCCCATTGGATCCAGGGACGATTTATGAAATCTATGTCAATTACACATCTTGCGAAATGCTTGGTTTGACAGATACAGACGGTAATTCCTTTGATCCCTTGATTGAAAATTACATGTCCTACTATAAACCTTGTTATCTCAAAGAATTTTCATTTACGGACCAACAATTGATTGTGATGAATTTTGCAAGTCAACTGTCTTTAAGAAAAGTATTGAGTAGGTGAACATTCAACTTGAGTCCAGCTAGCTGTCCGTTTAGGCTACTAGTAAAGAAACAGTGAGAGGCTTATCCTCTCACTGCTTGCAATTAAAGTGTGTTGATCATTTAAATGTTACTTATTCGAGTCTGCGAGCTTCTCATTTATCTCTAGGAGGAATTTAATTCCAATCGCATCCATGGGAGAACTGCCGTTTGCTCCACCTCCAACTACCATAGAAGGCACTTGTACTTTTGCAAGTTCTCTTGCTACATCCACTTTGGTTTTATATTCCCACTCGGCTTTTTCCTGAGGCGTGAGACCTGCCTTTACTAAAGCCATATTTTTTGCAGCTTCTGCTCTACCCTCCTCTTCAATCTTATCCGCAATAAACTTTGCCTGATCTGCTTCTTCCTTTGCTACAAGCTTAGCTTTCTCCGCTTGTATGACTGCCTGCAATTTTGATGCTTCTTCTTCAGCTCTCGTTTTCGCAATCAACTGCTCTCCTTTTGCCTTCTCAGTCAATGCCTGCTGCTGAGCAGTGATTAACTCCTGCTTCGCAATAGACTCTCTGGTTGACTGGTCTATTTTTGCCTGTAATTTCTCATCTACAATTGGCTCATAATCTACATGTGGGACTGCAGCAAATACTGCTTCGATTCCATATGTCTGTACATCTGATGGAATTCGTATTGGTGCGCCATCCACGTCTCTGCGGATATTTGTATCTGTAATTTTGACTTTTTCCTTTGTAAACGTATCCCTTACATATTCGATTTTAGTTTCGAGTACGTACTGCCCACTCAACAGTTGATCTCTGAAATCTTCCTTGAGTTTAGACTGACCACCACTATAGTGAGTCTCACTCTCCATCAACTGTGCAGAGAAAGCCAAACACTCTTTTGCATAAGGCTCTAGTGTGCGCGAAGCCAACTGCTCAGCACTTCTATATGATTTGTGTAATTCAATCATCGAGTACTCATCTTTTGGTAATGCCCAGCGCACGTTTGCTTGAGCTGTTGCTTGAGTGGCGTCATTAAATCTGATCGCAACTGTACTCTCACTATCAAAAGTTGTGCTCATTACATCCGGGTATGTTTCTGTTCGTGCGAAAAATCCTCCCCACGAATAGCCAGGCTCAAAAATTATTTTCTCTATGCCTATAATCGGATCTTGTACGTAGGTACGCTCTCCAGCACTGTTGTGCACAAAAGGATTTATTGTCATTAAAAAGCCTAATCCGACCAATGTGTAAAGAATCCATTTCCGATTATCCTTGACCAAATCTACTTTAGTATTCCAGTTGCTTGATATTCGCTCCAAAATTGGATCAGCGATTATCACAACTATCGAGATGATGATAATAAATATTCCTAATCCGTTCATAATTAAAGATTTATATGTTAGTAATTCATTTTCTTTATGTACTGAATTAACAAAATCTTAAGGCTTGTAAGTTCGACCAGAATAGGCTATATCGACGAAGGTCCTGGATTATCAGACGGAGCTGTATTGTTTACTGCTGAGAAGATAATTTGATTTGGAACATCCTTAAAACAGAGCTAGGAGATTACTGTTCTGCGGTCCGTAACACATTATCATATGGGATTCGATATTCCTCTCCTTCTAATGTGATTACCAAATCAAAATCTGTGGTAAGGTCTTGATTTGGAAATATGACATCGGTCGTGAATGTCGAATTTGATTCTATAATCGATTCGAATAAAACCCATTCATTTATATAATTGATCTCTCGTTCGACATCTCCACTTGCTAAATCATAGGATTTACGATCGCCGGCAATAAATATGGCTGTATCTGCGCCATACACAATGGCCCCAACACCATCTCCGCTACCAACAAAAGCTAAGGCTTGCAGGCCTCCAAAAAGAATGTTAGCAACTGTACTTTTTTTCTTATTGCTTTTTATCTCCTTCTTATCTCTTTGCAATTGTTTGATAAAATCGAATTTGTTGTGCGCACGAATGTTAGCACCAGAAGTAGGAACTAACTTTAGATCATTATAATTAATACTTATAAAATAATCTGAGTCATTATCAACTTCAATTTGGAAAATGGCGTAGTCTAATCCATATCCGGCAAAGGCTGTTCGAATTGTAATATCGTCATAGGGAAGTTCTGTAATGGCTAAATTATCCTCAGTTCGAGAACTAACCAATTCCGGTTCGATTGAATAGTAATAAACAGGTTTGTTTGATTTGCAAGATGTCAGAAACATCAGCACCGCAAAAACGTAGAGCAAAGAGTGTTTCATGAGTTGATAGCTTTATTATAAAACTAAAGCATAAACACCATAAAAACACAACTACTTAATACAATAACACTTATTTAGCGAGTGTTAAGAAACAATTAATTGACAAGGATAAGACCGATTAAAGCTGGACTTTAATTGTTATCTGCCTCCTCTTTTATAAAATCAAGAGATACAGAATTAATACAATATCGTAAACCTGTAGGTTCTGGACCATCGCTGAAGACATGACCGAGATGACCGTCACACCTTGCACACAGAACTTCAGTGCGCGGATAGCCTAGTAAGTGATCAGTATCTTCTTTAATATATTCTTTTCGGATCGGTTGATAGTAACTTGGCCATCCAGTACCAGATTTGAATTTTGTGGTAGAAGTAAACAAAGGCAATTGGCACGCTCTACATGTATAAATTCCTTCTTCTTTATTATCCCATAAATCTCCGGTAAAAGATCTCTCTGTACCCTTCTCTCTAATCACATAGTACTCCAATTCACTTAACTCAGATTTCCATTCATCTTCAGTCTTCTCAACTTTCTCTATTTCATTAGGCAAATCAATGGAGACCTTCTCTTCAGTCATCGGGACATTTTGAGTCTGCGGCGAACAAGCAGACAAACAAAGTATTACAACAAACAAACAATTTAGAAATTTCATATTCAGATATTTTAGCGTTCACCTCGCAAGCCACCATCTTGACGTTTTGCTATGTAAACAATTATTCTCATAAGATTAACAATAGAAAGAAAAACGAGATAGCCAAAAGTAAACACAAAGTAAATCCACTTCATTGATTTAGCTTCGTTTATTGTTTTACCTGTTATTAACCACGCAAAGAGAGAACTTCCGATTGCCAACAATACGTATGCAATGATTGAGTGCAACCAATACTTGTTGACGTCTGGCGAATTCAAACTGAATGCACAATTAAATATGGCAAAGAACAATAACAATGCTGAACAAACTAACCATGGAAAAAATGGATCTTCTTGAAAGACTCCCAATTTTTCCAGACCTATTCCTCCACCTATCCAAACTAGCATAACAACAAGTATCGCCGCTAGCTGTGCAAAAGGATTCACATGGATATTATTTTCTGTTTTCTGATTCATGCGTATTTATAACAGCTATATGATGTGAATGTTGATTTTTATGAAAATTTTAAAACTATCAACTAAGATATGTAAGACGTACTTGATGGAATACAGTTTAAAACTTCTTGAATTTGGATTTTACAATTCGCTCTTTCCTTACCTTAATTTCATCTGAAATTGGATTAGCATATTGCTTATATCCTATGTAAATCAAATACGGTCCTCCTAAGATCATCCCAAACACAATATAGACGGCTACACTATTTGCAGTGTAATAAACGTAGCTGATTATCAAACCAAATAAAAACACAAAAGCACCAAAGACCATTTTATTTAAACCAGCTTCTTTGACCTGCTTTTTCATTTCGAGATCAACTTGTGCATCATCAATTACACCTAAAACATACTTCCTCATTTCAGGAGTTAAGTTAGTTGCATTAAGTTTTTGGAAAATTTCTTCTTTCGAAAATCCGCTATAGCTCAGTGATTTAGCTTGGTTTAAAAGTTGTAAATTTTGTTCGTCCATAAGCTCATTATGTTTTGACAAATTCACCAATTAAATCATATTCTCTTGCATCTGTAATCAACACCTGACTAAAGTCCCCTACTCTGGCATAAGACTCTTCCGCAGGAATAATTACTTCATTGTCAACTTCAGGAGAGTCGAATATTGTGCGGCCATAATAATGAGCTCCTTCTTTTCTATCAATGAGCACTTTTAGTTGTTGGCCTATTTTATCGATATTTTTTTGATATGATATTTCTTGTTGTATAGCCATTACTCGATTGGATCGATCTACTTTAATTTCTTGAGGAATATCATCTGGTAAGTCATGTGCAGACGTACCTTCTTCATGAGAATATTGGAATACACCTAGGCGCTCAAATTGCATATCAGAAATAAACGTGCATAAATCCTCAAATTCTGCTTCTGTCTCGCCTGGAAACCCTACCAGCATTGTCGTCCTTATGTGAATATTGGGTACGGTCTCTTTGGCTTTCTGCAATAAGGTTCTCATTTCTAGCTGTGTGATCTGTCTCCGCATCCGCGATAGTACTGCGTCATTGGCGTGCTGGAGCGGAATATCCAGATATGGACACACTTTCTTTGATTGTGCCATGACATCAAAAACCTCCACAGGAAATTTTGACGGATAAGCATAATGCAAACGTATCCAATCGATACCATCTACTTTTTCTAATTCTTTAAGCAGTTGACCTAGCTTTCTTTCTTTATAAATGTCTAATCCGTAATAAGTCAATTCTTGGGCAATAAGCATTATTTCTTTAACACCTATTCGTGCAAGACTTTTGGCTTCATCGACTAATGATTCTATTGTACGAGAAACGTGCTTGCCTCTCATCAAAGGAATCGCACAGAATGAACAAGTCCTGTTACACCCTTCTGATATTTTGAGATAAGCGTAATGTTTTGGTGTAGAAATTCTTCGTTCACCAATCAACTCATGTTTGTAATCAGCATTAAATTTTGCCAACAAGCCCGGTAATTCCATTGTCCCAAAAAAGGCATCGACTTCAGGTATCTCTTTCTCCAGATCATCTTTGTATCGATGTGACAAACATCCAGTGACGTATAATTTTTCAATATTGCCTTTCTGTTTTTCATCGGCATATTGTAGAATTGTATTCACAGATTCTTCCTTTGCATTTTCTATAAATCCACAGGTATTCACTATGATGATATTGGCATCTTCTTCTTTACCTTCATGTTCGGCACTGATGTCATTTGCTTGCAACTGAGTGATGATATTCTCAGAGTCCACAAGATTTTTAGAACACCCAAGGGTGATGACATTAACCTGATCTTTTTTAAGCTTAGTCTTCATCTACTTCAAAGATACTTTTATCCTAGTTAAATCGTTTTTTTTGTGATGAACTATAATAGATTTATACTTACTACATGTGTACTGCTATTTGGTATCAATATCAATTTTGGGCAGTATGGCTTAAACATTAGATATTTATCCAATGATTTTAATGATTGGTCAGATGTCACTAGAGAGTTCTCAGGTAGCGCCCTTTGGGAAAACAATCTAGAATTTGCTGTGGATTATTGGTTTAGACCAGAAGAGATAAGAACAGAATATTATGTAGAAGGAACATTCGGACTAGCAAGTACATCTTCTGTAGGACGGGAATACGATTTAACGAGTTTGGGTCTCGGCATTAGATCTCATGTTTACATCTTCGATTTCAAGGGAGATTGTGATTGCCCCACTTTCAAAAAAGAAGGTGGTCTGTTTAAAAAAGGCTTTTTTCTTCAATACGGGGTTGGCACAGCTTTCTGGCTCAAATCTGCAGAACCTGGTCCTGATCATAATAATGTAGCTGTTGATCTCCATATAGGAGCTGGATTTGATGTAGGCATTTCAGATTTGATGACCATTACCCCTTATGCCAGTTATCATTATTTACCAAATGTTAACTACGATGGCTTTGTACAAACTCATGACTTTACGGAATTAGATGCTAACAATAATACCTCTGTGACTCGATTTAGACTTGGTGTCAGAATTGGATTTAGACCTGATTTCCTTCAGGAGCGACGGGCAATGTATCGCTAGTCCGTGTATTTAACTAAACAATCTTGTTAAAAGTAATTTATTTGAACTGATTTTGATTCAAAAAGAAAACGAAGAACTTTTCCTTTCCAACCAGTATCATAAAATCACCATAGCAAGCAGTGACATTTCCATTAAAAAAATAGAATACAATAGCGGTTTTTTGGAAACTTTAACGGTACAAACAACGTCTTAAATAATTGAGACTTGTATTCTTGTATGATGAAAACCGTTCTTGTTCTATTCCTTGCGTCAATGGTAGTTTTGTCTTTTATAAAATGTAAAAGTTCAAAAGAGTACACGCCTGAAACATTTGAGAAAAAGAAACTCTATTTTGGTTCAGGTGGAGGTTTTGCTGGAACTTATACAGAATATTTATTGCTAGAAAATGGTCAGTTTTTTGGTCGCATGACTACAACTCCAGAATGGCAAGAATTTGACCCCATTCCATCAAAACAGACCAAACAATACTTTTCTCAGGTAGACAATCTGGGGCTTAAGAAAACGACATTTAACACGCCTGGAAATTGGTCTTATTACCTTACAATTGAAGATGGTGACATGACCAATAAAATACAATGGTGTATGGAGGCTAAGCCATCTGATGATCGGATAGTTTCATTCTACAAACTACTAGTCAATCATACAAAAGAACTGCCTCCTTTTAAAGCTAATGACCCAGTCAGATAATAACACTATGAAGTATATTTTATCGAATTGCATCGCTCTCCTGATTTTTATTTCTACCACTAATGCTCAGCATAAAGTAGAACCAACTATTCCCACTGTCAAAAAAACAACGACTAAAAGACATCTTGAAATCAATCCTACTATTAGAAATATTGATTTCAAGCCTTCGACTCACCAAACACCAACAAAAGAAACATCGACTTTCAGAAAACAAATAAATCTTGATAAACGGAAAAAATCAAGTAATCTAGAAATAGATAGAGAATCAAAGACCTCTAGAGTCCTTTCTATAAAAGGAACAACTAGCATTAAGAAAAATACGAAAGACTCAAAAGAACGTGCACTACAGCATTTAGATAACTTGTCTGAAGTACTAGAAATAAAAACACCATCTCAAGAATTAACAGTTATTGCGACTACTGAAGGAATTAAAGGTGATATCCATCACAAATTCCAACAATATCATAAGGGCATCAAAGTATTAGACGCTCAAATCAATACACAAGAGAAGGATGGTCAAGTGTATTTTGTCAGCGGCAATTGGGATAAGACTCCCGGAGATTTAAAAACAGAAGCGTCTATTGAATCCAAAGCCGCGATACAACATGTCATCGATGATTTGGATCACTTTCAGCCAATACCTGAGAAACTACAACGCTTTGTGAATCACAATCAGATTCAGTCAGAATTGGTGATTGCTAATGTGGATGGTGACCAACAGCTTGTTTGGTTCGTGGACATTTATGAAAGTTTATCAGAACACTGGGAGTATATGGTGGATGCGCATTCAGGAAAAATTCTCAAGAAAAGAAGTGTCGTGTGTAAAATTGACGGCCACAATCATGGTGGCACAGACCCTAAATCAAATTTATCAGAAGTAAAACCATTATCCTCGTCTGCTATTATGGATGGAAAAACCACAAGTGTAGGAAGAGACTTATTCAACCAACAAAGAAGCTTGAATGTATACGAATGTAAGGGAGCTTTCTTTTTGGCTGATGCAGGAAGAACAATGTTTCATGGCAATGAATCTGATTGCCTAAATGATGATTTACTGTTACACGGTATGATCATTACCTATGATGCTTTAGGTACAACTCCTGCGGTACCAAGAAGTTTCAATTACAATTTTGGCTTAACAACGCAGCAAGACGTTTGGAATGATCCAAGGGCTATCTCCGCCCATTACAATGGTGGACAAGCCTATGAATATTTTAAAAATACATTTGGTAGAGAATCCATCAATGGAGATCGGGGTAACATAGAGTCATTTTTTAATGTTGCAGATGAAGATGGTCAAGACATGGACAACGCTTTCTGGACAGGCGCAGCTATCTTTTATGGAAATGGCAGGCAAGCATTTAGAGGTCCTTTGGCAGCAGCTATAGATGTAGCAGGTCACGAAATGTCGCATGGTGTGGTACAGACAACTGCAAACCTACGATACGAAGGAGAATCTGGTGCTCTGAATGAAAGCTTTGCAGATGTCTTTGGTGCTATGATCGAAAGAGAAACCTGGGAAATCGGAGAAGACATTGTGAACCAGCAAATCTTCCGTACTGGTGCGTTAAGAAACATGGCAGACCCTAACAATGGCGGCACCTCATTAAATGACCCTGGATATCAACCTGCAAATACTCGCGAACAGTTTTTTGGCAGTGAAGATAATGGAGGGGTTCACATCAATAGTGGAATTCCAAGTCTTGCTTATGTTTTGTTTGCTTCTGATGAATCAGTAGGAATACAGATAGCTGAGCAAGTCTACTATAAAGTCCTAACTCAGTTTTTAACACCTCGCTCACAGTTTGTTGATTTGCGTGCAGCGGTTATTCAAGTTGCAGGGAATGACTACGGTCAATCAGTAGCTGCCGCAGCTGAAAGAGCTTTTGATGGTGTTGGTATAACAGGTCAAGGTCTCACAAGAACCGAGATACCTAATAGAGAGATCGAAACAAATCCAGGCACTCTTGATTTGATCATGTGGTCTTCAGAGAACTTACAATCCATAAACTTTTCTACAAATACTGGTAATTTTAGTGGCATCACAATCAATAGACCTCACATTTCAAAGCCTAGTATTTCAGATAATGGGCAGTTTATTGTCTTTGCTAACACGAACAGACAAGCTGTATTGATTGAGATGGACTGGACCACTGGAAACATCGTAAACGAAGTGATTTTGTTTGATGGCGTTCGAAATGTTGTCATCTCAAAGGACGGGACTAAACTTGCGGCTGTGACGGGTGATTTGTCTACTGGTGATTTTGACAATCTAATGTTTATTATTGACTTGATCAGTAATGAGCAGCAAGTATATGAATTGAATAATCCAACGTTTACAGAAAACATCTCCACAGGAGAAGTATTGTTTGCAGATGTCATGGAGTTTGACTTGATTGGAGAAAATGTGGTCTATGATTCGTTTAATTTCATAGAAGGGACTAATGGCTTAGACCTATCTTATTGGGACATTGGCATTATTAAAGTCTGGGAAAATAACACAGGAAATTTTGAGCCAGAAGGGAACAACATTTTCAAAGTCTTTAGTGGCTTGCCTGAAAATGTAAGTGTTGGTAATCCTACATACAGTAAAAATAATCCAGATGTCATTGCTTTTGATTTGAGAGAAATAGGTGTCATCAACCAAGATACTGTCTTCCAAATTTTAGGCGCAAATTTAATTACAGGTGATGTAGAAGAAATATTTGAAAACAACACCTGGGGATATCCTAACTACTCCATTGATGATAGCGAATTAATATTTTCTTTTGATGATCGACCATTAATCCTAGGTAGAACACCTTTAGGTTCAGATAGGATTTCTTCTTCAGGAGATGCTGTCAGATTTATTCAAGATGACGTTCCTCAGTGGGGTGTGTGGTTTGGTACAGGAAATAGAGATCTCTTGTCAGATACAGAAGATCCAGTTTTTGGTGAATTAGTCCTCTACCCAAACCCAGTTGCTGACTACATCCAGATTGATCTTCCTCAAGAATTAGAAGGCGATAAACGCATAGAAATCTTTACTTACGAAGGGAAAAGAGTCTTAACTGAGACATTTAGATCATTCGACAATTCCGGTACAATTGATGTGTCAGAATTACCAAATGGGTCATTTTTGCTCAAATTATCCACAAAAGATGCCTTGTTTACAGAAAAAATTGTGATTCTAAAGTAAGCAATCCGTACTTTTGTAATAATAGAAGTAGAAACAAATACGTTAAAACACCATAATCAAGTAAAATGAGTCCTCGTACATATAAACTTTTTCTCCAAGCCTTTCTTTTAATATGTGTTATTGCAGTCTTTATCTCTTGCAACAGAGGTACAGGTTGTCCAAATGCATTTTAAAATAAATTAGGCACATATGGCAATTCAATGGAACATCATCAACAGCGAACAGGCTGTTGATCTCGCATTGCAAGATTCACATACTCAAACCATTCTTATTTTTAAACATTCGACGACATGTCCGATAAGTGGTATTGCTAAAATGAGGTTAGAAGGAGACTGGGATCTTGATTCACTTCCTACATATTATATTGACGTTAAAAGTGCTAGACCAGCATCTCTTTATTTAGCTGAAACTGTAGATGTGAGGCACGAGTCTCCACAAGTCATCATTGTAGATAAAGGTGAGGCCATTTATGATGTTTCCCATCTTGACATTTCTTTAGCAGAGGTCAAAGATGGTTTGAAGGAATTAGAAAATAATTTTTAAGTCTTTTTCCAAGCTCTCGTCATTTCTCTTTTCTTACCTGGCCCAGGTAACGCTTCCAGTTCGAATCCAGATGCTTTAAGCGCACGCTTGAAAGATCCTTTGGCGCAATACGTTACAAGTAGGCCTCCTAACTTAAGCGAATCATACATTTTTTGCATCATCGGTAACTCCCATAATTCAGGCTGTGTAGTGGGTGCAAATGCATCATAAAAAATGATGTTATAGGCATCAACTTCACTTAGATCTTCAAACTTTTTTGTTAGTCTTTTGAAATGGAAATTATCCATATGTACAGTCTCTTCTTCTTTTGCTTGATGCATCATATCAAAATGAGCTTGCAAGTGCGGTCGTTTTAAATACTCTACATATTGTAACTGCTTTTGCACTATAACATCAATCGGGTAAGCTTCAACAGCAGTATAATTTACGGATAGGTCTTGATTTTTATTTGTTTCAAAAAGTGTAAGCAAGGCATTAAGGCCTGTCCCAAATCCTATTTCCAAAATATCAAGTTGCTTTACCTCATTTAATACCATTCGGTGAAAGCCTGCACAAAGAAATACATGAAGACTTTCTTCTACTGCCCCAAAAGCAGAATGGTATGTCACTCCAAAGGTATTCGAGTGAAGGGTCATTGACCCGTCGTCTGTAAGTCGAGGCTCTGTTGTCATCTGAGCACAATATAATATTAAGATGCGTCACTGTAGGCGTCTCGCCTCAGTGACTTTTGGGCGTCTCG
>CAYVFU010000030.1:0-6790 GCA_964450495.1 uncultured Saprospiraceae bacterium | reverse complement strand
GGCGTCTCGCCTCAGTGACTTTTGGGCGTCTCGTCCATGTTTCCTTGAGGCGGGACGCCTACAAGGACGTACTTGGAACTGGGACGCCTGCAAGAATCGTTACTTGCCAAGAACTGAAGGTTCCATTCCCATCATAGAAAAGCCACCATCGTGATATAAATTTTGCATAGTCACCATTCGAGTGTAGTCAGAAAACAGCATGACACAATAATCAGCGCATGCTTTAGCAGAGGCATTTCCTAAAGGTGACATCTTATCCGAATAACTAAAAAAGTCATCGAAGCCTTTTACACCACTACCAGCAGTAGTTATCGTAGGTGATTGAGAAATGGTATTGACACGCACATTATTTTTCTTTGCAAAATGATAACCAAAGCTTCTGGCATACGATTCTAGAAGTGCTTTTGATTCAGCCATCTCACTATAGTCAGGAAAGATCCGTTGAGCTGCAATGTATGTCAATGCCAATATTGAGCCCCAATCATTCATCACCTCATGTTCATAAGCCAATTGCATCACACGGTGAAAACTCATAGCGGAGATATCCAAGGTCTTGTGATGCCAATCGTAATTCAATTCAGTGTAGCTTTTCTTTTTTCGAACATTAATTGACATACCTATTGCATGAAGAATAAAGTCAATTTTACCTCCTAGCACATCAACGGATTCATTCAACAGATGTAAAAGATCATCCATAGACGTGGCGTCCGCAGGTATAACTTTTGCACCTAATTTTTCTCCCAATTCATTTACTTTACCAAATCGTAATGCCACAGGCGCATTGGTTAATGTAATTGATGCCCCCTCAGCAACACATTGCTCAGCAACTGCCCAAGCAATTGACTTTTCATCTAATGCCCCAAAAACAATTCCTCTTTTACCAGCCAACAATTGATTACTCATAATATTTTGTTTATTACTGTAAATGTAATGATTACATACAAAACTGTAAGAAGTATTCAGTATTGAACGCCCTACACCGAGGAGTAATGATGCCTACAATGATACGGAGATGACTACGGAAACCGTTTATCTTGCAGAAGGTAAGTCATGGTTATGGAGAGAGACGTGGAGATGATCAGCTGTGCCAAGGTGTCTTAGTGTTTTAAACCCCATCATTCTGAAATAAGTAGTCATCAACAGATTTCTGATTTCTGATCGGTCATTAACTCTCAAGTCCAATGCGTACACATAACCATCGCTTTGTTTGTAATGGAGTGAGGCTTTTTTGGATGGCAAACCCATTTTTCTATAGTCTTCAGGTATACGTTCGGCATCAGTCAAAATCAACTTCTTATCCATATAAGCTAGTGTACTAGTACTCAATCTAAGTAAGGGATGCATCTGTAAATATTCTACGCGCAATTCTTGAGACTTTACATTTGAAGATGAAAAGAAAAACAAAGCATGAAACCCATAAAGTAGTACAATAAGAAATGCAATAATAGAACGCCTTTTAATGCCAGCATAGTCACCTATTGACCCTGTTAAAAAGCCATGAACAACTGTGAAATATAGGAATAACAACACAGTAGTACACCCTATTCCAACAAACAAGCAGGTATAAGCAGATAATTCATAACTGACATGGACATAAACAGAGATTCGAATGAGTAATACAAAAGGAAGAATTGCCAATAATATGATGAAAATGAACAGACGGAGAATCCGAGCCATCAGTAATCTGAATTTCCTTGAAGATAAATGAAAAATAGCTTAATGGAGAAAGGAATGGACAGTTGACACAGGTTAATCGATGAAAACATGGAATTTAAATATCAGATGGACGAATTCGACTAAAAAGGTTTTTTATACGCAATTTTATGGTTATAATGTACTTATAATTTTATACTATGGAAGCTTTAATAAACTTTATACCATTAATATTTATCGGTCTACTTTTATTGAGTACAGGACTATTTACAGTTAAGCAACAAACAGCTGCAATTCAAGAAAGACTAGGAAAATTTCATTCTGTAAGACAACCAGGATTGCATTTCAAAATACCATTCATAGATAGAGTTGCTGGTAGAGCAAATTTGAAAATTCAGCAATTGGATGTGATTGTAGAAACAAAAACAAAAGACGATGTCTTTGTAAAACTGAAAGTATCTGTCCAATATAAAATATTAGCTGATGCTATTTATGATGCCTTTTACCGTTTAGAGAATCCGCATGATCAGATAACTTCATACGTCTTTGATGTCGTTAGAGCAGAAGTTCCTAAGATGAAACTTGATGATGTATTTGTAAGGAAAGATGATGTGGCCAATGCCATCAGAAATGAGCTTTCAGAGGCTATGAGTGAATATGGATATAAGATTGTCAAAGCGTTGGTAACCGACATCGATCCAGATGAATCTGTCAAAATATCCATGAATCGTATTAATGCTGCTGAGCGAGAGAAAGTGGCTGCAGAATACGAAGCCGAAGCTGATAAAATTAGAATTGTCGCTAAAGCGAAGGCTGAAGCCGAAAGTAAGCGCCTACAGGGACAAGGTATTGCAGATCAACGACGCGAAATCGCCAAAGGGTTGGAAGATTCTGTAGAAGTTCTTAATCAAGTAGGCATTAATTCGCAAGAGGCTTCTGCCCTCATCGTGGTCACACAGCACTACGACACTCTGCAATCAATGGGAGATAATGCAAATAGTAATCTAATTTTGCTGCCAAACAACCCAAATGCAGGATCTGATATGTTATCTCAAATGACTGCCTCATTCATAGCTTCACAAAAAATGGGTGACGAGTTGAAATTGCAAGAAATTAAAAAGCTAAAAGAGCCAAATAGCTAATATTAAGGAAATACGAAAGTTATTAATCGTTGGCTGACAGGATATAACATATGTATTTGACTGCATATGTTAATATTTTCTACCATATAAGTGCATAAACGAATCAATATTGAGTACATTTGTGGCACTTACAACCAATATGACATTCACTTTGGTTTGAAAATTGATTTAATCTAGGTAAAAAATACGTTTAATTTGGAATTTTACCAGTGGCTTGTTCCCTTATTAGCGATCTACTATTGTGTTAGGATTGTTAGGCAGTACTTTGCTAAAAAGAGACTGTTGAGAAGTACTGCTATATGGCTAGTATTTTGGGTCCTTCTCTCCATATTTTGCATCACACCACATGAGCTTTCTACTGATCTGGCAAACCTTCTTGGGTTTAAAGACAATATCAATGCTGTCATATTTATAGGTTTAGGCTTATTGTTCTTATTCAATATGTTTTTTACTGCATCTATCGAACGGCTTGAAAAACAAATGACTGGGGTTGTAAGAAAGTTAGCTATTGAAAATCAAGAACTTCGCAAGAAGGTTTCTGACTATGAAATCCAACTCATTGAAGATAACATCAAACTCAAAGATTCCGACAAAACGCTAACCAAGGATTAAGGTTAAGATCAGTGAAGATCTTATACGTTTTAGAATATTTTTATCCTCACATAGGTGGAGTCGAAACTCTTTTCGAATCTCTTACAAAAAAGGTTTCGGAAGAAGGCCACACGATCACCGTGATTACAAACAAATACAGCAAAGAGCTTAAATCAGTCGAAATCATAGATGGTGTCACTATCAAAAGGTACCCATTCATGAATCGATATCTATTTACTTTACTTGCAGTTTTTCCAACAATCAAGGAAGCTTTGAAGCATGACATTATACATACAACTTCCTATAACGCTGGCTTGCCTTCCTTTTTTGGTGGACTACTCACTAGAACCAAAGTGATCATTACCTTTCATGAAGTATGGACAGAGCTATGGGATGATTTGCCATTCATGGGATTCATTTCAAGATTCTTTCATCGTAGCTTTGAAGCATTTCTACTAAAATTGCCTTTCACTAAATTCGTTGCGGTATCCAACAGTACGAAACAAGCTTTACTTTCATCTGGTGTAAATTCTGATCGAGTTCTCAGAATCTATAATGGACTTGACTACGAAAAATTAGTGCCTACCCCAAAAAGAAAAAATAAAACTGACGCTGCATTTGCTTTCTGCTACTTTGGTCGCCTTGGTGTCTCCAAAGGATTAAATGTGTTGATGGAGGCAATGGTTAAACTAAAACAATCCTCAAAAGTCGGTTCTTTCAAACTAACACTTATTGTACCCAAAGAAAAGAATGCGGTACAAGCATATGTTTTTGATACCATTAAGGAAAATGATTTGGAGTCAATTATTGAATTCAAACACGAATTATCAAGGGAGGCACTTTTCGAAGAATTAGCTCAAGTGGATACGATAATCATTCCGTCTTATAGTGAAGGATTTGGATTTACCGCTGCAGAAGCAAGTGCCTTAGGGATTCCAATTATTTCATCTGGAAGAGGATCTTTATCAGAAGTTGTTTCTGGTAAACATCTAGAATTCAGTCCTTATACGGGCGAGGGCTTGTTTAAATCTTTACAACTCGCTATGAAAGGTGAGTGGGAAAAAGATCAGCCATTAATTAAATTCAATTTGAGCGAATCTGTAGATGAGTATGTACAATTGTATCACGAAATACATACGAACTAAAAATGAAAAAAGTAGTCTTCTTAGCGGATTCAATAAGTAGCCAGTCAGCTGGAATTCATTACTTTGGTTTACAACTGATACGCAATATTCAAGAGACATTTCCCCAGTACGACTACCATTCAATTTCAAATAGTCCGATAGACATTGAAAACATACAACAGCACATTGTTCCTATAAAATCAAGTATTCCTCAACATTTAAGAATAAGACAACTCACGACTATTCCTAAGAAGGCAAATGAATTAAATCCAAATGTTGTAATAGAACTGGCACATTTTGGACCATTCAAATTGAAGTCATCAATAAAGAAAATAACGGTCATTCACGACATGACTGCCATTACACATCCAGAGTTTCATTCGGCTACAAGTCATCACATTCAAAAATTGACCTTACCTCGAGTCGTCAAAAATGCCGATCAAATCATTACAAATTCAAGATTCACAAAAGATGAAATAAGCAGAGTCATTGGTATAGATTATTCTGACAAGATTCATGTCCTATACCCTACTCCAAAAAATGCCACTAAAATTATTGAATTACCACCATCTTCGAAGACCAGAAAATCACCTTACTTTTTATGTGTTGGCACCATAGAGCCGAGGAAAAATTACAATACAGTCATTCAAGCGTTTACTAGCTTTCACACCTCTTATCCGAATTATGAACTGATCATTGCTGGCAGAAAAGGTTGGAAAAACGAACAAATTTATGAGGCCTTAAAGGAATCACAAGCTACCTCATCAATTCATATAAAAGAGGATGTGTCTGAGATCGAATTATTAAATCTGTATAAAGATGCTACAGCATTTATATCTGCATCACACATAGAGGGCTTTGGTCTGCCTATCCTAGAGGCTGCTGGTTTTGGGATTCCATTGATTATAGCAGACAATTCTTCTCAACGAGAAATTGTACAGGACTACGGTTTAAAATTCAGCAGCGAAAGTATAAAAGAGCTTTCCATTGCATTGTCTACAATTGCTTCTAAAAAATCGTTCACGTTACAGCTTGCTTTTAAAAGTAAAGAATTAATAAAAGACTTGGCGTCTAAGAGAAAAGCCCAATATGCATCTTTAGAACTATAGAGATTAAGAAAACGGATTGAGCAATCTACCCAGCATCATTAACCCATTTGTAAAGCTTTGTCCTTTTTCCAAGGTTTCTTTTGTATATGTAACACCTACTGGGGTTTCACCAATATTTACTTGCTGCAATTTTGCTTTCTTGATGATGTCAATGCAAAATTCAAAACCGTTGTAGTCGATGGTTAGTTTTTCAGCAAATTTTCTTGACATGACTTTTAATCCTGATTGGCTATCAGAAACCATCAATCCAGTTTTGATATAACTTACCCAGTTTCCGACTAGATTATACAGTACTCTGAGATTTGGTATTGGATTTTTGGATAAAAATCTGCTGCCAATGACTAGGTCAAGATCCTTTTGGCGAATCTCTGCAATCAGCTTAACGAGGTCCTCAGGATGATGTTGCAAGTCAGCATCTATGGTAGCTATATATTCAGCTTTCTGACTTACTGAATATTCTATACCTGTCATTGTACTTGCACCAGGGCCCAAATTGACCATGTGATTGATGACTGTTACTCTCGGGTTATATGTAAACAACTGCGGTGTGCGATCATCACTTCCATCATTGACAACAATAATGTTTGAAAAGCCTTTATCCTCGAGTTGAGAAACCAAAGCACCAATTCGTTTTTCCTCGTTCAATGCAGGAATGACTACATAGACTTGCTCTAGCAGTTTCTTTACAGAAGGAAGAACTATGGTTTTAATTGATTTCATAAATAGCGAAATTTCCTCTTCGCACGGTCTCTCCTATTAACGAATATGAAAGACTATTCGTACCTGTACGTTTTGTTAAATTATCAGTACACAATAGACTCAAACTCTCGTTTTCAGATAGATAAGATAACAATTCTCTGTATTTAATAGTCAAAGTTCGTTCCGGAGTGTTGTCAATCGAAGGTGTATTTAGATCGATTATCAAATATTTTATGCCGGAAGCCTTTAAAAAATCAGAAACGACATATTTGTTGCGGTAACTGGAAACAATCCTAGAGAACAGCCCTAACTGGTTATCGTAAATGACTCTTTTATGATTCTGTTTTATAAAGTAGGTTAAACCAGTTCCAATTTTAAGAATTTTAGAATTTGGATTACTGTTTATTCTACTCATGGCCTCACTAAATTGAGGTGCTATAAATTTATCTTGTAGTTCGGAAGTAGACTTTAT
>CAYVFU010000029.1:6428-50537 GCA_964450495.1 uncultured Saprospiraceae bacterium | reverse complement strand
ATACTTAAGGTATTATTGTTTTTCACAAAGACATCTATTGAATTTATCATACTATATAAGTTTGATTTTAAGTTAAACAAAAAAACCGCACTCTGAGAGAATGCGGTCTTATTCGTGCGTGGTGGGCGATGAGAGACTCGAACTCCCGACCCCCTCGGTGTAAACGAGGTGCTCTGAACCAACTGAGCTAATCACCCGATTCGAATTGGAGCGCAAATATATAATTCTTCTTTTCCCTAAGCAAATATGTGAGGGGGTATTGTTGTTCCTCGTTAAGACAGACGGATATAGTCATTCTATTAGCAAGTACGCCTCTAAGAACGCACTTACCAGTCATCCCAGCCTTCTATGGGGCTTTGCTTGTATTTTTCCCTGTAGTTCTTGCGTTCGAGTTGTTTATCAAAGATCAATTTGCCTAATCCTTCACTTATTGGAATCTCTCTTTGCTTGTTCATAATAAAGTCAATATCTGCTTCTAAAATGTCCAATCTGTACAAAAAGCTCATCAATAACTCTATATCTGTCTCCAAGAGTTCTGCAACACGGTTCGTGATAGCAGCTTGCAGGTCATGTTCGTCAGCTTGTGAAAAAGAAAATATTTCTATGATTTTATCAGACATAAGCGATTGTATCAGCTACATAACGAAGAAGCTCTTCTATTAATTTCCTCTCATTTGAAAGCCTTGGGACTTTGTGTTGGCCGCCTAACTTGCCTTTAGTTTTCATCCAACCATGAAAGCTACCTCTCTCCACACGACGAACGACAGGCAGTTGCAACGCCATTCCCTTATATCGTTTTGCTGCATAATCATGATTGTGTCGCTGCAGACTTTGGTCCAGGATATCCGTAAAAGTTGATAGATTTTCTGGCTCTTGATAAAATTCGATCACCCATTCATGGCCTCCATTATTGTGTCTATCAAAAAATATCGGGGCAACTGTAAACTCACACACTGACGCATTTGTCATCTGGCTTGCTTCTGTAATGGCTTTCTCCACATTTGAAATCATTAATTCTTCACCAAAAACATTTATATGTTGATTTGTTCTGCCTGTGATTCGAAAACGAAACGGATCTCTTGATGTAAAAGAAATTGTATCTCCAATAAGATACCGCCACAATCCTGCACATGACGAAATAACTAAAGCGTAATTTTCACCAATCTGAACATCCTCTAGCGTAACTGTTCTAGGGTCTTGACTTTTTAATTCGCCGAAAGGCATAAACTCAAAATAGATACCATTATCTGTAAGCAACAGCATATCGTCCCGACCTATTTGATCTTGTAAGCCAAAGTATCCTTCTGAAGCATTATACACTTCTAAGTAGTCCATTTGTTTTGGCAAGAATGTCTCAAACTGCTTGCGATATGGCTTGAAATTGACACCACCATGAAGATACAATTGAAGTTGGGGCCACAGCTCATGTATGTGTTCTCTGCCTGTCTGATCAAGCAAATAATTAAAAAGAACCACATTCCATGTTGGCACACCACTCATCATCGTGATGTTTTCTTTTACAATAGCTTCTGCCATTAAGGTCAGTTTTTTCTCCCAATCCGGTTCTAGTGCTATGGCTTGCTCTGGTACACAAAATGGCTTAGCAACTTTTGGAATATGATCAATCATGATGGCTGATACATCACCAAATTTGGTTTGGCTAGTTTTATCGTAGTCATATAATGAGCCGCCATAGATCAAACTTTTCTCTGCAAACAATTGAGCTTCTGGTCTTTGTTCGTAGTAAACTGTCAATGCGTCCCAGCCAGAAGGAACCAGATTCTTACGAAGCATTTCTTTAGAAATCGGCAAAAATTTAGATTGATTAGATGTTGTTCCTGATGACTTTGCAAACCATTTGGTTTTTCCAGGCCATAAACCATCAGGTTTGCCATTCATAGCATCATTTACTGCTGGTACAAATGCTTCATATTCTTGAATAGCTATTTGATTGGTGAAGTCCTTTCTATTTACAATGTTATCAAAGCCATAAGTTTTGCCATATGTTGTTTTCCTTCCCTGTTGTATTAATCTTTGTAAAATTGCTTTTTGTAATTGAACAGAATTGCTTCGCATTGATTCAATCCGTTTGAACCGATTGCGTAGATATGCTTTCATTATCCCATTGAGGATTGCAGCCATGAATGTTATTTTGTCTAATTAAAATAGGAAATAGAAATCACTTAACCGAATACTATTTATTCTTTGACAACTGTAATGTAAAATAAACCAATAGTATTCCCATACCAAGAAGTGTCGTGATTAAAAACCAACTTCCTAAGCCTTCCATTTGCCCTTGAGCTTTACGTATGGATCCCCAAAGAATATAAGCAAAGATTCCAGCTGTTATAAAATTCAGAAAGACCATCATTCGAGAAGCAATGGCGTACATTCTAGGTGCATTCTCTTCTGTTATTTTACTAGGAAAGTTATACGTGTGAGGAATTTTACTGACAAAGTTCATGGCTATTGCCATAACAGCTGTAAGGATAGGTAAAATCCAAATCGTACTCTTTGGACCATAACCATCTGCTTCCCCTTTTGCATTAAAGTGTACAGGAATTTTATCTGGTAAATCAGCATAGCTAAATGCAGCCAGAAGGAACATTCCAATGACAACTACCAGTGTCGCTATCCGAATCAAAGTGTTTGTGGAATCTCTTGGTAGTTCAATCTTAGGCTGATTTGATTTAGATGCCATACTCTAATTTACTTCAAAATTAACTGAATTAATTGTTTTATTGACCAATGAATAAGTAATTCATACCAAATAAATGACGAGTATTACCAATGAATGCTTCATAATCAGCCAATTCATCATACTTTTGCTGCCAATTAGTGACATTATGTCTGTCATTTGAGAATGGCAGTACAATTGATAGATAACAGTATGTTGGATAAACTAAAGAAAATGGTTAAAAAAGAAACAGGTGCCGAGGAAGAAGAAATACTTAATACTGAAGAGGGCACAGAGCAAAAAAAGAAAAAGTCCAAAAGAAAATCAAAAACGGATAAGCTGCAGGAGGAAATAGATGAACTCACCTTACAAGTAAATGAGTCAAAAGACAAATACCTCCGTCTCTTTGCAGAATTTGATAACTATAAGAAGCGTACACTAAAAGAGAAAATCGAGTACATGAAGACAGCTTCTGCAGGAGCAATATCTGCAATGTTGCCAGTCCTTGACGATTTTGACAGAGCAAAAAAGAGTGCAGATGATGATGCCACAGACGAATACTTCACTGAAGGAGTACAAATGATTTACAACAAAATCTTTACCGTACTTAAAAATCAAGGTTTGGAAGCAATGGAGTCAACAGGAGAAACCTTTGACCCTGAATTACATGAAGCTATCACCGAGATACCGGCTCCTTCTGAAGAGATGAAAGGAAAAGTCATAGACACTGTAGAGAAAGGCTACACACTAAAAGAAAAAATTATCAGACACGCTAAAGTGGTCGTTGGTAAGTAATACACTCACCTCCTTCTCACTTTTATAAGACCACAAACATGGCGAAAAGAGATTATTACGAAGTACTTGGAGTTAGCAAATCTGCTGATGAAAAAGAAATTAAAAAGGCCTATCGAAAGGTTGCGCTTAAATATCACCCTGACAGAAATCCTGACGACAAAGCAGCCGAAGAAAATTTCAAAGAAGCTGCAGAGGCTTATGAAATTTTGAGTGATCCAGACAAAAAAGCAAAATACGACAGATATGGTCATGCCGGTGTAGATCCCAATATGGGTGGTGGTGGTTTCCGAGGTGGCATGACTATGGAAGATATCTTTGATCAGTTTGGAGATATTTTTGGTAACTCAGGAAGTCCATTCGAAAGCTTTTTTGGCGGTGGGTCTAGAAGAAGTGGTGGTGCGCGTACCGGTCAACGAGGATCTAATCTTCGTATTAAAGTATCTTTGTCACTAGATGAAATTGCTGAAGGTGTCACTAAGAAGATTAAGGTTAAAAAACAAGTTGGCTGTGACACCTGTGGTGGGTCTGGTGCAAAAGACAGCTCCTCAGTTAAATCATGCGGCACTTGTGGGGGCGCTGGTTATGTCCGACAAGTCAAAAGCACGTTTTTGGGTCAGATGCAAACAACCACTGCATGTCCTAATTGCAATGGGTCTGGTCAAACAATAACCTCTAATTGTACAAATTGTAAAGGGGAAGGTCGTACCTACAATGAAGAGACCATAGAGATTGATATACCAGCTGGTGTAGAAGAGGGCATGCAATTGTCTATGAGAGGAAATGGTAACGCTGGCAAGAATGGTGGCCCAGCAGGAGACTTGCTCATCAACATAAAAGAAAAAGAACATGAGAGTCTGGCCCGAGATGGACAAAATGTGATTTATGATTTGTTTCTAAACTTTGCTGATGCTGCGCTTGGCACATCAGTAGAAGTACCAACTATCGGAGGACAAGTTAAAATCAAAATTCCAGCTGGTACTCAGGCAGGAAAAATATTTCGGTTAAGAGGAAAAGGCTTGCCATCTGTTCAGAGTTACAGCAAAGGTGATCAACTAATAAATGTGAACATTTGGACACCTAAAAAGCTATCCAAAGAGGAAGAGAAAATATTAGAAAAGCTAAGAGAGGCTAAAAATTTTCACCCTAATCCTGGAAAAACGGATAAAGGCTTTTTCGAACGAATGAAAGATTACTTTAATTAATACAGTGAAGTATTTCATTTTTGCATGTATTATTCTTTCTTCTTGTGGTCCTGCTGCCTATTTCTCTCAAAGCATAACTATTCCAGAAACGGGTTGGACATATGATAATGGCTTATCTGTTAATTTTGATATTCCCGATACAACTGGAGTATATGATCTTTATCTGACATTAGACCATTCGGAAGACTATAAAAATGAAAATTTGTATGTGAAAATTGTCACGATATTTCCTGACAAAGATACTATCAATGACATCGTTTCGATTCAGCTTATTGATGATGATGGCTTTTGGTTAGGAAAAGGATCTTCTACATTGACGCAACAGACACTGCTTCAAACTGACTTTAAATTTCTGGATAAAGGTTCGTATACCATTGAAATTGAACAACATTCCAGGGAGGCACAATTGAAGGGAATTAGTAAAGTTGGGCTTATGCTATATAAGCAATAGAGCATTAGGGTTTACTCATTTTGTTAATAGAAGTTATGATACAACAAAATGCATTAACACTAAGGTGTAGTATAACATCTCATAAGTCTCTAAATACTACTAAATTTTTATTGGCCTATTTTTTAACATTCTGGAACAGCAACAGAAAAATTTGTTGCTAGTCCCCCTAGAGAAGTTTCTTTATATTTCGAACTCATATCTTTTGCTGTAGACCACATTGTTTTGATGACAGCATCTAAGCTAACTTTAGCATCCTGTGGGTCACTGACTAAGGCCAGGTTACCTGCCATTATTGCTTTAATGGCGCCCATAGTGTTTCTTTCGATACAAGGGATTTGTACCAAACCTTTAATGGGATCACAGGTCAGTCCCAAATGATGTTCCATCGCTATTTCTGCTGCCATAAATACTTGAGCGACTGTACCGCCTAGGCAATACGTTAGTGCTCCAGCAGCCATCGACGAAGAAACACCAATTTCTGCTTGGCATCCACCCATAGCCGCTGATATAGTCGCACCTTCTTTAAATAAGGAACCGATTAGACTCGCTACTAAAAGAAAGTCATTATGAAGCCCTATTGTTTTTTCTCTTTTTTTAAAATATCTCAAATACATCCAGACCGCTGGTATGACACCTGCAGCTCCATTGGTAGGTGCAGTAACGACTCTTCCATATGCAGCATTTTCTTCGTTAACCGCTATTGCAAAGCAGCTGATCCAATTAAGCACTATATCAAATGAATTGCTTTGCGATTGTAATTGGCTTTTCCACTCATCAATGTCTTGGTAATCAGCTATCCCTTTTATTAATTTTTGATGTAATTCAGGTGCTCGTCTTTTGACATTTAAGCCACCAGGTAATATGCCTGTTGTATGGCAGCCGCGATAAATACAATTTTCCATTGTTGTAATGAGTTGTGTTAATCTGTTATCCACTTCCCATCTTTCTCTTAGGCTGTATTCATTATCCAGCAACAGTGCTCCCAAAGAAATTTCTGCGCCTTGGACAAGTTCAATCAAATCAGCCCCACAACTAAACATGTAAGGCACTTCTGAATCAGAAGAGTTTTTTTGTGTTGATGCTGCGTCTCCTTCTTTGACCACAAAGCCGCCACCTACAGAAAAATACGTTTCTTCAAGTAGCATTGTATTTGACTTATCATATGCACTAAGTGTCATACCATTAGGATGAAATTTAAGTGTCTGATTAGAATTAAATACAATAGCAGAATTGTCAAACTCAATGTGCATTTCCTGATTCAACAGGAGTTTGCCAGAGTCTTTTACTTTGGCGGGAATCTCTGACACTACATGTATAGGTATTGTCTCTGGATCATAACCACTAAGACCTAGTATGATCGCGATATCTGTTCCGTGTCCTTTACCGGTAAGTGCTAATGAGCCGTATAAGTCAACATGTACGACAGACACATTTTGGATGAGTAGTTTGTCAATTAATGATTCTAAGAATTGTTCGCAAGCACGCCAAGGTCCCAACGTATGAGAGCTGGATGGACCAATGCCAATTTTAAGCATATCAAATACAGATGTGAATACCATAGCTGAGTTTAACTGTTGTTGTAAAGTTAAACGCTTTTGTTTTCAATATTGTAGGCAAATTTAGAATGTAATTGATTATTGATACAAATACATAGACCGATTCCTATCCAATTCTCTAAAAAACGGATCTTTTAAGTCATCAATAAATCGGATGGCTTCACCAGTAGATTTCATTTCTGGGCCTAAGCGTTTGTCTACATTTGGAAATTTATTAAATGAAAAGACTGGCACTTTAATCGCATAGCCTTTTAATTTTTTCTCAATTGTAAAATCCTTAATTTTTTTATTGCCTAGCATCACATGTGTCGCAATATTTAAATACGGCACTTGATATGCTTTTGCAATAAATGGTGTTGTTCGAGATCCTCTAGGATTTGCTTCAATGACATATACTGTTTCAGCACTTGTCTCTTTATCAATGGCAATGGCAAACTGAATATTCAACAGGCCTTTTATTTTAAGTGCCTTGGCTATTTTCTTGGCGTATTTTTTCATTGTTTCTACAGATTCATCCGATAATGAATAAGTAGGTAATAAAGCAGAACTGTCACCGCTATGGATACCAGCAGGTTCTACATGTTCCATGACACCCATGATGTGGACCTCATCACCATCGCAGATAGCGTCTATTTCTGCTTCGCGTGCTCGCTCCAAAAATTGGTCAATTAAAACCTTATTGTCAGGCATATGCTTAAAAATGGTCAAGACATGCTTTTCTAATTCGTCATCATTAATAACGATTCGCATTCGCTGTCCTCCCAAGACATAAGATGGCCGGACTAATACAGGATAACTAACTCTGTTGGCAATCTCTAATGCAGCATCGATATCAACGGCAACACCATATTTTGGATAAGGAATGTCTAGTTCTTTCAACAAATCAGAAAAAGAACCTCTGTCTTCTGCCAAATCCATGTCTGGAAATTGTGTACCTATTATTTTGACACCCTTCTTGTGCAATTTCTCTGCAAGTTTTAAAGCTGTCTGTCCACCAAGTTGAACGATTACACCCTCAGGTTTTTCTAAATCAATGACCTCCTCCAGATGCTCCCAGTAAATAGGCTCGAAGTACAACTTGTCAGCCATGTCAAAATCAGTCGAAACCGTTTCAGGATTACAGTTGATCATTATCGCTTCGTATCCTGCTTCTTTGATTGCTAGCAAGCCGTGCACACAACAATAATCAAATTCAATACCTTGACCAATTCGATTTGGTCCAGAACCTAAAACAATTATTTTCTTTTTATCAGTAACAATACTCTCGTTCTCGCGATCAAATGTAGAATAGAAATATGGAGTCTTAGCCTCAAATTCCGCTGCACAAGTATCGACCATTTTATAGGTTCTCGTGATGCCTAGTTTTTTTCTGTGTGCCCTGACCTCTTCTTCCTTAATACGCATTGTCCATGCTATCTGTGCATCACTATAGCCAACTTCTTTTAATTGACGTAAAAAATATTCTGGTAAATCTTCAGCAACATTAAACTTATTAAGCTCATTTTCATAATCAACCAATCGTTTGATTTGATTAATGTACCATGGGTCAATGCGCGTCAATTTGTGAATTGTCTTTCTGGGAACGCCAAGTCTGAGTGCGTCCTTCACTCTAAATATCCGATCATCGCCAACAACTTCTAGTCGTTCAAGGATATCTTGAGTACGTATCCATTCTTTTTTATCTGCACCTAGACCGTCGCGACTGTTTTCCATGGACTGACAAGCCTTCTGAAGTGCTTCTAGGAATGTACGTCCTATCGCCATAACCTCACCAACAGACTTCATCTGAAGACCGAGCTTATTTTCAGAACCTTGAAATTTTTCAAAATTCCAGCGTGGCATTTTGACAATTACATAATCTAGTGATGGCTCGAAATACGCTGAAGTCGTTTTGGTAATTTGATTTTTTAATTCATCCAAATTATAGCCTATTGCCAGTTTAGCTGCAATTTTTGCAATTGGATATCCTGTAGCTTTACTTGCTAAGGCTGAAGATCTAGATACTCTTGGGTTAATCTCAATGACAATTATTTCTTCCGTTTCTGGATTGATGGCAAATTGAATATTACATCCTCCTGCAAAATTACCCATCGATCTCATCAATAAAATTCCCTGATTACGCATCTCTTGATAGGCGGTGTCAGATAATGTCATTGCTGGTGCCACTGTAATGGAATCACCTGTATGGATTCCCATTGGATCTAAATTCTCCACTGTACAAATAATCACCACATTATTGTTGGCATCGCGAAGCAACTCCAACTCATATTCTTTCCATCCTAGTACCGCCTTATCGATGAGTACCTCATGTGTGGGAGATGCGTTTAAACCTCTTTTCAAAGCTTCATCAAATTCTTCGGGTACCATACAGATACCTCCCCCCGTGCCACCTAATGTATAAGAAGGTCTGATGACTAATGGAAAGCCTATTTCTTGTGCAGCCTCTTTGCCTTCTAAAAACGAATTAGCTATGATGGAAGGAGCTGCGCCTAAACCAAGTGATAACGTGTGCTTTCTAAACTCTTCTCTGTTTTCCGCTAATTCTATAGCTTCAATATCTACACCAATCATCTTTACATTATACTTTTCCCAAACACCTTGTTTGTTGGCTTCTATAGCAAGATTTAAGGCTGTCTGGCCACCCATCGTTGCAAGCACGGCGTCAATTTGTCTTTCTTCAAGTATTTCTCGAATGCTCTCAACCGTCAATGGTTTTAAATAGATGTGGTCGGCAGTGACAGGGTCCGTCATAATCGTTGCAGGATTGCTGTTGATTAGACTGACTTCTATACCCTCTTCTTTAAGTGATCTTGAGGCTTGAGAGCCAGAATAATCAAACTCGCAAGCTTGTCCTATGATGATTGGCCCGCTTCCTATAATAAGGACGGATTTAATGGAGTTATCTCTCGGCATTTTAGCTGGTTGTCAATGTGAATTGAATGCAAATATAGAGTTTTGTTTTATATGTAAAACATCTATTTTGTATAGTTATCATAGCATTTATGTTAAATGCCATTGGAATTCAGTGTGACATTCTCTTTACTTCGAATTATTAATTTGTGATGAGAGATAGTCTTTTTCATCTTGTATCTTGACGTGAATTCTGTGTCAAATAAATCAACATATCGCCACTTTTATACTGAAGATATACACCCTATTTTTCATCATCCTGATTGGCTAGATGCCGTTTGTGGCGACAGTTGGGATGTTGCTTTATCTTACGATAAGGATAAAAAAATCAACGGTGCTCTTCCTTTCTTTATAGAAAAGAAAACTGGCTTTCACTTACTGAGACAACCGCATTTGACACCATACTTAGGTCCCATAATTAAATACCCTAAACGGCAAGAAAAACTATCGTATCGATATGGTTATGATAAAATTGTTATCGATGAGCTGCTAACATCCTTGCCAGAGTTTTCTTATTTCAATCAAAAATGTCATCTGGATTTTACGAATGGTCAACCTTTCTATTGGCAAGATTTTGAATTGTATACCAATTACACATTCAGGATAAACCTTAAGCAACCATATCAAGATATAGAATCTGAGTTTGAAGGAAAGGTACGTACAGATATTAGAAAAGCTGATAGAGAGTTAACTGTTTACGAATCCGATGATATAGAAGCATTCTATAAATTAAATCAAAAGCCATTTTTACAACAACAGATAGATGTTCCTTATAATCTAGAAATAGTGAAACATTTAGATTCATTTTTAGCCGGCAAAAAGAAGCGTACTATTCTCATAGTCAAAGATAAAGCTGACCAGTGGCATGCTGCCGCTTACATTGTGCTTGATAAATCAACTGCTTATACCTTAATGATTGCAAGTGACCCTATGCTAAGAAAAAGCGGAGCAATTGCTTTTTTAATTTCGAGGCTTATTATTCAACTTAAAGATCTATATAAGTCTTTAGATTTTTGCGGAAGCATGGAAGAACGTTTTCAACGAGTATTCAGATCTTTTGGCGCCGAACAATGCCCTTACTTAAGAGTGTCTAAAAAAAATGGCGCCACCTTTAAAACATTGAATGCACTTACAGGAAAAGGGTCATAATGCCAGACAATAGTCTTACAGAAGCATTGATTTAATAAATTGATCTTAATCTTCTAAGAAACCTTATTCCTGATTACAATAAATATCGGTTAGTTAATCTATATTTAGTATTCTAATCGTTAAGAATACATGAAAAATCTATTAATACTCCTCCTATCAGCTTTAATGATAATCTCTTGCAAAAAAGAATCAGGTGATGTCTTAGTCTTTTCTAAAACGGAAGGGTTTAGACATGAATCGATTGCCGCAGGCATCGAGATGTTTCGAAAATTTGAAACAGATCATGGTATATCAATTGTTGCCACTGAAGATGCTGACTACTTCAAAGAAGAATCTTTGAAAAACTTTAAGGCAGTTGTTTTTCTAAATACGACCGGCGATTGTTTAAATGATGCGCAACAACATGAAATGATGCGCTTCATACAAGCTGGTGGAGGATTTGTTGGTATTCATGCCGCGGCTGATACTGAATATGAATGGCCATGGTACAATGGCTTAGTCGGTGCTTATTTTGAAAGTCATCCGAATGATCCTAACGTGAAAGATGCATCAATTGATGTTGTAGATGCTGGCCATATATCATGCAAACATTTGCCTGCGCGTTGGGACAGAACTGATGAGTGGTATAATTATAAACAACTTTTTCCTGGTATAAAGAAGTTATTAAATCTGGATGAAACTACCTATACAGGTGGCACCAATGGCGAGGATCATCCTATCGCATGGTATCATGAATATGATGGAGGTAGAGCATTTTATACAGGAGGTGGTCACACGAATGAATCATACCAAGAAGAAAATTTTGTGAAGCATGTGTGGGGTGGTTTGAAATATGCTATTGGGAATAGTGATCCTGTAAACTATGAATTAGCGACAGTCGCTCCGGCTGAAAACAGATTTCATAAAGTCGTTTTTGACAGTTATTTGACGGAACCCGTTGAACTAGAAATACTACCTGATGACAGAATTCTATTTATTGAAAGAAGAGGAGCTGTTAAACTATACGAACCAGAAAAAGAAGAAACCAGAACATTGACAACAGTTGACGTTGTTTCAGAATTTGAAGATGGCTTGATTGGTCTAGCATTAGATCCAAATTTTGAACAAACAAATTGGATATACTTATACTATTCTCCGCTTGGAGATGATCCGCACAATCAACTATCTCGATTCGATTTCTTTCCTGACGAAGAAAAGCCTCTTCAAAATGAAGTAAAAGTCTTACGTGTGGATACACAAAGAGAAACGTGTTGTCATACTGGTGGATCCATTGAGTTTGATGCCTCTGGAAATTTGTTTTTATCTACAGGAGATAATACGAATCCATTTGAATCGGATGGCTTTAGTCCTAGTGATTTTACAAATGGGCGCTCTCCTTTTGACGCACAAGGATCATCTGCAAATACCAATGATCTTCGAGGCAAAATATTACGTATAACTCCCCAAGAAGACGGGTCCTATACCATACCAGAAGGAAACCTTTTCGCAGATGCTTCGCAGGGTCGACCTGAAATCTATGTGATGGGCTGCCGGAATCCATATCGAATTTCTATCGACAAGCGAACCAACTATGTGTACTGGGGAGACGTTGGTCCTGATGCCAATAAAGACAGTTTAAAATACGGACCAAGAGGTCATGATGAAGTTAATCAAGCAAAACAAGCTGGCTTTTTTGGATGGCCGCTATTTATTGGAGACAACAAACCATATCGAAAAAGAAACTTTGCAAGCAATATCACAAGTGATCATTATGATCCTGAACGACCTGTAAATGAATCTCCAAATAATACAGGAGCAAGAATTTTACCCCCTGCTCAACCTGCAATGTTGTATTACCCTTATGCAAAATCTGAAGAATTTCCAGAACTAGGTACAGGCGGTCGAAATGCTATGGCAGGACCAGTTTTCTATGTGGACGATTATGTAGAAAGCGCGTATAGATATCCAGAATATTATGACGGGAAATTCTTTGCTTACGATTGGATGCGAGGTTGGATGATGGCAATTACTT
Source organism: uncultured Saprospiraceae bacterium (assembly GCA_964450495.1). Taxonomy (GTDB): domain Bacteria; phylum Bacteroidota; class Bacteroidia; order Chitinophagales; family Saprospiraceae; genus CALFUK01. The sequence goes on along the minus strand of CAYVFU010000029.1, from coordinate 37,786 downwards.
TTGATGAAAATGGTGATTATAAGTCAATGGAGCCTTTTCTTCCTAATATGGAATGGAGTAATCTTATAGATATCGTCATGAGTGATGAAGGAGATATGTACACTCTAGAGTATGGTAAAGGATGGTTTCAAAAAAATTCTGATGCTAGGCTGTCTAGGTTAAAGTTTAATAAAGGTAATCGAGTTCCTTCTGCTCGAATTGAAGTAGACAATACCGCAGGAGCTGCTCCTCATATCGTCGCTTTCGATGGTACTGCTTCAACAGATCCAGATGGAGATGATTTGCATTATGCTTGGGATTTTGGTGATGGCGCTACTGGCGAAGGATTGAATCCTAGTCACCAGTATGAAGAACCTGGTGTTTATACTGCAACACTAACCATTACAGATAAAGACGATGTTGAATCCGAGAATCAAGTCAAAATTTATGTTGGTAATGAACCACCAAAAGTCAATTGGAATTTAGCCGGTGCTAATGAAATGTTTTATTGGCCAGAAATTCCACTGCAATACTCACTAAATGTTGCAGATGAAGAAGATGGTAAATTAAATGAAGGTATCAACGCAAGTGATGTTGCGGTATCCATAGAATTCTTGGAACAAGGTCATGATATAGTCGAAATTGCTATGGGGCATAAAGCGCTTAGTGAATTGAATCAAGGACATCCTGGTTTATCACTTATGAAAGAATCTGACTGTGCTTCCTGCCATAAAGAGTATGGAAAGTCAATAGGACCATCCTATGAAGAAGTGGCACTCAAATATGAAAAAGGCTCCGAGACAATTAATTACTTAGCCGATAAAATTCAAAATGGTGGTGGCGGAGTTTGGGGAGAAAATGTAATGGCTGCGCATCCTGATTTAGGAGATCGTGATGCGAAGACGATGGCTCGATACATCATGTCTATAAAAACAGCTACTCTTAATGAAAAATCTCTAGATCCTGCTGGCTCATTTACCTTTGATAAAAATCCTGCTGATTTTCCTGACGGTAAATATGTATTGACAGCTTCATATGTAGACCAAGGTGCTGAAGGTGCTGAGCGTTTACAATCAGAAGAGATCAAAGTCTTGAGATCACCATTATTGCCAGCTGTTGCTGCTAGCTCACTTGATAAGGCTAGTACGTTTACTGTAACACCTGATATGGCACCAGGCATTACAGAGTCATTTGATATTGTCATTCTAAATGGTGGGGCGAATGTTGCATACGAAGACATAGATCTCACGCATGTCAATGCTATAAAATTTGGGTATTCAGTAGTTTCTCCCTTTATGGCCGGTGGCAATATAAAGCTTGCTATTGATGATCCATCTAATGTAGTTGGTGAAGCAGAACTGCTAGTTTCTGAAAAAGAAGGTGAGAATCAGACTGTGAGAATCAATTTGCCAAAGAGTTCTGGTAAGCATACGTTGTATGTGTTGGCTGATGGGGCGGTGTTAAGGCCTGTGGGTGCGTTGAATTCGCTGGAGTTTTTAGTGGGGAATGTTGCAGGATTGGTACAATAACTTAATACTTAACTCTCACCTAGTCATCAAGTTTGAGGTTATACTTAGCTGAAAGTTGATTGTATCTAGCAATATCATTACTTGCTTTCGCTGAGTAAAGAGAAAAAATCAGATATGTAGAATCTGCTGTATTTTCGTAGGCTTGTTCTAATTCTTGAGATGCTTGCTTAAAGGCTTTTTTATATTGTTCGTCTTTCTTTTCAATTAGTCTTTTTCCCAACTCATACAACTCAAAGCCTCTCTTACCTGAATCATCTTGCTGTTCAATTTTATTCTCTCCTCCAAGTCCCTTGTAAGGGCTTTCAGGTAAGGTTATATTGGAAAGCTCGATTGAATTGTCTCGCTCCCCACTCCACCAAACCCCTATCACCCCTATTACCAAAACACTTGCCGCAATACTCAATATCCTCACCCAAGGTAATCGACGTACTTTTCCTTTATCAGATTTAGCATTGTTCGATTCCGAATCTTCCATTAACCCAACATCATCAATCTTCAATTCCTCTTGCTGTAACATCTTCATCTTATCTTCGAGCGAACTCTGTTTAGCAGCCAATATTAGAACGTGCATCTCCTCCACCTCTTCTGCAAAGCCTTCCTCTTCTTTAAGCCGTTGCTCAAAGTCAATCAATGCATCGCCATTTAATTTTCCCAGGAGATATGCATCAACAATCTCCATATCGTCTTCAGTTAGCTTCATTTGGTTACTACTTTATGTTGTTTGATAGCCGACTGTAACCTTTTTACACATTTATATTTCAAGTTTTTTGTAGTTGCGACATTTTTATAGCCCATTAACTTAGTAATATCATCCATACTTTTTCGCTTATAGTAAAAGAATTGTAGGATGCTTCGACATGGATCTCCTAGACCATTCATGGCAGTATTCATCTGCTTTACTTTTAGTTCTAACTCTTGTTTATTTTCTATTTCTTCATCCATATAGGCCGCTATGGTAGGAAATTCGTCTGTAAGGGAAGTTTTTTTCTTCCTTCTATACAACTCAAAGGCTTTATTTTTGCAAATCCCTATAAGATATGTTTGTATGCTACTGCTTAATTCAGTCAATTTCCCACTTTTGACATTATCATACAGGACAATGACTGCCGTTTGGAATATTTCTTTAGCATCTTCTAATTGAACATTGCCTTTTGAAGTCAGCCATTGTATACAAGACGACCTGTTTTCGGCGTACAGTTGTCTTAATGCTTTGTTTTCGTCTTTCAGAATTTGTTCTACCCAGTTCAATCTTTAGTGCTAGTTAATTGTTTTCTAAGATAGAAAAATGTTAGTAAACAGTGAGCTGGTCAATAAACCGTGTTGTCGGTAACTTATGTGTGCCAGTTAATTTGAGCTTTACTACAGGTACCCATGTAAGAGCCTGCAGTAAAGCTCTTCATTGTTTCATTTATGTACCTACGACCTTGCTTCTCCTTTCTAAAAGTACGTTGTCCTTCCAGACTCCTTTTAGTTGACCAATTTTTTCTCGATAACCTATTTCTCTAAATCCACATGTTTTATGGAGCACTTGGCTTGCTGTATTTTCCTTAAAAATGCCTGCTTGTAAGGTCCAAATATTATTGGCCTCACTTGTTTCTATCAAGTGCTGCAAAAGTCGCTTACCAATGCCTTTACCTCTAGAGTCTGCTCCCACGTAAACACTCACTTCTGCCACGCCTCCATATACGCACCTGTTTGATACTGCAGACAGAGATGCCCATCCTAGCATGTGCTCATCTTCCATAACAGCAATTCTACCTATTTTCATATGACTGCAATCCCAGCTTTCCCAAGAAGGTATTTGTGTTTCAAATGTGGCGATACCTGTCGCTAAGCCTTCACCATAAATGCGCTGTACTTGCGGAAAAGACAACTCATCAAATTCGATAATTTCCATTAACAACAACCTGAGTTCGGAGTACAGCTACCACCTTCAGCGATCTGAACCATTGTCTGTGCACCTTCCTCAACTGAAGGAACTGCACAGTTTTCTCTTGCTAAGCAATCTGTATGCTTTGTCGTTAATTTGAAATGTTTGCCATCAAAATCCAAACCATACTTTGAAATAGTCTCACCCTGATACTCAACCTCTATTTCTTCGTTGCCTAAGTCAAGAACTTTTTGCGATAGCTCAATGATGTAGACCAATTTCTCAGGGTGTAACCGGTGGTCATAATCATCAGCTTGCCATAACTGAAATGCTGCTTTGGTTTCGCTTCGTCTTGTGCCTCCACAATCAATAAAGTCTTTATTTATTTTACCCACTTCTGTGACGTGAAAATGATTGGGGACTAATGTTCCATTAGGCAATTCAAATGCAATTGTCTCTAGACCACTCAATGCTTGTTTAATTTCGTTAATTGTCATATTAATTATTTTATTAGCAATTTTCCTAACAACTGTTTTCTTTATCAGATAACTGTTGACTAAATAAATGATTAAATAATGTGTTTATATTTTTATACGTCTTTGGATTTATGCAATAGCAAATACTAGTACCTTCTATATTGCCTATAATTAATCCAATATTTTTCAACTCTTTAAGGTGTTGAGAAATGGTCGGTTGAGACAAGCCTACTACTTCAACTATTTCACCACAAATGCATGCATTTACTTTTAGAAGATGCTGAAGTATAGCAACTCTTGCAGGGTGACCAAGCACTTTAGCGATTGCAGCAATCTTGTTTTGTTCCTCTGTGAATAGTTCTGTTTTAGTTAAACCCATAATATAATTATATTGCAATATTACGATAAAGTAGTTAAATAAGCAACTTTAGCACCATTATATTCACTTTACAACTCTTTCCCTCTATACTCAATTAGTTTAGCTACATTCGTGCGATGGTTATAAAGACTTTGCTTTTCCTCACACATTACAATTATTTATAACCTGAGACTTTTATTTTTTACTTCCGTCTTAAGTACGCCTACATCGCGTATGGTAATCCTATTAAAACACAGTTTATGAAATTTCACTTTTTTACTTTCAGTTTGGTTCTATTTTCCATTGGAGTAAGCTTCGGCCAATCTGATAAAAGAATGGACTATTTTCCAGCTACACAAAAGCACTTCGCAGGTTTGAATGTATATTCAACAGCTACTGCTGAGTTCAATCAATTTTATGTTCAAGATGGTCAATGGGTTAAAAACAATCTTATTCCACAACCAAATGTATCAGTTAGAGGTGGAGACTATAGAATGAAATTTTTGCCTGGGTCAGATTCAGCTTTTCATGGCTTATTCGCTTATTCGCGCAAGACAGGTCAATTCGAATTCTTATACTTAGATGAGAATGGTTGGAAATCAAACCCTTATTTTCCAAAAAGCTCCATTAAGTTTGGTAGCAGTGATACAGTATTAGAATTTATGCCTGCTCAAAATGATGAAGTGGCTTATATCTCTGCGTACTCAGTTGATGGGAATCATTTCGGCATTTATTATGTCAATGGTGATCAATGGGTGAAAAGCAATAAATTTCCCCAATAAAGATAAATATGTCTATTGCTGATAATGTTCACAATAGTCGAGTACTTTCTCAAATACTTGCTGTCTTTTCGCAGTAATTTGTACAGTGCTTAAATCAGAAAAATGGAGTGACAGACTTCGTGCGTGTAATAACATGGTTGCCATCCCAAAACGGTATTTCCAAAGTTTATTTTGTTTATTACAGCCATGAGGTCTGTCCCCAATTATCGGATGAAAGATATGGGCCATGTGTTTTCTAAGTTGATGAAATCGTCCTGTCTCTGGTCTCAATTCAACCATTGAATATCTAGAAGTATCAAATCCAGAAGAGGCTATAGGAAGCTCATACCTGCATACCGTAAAATAATTTGTCTTAGCAGCTTGTACTTTTCCGTTCGTTTTCAAATCATAATTGACAACTCCTGATTCATCTGTATACCCTCGAACAAAAGCTTCATAGATTTTAGTTACTTTTCTTTCTCTGAACATTAATTGTACTTCCTGATTTGCCTCCTTTGTTTTTGCAAACAAAAGCACGCCAGACGTTTTTCTATCCAAACGATGAACTGGATATACATGTCGACCACCAATTTGATCTCTTAATATTTGCACAGCAAATTCTGTTGCATCAGTAGCAATTCTAGATCGATGGACAAGTAGACCATGTGGTTTGTTTATGGCAATAAGGACATCATCCTCGTAAATTATTTCTAGTTCCATAGTATGCACCTGACCATCAGGAGTCCATCAACTTTTTAGAAATACGTGTGATGTCCCAATCAGTCAAAATCCCAATCAGTTCTCCTTCGTCCACAATTGGCAAGCAACCAATGTTTTTATTTTGCATGATGCTTATCGCTTCTGTCAACTTCATGCTTCCAGAAACCGTAATTGGTTCTTGAATCATAATATCTGCTATACACTTTTCCGAAGTTTCTGGAAGTAAATCTTTGTCTTTAAAATATGCCAAAATTTCTTTTGATGAAACCAGACCAATTAAATTGCCTTTAGTATTCTCTACTGGCATATAATTGATGTTTTTCCAATTCATCATAGCAGAGACCAATTCAATAACATCATCTTTCTGCGCTGTGAATAAATCTGTCTGCATGATTTCGCTGACAAGTAATTCATGTGTTGCGTAATCTTTTTTTATGTCTAGAGTTGGCATCTCCCACTTGTGCCCTGGAACGTTACTTTTTTGGTTTTCAATTGTCGCCTGCGTAATCAACCTAAGGGCTTCATCTCTATTCGTTTCCTCTTTGAGTTTGGTATATCCTCTTAATAACCATCTAGCGCCATTCATATGAGTGTCCGCTCTTTCTTCTATGATACCTAAATACTTATCTATATCTGCATCATCAACTTTTCTCAATTTTAACCCTGCTCTTGCGTATGGCAACAATTCTTTCTTGATTAATTCACATGCACTGACTTTTTTATCCTTGAACCAGGTAAAGTTGCAGTCAATACCATACTTCGCAGCTTTACCGAAATTGTCTCTGATGTCAGCAAAACCAATGTGTTTTCGAATGTCTTTTATCTCATTGTTCATTCCAATCATACAACCCAACCAAAAACAGGCATTCGCCATTTCATCTTGCACTGTTGGACCTGATGGTAATACTCTATTTTCAATTCGCAAATGAGGCTGACCATTTGGAGAAATTCCATAACAAGGTCTATTCCACCGATAGACTGTAGAGTTGTGTACTTGTAAGGCTCTTAATTTTGGAATAGTATTCTTACGAATCAAGTCTAAAGAATCCTCCTTCACATCAGAACTAATCAACACACGAAATCTTGAAATATCTTCTTTGAAAATTTCTATCACAGATTTGTCCAGCCAATCACTACCAAAGCTTACCCTCGGTGACCGCTCTCTAAAGTGTTCGTGAGTGGTGCGGACGTCTATAGATTGTTGAAATAATGCAATTCTAGACTCATGCCATAAACGCTTTCCAAACACTAAGGGCGAATTAGCACTAATCGCCATCACTGGTGCAGCTAATGTTTGCGACAAATTATATAAAGAAGAGAAGTCGTTTGCATCTGTCTGCAAATGAACTTGAAAGCTTGTATTACAGGCTTCGAGTAAGGGAGACTTGTGTCTGATTAACAACTCATCAATTCCAAATATCCGCAACTCAAAATTATTACCAATTAATTGGTCGTGGATTGCCTTCATCAAGGCTTTATATCTTTCTTTGGGTGTCAAGTTGTGCATTTCCAAATCACTCTTTTTGAACGTGGGTAAAACGCCAGTCAATGCAAGAGATGAATCATACTGTTGGAGGACATCCGATATCGTGGATAATTTTTGGTTTATCTCATTCTCTAACGTTTGAAAACAACTACCAGAAAAATCTTGAGGATCTAGGGTAATCTCCAAATTGAATTTTGCTAGCTCCGTTTCTAGCCATTGCTTATCTGATAAGTGATCAATAACCTCCATGGCAATAGATGCAGGGTTCATTGTTTGGTTATTGACTAGTACCATTTCTTGTTCAGCACCAATACGTGTAATACCCGATTCAAACATGTCATTATCTAACATGTGTTCAAGGGCTCGAATATCTTTGAGCAATGATTGTACGAATGAGCGCATTTGCTCCTTACTCTGTACTAATGATACTTTTTGTTCTCCCATTTTAAAATGAGCTTAAGTAAATAAATGATAGCAACAATATACCATCGATAGTCGTTTGATTGAAGAATGCGGAAGATTATTTTCATACTATTATTGGCAATCAGTCTTAACAGCTGTTCTGACGATATCGAACCAGCGTTTGATATTGATGTAGAAACATTTTTCGTCATACCTGCTGGATTGAATAGTATTGATACTCATATATTCGAAATATTTAATGTGCCTACATTTATCCAATCTAGTTCACAGACGACAAGAAATGCTGTGACTAGTGTTCGATCAAATAGAGCAAGACTTACAGGTCGATTCACGAACATAAATTTTCGCATCATAGAGCGGATCTCAATCAGAGCTATTTCACCATTAGATACTCAAAACGAAAAAGAAATCTTTTGGATGGATTTCATTCCCGTTGACCAAGATGGTGATTTAGAGTTATTTTCTTCATTGCCCAATGTGGACGATATCTTATTACAAGACAATATCCACTTGCAAGTCAGGATAAATTTCAAAACCTTTGTACCTTCTGATATAGAAACGAGGATGTTGTTAAATTTTAAGGCATTTATAAATGAGTGATAATCATCAGCTATATAACTATATGGTGGAATTTGCAGTTCCTGTGCCTTTCCCAACTGAGCTGTATCATAAGATTCCTGACCAACAGGAAATGGTCCAGAAATTATTTTCTAGTGGTAAACTTGCTTCTTATACTTTAGCAAGTGATTTATCGAAGTTATGGGCTGTTTTCGTTTGTTCTTCTGAAAGTGAATTATTAAATTATATAGATAAACTTCCTTTGAGTAAGTATATGGAATTCGACTATTCAGAATTGCGCTTTCACCAAAGTTTGAAGTTGCTCCCTTCGATGAGTATGAATTGATTCACTTTTAAGGTGAAGGGATCAGAGATGAAAAAATTTTTGCTTGATTGTAAAGCACCTTAAACTCTATTTTTACGAATGTCTACAAATCACACATCACTCATTTCATAGTCACTTATCAAAACTTCAGCTGGGATATCTAAGTCTTTATTTAACTTTCTAACCATTGCCAAGCTCAACTTTCGATTACCATTCAAAATTTCACTTGCTCTACTTCTATTGCTGAGAATTTTTGCCAATTCTTACTTTTTCATATTCAGTTGATCTAATCTGAATAATATTGCTTCTATTGGATGTGGTGGGTCTATTGGATAATTTGCCTTTTCATAATGTTCAATTAGAATACTGAGTAATTCAAGCTGATCCGACTCATCAGATTCTTGTGTTGTATCTAATTGCATAAGCATGACGCAAATATTCTTTGTATTGTTTCTTAGTTTGAATTGGTTTAATCATAGCGAACTGTTTTTACATCAATTTTATCATAATGAGAATGGTTACCAATTGAGAAATGTTACCGATTTGGGCGCAATTTGGTTTTATTCTATATACAACAGATAAGTCCTTACAAAAAACAACATTGCTATCTATAATCGACTTACTTTTGCACTTCGAATTTTTGAATGAGTCTTTCCAGAAATCAAATTTTATTTGCTCTAGCTCTTATCAACTTTACTCACATTGTTGACTCCATGTTAATCATGCCTTTGGGAGATATCTTCATTGAAGAGTTTAACATCAATGCGACGGAGTACAGTTTGCTTGTGTCTGGTTATGCGTTAGGTGCCGTTTGTTCTGGACTATTAGCTATTTTCTACTTGGATGTTGTTGACCGCAAAAAAGCCTTACTTATAGCATATATGGGGTTTGGTGTTGGTACCTTTTTGTGTGCATTTGCAAACAGCTATGCAATCTTGCTGTCCTTGCGACTATTGACTGGGTTGTTTGGTGGAATTCTCGGGAGCATCGTATTATCCATAGTCAGTGACATCTATAAATTCGAAGAAAGAGGTACAGCGATGGGAATATTAACGAGTGGCTTTTCTGCAGCGTCCGCGCTTGGTATACCTATCGGATTGTACTTAGCAGCAATTGGGTCTTGGCATCTGCCATTTTTAATCATTGGTGGTTTGGCGACACTAGTCAGTATACTTTTGTTTTTCAAATTCCCAACAATGACTGATCACTTGAAGGTGGTGTCTAAAGATAGAAATGCATTTAAAGTACTGAATGCCATCATTAGCGATCGCAATCAAGTCGCTGCGTTAATGGCTGGCTTTGTTTTAGTGCTTGGTCATTTTCTAATCATTCCATTTATCTCTCCCTATCTGATTAAAAATGTTGGATTTACCCAAATGGAAATCAGTTATCAGTTCTTTTTTGGTGGAGTCGTCTCAGTCTTTACTTCACCATTTGTGGGAAGGATGGTTGACAAATATGGCTTCTTCAGGATCTTTGTCATCATGTTGTTCTTGTCTTTTATTCCAACATATCTAATTACGAATATGCCTGCAGCACCTATCGCATATGTACTTTGCATTACAACATTGTTCTTTATCGGTGGTGTTGGTAGAATGGTACCTGCAAATACGATAATCACTGCCTCTGCACCAACAGCCAACCGAGCCAGTTTTATGAGTTGCAAATCTATGTTGCAACAATTGGCAATTGCAGTAGCTGCCTTTATTAGTGGTCGTATTGTGTTTATTGGAGACAACGATCAATTCCAGAATTATGAATACGTTGGGTATTTATCGATTGCCGTTTGTTTGGTCTGTATCTTTTTTATCAGACGGATTAATGTGGCGAGTGGGAATTGAATTTAATGTAAGCCCGTCTTTTCCTTCATTTCAAGTAAAAGGAATTCTACAATCAAACTCAGAGGAAACCGCTGTACAACAATTGTTAAATGGAATATACTATTTACGCTTTGAAAAATAACAGGCAATCTAGTTTACAACACAATTATAATCCTAAACTAGCTTTCACTTCTTTAGAATAGATTTCCCCTGTTTTTATTTTTTCACCGTTTCGTAAATACACAATTAATGTTCACTTGGCTAACAGCATTACGTTACCAAATGCGCCAGCCTAAACCTTGGGAGATTTATAATTTGGAAAGAAAAGAAAACTCTCAATTTAGAAATAAGTTTTATATAATTCCCGAAGAAGTAATACCACTTGAAGAAGCGATTGACCCATATCTTTCGGCAGCAGAAAAAGCAGAAATATTTGCCAAAGGTAATCGAGGGTCTTAGCTTTTGGGCATACAATCGCGCCGCCTCAGAGAATTATTTCAGAGCGGTATTATAGAGGACTTTCGACATATGGAAATGAAAAATATGTTGGTCGAATTTTATACGCTTTAAGGTAAATCTGAGCGCATAAAAAACTTTCCTTACCCTCGTCAGTTTGCTACCTTGAACTATTATTTTGTTTGAATATTTATCTGCTTATTACCTTTTGGTGTTATAGATGCTTTTGAGAGTATAGGTCAGGGCTTCAAAGATATATTTTTATCAGCAACACAAGGCAAATGCAACCATTTCCAATCCAAAACATCGAATAAAAACACAGGAACAAATGAAATTATAAGGAAGATCATTATGTACCTTTTTGTCCAATTCAACATTCCCTTCAAAGGGTAAACGCGTTAGATATACATCTTTGTGAATTAATTTTACATTTAGTGATGGTGTTGTTTATGCTTGTCCGTTAATTCAACTTTGTAGTCAAAAATTAATTCTGACATTTTATGATGATCAGCGTAGGCGTAATGTTCATATAATGTAGACGGACCATCATGATTTATAATGGAGGCAAATAATCCGTAGTCTCCTCCGTTTTCAGTTTTAGGATTATTAGGGATTCTGGTAATAGTATGAATATGATTCCAATTTTCAATATTGTTGGTATTTGCACCAGTGACATTCTCAGTATTAAATTCTAACCACAAGTATGGGTTGTAAATTCTATAGTAAAATTGAGAAGTTTTACTTAGTTTTTCTTTATTATCGATCCAAACGAAGTATGTACTGTCAAGATGTGTTGATATATCAGCCCACCATTCATCAGCAAAGTTATGGTTCAGATTATAGACATATTCTTTCATTAAAGTCAATAGATTTTGTCGCGTTGATTCAGTCATATCTATATAGCTTAATCCTGTTTTAAACATGGAATAATCATAATCATTGATGTAGGGATCTGGGTTTCCTGGTCGTTCCGCTGCACCAACAATAAGCGATCGATCAGATGATTTTTTTATTGCTACTTCCTTTTCGGTTTTTGACATATTATTATACATAGTCAATGCAAGGTCTCTTTCATCTTTGAATATATCAAAAGCTTGACCATTGTATGTTTCTTTAGCAGGCTCTCCCCAAAAATGCTGGCACTATTGATACATTATCACCATGAACAAGAAAATTCAACACACAGTGATGCCCATCTACTTGAAAGCCCCACGATCCACTTTTTTCCGGATCACCAAACATATCAATTGAATAAAAGTCTGGATTCCATATTTCGCTTTTAATTTCTTTTAGCCATCCTTCTGCAAGGACAGTTATTTCATTAACTTTCTTATAGCCATCAGTACTTAAAAATAATTGCAATACTGATTTGAATTGGTTTAATTGTTCTTCAGATAAGTCACCGTAAGTGATACCATCTCTTTTTCCTCTTTTGTTTGCAGGTGTATTATGCCACAAATAAAATCTTTCACTATCTAGACAGTTAGATGCTTTGTTCAAAAGATCTGCGCTTAGAGATTTTCTGAAGGCCATCATATTTTCTTGAAGTTCTACAATGTTCGATTCGGTAGAATGTTTCACAGTCAAATTAAGATTACAATCTTCTGTTTTGGTTGAAGAATTATCTAATCTATTTTCTCCTGTTTGATTTTTACACGAACATAATATTCCAATTAAGCATATGAACATTAATAATTTTGTCTTCATAGTTCTTATAGTTTACAGAGTGTATTTTTTAAATAATATCAAGAACAATCTTAAGCTACTTTTTTTCTATCCCTGCATCCCACTGCTCAAACCATCCTGTTATGTATCCCACTTTAGCCAATAAGTTACTTGGCTTTGCAGCGATCCCATGGCCCGCTCCTTGAATTCGTACCAACGCCGATGGTACCTTTTGTAATTTTAAGGCTTGATAATATTGCTCTGATTCTGACATAGGTGTTCTATAGTCGTTTTCTCCAGTCAATAACATAGTCGGTGTCGTCACATTCCCAACTAAACTGATCGGTGAGCGCTTCATATAATGCTCTTCGTGTTCCCAAGGCATACCTGGAAACCAATAATTTACCACTCCTGAAATATCCGCTGTCAATGCCCAGCTATACCAATTGATTACAGGCTTTGCCACAACTGCTGCTGCAAATCTGTCTGTATTACCGATAATCCAACTGGTTAGGACTCCACCACCACTGCCTCCAGTAACAAATAAACGGTCTTCATCGATGTAACCTTTTGCAATGACTTCATCCACACCCGACATCAAATCGTCGTAATCATTGCTTGGATAATTGTGGTGAATTAAATTCGCAAATTCCTCTCCATAACTCGTGCTTCCTCTGGGATTTGTATACAAAACCGCATAACCCTTGCTAGCCATCAATTGTAATTCTGGTGTAAACCTGTCACCATAGTTGGCAAAAGGGCCGCCGTGAATTTCCAAGATAAGCGGATACTTTTTAGACGCGTCAAAGCCTGGTGGCTTGATGATCCATCCTTGGATGCGTTGGCCATCATATGATGATTTGTACCAGATTTCTTCTACTTCACCCAATTTTTTGAAGGCAAGAATATCATTATTGAGTGAGGTCAATCTTCTAACTTGGCCTCCAGAACTAACAGCTAATTCTGTTGGTTCAGTTGGTGTGGTTGTCGTATAAGCAATCACATTTTTATACGCATCATAATCTCCACCATCATACGGCCTGCCTATTGAAGTGCCTCCTAGGTCAGAAGCTACTGTTTCTATTTGTCCTCCTTTATTAATTTTAGCCACCTTAGTATTTCCTTCTTTGTCGTATTGGGCATAAAGCGCATTACCATCATGTGACCATTGGATGTTTCCGAATGAAAAATCACTAGAACAAGTCAGACAACTACTGTTACTACCATCTTTATCCATCACGTAGATCCGTGTATGATGATAACCCATTTTCTTATCGTCATAACCTAGGTAAGCTATTTGGTTACCAGAAGGTGAGACTACAGGGCTGGCATCTGGGCCATATCGTTCAGTCAATTGTGTTACTGTTCTTGTAGCCAAATCTATAGTAAAAACTTCTGTATTCTGTTGATTGTATTCCCAATCTGGAGCTTGGTTGCTAGAAAAATAAATAGACTTGCTGTCTGCAGACCAGCTCGGACTCCTATGGTTATAGTCGCCTTTTGTGATTTGTGTTGGTGTACCACCATCTGAGGGCATTATAAATATGTGGGAATATCGTTCACTTGTATACCCTCCACCATCACTTCTGTACACCAACCGATCAATATATATTGGGGCATCTGCCCATTTCGCACCTTTGGGTTTACTTGGTAATACACTTGGTTTGCTTGCCGTACTTTCTACACTCATCGTCATAGCCAACCATTTGCCATCAGGTGACAGTTGTAAGTTAGATACTGACTGTTGAAGATTAGTTATTTGCGCAGTCTGTCCGTTGTCTAACCATAACTTATGTATTTGATTTTTACCAGATTCTGAAGATATGTATAATAAGCTTTCACCATCAGGCAACCACATTGCGGATCGTCCTTCAGTCAATGGCCTCATCTTATTACCATATAAATCAGTTATCCATAAATTGGATATTCGTGCATCAGTCATGATGTCCATCGAAGAACGAACAAATACGATACTTTTTCCATCCGGTGATATCTGCGGATCAGCTGCAAATTCCAAATCAAAAATATCTAGTGGCTGAAGTGTTCCTTGTGCTTGACATAATGCAAATAGCACTAAGAATAATAGGGTCAAAATATAGTTCATTATGGATTATATTTCAATTCATTTTTGTTTACTCGGCTAAGTATTTCTCTAATTAAACTGACTTCTCTTTCGTAGATTCCCTTGAATTGCTTCTGTAGGCAATCGGCAGAGATTTTAGAAATCTTTTCGCTGATATCGTATCCTTGATGAGTGAGGTAGATTTTGTTTGCTCTTTTGTTCTTTTCGTTATGCACTTTGACTATCAATTCCTTCTTCTCGAGATACTGAATGATCCGAGATATAGAAGCAGGTTCTTTACCTACATGTTTGGAAATATCGCTTTGATTAATGCCTTGCTTGATCATTACTTGCTCCAAAACAAGCCACTGGTCATAAGAGATACCCAATGATTGTTTTGCACACACATAATTGAAATATGATTTCTGCTTTCGTATGGTTTCTTCAAATTGAAGAAGCAATTCCTCGTAGTTGGATTTAGACACAGGTTATTATTGAGACCTTGTGAATATAACAATCTAAAAATGAAAGACTGTTAAAATTTGATACATCATCTTTAGAAGATCTAATAGCAATCATTCAAAAGAGAGTCTTAGAATATATTGATTGACACATCAATATAAAGTAATATTAATATAACCTGTTGTTGAATAGTGCTTATCCCTCCTCTTGATAACTGATTTTCACTAAAGCAAGATTATAATTTTTTTGAGATGGCACGAGTAATGATGTCGGTGAAATTTGCAGTGCATCCACAAAACGGAGTCTGAGGTTTTGATACTCTGTACTGAACAAACTCTCTCTCTTATACTTCCCTACCCCATTAATCACATATTCACTGACCGTACTGTTGGTTTTGATCTGATCATTAAAAATAAGGCGCAATCTTGATGGTGTCATAAAAGGGAAATATGAAGAAAATATACCTCCATCATCTTGAGAAAACTGCTTCTTAAATAATATCTTTTGCCAATGTTCCTCTCCATTTGGATGTAGTGCCGTCAGGACAATATCCTCATTGAAATAATCTACCCAGCCTCTTGAAGACGAGTAAAAATCTGTGGTCGTACGAGGAGATGAATCATAGCTACTTCTTCGAGAAAACTTGCGTTGCATTTCCATAGCAACAACCATACCTCCGTCTTGTCTCCAAATAATATCACTTAGTGAAAAGAAATTTAGACCCTTTTTCTTCTTAGCATCTGAGCCATAAATATCTTCTACTAATTCTGTTCGGAAGGCTTTATATTCTGGAACATATCTATCTGCAAAGTTACGGAGGTCTATAAATTTGTAGCAATAGCCCTCCGACCAATTGGCCTTTTTACTATTGTATAAACCAAAAAACCCTATTCTTTTATTTTTTTCATCAACAGACATTTTGATGCTTTGCATGCTAGAATCGCCGTAGTCAATATCCGTTATGTAGCCAGACTCATTACTTTTCTCCAAAATAATTATCTGTGCCCCATTTTGTTTGGGACCAGATCTAGCATGATCCTTTTCTAACATCATAACAACAGATCCAGACTCGGTCATGTGGACATCAGCAATATCTACATAAAGATTGCCACCATCAAATATATATTCTGCTTGCCAATCAAGAGTATCCAGTTTATGGTCGTAAACAAAAAGTCTAAATTTCTCCGAATTGTCTATGTAATACAACAATGTCTTCTTTCTATTTTGGGAATTTACAAATTGAAAGTCTTGACCAACTAAGTTTCTTTCTTCATAAGCAATCGTAACGGAATCCTGCAGTCGTGCATTTTTATCGTAGTTGGCTGCTCTCAGGTATTCTATACCATCTTTTTTCATACCATAGAAAATAGTGAACAGCGTATCTTGAGGAGACAAGCCATATACTTTAACCCGCTTCTCTTCGAAAAGCAATTTCTGTTCCCAGTTAAACTCTAAGTCTTCATCAAAAGATGCAATAAACTTATCTATGCCTCGGTCTCGAAAGAGGAGAATGTTATCATCAATTGGGCCTAAGATTTCGTAAGCATAGTCAGAACGAATACTCATGTCTTTAGATACGATGACCTCCTGCGCGCTCAATTGAAAG
Source organism: uncultured Saprospiraceae bacterium (assembly GCA_964450495.1). GTDB lineage: Bacteria > Bacteroidota > Bacteroidia > Chitinophagales > Saprospiraceae > CALFUK01. The sequence continues at coordinate 21,230 of CAYVFU010000029.1, read as the reverse complement.
ACAAATCCTACAAGGAAAAGAAATTGAATTCTATACATACAGTTAAATTATAAATAAATTGCCAATGTTTCCACTCTAACGAATGAAAGAGATAATAGAATGTGTGGTAAATATTAGTGAAGGTCGACGTCAATACATTATTGACAAGATTTCTACAGCAATACAATCAGCTGGTAACACCATACTTACTCATGTGGATGTTGGACATGATGCCAATCGCACAGTATTTACCTTTTTCACTGATCTTCTCTCTTTGGAAAGTTCAATACTATCGATGTTTGATGCTTCATTGTCATCAATTGATATGGAGTCTCATATTGGTAAACATCCAAGAATTGGTGTTGTTGATGTTTGTCCTTTTATTCCCATTAAGGGCATTTCTAAAGATGAATTGATTCCTATTGTTAATGGATTAGCTAAACAAATTGGTGACCAGTTCAATCTACCTGTCTACTTGTATGAAGATTCTTCGCCAACAAAACAGAAACTAGAAACCATAAGACGCGGTGAATATGAATCTCTAGAATCTCGTCTGACAGAAAAAAACAACTTGCCTGATTACGGCTCTTTTAAAAAGTATAGGTCTTACGGTGCTACCATTATGGGGGTGCGCTCATTTTTGCTTGCTTACAATATCAACCTAGACACCGATGACGCCTCTAAAGCAACATACATCGCTAAGCGAATTCGTGGATCAGGATATAAATCAAAAGGCGTTCAAATACCTGGTGAGTTTTCGTCAGTGAAAGCCATTGGATGGTATATGAAAGAATATGGATTTGCACAAGTATCTACAAATTTGACTGATTACAAATCTTGTTGTTTTCATAATGTTTTTGAGTCTTGTAAAATGCTTGCACTAGAACAAGGAGTTACTGTTACGGGATCAGAATTAATTGGCTTGGCGCCAAATGAAGCTTTACTATTATCTGGCAAATTTTATAGTAATGAGAATGATGAAGACAAGTTGATACAGGCTGCAATTAAAAATCTCGGACTTGAACAGTTGAGTGAATTTTTACCAGAGGAACGTATCATTGAGCTAGTATTGGATAAGCAACTTTAGTTTACTTGATTACTTATGTTGATATTCCGTTTGCCACTAATTTTTATTAAGCTATACTTTCAGTGCAGGGCTTTTTTTGATTTCCTAGTTGCTTCTGATCAACGTAATCCTATGGATAAGTTGCACAGCTCGAAAGTCGCTAAACTCGAAGCTTTGACAGTAGCCTCTGCATGTACATCTACTCAAAATTATGGTGGACTATATTTTAACGGCAAGGCAGATAAATTAATGTTGTACACTTCTACAGGTTGGTCTCCTCTGAACTGAAAAATAAGACTTAATAGAGAAGGTTAACAGTATTTATTAGGAATTTTTTATTTTTTTATTACGGCCCTAAATGTAATCGTTGCACCTATTACTGGTTTTATTGGGTTTTTAAAAAGCAGGAGGCCAAGAAGGAAAGAATCCTATTTATAAATACCCTTATACATATTAATACAAACGCTAGGTAAGTTGAGTATGAGCATCTTTTTCACAATCACCCTACTTCAGCTTTGGATTATTCTTATGTCGTTGATTATCCCTTTTCGTTTTCTTATCCATATTTCTATTGATTGCTTCTTCCAAATCAATATCCATTTGATTAGACAGGCACGTTAGGACAAATAAAATATCGGCCATTTCATCGGCCATTTTTTGTTTGATTTCAGCTTCTGGTATTTCTTTTTTGAATGATTGTTCGCCAAACACACGAGCGATAAGTCTTCCCAATTCACCCACCTCTTCCATCAATAAAATCATATTTGTCTCTTCTCTAAAATAACGGACACCAAAAGACTGGATCCAAGAATCTACTTGTTTTTGATAATCTGCTATGGTCATTATTCTTTCAATTTTGTATCAACAATAATTGTCACAGGTCCATCATTTAGTAAATCAACTTTCATGTCAGCGCCGAAAACACCTGCCTTTATTTCTTTATTTAAGTCTAAAGATGCCTTTGCAAGAAAAGCTTCATAAAGTGGAACAGCGGTTGGGGGTTTGGAAGCCTTTAAATAGGAAGGTCTGTTTCCTTTTTTAGTGCTAGCATGTAATGTAAATTGGCTGACCACCAAAAGCTCACCATCAATATCTTGAAGACTCTTGTTCATGACTCCTTCTGCATCATTGAATATCCGCATTTGGATTATCTTCTTTACCAACCAATTAATGTCGTCTTCTCCGTCAAGATCTTCTATTCCTAATAAGACGAGAAGACCTCGGTTGATTTTTGCGTGTATATTTTCATCAATAGTAACTGATGCATGAGTTACTCGTTGGATGACAGCCCTCATACTAGATCAAACAATGTTCGTTCAGCCATATATTCATCATGAATGTCTGGAGCATCATATTTATCCAATTCCAATGTATCTTTTATTGGATAATGAATCCATTGATAATTATCAGAACATTTTAACATTGCAATAATGTCATTTAAAGGTGTGTTTGGATTCAACCAATCTGACTCAGTAGAAGCGCACATCGCTATTGGCATATTATGCTTAAGCGATGCTAGGTCGCGATTTGGTGGTACAGTTATCATCGAATAAGACAAATACTGGTGTTTATCCAATTGGATCACATCATATAAACCAGCTAAGAGCATGACAGAGCGATCACGCTTCATCACACGATGCCACTGATTTTCGCATTTGATGTAATAACTGTCAGCAGGAATCAAACACCGTCGTTGCCTAATTGGAATTCTAAATGATGGTTTGCTTGCTACTCCTTCAAAGTAAGCGTTATATAGATTTCCTCTATTAACCATTTCTTTGGAAAAATGGGGCAATAGTCCCCATATCCCTTGGACAAGCGCAGGCTTATCGCCATGATTAATGAAAATACTTGCTTTCTTTAAGGGGTGAATATTGTAGCTTCTGGAGTAGCCTTTAGACGGCAAATTTTGCGCGTATTTTGATAATTTATCAGCTGGGACTGACAAAGAATAACGATCGATCATGAGATTTTTGAGATTATACACATTAAAGATAATAATAATTTATAATTAACATGTAATCAGCTATTTATATTTTTATTTATGCACATTGTTCTGTTAGTCATTATGGTGTAAATTGTGCGTAAGTATCCAGAAGCATGCTTAGCATCAATTGCAATAGGTTTGCCCAATAAAAATCAGGCGTATCCAACAGCCAATTCGGATAGAAAACCAAAAATAGATTTACAGTGAAGATTTACTAACAGAGCTTAATTATTGTGCATAAGTTTGCCAGCATAATGATAATCAGTGCTTTGTAATGAAACATTGTTGTTGGGAATTGTTATCAATATCTGAGGATTGGAATTACATAAGAATAAGTCAGAAAAATTTACACGAACTCACATCACTAATAATAATAAAAGGGTTTTTAAAATATTAGAAGTTAATAATGGTTAGACAGTTGGGAAAAAATGTTCAAAATTTAAAAAATGTTGCTTAAATCATATAGGTGGACTTGTATTATTTCTTTGGTTCTTATTTACCTTGTTATCCTAGCTGGATCAATAGTTCGCATGACAGGATCAGGTATGGGATGTCCTGATTGGCCAAAGTGTTTTAATCAGTGGGTACCACCAACTCATATCGAACAGCTTCCACCAGATTACAGAGAGGTATTTTTAGAAAAGAGAAAAGAGAAAATTATTAAGTATACTTCTTTCTTAGATAGACTAGGAATGCATGAAGTATCAGTGGCGTTAACAAGTGATCCTGATTTGTTGAAGGAAGAACCATTTGTTGCACGTAAGACATGGATAGAGTACATCAATAGACTTTTTGGTTTTTTAGCTGGCAACTTTCTGTTACTTGGCTTTATCCTTTCTTTATTTCTATGGAAAAAGAATAAGGGTTACGCTGTATGGAGTTTCCTTTCACTTTTTTTTACAGGAATACAAGGTTGGTTTGGCTCTATTGTTGTCTCGTCAAATTTGACGCCATGGACGATTAGTTTTCATATGCTGTTTGCATTGTTGATAGTGGCAGTCATAATTTATACTATCAAATTAACTACTCAGAGGACGCGTTTCAGAATCAAGTCAATAGGTTTAGTAATTTCCATCTTGATTATTCTTTCCTTGGTGCAAGTGTACTTTGGTACTCAAGTAAGACAAGAGATCGATGTTATTTCAAAAGCAAGCGTGACTCGTTCTACGTGGATAAGCCAATTGTCCGCAATATTTGAAATACATAGAAGCTTTGCCATAGTTATTATTTTAATTCATGCCTGGATAGTGTATAAATTAAAATCAATTGATCATTGGAATACTTTTGCCTTTGTCCTATTCTGTATTATCGTAGCTGAAGCAGTATCTGGAATCGTTATGGCATATTTGTCTGTCCCAAAAGCAGCTCAGCCGATCCATTTGTTTTTAGCAACAACAGCTTTTGGTATGCAATGTTGGTTGTTTTTACATGTAGGTAGAAATAATAGTTTGAGTACAAATTAACATACTTATCCACGAGTTATTAACAGCTTGATATGTAATTTTCAGCTGAATTACTTCAGTTTTCAAGATATCCACAGTCTTGTATATAAAAACTATGTGAATAATATATGTTTAAACACAAAGTGTAATTTTAGGTAGTATAATCGTTTCTATCAGAAAAATAGAAGACCTTTGAGTTATGCACAATGATGTTGTTCAGGAAGGCGGGTATGAGTATATAGAATCCAAGGGTGGAGATGTAGATGTATTACTCTTGCATGGTCTGTTTGGCTCATTAAGTAACTTCGAACACTTACTGAATGAATTCGGAAATAAGTACAACTTTATCGTTCCCCTTTTACCAATTCTAACAGCACCAAAAGAAGAAGTAGGTTTGGATGGTTTATTGGGTTTTATCAATGGATTTGTCGAATATAAAGGATTTGATAAACTCCATGTCTTAGGCAATTCTCTTGGTGGTCATCTCGCACAATTATTTGCTATAGACAATCCAGAAAAGGTAAGCTCTTTAATCCTAACTGGTAGTTCTGGATTATTCGAAAATCCTATGGGCAGTTCATGGCCACGAAGAGAGAGCTACGATTATGTACGTGAAAAAGTGGAATCAACTTTCTATGATCCTAAAATGGCTCAAAAGGAAATGGTCGACGAAGTATTCAAAATTGTCAATGATCGTTCAAAGGTTATCCGTATAGTTATCACTGCAAAATCAGCAATCAGACATAATCTTGCCGATAAATTAGGTTCTATCAAGGTACCTACCCTATTGGTTTGGGGAAAACAAGATGAGATTACACCTCCTTTTGTAGCTGAAAAATTTGAGGAGTTGCTCCCTAATGCGACTTTGGTCTTTTTGGATAAGTGCGGACATGCTGCGATGATGGAACAGCCAAAAGCATTCAATGAAGCGTTTGCGTCATTTATAGAACAATTTTAGTAAGTAATAAAACACAAACTCAATCTCAGTAATAATTAAGTTAGGAAACAAGACTTCCTCATCTCTTAGGTTCTTCAATAAATTTCACACTAAACAGTGGGTTCACCCCTCCAAGAGAGAAAATTGTGCTGTAACTTAGCAAAGGATATTCTGGCAGAACATCATTCAACATCCAAAATTCAACATTGAAATTATATGATTACAAACGACTATGGCTTAATCACCTTCTTTTTCTCCCCTGCTCGTTTGGCTCTTTGCATAGGATTTTCTCTTGAAGATTGACCTCTTGACATTTGTTGCCTTTTGAATACTTCAAAACGACTAGCTGCTTCTTGTTTGGGAGGGTAATGATTATTTGAAGTATCTGTATCTGCAGTCTCTTGATATGGATCTAATGTTATTTGTTTCACTTCTTTCGGAGTAGGAATAATTTTGGTAATTGTATTATTGTCGCCTTTCCATATTTCAGCAGGAAAGCGCATTATCTCAGAGGTACCATCCATATATTCGAATTGGACAATGACTGGCATGACTAACCCTCCTTTGTTTTCAAAGGTGATTTCGTAGTAATTTTGATCAGATTCTAATACAGCTTTTTCTTCGGGAGAGAGACTGGCTAAGTAAGCTTCATATTGTTCTCGATCAATATCATCTACATCGAGGGGATCATAAGTTGTATAGAAGTCTATCAAGCTGTTATCTATCTCTTCTTGAGTTTTAGGTATTTCTGTTTCATTTCGTTTTTTAGCAATGTCTGGGAGTGGTCGTGCAGCTTTAAGTTCTGCTGACTTATTATCTGGACTTTGAGAATCAGCTTTAAAATATTTAACGCCGTTCATACTGATGTCGACATTATCATTTGTGTAAAACCAACCCCTCCAAAACCAATCTAAATCTGTGGCGGACGCATCTTCCATTGTACGGAAAAAATCTGCCGGTGATGGATGTTTGAATGCCCACCTATTTGCATATTCTTTAAAGGCATAGTCAAAGACTTCTCTACCCATAACTGTTTCTCTAAGTATGTTTAATGCGGTCGCTGGTTTACCATAGGCGTTATTACCAAATTGTGGAATGGATTCTGAGTTAGTCATAATCGGAACGATGTTAGATTTGTCACCGCCCATGTAACTGGTAATGTTTCTCGCTGGTCCACGTCTGTGGGGCCAAGTACGTGACCACTGTTGCTCAGCAAGATATTGGGTAAATGAATTCAACCCTTCATCCATCCATGTCCACTGTCTTTCGTCAGAATTCACAATCATAGGAAACCAGTTGTGACCTACCTCATGGATGATAACCCCAATATGGCCATATTTCATTCGCTGAGAATATGTACCATCATTAGCGCATCTACCATAATTAAATGCCATCATTGGATACTCCATTCCCATATCACCGTCAACGGACCAAGCTACTGGGTAAGGGTAATCGAATAGATAATGAGAATACCATTTAATTGTATGTGCTACAGCTTTAGTAGAATATCTAGCCCAAAGACAGTCTCCTTCTTTAGTCCACATAGATTGTGCCATGACTGTTCTGCCGTCACTCATTTTAACACCTATAGCATCCCATATAAATCGTCGTGAACTAGCAAAAGCAAAGTCTCGTACATTCTGTGCTTTGTAATGCCAAGTTTTCTTTTTTGAAGCTTTAGACTCTGAGCGATTTTCGGCTTCTTCCATCGATGCAATAATTATCGGATCCAAGTCTGCATCCATTGCTTCTTTTAATCTGTTACGCTGCTCTTGACTGAGGACATCTTTAGGGTTTTGCAGCTCACCAGTAGAAGAGACAAGATGATCAGCAGGTACAGTAATAGACACATCGTAATCTCCAAATGTAAGTGCAAACTCTCCTCTACCTAAAAACTGCTTGTTTTGCCAGCCTTCTTTATCGTCATACACACATAGTCTGGGAAAGAATTGTGCTATGCAATAAACATTGTTGCCATCATTAAAAGGCTCATAACCAGATCTTCCACCAAGTTCATTAGTATTGTTAATGTTATACCACCATTTTATATTAAACGTGAATGTTTGTCCAGTATGAAGATCAGCTGGCATATCGACACGCATCATGGTATTGTTTATGAAATATGAGAGTTTGTTACCATTAGCATCTTTGACATGATTGATATTGAAACCACCTTCGAACTGAGGATCAAGCCTATTCAGTTGACTAAGAGACATTTTATCAGCTAGACTATTATTGCTTATTGCATGGGTAGCAGACTCCTTTGAACGAACATTTTGATCCAATTGTAGCCATAAATAGGATAGCGCATCAGGGGAGTTGTTGTGATAGGTTATGGTTTCTTCTCCATATAGTATTTCATTATCATCGTCTATTTCTAGGTTCATGATGTAGTCAGCCTGCTGTTGCCAGTATTCATGTCCAGGTGCTCCAGAGGCGGTTCGGTAACTATTTGGAGTAGGCAGTTCATTACCTAACTGTTTGAATTTACTTGTATTCGTGTTTTCTTGTGAATGGACTATTGATACTAAACAGACCATACTTAGTAACAGAAGAAAAAATCTCATGGATATATTATTTGATGTGAAATTAGTGACTACTTTTAAATGAGAAAGTACAAGCTAGAAAAAATATTGTTCCACGTGGAACAAATTGTATAATAAGTAAACAATGTTCCACGTGGAACATTACTTTAGTATACTATTTACATGAAACGAATTATCAAATATTTGCCCTTATTAGGCTTCTTAATGTATGTACTATTATTTATAGTAGCAGCATTGGTGTATGATGGCGGGACACAGTTCGATTTTAGTAGAACAACTTTTGATTGGTTTCACAATTATTGGTGTGATCTGATGATTGAGTATAATTTTCGTGACGAACCTAATAATTCAAGGCCTGTAGCTATAGTTGCATGGATAATCCTTTGCTTTAGTTGTTTGATTTATATGCATAGAGTCATACCGTTATTTAATTTGAAGAAAGGCTTTGAAAAGATTATCAAAATTTGCTCTTTGCTTGCTTTTATAATTGGCAGCCTTGCCTTTACCCAATACCATGATTTAATTGTTGCAGCTTCTTTCCCTTTTGGATTTGTTCTTGTTGTTGGTTTGGTCATAGGATTATTAAAAAGTGACCTAAAAGTGTATAAGTGGACCTTCTTCTTACCAGTAGTTTTATTGAGTGCGAGTTTTTATATGTTCTTCACGGATACAGGTTTACATTGGTTAGGGTTTATTCAAAAGCTTGCTTTACTAGCTACTTTTACATGGTTAGCATTTCTTTATCAAAAAGCCTATATCGAAAATGGTGTAGCCTAGTAGCCGTTACTCTTTAGCCTTTCAAATGCTTGTTGTAATATATAAGAATAGCGATAATTAGGTTCACTGATTGGTGCGTTTATTTTCTGTTGTATACAGCGAATTTAATCAGACCAGTGCGTTGCAAAAAGTGTTTCAAGGAAACGAACAACACACCAATACCATAAACAGCACTTCGCCTTAAATTTATGGATGATGCTTCTGGAAAGTACTTAGTCGGACAACTGATTTCTCCAATTCTGAATTCATGATAAATGATCTGAGATAGCAGTTGATTGTCAAAAATGAAATCGTCAGAATTTAATTCGAAAGGTATCTTCATAAACACCTCTTTGCGAAATACTCTGTATCCAGTATGATACTCTGATAGCTTATGTCCAACTAACAGGTTTTGAATGAATGTCAATAGTCTATTCGCTATGTATTTGTAAATAGGCATGCCGCCTTCCAACGCACCTTTACCTAAAATCCTTGAACCCAAAACAACATCATACAAATCCTCTTGAATTAAGTTGATCATCGATGGGATCAAAAGTGGGGTATACTGATAATCTGGATGCAACATGATGATGATATCTGCATCCAAACTTAGGGCTTTGGTGTATAACGATTTTTGATTAGCTCCATATCCTTTGTTTTCGTCATGGACTATAATATGAGCTATTTGCAAGTTTTTAGCAACATGAACAGTATTGTCCTTACTGGCATCATCACAAAGAATGATGTCATCAACGAGATCTTTAGGAACCTCACTTAGTGTTTGCTTCAATGTGGCTGCCGCATTGTATGCAGGTAATACAACAACAACTTTGGATTTTGACATTAGTTAGTATAGCTATTACATTAGTATAATATCAATCATCATTCCATAGACGCTTTTTATCATAAAACATTGAGTAAAAGGATGAAGAAAAGGAGTCTTGACAATTAATAAAGCCAAAGAGATCTGGTACAATCTCCTTGGATTACTTTAAGGATATAACGTTTAATGCAGCTTGTTATTGGTTTTCACATCCATTTAGCATCACTTCAAATATACTTCCATTCATTACTCTAAAACCAGCATGCATGTCTACTTCATTGCCAGCACTATATATAACTTCTGGTGCTTGAATAACTTGACTTGATCGTATTCTTGATGATGCTTGGACATGTCTAAACTCAAATTGGTTTCCTGTCAATTCTTGGAATTCTGGACATTCAGGGAGACAAAGATGTTCACAAACTTGAGTTTTAAATCCAAGATCAAGTCCTATAGTAATGTTTGAATAATCTGGATCTTGAACCGGCGGATTACTACCAGAACCGTACTCTATAACAATCATATCTATACATTCTTCAAACACGACCATGATGCTCTCATCTTGACCGGATTGATTTGAATTAACAGTCCCTTCTGCACAGTTATCTGTTATTGCAACACTTCCATTTAGAGATGTTATCACGGGGAGGATAGGTGTCGAAACTGTATCAAGAAAGCCATATATACAGACACCTTCCTGTTGTTTATTTCCTTTGTAATCAAGATCTACTATATCAAACATGACATTGTTTGCAACTTCAGATAGTGCATACTTTATAGTCACAATATCATCAACATCAGTAGGGTCAATGCCTACATTAAGTCCACAGCCTTCTTGATTTGAGTCCACAAAGATGGAGTCCATATTCATTATTACAATGTCAAAAATTTGTTCTTGTACAGTATAAGAACCAGATAAACTGTCAGCAAGCCATTCATTTGTGCAACCAAAAGCTAAGGTGTAGTCTATGCACTCTTCACAATCATCTGGTACACCGTTGCCATCTTCATCTATTTGATCATTACCTCCTGGACAAACATCATCAAGATTGCACACACCATCCATATCATCATCTCCTTCATTTAGCGTGTTATCACAATCTGAGTCACAAGAATCAGGAATACCATCTCCATCCGAGTCTAGTGCATCATCTCCATTTAAGCAGATGTCACAATCATCACAAACTCCGTCCTTGTCGACATCTCCAATTAATTCACAAGGCGCACAGTCATTAGGACATTTGCTGGTGTAAAACCCAAAGTCTTTACCTATTTGTATTTTAGAAAAATCAGGATCGTTGATAGGGGAGTCTGGACCAGCACCATATTTGATTGTAATCTCATCAACACACTCCGTAAATTTAACTAGTATACTTTCATCTTGACCAGAACTAGCCGAATCAGTAGTGGCAATAGCACAATTACCGTCAATTTCAACACTACCATCAAGGGAATAGATAGTAGGGTAAATTAACTCAGGCCCTGCAGTCGTGTTTATACCGCAAATACAGACCATTTCTTGTTGTTTTGATCCGTGGTCTTTAAAGTCAAGATCTACAATATCAAATACAACAAAACTTGATACTTCAGAGAGGGTGTATTTTATTTCTAGTGCATCGTTTAAGTCTAAAGGTTCCATTTCAACTTGAATACCTGAATCAGCTTCTGAAGAACCTTCAAAGATTTGATCAGGATCACTTATAGTTATATCGAATTGCTGATAGCCGTTTGTAAACGTATATGACAAATTATCATCATTCCATTCCACACCATCATCGTTAAAATCTAAAATGGCTTCACTACAAATACCACAAGTTGCTCCAGGTGATTTGTCTTCGCAATACACGACATCAGTAATTGCTCCCCCAGCACAAGGAAACGATACTACTACAGTAAATACACCACCGATATTAAAAATTTCTGTGTGAAAACTATTTTCACCAAATTGTGGTAGAGTGAAGGTTTCAATTAGGTCACCATCTCTATCAAAAAGACTTACGGTGTTGTGATCACATTCCATATCAAGAAAGTCTATGCTTCTTAAAAACACAGCACAATCGAAATTGAAAATAATCTCACCTTCAGTCTCATTCGGGGTGTTGAGGTCTTTGGTAACAATCAAAGCATTCCCTTGAAATTCAGCATTACAAAATCCTATGCCTTGTCCTGGTCCACCGTAAAGACTATTTGGCGTACCAATGTCAAAATCATTCCCCGTAGGATTCCCCGTATCGAAGATCATTGCAGGATTGTGTTGAGGATTATGCGTTGTGACCGTTACACCTGTAAATTGATCAGTTACAATTGTGCCAGGTGACAATCCGTCAAAATCAATGTTTGTACATTTGTTCTCAATAGTGAATACTTGATCACAAGAAGCGGTTCTGCCGCAGTCATCAGTTACAGTGAACGTATAGGTATAGGTTGTTCCATTTTGTCCGGGTTCTCCAGAAACAACGAGAGCTGTTTTTGATACTGTGGCGTCTATTCCACAAACACTTTCAAAGCTTGGTTTTGTAGGACGAATTTCAGATTCACAGGACACAACTTCATCTGTACCGCACAAAATTATCAAGTTAAGACTATCAGATATAGTGACAATTTGCTCACAAAAGCTTGCTCTGCCACAATCATCGGTCACTTCATAAATTACACCAAACTGATCTCCCGCACAAGGAGGATTAGGTAAGTCACCAACGGTAATAAAGAGATTAGAACCAAGTTCGCAAGCGGTTTCAAAAGTAGGCGTGCCAGGATTAAAATCATCAAGACAAACAATGCTTACATCTTGTGGGCAAGTAATCGTAGGTGAATCATTCACAATGGTAAATGTTTGGTCACAAGATTCAAAGTTTCCACAAACATCAGTTACGGTATACGTATAGGTATATGTAGTGCCTGGACAATTTAACTCACCAAGAATAACAGGATCAGAAATAGTAACAGCTGTTTCTACACCGCATGTGGATATGAATTGGATTTCACCTAATAAGATTGCGGAATCGCAAGTTACGATAGAGTCAGAAGGACAGCTAATCATAGTTAAAGTAGGCACATCAGAAATAGTGACAATCTGTTCACAAAAGCTTGCTCTGCCACAATCATCTGTGACTTCATAGATTACTCCAAACTGAGTGGTCGAACAAGGAGGATCAGGAAATTCACCAATAGTAATAAAGAGATTAGAGCCAAGTTCGCAAGCGGTTTCAAAAGTAGGTGTGCCAGGATTAAAGTCATCTGGACAAACAACGCTTATATCTTGTGGACAAGTAATCGTAGGTGAATCATTTACGATGGTAAATGTTTGGTCACAAGATTCAGAGTTTCCACAAATATCAGTTACGGTATACGTATAGGTATATGTAGTTCCAGGGCAATTTAATTCACCAAGAATAACAGGATCAGAAATAGTAGTCACTGTTCCCACACCGCATGTCGATGTGAACTGGATATCACCTAAAAGGATACCTGTGTCACAAGTAATAATAGAGTCGGAAGGACAACTAATCATCGTCAAACTAGGCTCATTAGAAATAGTGACAATTTGTTCGCAAAAGCTCGCTCTCCCACAAACATCAGTGACTTCATAAATGACACCAAACTGGTCACCAGTACAAGGAGGATCAGGTAAGTCGCCAATGGTAATCATCAGGCTTGAATCTAGATCACAAGCAGTTTCAATTTCTGGCATGCCAGGAACAAAATTTTCTGGACAATCAACACTTAAATTTGGTGGGCAAACAATAATAGGAGGATTATTTTGTATTGTGAATGTTTGGAAACATGTATCGGTATTGCTACAAAGATCAGTAACAACAAACTGAAAAGTATAGGTTGTACCATCACAATTCTCAGGACCGAGAACCACAGGTCCAGTTATGTCTATTGTATGTTCATTTTCTGTTTTGCTTTTATTTTGTGCTTGCGAAGAAAATTCATCATTTGGAGGGTTTAAGCATAGTGTATCAATCTTAACCAAACTAGGAATAGGAATTGCTTCATCAGCACATGCGATGATCTCATCTTGAGGACAGGTTACGAAGCCAGAAAAATTTGGGCAAGCAGATATTCTTGGGCATGGAGAATCACTTTGAAACCTAACGCCATTGAAAATAACGTTCATAACACTTAGTTCTGCTCTGATAAAGGGAAGAAAAATTTCACCATTAACTATTCCATCATCATCAAGCGCTCCTCCATCTTGAAATACTCTACCTACAGTAAATGGTGAACCGTCTTCTCTTAGAAAATTGCCATTACTAACTTCAAGTATTGCAGTTGCTCCAGGTGCTAATACTATAATTATTGTATCCCTAAATCCAACTCTGCGAATAAAGTCAGAAGAACACGTACATGGATCACCAAACTGCAATATTTCTGTTACATTCTCTCCATTGCGGTTCGGCATAAGTTCCTCAAGATTTACATTGGATTCAATAAACGTATCTGAAGAAGTATCTGACAGTTCAAAAGAAGCCCAGCTAAATAGAGGGAAATAAAATAGAAATAAAAAAAATAAAGATATAGTATGACTTCTCGTCTTACCCTTTGAGGATAGAAGTTTGAACATTGCGGGTAGCATTTAAGGGTTAATAATTTATCCTAAAATTGTATTTATAAAAGCTTAGGACTACTTTAATATAATTATTGTTTTATTATTTGAGAAAAAAGGCAAGTATTTTTTTAATTGCTTCGACAATTAAGGGAATCAAGTTTTATTTCACGCAGGGATATTTATTTCTACATACACAAAAGTAATTAGCTAGTTTTTGATTTTTCTTAATACATAAATATCCAGATCTATTGAGTAATGGATGATTAGAATTTTTTTGCTAATTAAAGTTGATGTAATGTCATTATGTTTTGCAGTCTAAGCAATACCCCAAGAAAAAAATGAAGTTTAGATTAAATAACTGGTAAAAATCCCTTGAAAAAGGGATTGTGGATGAAATTAATTAGATCTAGCTTTAGACAATATTAGAATAGCTCATAATTCACCAATAAGAAAATAAATAATGATAAAAAGTTTAAAAGATTTTACCTGTTTAAATACAGTGACGAAAACTACAATAATAATTTTTGTATTCGTTAGTTTCTTATCTATTACACATTCTCAATCGCATACTTTTCCTGTATTTAGCCCAGGTATGTTTACAAGTGATACGCCTGGAATAACCACGACTATGCCAACTAGTGGTCTTACTGATGAGTAAGCAATTCGCTATTATTAGCAATAAAAGACATGCAAAAGGAGATTGATGAATTA
>CAYVFU010000029.1:0-6328 GCA_964450495.1 uncultured Saprospiraceae bacterium | reverse complement strand
AAGCAATTCGCTATTATTAGCAATAAAAGACATGCAAAAGGAGATTGATGAATTAAAAGAAATTGTCGAAACATTAAAGTAGGCTTCATTATCAATAGAATTTGATGAGTTTTAAATCAATAAGCTATTATTTTGAATGCTGATATTTGATTCACTAGCCTATGTGGTTATTCAATAGATGCATTTACAAGGCTAAAAGTCAAACCTATTTTCTGTGTACACTGTGTTAATTAGGATAGATATTATTTCCGTAAACCATAATTATGTTCTGAAGTTTCTTCATTCCGATCTGTTGCTGGAGGAGGAGTATGGCTCAATTGACTTATCTGGTCATACAAATGATCAGACATATTTACATTAATCGAATCGATGGATGCTTGTAATTGGTCTGTATTTCTTGCTCCTATTATTGGTGAAGTAATTCCTTGATGTTTTGACGTCCATGCGATAGCTAAAGACACTGGATTGATACCAACAGAATTGGCCAATTCTGTAAAATTAGCTGCTGTGTCATAGAGGTGTTCTTCTCCATATCTGATTTGATACATTTTATTATCTACCAAGCGACCAATATCAGGTTTGTTGCCGTGGTTATATTTACCGGTCAATAATCCGCCACCTAGAGGACTGTAATTAATGACCGCTATCTGTTCAGATATAGCCATTGGAAGGATTTCTACTTCTGCTTGTCTTTTTACCAAATTATACATCGGTTGTATACACTCAATACGAGATAAATTGTTTTTATCAGCAATGCCATTTGCTTTAGCGATTTGCCAAGCTGCAAAGTTACTTGCACCCACATAAAGTATTTTGCCTGATCGTACAAGATCATCTAATACGCGCATCGTTTCTGCAATCGGTGTTGTATCATCAAATCTATGTATAAAATACAAGTCAATATATTCGGTATTCAGTCTGCGCAAACTATCTTCTACCGCTCTCACAATGTGATATCTAGATGCACCACTCATATTTTTACCATCACCAGTATTAAAATAGACTTTTGAGGTAATGACCACATCATCTCTGCAGTCTTTAATGAAGTTGCCTAAAATTTCTTCTGATTTACCACCAACATAGACATTTGCACAATCAAAAAAGTTGATTCCTGCATCTCTACACATATCAAACATCTGTCTAGACATACTCTCATCGGCAATACCACCAAAGGACATTGTTCCAAAACACAATTCAGATACTTTCACTCCTGTTTTACCTAGAAATCGATACTTCATGAGTTTTTCTTGCTAAAATATGAAAATGAATGAAAGTCTATCGTATAAATGTGGACCAACACATTTATGCATTTGTAAACGGATAATAAACTGTTTGTGCTAACGGAAACGTGTTAATAAAAAGTCTGATAACACATTACCTTTTTACTTCTCGACTAGAAAGCCTATTTCATCTAACAGGCAATTTCATGGTCGATAATTCATCTGCGATTACTTGAACTACGTTACTTACAATATCATGCTTTCTTTAGAGAACTGTCTGTAACTTATCGCCACAGCTATTATTGCAAGTATAATTAAGGAGACTACTACTACAATATAATGCACTGGCTGAATGGTACCAGCAACAATTTCTTTTGTAGCTAAAGCAACATTCAAAATAGGTATGAAGACTGTTGACCAATCTAATTTAATGCCAGGAAGCAAAGCGACAACTGCAGGTATAATCACTAAAAATGAAGCTGGAGTAACTATACTTTGTGCTTCTTTGAAGCTTTTTGCTCTGACGACCATGGCAGAAATCACTCCACCAAAAAAGATGGCCATCGGTATAAGCATTGCAAAGAGCATCAAAACAAATTTGACTCCAATGATATTGGACATTGCTTCTAATATATCAGGTGGTAAATCAGGTAAAAATTTAACAGCTACAATCAACCCAAGAATTGTCATCAATGCTGCCGAGAGACCTACCAATGCAATCGTCAAAACTTTTCCCATCAGAATATTAAATTTCGAGGCTGGCACGGTAAGTAGCGTTTCAATTGTACCACGTTCTTTTTCGCCTGTAATTAAATCTAGTGCTGGGTACATGCAACCCATAAAGCAAAAGATGATGAATATATATGGTAGAAACCCACCCACCATTTGACCTATTTGTTCGTTTTTAGGTGCTATGTCATACCTGATTAAATTGATGGGATCTATGGCATCTTTTGTCAGACTAAGTTCTGAAATTCTGTTGTTAAGAATTTTTTCTTCGTAATCATCGATCACTTGAGTCAAGCGGTCTTTTACCAACAAGTTTGTTGACTTGTACCACATATTGACTTTACCAGATTTCATTTCTTCAATATTGGCGGCATATCGATTGTGAAAACCAATCATCGCATCAAGACTGTCGGCTGTTATTTGCTCTCTCCCAAATTCAATTGTCACATCAGGTATAATCTCAAATTTTGCTGTATCTAATGCTAATGCGAAATCTGGAGGAGCATCCAATATCGCTACTTTCAATTTTTTATTTTCTTCCTTTTCCATTATAGAGCTGGTCAGCTTCGTCATACCATAGAGAAGAATTGGCATCAAGAGTGCCGGTCCTACAATTGCTGTTAAGAGTGTTCTTTTATCTCTTAACGTATCGAGCATTTCCTTTTTAAATACTGTGAGAATAGTGTTCATAGTAATTAGGCATTTTGATATTGGGATGAATTTTCTACAATTCTTATGAATGCTTCCGTAAGTGAAATGTCAGCAAATTCTGATCTAAAATGATCCATGGTGTTCTGATAGACCAAGTCTCCTTTTGCTATGATGGCAAGATCATCACAGAGTAAATCGACTTCACTCATGATATGAGAAGAGAAGATAACTGTCTTTCCTTCTTCTTTGCACTGTCTTATCAGGTCTATGATATTATTGGCAGTAATGACATCGAGACCAGAAGTTGGCTCATCAAAAATGACAACATCCGGATCATGAATCATACTTCTAGCAATAGACACTTTTTGTTTCATTCCAGTACTCATCTGACCGATTCTTTTCTTGGAGAATTCATGGATACCCATTTTCGTAAAGAGCATATCCATTCTTTGCGAATAGGTAGATTTATCCATACCATGTAATTTGGCAAAATATTCTACAATTTCATTAGGCGATAAGCGATCGTATAAGTTAGTTGAGCCCGTAAGAAAACCAATTTTGGCTCGCACATCATTAGGATGACTTTTCACACTTTTTTCACAGACATGAATATCGCCAGACGTTAATTGTAAAATGGTAGCAATCATTCTGAGCGTTGTGGTTTTGCCTGCTCCGTTTGGTCCAAGGAGAGAATATACTCTGCCGGGTTGACATTCAAAGCTGATTCCATTCACAGCGTTAATGGAGGAAGCAGTTGTCTGTAATTCTTTTTTTTGTTGTTTAGACAGACTGAATGTTTTGGATGCATTCTGAACTTGAATCATAGCAATAGTTTTATTTCAAAGCATGCTTTATAAATAAGATCAAGAGTAATTGGTTTTCAAAAGATCACTCTATAGGATTCAACTCAAGACCTTATGTTGGTTTTAATATCGTATTTATTCGAGAGGTAAAGTAATCATTCTAAGAGAAGTTGACATAAAATTTCGACGAATTAGTGCAACAGTGAGATATAAGGTATTTTTACTAATGAGCAAACTTTAAAGATTTTTTAAGACCAATTTGAGGACATTCTCTTACTTTTAATTGTTAATACAGTGGTTTAAGACCTTCAAAAACAAACAATTATAGAAGTGAATAGCTGCTTTTATTACAAGAATTAAACATACAGATATGAAATCTAAAATTTTACTAATGATTGTTGCCTTGTTTGCAACAGGTACAATTTCCGCTCAAGCTGTATTCGAAGAAAATAAGAATATGAGTCATGGAAACAAAAATGCCTTATATGTTGATGTGGAAGGTGCAGACAAAAAGATTGCTGAAAAAGCAATTCAAGATTTACTTAAAGAATATGGTAAAGTAAAAAAGAATAGAAAAGCTAAGGAATTCTATGCTGAAGAGATTCTGATACCATCTATCGGGGGCTCTCAACCCTTACATGTTTTTACGAAGATTGAGGAGATGGGTAATCAAAGCCGACTGTATATGTGGGTATATGATGGCCAGGATTTTATCTCCTCTGAAGATAACGAAGAAGCAGTAAGTGGGGTAGAATCTGTTTTGCAAGATTATTTTGTCAAAGCGCGAAGAGCTGCTATTCAAGAAGAAGTTGACTACGAAGAAGATAACTTGAAAGACAGAGAGAAGGAGTTAAATAAGCTTGAGAGAGACAATGAGAACTTGCATAAGAATATTGCAAAGTGGGAAAAAGAAATCGAAGAAAGACATCGTAAGATAGAACAAGCGCAAGCAGATATAGAACAAAACTTACTTGACCAAGAAGATAAAAGTGATGAGATAATGTCACAGAAAGAAGTGGTCAGTATGACGATTCAGAAAATGAACGATGTTAAGAAAAACTATTAAAAAATAGTTTTACACAAAAAGGCTAAATCGCAAGGTTTGGCCTTTTTTTATTCCACGTGCTTTACCATTACTGCCAGAAGCTTGATTATTGGTTGATTTTGAACATATTAGAAATAATTTTCTATATTAATAGTTATAATATATAGCACTATTAATTGGACAATATTTCTAATAATGGAGTTACTAACAAAGATACTAACACGACATCCACATCAACCAACACAACTAAAACGAGGCAAGCATTTTAATATGAATTTATCAACTAGATTAGCGCACTGAATTAGAGATAATGAACGAGCAGAATAATCCCGTAAAGAGAAATACCAAATTAACTGCAGTGAAAGAGGAGGCTGGCTTGGATACCATGATGTATGGTAAGGTGATGCCTCAAGCGATCAACTTAGAAGAAGCAGTGCTTGGTGCAATCATGTTAGACAAGGATGGTCTGCCTTCGGTCATTGAAATATTAAAGTCAGATAGCTTCTACGTTCCCGCACATCAAGAGATTTACGATGTCATGCTTCAATTGTTTGAGAAGTCTCAGCCTATTGATTTACTTACCGTACATGAACATCTTAAAAAGACTGGTAAGATTGAAGAGGTTGGTGGTATAAATTACTTGATGGAGTTGACTAATAAAATAGCTTCAGCAGCCAACATCGAGTACCATGCCAGAATCGTCGTACAAAAATATATCCAACGTGAGTTAATTAGGGTGTCAACCAATACCATTAAAGATTCCTTCGAAGACACCAAAGATGTATTCGAATTGCTTGACGAATCTGAGCGAGGCCTATACGAAATAACGGATAAAAACTTAAATACGGGTTTCGAAAGGGTAGGGGTCATCGCCCGAAAAGCACAAGACGAAATACAGGCAGCAAGTCAAAATGCAGAAGGACTTACAGGTGTACCAACGGGATTTAGCGAATTGGATGCAATGACGTCTGGTTGGCAAAAATCGGATCTGGTCATTTTGGCAGCGAGACCAGGAATGGGTAAAACAGCTTTTGCTTTGTCTTTGGCCCAGAATGCTGCAAATACGGGTAAAGCCATCGCGATATTTTCTTTAGAGATGTCTAACATTCAGTTGGTCCAACGTCTGATAGCGATGGAGGCAGAAATAGATTCTCACAAGTTACGTAATGGAAATCTCGAGGATTACGAATGGGAAAAACTACACGCGGCAGTAGAAAAGATGACAGAGATTCCAATTTTTATCGACGATACGCCAGGCATCAACATCTTCGAATTAAGAGCAAAATGTAGACGGTTAAAAAACAACCACGACATCGAAATGATTCTCATCGATTACTTACAATTGATGAACGCCGCACCGAGTAAATCAAAATCAAATCGGGAACAAGAGATCAGTCAAATTTCAAGAGCGCTTAAAGGTTTAGCCAAGGAATTAAATGTACCAGTCATATCATTGTCACAGTTGAGTAGAGCCGTAGAGACAAGAGGAGGAGACAAGCGACCACAACTATCAGATTTGAGAGAGTCCGGAGCGATCGAGCAGGATGCTGATATCGTTATGTTTATTTATCGACCAGATTATTACGACTTGGATGAAGACTTTGATGCGCCAAAAGACGAAGCAGAGATCATCATTCAAAAACACAGAAACGGATCCCTTGGTAGTGTGCGATTACGATTCATCAAAAATTATGTAAAATTCGCGGAAGGCAACTTCAATCGATTTACAAGTCCGTTGGATGGAGGAGAGCCAGACTTTGCGGATCCAAGCGGTGGCATCATCACAAGGCCTTCTAAGATGAACGATCCGGGAGATATTCCTTTTTAGAGCAGGGAGTACAATTGACAAGATCATCTGATAATAGAAATTCTGGTACTTA
>CAYVFU010000028.1:0-53786 GCA_964450495.1 uncultured Saprospiraceae bacterium | reverse complement strand
ATTGCTGCGGATCTTTTTGCAAATCGTAAAAATCCCAATACTTTTCAGGATTAGCACCTTTGTTTTCTTCTATTCCGTTTCCATAATAAAATGCCAAAGTGTAGCGGTGACCTTTGACACCAAAATGACCAGGTCGTTTTGCAGCATGATCCCAATATCTGTAATAGCCGAATTGTCGCCAGTCTGTAGGTGTGTTGCCTTTAAGGTTTTCTCTAAAACTTCTGCCTTGCATATTATCGGGATATGCTATCTGAGCATAGTCTGCAAACAATGCCGAAAAGTCTACATTTTCGACAAGATCATCCAATCTAGCACCAGCTCTTACTTCTTTTGGATATCGGATCACAAATGGCATTCGGATAGATTCTTCATAAATCATCCGTTTGTCAAACCAGCCATGTTCTCCTAAGAAATAGCCTTGATCTGCTGTGTAGATAACTACCGTTTTTTCAGCCAAACCAGCTTTATCTAAATAGTCTAACAGGGTACCAATATTATCATCAATAGCAGCTCCACAACGCATAAAATCCTTAATCATTTTTTGATAAGTTTTTAAACGTGCTTCTTCATTGCTGAGTCCATCCACAGAAAATGGCAATCCTGGATAATTCATATAATCCCTTCTTAACACACTATCGGCTGTAGCTTTGAGATACCGCTCAGTTAAATTATCTAATGACTGGCCTAGAAAAGAACGACCAGTTGTTTCAGGACCATGATCATAAATTGAATGAGGTACAGGTATGTCTACATCTTTATATAAATGAGCTAAGCGCTCCGGGTAATCGAATGGTTCATGAGTTGCTTTAAAATGACACATTGCCATAAATGGTTTTTCTTTATCTCTGCCCTCAATCCATTCTATGGTTTTTCCTGCAATGACATCGGTACTAAAACCTTCGTATGTCTTACCTCCATCATAATAATCTTCCCAGTTGTCCACTGTCTTCAGTCTTGGATTGTGGTATTCTCCTTGACCTGGCAACACACAATAATAATCAAAGCCTCCAGGTTCTTGCTTCAAATGCCACTTGCCAATTACTGATGTTTGGTAACCTCCTTTTTGAAGTTCTTTTGCAATGTTATTGTAAGTAGGTGATAAGCCTGCACCTAAGGTAGTGACACCATTCACATGACTGTATTGCCCTGTAAGGATAGAGGCCCTGCTTGGTGTACAAATTGAATTAGACACTAAACAATTTTCTAACACAGTACCCTCATCAGCTAATCGTTTTATGTTTTCATTTTGGACATAGTCTTCTAAAAGTCCACCGTAAATTCCCCAGGCTTGAGAAGTATGGTCGTCTGACATGATGAAAAGAATATTGGGTCGTTCGGACTCAGCTTGCTTTATGCTGTCGCTTTTAGGATTACAGGAAAACATCAATACTACCGCACCTAGTAAACAGGAATGTAAAATTAAGTTAGAAGAAAAATGAATGAATTGATTCACCATAAGGAAATTAAGTTAACACTATCTTTTAGAATTTTATCACTGTACACGATGACATCTTAACTTATATTGGTCATAAACATCCTAGATTATATATAGTATTGAAAAAAATAATTATTGATAAATATTCATTGAAGTTCGTTAACGTTAACGTATTTTAACCAATAGAATATAATTAGCACATCATGAAAAGAAGAAAATTTCTCAAAACAGGAGCCTTGGCTTCAGCTGCAGGCGCATCGATCATCCCTTCCAATGCTATGGGCAAAGTTCTTAATCATATCGCTCCAAGTGACAAAGTCAATCTGGCTTGTTGCGGCATTGGTCACCGTGGTGGTGGCATTACAAAAACTTTCTTCAAGACAGGCTTGGCTAATATAGTAGCTCTTTGTGATGTCGATATGGATGGAGAACATACTCAAGAAGTGCTAAAAATGTTTCCAGACGCACCGCGCTTTACTGATTTCAGAGAGATGTTTGATAAGATGGGAGACAAGATTGATGCTGTAAGTGTAGGTACTCCAGATTTTTCTCACTTCCCGATTACGATGTTGGCTATGTCCCTTGGCAAACACGTCTATGTGGAGAAGCCGATGGCTCGCACCTTTAATGAAGTCGAACTGATGATGCAAGCTGCAGAAAAATATGGTGTAGCGACACAGATGGGCAATCAAGGCCATTCAGAAGCAAACTACTTTCAGTTTAAGTCATTCGTGGACAATGGAGTCATAAAAGATGTGACCAAAGTTGTCGCACACATGAACAACAAGCGACGATGGCATGAATGGGATCCTAAGATGAGTAGCTATCCGGCCAAAGAAGCGCTTCCAAAAAATATGGATTGGGATACATGGCTTGGTACTGCAAAGCATCATGATTACAATAAAGATTATCATCATGGTCAGTGGAGATGCTGGTACGACTTTGGCATGGGAGCACTTGGAGATTGGGGAGCACATACTATGGATACGGCTCACGAATTTTTAAATCTGGGTTTACCCTATGAAGTCACCCCAGAATATCTGAAAGATCACAATCCATTCTTTTTCCCCATGTCGACTACCCTGTCGTTTAAATTCCCTGAGCGCGGAGATATGCCAGCAGTCGAATTGATGTGGTATGATGGTCTAGATAACCAACCACCACTTCCAAAGAATTATGGTGAGTCAAAATTGGCCGATAATATTCCAGCTGCAAGTAATGGTGCTATTGAAAAGAAAAAACTTAATCCAGGCAAAATCATCTATGGAAAAGATCTCACATTCAAGGGTGGATCTCATGGAAGCACACTTGACATTGTAGGTGCCGAAGCAGCTAATGACATGGCTTCTAGCCTTCCTAAAGTCATGGAAAGTCCATCTAATCACTTTGAAAATTTCTTGAAGGCCTGTAAAGGGGAAGAGAAATGTCGGTCATCATTTGATGTTGCGGGTCCATTGAGTCAGGTGTTTGCTTTGGGCGTGTTGGCGCAGCGGTTGAATACAAAATTGGTGTTTGACAGAGAGACTAAGCGGATAACGAATAATCCATTGGCGGATCTGATGTTGGAAGGTGCTCCACCACGGAAAGGATGGGAGGAGTTTTATCATTTGTAGTATTATTGGATAAAGCAGTATGATCGGAAAATACTCCATTGGGTCATGGCCCAATGAATATATAAGTATGTATTGTTGAAAAGTATTTTGCGTACAATGGGTCGTAACCCAATGGAATTAACACCTTTTCAAAAGGGATAAATGATTCTTATGATAATTTCAACTTCTCTACCTCGAAAGATTCCTTGCCTTTAAATATCTATCCAAATTCTGTTGATTTAATTCATCACTATCTCCGTATTGAATTCTTAGTTCTTCTAATCTTTTGTGCATGTGCTCTTGTACATTTTCATATGCCACATCATCATAAATGTTATTCATTTCTGTAGGATCTTTTTCTAAATCATACATCTCCCATTTATCAATATCATAATAGAAGTGCATGAGTTTGTACCTGTCAGTACGTACGCCATAATGTCTCTTTACGCGATGTTCACCTGGGAATTCGTAATAGGCGTAGTAAATAGCATCTCTCCAGTCATTAGATTCTCCGCTTGCGATTTTTCTAAATGATTCTCCTTGGATATCTGAAGGTATATCAACACCAGCATAATCTAAAAATGTAGGTGCAAAATCCAAGTTCTGAACAAGCTCATCAATGACAGTACCTGCTTTAATCTCCTTTGGATACTTCATCAACAGTGGTGTTCTGAAAGATTCTTCGTACATATATCGCTTATCAAACCAGCCATGTTCTCCTAAGTAAAAGCCTTGATCTGAGGTATAGACTACGATTGTATTTTCTTCTAATCCATTTTCTTTTAAATAGTCCAAGACTTCTCCGACACCATCATCAACAGACTGTATAGTTGCCAGATAATCACGGATATATCTGTTGAACTTCCAAAGTGCCAATTCTTCATCATCCCTATCTTTGGATTTAAATTCTTCTATGATTGGATCATAATACGCATCCCACGCGGATTTTTCCTCATCAGTCATCCGATCGTATTTTCGTTGAAAAGCATCTCGGTATTTTGTTTTTAACTTTTGTTCTTTATCCAATAATTTCAAATCATAGACAACATCTATATCTTTTAAAATAGACATCTCTTGAGTGGCAGCAGCTGTCCTACCTTTGTAATCATCGAAAAAATTAGAAGGTGGATCAATTTGAATTGTATCAAAAAGTCCAAGGTATTTTTCTTCCGGCATCCACGTGCGATGTGGTGCTTTCTGATGATAAAGCAGTAAAAATGGTTTTTCTTTATCTCTCTTTTCATCCAGCCAATTTATGGCAAGGTCTGTCGTAATAGTTGTGATGTATCCAGGAATTATTTTTTTAACTCCATTCTCAATGAATTCAGGAGAGTAGTATTGGCCTTGACCAGGAAGTACATTAGAATAATCAAATCCTTGAGGCAGTCCGTCTAAATGTATTTTACCAACCAATGCCGTTTGATACCCTGCTCTTTGCAGGCTCTTTGCAAAATTATCTTGATCCCAGTTAAAAGCTTGGACATTATCTACTTTGCCATTTACATGACAATGTTTTCCAGTTAACATAACGGCTCTACTCGGTGCACAAATAGAATTTGTCACAAAACCTCTGGTGAAAAGAGCGCCTTCTTTGGCAATTCGATCTATGTTGGGTGTATTGTTCAGCTTATATCCGTAGGCACTGATGGCTTGATAGGCGTGATCGTCGCTCATGATGAAGACAATGTTGGGCTGTGGATCAGCCTTCTTATCACTATTTACTTGTGAACAACTTACCAGAGACAGCAATATTAAAATGAAAAGAATAAAAGAAAATTTAGAGAGAAGAGAAGCCATACTCGTTTTTGGTTAATTACGATTCGAATTAAGATAATGAATTCATAAGACATTGAGTAGCAAAAAGGAAGACCTCATATATCCTATCCATTTATTTACTTATGATGTTTACTTGGATAATAATTACGGTTATAACATAAACTATACTTTAGTGTAGATATTTTGAATGTAAATCTAATTCAGAATTATAGTTATTAGCTGGAAACTTTTTTTGAGGGCGTTACACATCCCTAGTCCAGTTAAAAAACCTTGGAAACTATTAAACATTTTTAAGTTTCTTAAGTTTAAGGTCCATATATTTGCATTTCATTGGATACAAGAACTAAAATACTAGAGGTGAGCAGAGAACTTTTCATGTCCTATGGACTGAAAAGTGTCAGTATGGATGATATATCCAGGAAACTAGGTATGTCTAAGAAGACGATCTATCAATACGTAGCTAATAAAGATGAACTTGTCAAAGAAGTCATTGGACATTTTCTTTTATCAGAGCATGAAATCATCAAAAATATAATAGCTGAATCCTCTGATGCTATTGATGAATATCTCAGTCTCTCCAGGCATTTTCTGAGCACGGTGAAAAAGATGAAACCTACTATTTCCTTTGATTTACAGAAATACTATCCCGAGAGTTGGCAGATCATAGAAAAAAATCATTTTAGCTTCCTACAAACAATCATCTTTAAAAATATCCAAGATGGAATCAAGGAAAAGCTCTACAGAGAAAATGTGAATGCGGATATCATCTCTAAACTCTACATAAGTGAGAATCATGCCATGGCAAATGAAGATCTTTTTCCTAATGAGCAATATCCTAGACACGAACTGTTGATAGAATTTGTGCGATACCACATAAGCGGTATTGCCTCTGAAAGAGGATTAAAAAGAATGAAAGAAATACTAAAGGCCTATAAATGAGAAAGAGGTATTTAATCATATGTTTTTGTTTTGCAGCATTCTCATTACAAGGACAATATAAATTTACACTTCCACTAGCTATTGAATTTGCAACAGAGCACAGCAATCAAATGGCCATGGCAAAGTTGGATGTTTTAGACGCTCAAGAAACAGTTGAGGAATTCAAAGCAATTGGAAAACCCACATTAGATATAGGCGCTAATTATTCATATTACTTTATACGCCCATCGCAGCCTACAGAAGATTTTCTCACACCTGCAGTCTTTGGTATTTTAAATGAATTTGTCTTTGATACTCCCGTTGATCCAGGACCTCCTCAGACTTTTA
Organism: uncultured Saprospiraceae bacterium; assembly: GCA_964450495.1. Lineage (GTDB taxonomy): Bacteria > Bacteroidota > Bacteroidia > Chitinophagales > Saprospiraceae > CALFUK01. The sequence continues at coordinate 47,717 of CAYVFU010000028.1, read as the reverse complement.
ATTTAGTGTTTCTTAGAAGAAATAATTTAAATGGCTATCTAGACTTTAGAGCACTTTTATTTGATGGTGTTTTTTTAAAAGGATTAAAAGCTGCGAAAGCTTCTATTGACGTGGTAAAATCTAGAAGTAAATTAACAGAGCGAGAGATCGCTGTCCAAGTAACTCAAGCTTATCTGGCGGTGTTAATCGCAAAAGAGAATCATAAAATTATAAAGAGTAATATAGAATCCCTGGAGCGTCTTTTATTTGAAACAACAGAAACATATAAAGCGGGATTTGCCGAAAGGCTTGATGTCAACCGTTTGACACTCACTCTGGAAAACCTTAAAGTCGAAGATGAAAACTTAACTGAGCTGATAGAGTTAAGTAAAAATGTACTCAAGTTTCAAATGAATTTTCCTCTTGACACTGATATCGTTTTACTTGATGAATTAGAAGTTTTATTAAACAAAATAGAAGTTGATACAGATATTTTATTAACTGCAGAATCTATAGATTATTCAAATAGACCAGAAGTTGAGGTATTAGAGAAGGCAATTGAGTTGGATGAATTGGATATTGACAGATTGGGCATTCGTCTGCCTGTACTCAAAGCCAACATTAATCTTCAAGAGTCATTACAACGAGATAAATTATTCAATGGTAATGAAGCAGGATTAATACCTGGAGGATTTGTAGGCCTCAGTCTCAACTATAATATTTTTGATGGAAATTTAAAAAATTCACAACGTCAGCGTTCAAGAATAAGGATGGAGCAAAAATCCATAGAACTTGAAGAGTTTAAAAGAGGCATGTACTTGCAAGCAACAAACGCACAGCGCCAATTAACAAATGCAAAACGCACACTTTTAAATAGGCGAAAAATCCTGGACTTAGCTGAAAAAGTATATTCAACAGCAAAAATTAAATTTAAAGAAGGCGTCGGATCCAGTTTAGAAATCAATCAATCAGAAACCGGATTATATCGTGCTCAGTCAGATTTGATTGCTGCGATGTACGATGTCATTCTAGCAAAAACAGATTTAGATATAGCATTAGGAAACATTAAATAATGATGATGAAGATTTATTCAATACTAATTATTTGTTTATTCTTTGTTGCTTGTCAACAAGACGTAAAAGAGGATGTTGTACCAACCGATCTTGCTGGTAAAAAAGAGTACCTCAAGCAGAAGCAACAAGAATTAAGTTCTTTAGAAAAAGAGGTCAAAGTATTAGAGGAAGAAATCATTAAGCTAGATCCTACTGTCAAAAAGAAAGCCACATTGGTAACTGTCGACACTATTCAACTTAGTGACTTTGAACGCTATACCACTTTACAAGGAAATATAATTTCTGATGACTTAATCAACGCATCCAGTTCAATCGGCGGAAGATTACTTGACGTGTATGTTCGTGAAGGTCAACCAATCAGAAAAGGGCAGCTTATAGCGAAGGTTGATTTGGAAGCTGTAGAAAAGCAAATTGGTGAAATAGAAACATCTTTAGAGTTGGCTCAAACTGTTTATGAAAGGCAGAAGCGATTATGGGATCAAGACATTGGAAGTGAAATACAATATTTGCAAGCAAAAAACAATAAAGAACGATTAGAAAAAAGTTTGGAATCGATACAATTGCAATTATCTAAGCAAAATGTATACAGTCCTGCTTCAGGTATTGTCGAACGAGAAGTCAGACAGGCTGGAGAGATGACTTCGGCTGGAGGTCCTATACTCCAAATATTAAACACATATAAAGTAAAAGTAGTCGTTGATGCTCCAGAGTCATTTCTTGGCGTTGTCAAACGAGGTCAATATGTCGACATCAGTGTTCCTGCTTTAGAAAAAGAATTTAAAGGTAAAATCACACAGTTAGGTCGAACGATTGATCCAGCCAATCGAACATTTAAAGTTGAAGTTGCGCTAAATAATTCTAGAGGAGAATACAAACCAAACTTATTAGCAGAAATGCTAGTCAAAGAGTTTGAGCAAACAGAAGTAATTGTCCTTCCTCTAGAATTAATACAACGTGAGGTGAGCGGTGACGAATACGTTTATGTGGTGAAAGATCCTACGGCAGAAGAATGGGTAACAAAAAAAGTATATGTACAAACTGGCGAAAGCTATGACAATAATATAGTGGTAGAAGATGGTCTTCAAACTAATGATCTCGTTGTAGTAAAAGGGGCTCGACAATTATTGAATAACGAATTGATCACGATATAATCGATATGGATACACCAAAAATTGATATCAGTAAATTACGTGAGTTTAGTCTGACGAAATTTGCCATCGACAATGGTACAAGTATTTTTTTACTTGCCTTCATGATTTTACTGTTTGGTGTACAAGCGTATATCGCTATGCCAAAGGAAAAATATCCAGATGCTGCTTTTCCTCAAGTTATGGTGACCGCTCCGTACTTTGGTAATTCTGCTTCCGAAATTGAGAGTCTTATTGCGCGTCCAATTGAAAAGGAATTAAAAAGCATTGATGGCATTGAAGATATTACCTCTACATCCATTCAAGACTTTGTCATGCTCATGGCACAATTTGGTACTGACGTAGATATCGATAAAGCAGTAGAAGATGTCAAAGATGCAATAGATAAAGCAAAAGTTGAGCTCCCTAACGACATGGATCAAGATCCTGAAGTGAGAGAAATGAATGTCTCAGAGCAACCAGTAGTAGTTGTTAATGTAGCTGGGCCTTTTACCATGGACCAACTCAGAAATTATGCAGAATTTTTTCAGGATGAAATTGAAGAAATAAGAGAAGTCTCCAAGGTTGACATGAAAGGTGCATTAGATAGAGAAGTGAAAATAAATGTGGATTTAAGAAAAATGGAATCCGTCCAAGTTTCATTCACGGATATAGAGACCGCAATCGCTAGAGAAAACATGTCTATGTCCGCAGGTGAAATCGTGAATAATGAATTTAGAAGATCAATCAGGGTTCTTGGTCAGTTTAAAGATGTTGACGAAATCAGTGATGTGATTATTAAAAGTGAGAATGAAAGACCTATTTACATACGAGATATAGCTGAAGTAGAATATGGATTTGAAGAACGAACTACTTATGCTAGGGTTAACTCGCTTCCCGTTATTTCTTTGGAGGTAAAGAAAAGAACTGGAGAAAATCTGCTTTCATGTATTGACAAAATAGATGCGAGACTAGAAGAATTAAAACCAAGGTTTCCAGAAGAGTTACAGGTTACAAAATTTAATGACCTATCTGTTTCGACAAGAGATGAAGTTGCAAATTTGGAAAACAGTATTATTTCTGGGGTAATCTTAGTCACTATGGTATTGCTATTTTTCTTAGGTCTACGCAACGCCGCCTTTGTGGGAATTGCTATTCCTTTATCGATGCTTATAGGCATACTATTTCTTTATATTTTTGAAGTCAGTCTGAATATTGTCACGCTATTTAGTTTAATATTGGCACTTGGGTTATTAGTAGACAATGCCATTGTTACGGTAGAGAATATTTACCGATACATGGATGAGGGCTTCAATGGTCATGATTCTGCAAAGTATGGCGCTTCAGAGGTAGCAATGCCAATCATTGCTTCTACAGCAACAACCTTAGCGGCCTTTTTACCCTTGATGTTTTGGCCTGGTATAATGGGACAATTTATGAAATACTTTCCCATTACATTGATTTGTGTATTGACGTCATCTTTATTTGTTGCTTTGGTGATCAACCCTGTATTGACTGCCAACTTAATGAAGATTGATAAAAGCGCAGAAACCATAGAAGCAAAAAATAAATCACGAAAAAATATATTGATTTGGATAATGTTGATGATTGCAGGCATTGTAGTTGCTCACTTTATCGACATCATGTGGTTAAGAAATCTTCTAGGCTTTGCTCTTATTCTAACAATTCTTAATTATGTCTTTTTACGCCCTGCTTCATTTGTATTTCAGCAAAGAGTATTACCTTCTTTAGAAAGAGGCTATAATAAATTCATACGTGCGGTACTTAAAGGTGCTCGACCTACCCTAGTGTTTTTATCTACATTTTTATTATTGGGGTTCTCCATCTTCCTTATGACCGTGAAGCCACCTCCGATTGAATTTTTCCCTTCTGCAGATCCCAACTTTGTCAACATTTTTGTGGAACTTCCAATAGGTAAAGACATAGAAGCAACAAATGAGTTACTACTAGATTTAGAACAAAAAGTAACTAATACAGTTGAAGATTATGGCTTAGTTGTGCAAGACATATTAACGACAATTGGTGAAGACACTGCTGACCCCAATACCCCACCAGAACCAGGTGTTACTCCCCATAGAGCAAGACTTACCGTTTCATTTGTTTCATCGAAAAACAGAGGAGAGATTAGCACAGTAAATATCATGAATGAATTGCGTGACGCTGTACAGGGATATGCTGGAGTCGAAATTTCAGTTGATAAAGATGCAGATGGACCTCCAGTTGGACCTCCGATCAATATTGAATTTACTGGAGACGAAATTGATACGATTGCTAACCTTGCTAGTCGTGCCATTAAGCTCATCGAAGATTCTAACATTAATGGAATTGAAGAATTAAAACCAGACATTAAAATAGGCAAACCAGAATTGCTTGTAGAAATAGATAGAAATGCTGCGCGTCGTTATGGTTTATCAACTGCTCAAATTGCAAGTACCATTCGAACTAGTGTATTTGGAAAAGAAATTTCTAAGTTTAAAGAAGGTGAAGACGAATATGCAATCCAACTAAGAGCAAATACCAACTATAGAAATGACATTAATGGTTTATTAAATCAAAAAATCACCTTTAGGGATCAAGCCAGAAGAGGAGCCATAGTCCAAGTACCGATATCTACCGTAGCAGATTTTGAGTACAGCTCTACCTATAGTTCTATCAAGCGTCTAAATCAGCAACGTGTCATTACAGTTAGTTCGAATATTCTTGATGGGTATAATGCAAATCAAATAAATGAAGATTTACGATTATTAATGGAGGACTTCGAGATTCCAGAAGGATATAAAATTGCATTTACAGGAGAACAAGAATCACAAGCTGAAGAAATGGCATTTTTGCAATCAGCTTTTATCGTCGCGATATTCTTAATCTTTATTATTATTGTTGGTCAATTTAATTCATTTATCTCTCCATTCATTATCATTTTATCAGTACTGTTTAGTACGATAGGTGTACTTCTGGGATACATAATTACGGGCAATACAATTTCTGTTGTTTTCTCAGGTGTCGGCATTATTGCTTTGGCAGGTATTGTGGTTAACAATGCTATTGTGCTTATTGATTACATCAACCTTTTGGTCCAAAACAAGAGAGAAGAACAAGGCATCAGTAACATGATTTATATGGTTAAAAATGATGTCAAAGAATGCATCATTAAAGGAGGAGCTACCAGGTTAAGACCAGTGTTGTTAACAGCTATCACCACAGTACTTGGCTTGATACCGCTTGCCATAGGATTTAATTTCAACTTTCGAACATTGGTTACAGACCTCAATCCCAATTTATTTATTGGAGGAGACAATACTGCTATATGGGGACCAATGGCATGGACAGTTATTTATGGTTTGGTATTCGCGACATTTTTGACTCTCGTAATTATTCCAGTCATGTATTGGCTTGCCTATAGAGTCAAGCGACGATTTTTATTAGCGTTACGAAGAGAAAATAAACATGATCTAAAAACTGAACAAGTGCTTGATCCCAGTTTGGAATGGTGAGTACAATTTTTATAATGGCAGATAAAAATGTCAGGAAGCTTTTTTTTTGACGGAATCGGCGCGCTTACTTCAGCATTTTTATTAGGAATTATCTTAGTAAAGTTTGAATCGTATTTTGGTATTCCAAAAAACACCTTGTATTTATTGGCGTCAATACCCTGTGTATTTGCAGTATATGATTTTTATTGCTATTTCAGGATAAAAAATAAGCTTGGCCAATATTTAAAAGGAATAGCTGTTGCTAATGTGTTGTATTGTTTTTTATCAATCGGATTGGCCTCACATCACTCAAGTTTCTTGACCTCGCTGGGATGGGTGTATATCATTGGAGAAGTTGTCATTATTCTTATTCTCGTAACAATTGAATTAAGGGCATCGAATAATAATCTCCCTATAAAGTAGATATACCTGATTTACATCTTGACTGCAAAGATTTTATAAACGCTATATCCCTTTTCAACATACAAAAGAAGCAGCATCAAATCAGATGACACTGCTTCTTGTTTATAACACAACCTTACGATTTAGCCCAACTGAGGCTTGCTTCATTTAATTTATAAAACTCCATGCAACTAAAGTCTTTGCCATCTGCGCAATATTTTTTTCCGTCAGAATCAAACATGACATTAGAATCTTTAGACTCAATAAAAATAAATTTGGATCCACCTGCTGCTTGCATCTCCTTCACGGATACGATTGGATTGACCGAATTTTCAAAATGTGTTTTCATCCAAGAATAAGCATTAATCAACTCTTGCTTATCTGCTTCAGCTTTAGTTTGCATTGCAATCTCTTTTACTGTTTCTTGAGAAAACCCCAATTGGCAAATTGAAAAAAATGCTAAAATTAATAATGAAGTAATAAAATTGCTTTTCATGATTTATATGGATTTTGATTAATTAATTAACGATGTTATGAGTGTATAGCTTTGACTGTAAGTATTCATTAGGGCCGTCTAATGAGTCATGATACAAATGCAAATTGGAAATAATGAAATTTTCCTATTGAGTAAGATTTACCTTACATCTTATGGGTCAAATAGATAACTAGAAATATGTAAGCAAACTATCTAATTATGATCTATCAAGTGAAATGTGGTGGTGGATTTTGATATTTATTAAGCCAACAGGATGTGGCATTATCATCAACTAATGTATTCCAATCGTCTTCAAAAAAAGTTGAGACATTTGGAATCAGTATTTTATTTACTGGTAACATTTGAATCAATTTAATATTTAAACAATAAGTAATATTAGAGACTCAAAATTAAAAAACTGTCTAAAAAAAAGAAAGATTGCTAATGTTAAAATTTTTAAAAATCTGTCAACGATGTTTTGCTTTATTGAAGAGGTACAAGGAGGGGCTGGGGATTAGGGGCTAGGGATTAGGAGCTGGGGATTTGGGGCTAGCTGCTTACGTAAATTCTCTTCATTTGGCAAAACGTACCTCAAACCTAACTACTAACTGCTAGCACCTAGTAATTCATCTACAATCTTTACATTCCGCTCTTTCAAAATATCAATATACTCTGCTAAAACAAAATCCTCGTCTCGGAATTCCTTATTTCTTTCCCTATTTTGCTCTTGTCTTGTAATAGACCTAGCAAATCGCCTGGCTTTGTTGAAGGTATCGAGAATCAATCCAGGTACTTGAGCTTTATTTCCATTCTCATCTTTTGCTACCATTGTAAAATATGACGAATTACAATGTTTTATCTTACCCGTTTGGATATTTTCTGATTCCACTCTCAAGCCTACGACCATTGAGCTGTTACCAGTGTACACCACTGATGCTTTCATCGTTAGCAATTCACCAACTTCAACGGGATTTAGAAAATTTACCTTATTAACTGATGCCGTCACACAGTAATGCCCTGAATGTTTAGAAGCACAAGCAAAGGCAACTTGATCCATTAAATTGAGGATGTGACCACCATGTATTTTTCCACCAAAATTGGAATATGATGGGAGCATAAGATCTGAAATGGTGATTTGAGAATCTTCGACGTTTTTGAATTGGCTCATGTTTGTAAATATAGGTAGAATCATGTATAGGCGCTTGGCAACAAACTAGATTCTTCAGTCACAACTGGCAAAAGAGAATAAAAAATTTCTATACAAAGTCATCCGCTCTGGTAAAAGAGCAAGGAAGTACGAAGAAGCAGTCCACTGGTTACTGGAAGCAGGCTTATTGCATAAAGTATCAAACATCTCAAAAGTAGGTACGTCATTAATGTCGTATGCGGACTTATCAACCTGTAAGCCATATGCATTTGAAACAGGTATATTATTCAGACTTTCGGATTTGAACCTATCAGCCTTTTCAGACCAACATTCTTTTTCACAGAATTCAAAGGTGCTCTGGCAAAAACTATGTTGAACAAAGTCTTCACAAAACATACGTTAAATCTCTTCATTACTTGGCATCTCAAGGAAAAGTTGAACTTGATTTTCTGATTTCTCATCAAGGGTTGACTATTCCTGTAGAAGTAAAATCGGGACTAAATACAAAAAGCAAAAAGTCTAGCTCTATATTCTAAAATTTATAAATCCAAATTACGTATCCGAGTCTCAGGCTTAAATTTTCATCAAACGAATGATTTTTTAAATATCCCTTTCTATTATGCAGATGACATTTACCTTTTCGTCTGATGAGCAATCTCCAATTAATATAAATCTGTATTTCAGATGCTGAATGAACAACTTTTTAGTTGGCAATTTATGTTGACAGTAAAATTTATGCTTAAATTGGAATAAAATTAACCACCATGAAAAGTCTTTTATTCATATTATCCACATTCTTACTTATCTCAATTTCTGACCACACAGGTAATTGGAACTATTCGATTGCAGGGCCAGACGGAAATACTTACAAAGGTGTTATAGTCTTAGAATTAGATGGCGGCGATTATAAAGGTGAGATTCAATCTGATCTCGGCACCACCAAGCTTCAAGACTTAGAAATAGATGGAAACGACATTAGCTTCAATCTAGATTTCTCTGGATATGCTTTACAATACTCTGGAACCTTTGAAGGTGATGTTTTAACAGCTTTAGTGTCTGTAGAAGGAATGGAAATACCATTCAAAGCAACGAGAGATTCAGGAGACTCAGAGTAATATACTCTCTAGGTCTATTTTCGATTCACTTTTTCTATGGAAAATACAAGAAGTCTAATGCTATGTATTGACATTACTAATTAGATAGATAAGACTATTTAGGCAGCATTTTCAATCGTAAAGTAAAAGGTACTTCCTTCTGTTGGTTTACTTTCCACCCAGATCTCTCCACCATGCTGTTCAACTATTTTTTTGCAAATAGCCAAACCAGCACCAGTCCCTTTGTATTGAGAATTATCATGGAGGCGCTTGAATATTAAAAATATGACCTCTTGATATTCAGGATCAATACCGATGCCATTATCTTTCACACTAAATTTCAAAAAGCCTTCCATCTCTATGCAACTAATTACGATATTCGGTTTTATGCCTTTCTGGACAAACTTGATACTGTTCAAAATTAGATTCAGAAACAGCTGTTTGACAAGAGATCTGTCAGCATAAATTTGCTTATTCATATCGACTGTCTTAATACTGACTTGTTTTTCTTCTAAGTCCAATTGAATATCAGACTCTAATTCGCGGAGAAGTTCAGATGCCATAAATTTTCTGAAATCCATTTTCTTATTTGTCGCTTGTGAAAATTGGAAAAGAGAATTAATCGTTGCGTTCATATTCATTGAACCATCAATCACAAAGTCAAATAACTCAGCTTCTTTATCACTTAATTTATCACTTATTTTGTATTTTAATAATTGAGAAAATCGAATAACATTAGACAGTGGAGTTTTTAAATCATGGGAGGCAAGATGAGCAAAATTCTCCAATTGCAAATTACTGTCTATGTATTTAGCCAATTCAATATTCTTAAGCTCTAGTGCTTTTCTGTTTTTGAGTATTATTTCTTCATACTTATTAGCGATGAGTGCTGAGAAAATTATCTCAATCGTTGCAATATATACTAATATAAATACAAAGATCAAATTGAAAAAGTCATAACTGGTATCTCCTTTCGGTTGAAAACTTTCTAAAATGAATAAAAAAATTGAAGTAACTATACAAATTATACCAATCCAAAAATTCAATTTTTGATTTTGAAATGGATAGGTCGCGAAGACAGACAACATAATCAATGGCATCAAAAAGTATTCGAATCTAATAAATGGAAAAAGGATAGATACCACGCAAACAACGATATAAGCAGAGACAAAATTAAATACTTTAGAAGCTGAAAAATTATTCAGTGTCATCAAGAAAATACATACCAAAATTAGAATACAAGAACCGAAACCAATAGTTAAAACAAGAGGATTTTTATCGACACTGTATGCAACAATAGTCAATATCAACAAAGGAATTACACCACAGATGAACTTGTCCCACTTGTAAAGTCTCAATCTATACTTTTCAAGTAGGGGTAACTCCTGCCTATTCAAGGTAGCATGATTTAATAATTTCCACTAAATGCGAAATTAGCATAATTATGAAGGTGAGTCAACACACCATAGTATGTACATCACCACAAAACATCTACAGAAAAATTAAAAGCAACTATTTATAGAGGTCGAGATTAAGATTTCATCACTTGCTCCTGCTGATTAATACTTTCATCATGAATCGCTCTCAAAAATTTATCAATAAACTCAACACTCAATCCTTCTGCTGAGCCTTTTTCTTTCGCAGCGGACGTAATCTCCTCCCAACGCTTGGCTTGATAAATAGCAATATCATTCTTCTTTTTATAATCACCTATTTTTCTTGCAACTCCCATTCTTGATACCAAAAGATTCAAGATATCTGTATCTATTTCATTAATTTCTTGTCTTAAGAAACCTAAGCTGTTTTGGATATCTGGATCAGTTTCTTTGGCAAGTCTCAACTTCAATTCAGTGATCATCTCCCCAAGACGTTGAGGCGTTATTTGTTGTTTTGCATCTGTCCATGCATTATCAGGATCACGGTGTGTCTCGATCATTAAACCATCATAACTCAAATCAACTGCTTTTTGTGATATCGGCTGTAATAAGTCTCTGCGTCCACAAATATGACTAGGATCACAAATCATAGGAAGTTCAGGTCTCGCATTCATAAAATCCAAAGCAATTTGCCATTGTGGTCTATTACGGTATACTTTTTCACCAGTATTAGAAAAGCCTCTGTGAATAGCACCAACATTTTCTATACCCACACGCTCAAAACGCTCTACTGCTCCCATCCATAATTTAAAATCAGGATTGATTGGATTTTTTACAAGTACGGGTACATTTGTTCCACGAAGTGCTTCAGCTATCTCTTGTACGGAGAATGGATTAACTGATGTACGCGCACCTATCCAGATCACGTCGACATCAAAAGCCAAGCACATTTCTGCATGTCCTGCTTTAGCTGCCTCAACAGTAATTGGAAGTCCTGTCTCTTCTTTTACTTTCTTCATCCAAGGAAGTCCCGCGACGCCCACTCCTTCAAAATTACCAGCAGAAGTTCTTGGTTTCCATATACCGCCACGCAGCATATCTACTTTACCGGTTGCGGCAATACCTTTGCAGGTCTCCATTAATTGATCTTCTGTTTCTACGCTACAAGGTCCAGCAATGACAACAGGTGTCTCTGTTTTTCTTAGCCAGTTTGTTCGATGTTGTGTTTCCATGATTTTATGTATTTCAGTTTTGTATGTTTTTAACTTAATTTAACGACGTTTAATTTTAGTCCATTGAGGACTCTTTTAATTTCATTTGCTTTTTCGATCAATTCCTTAGATGCCATTTTATCACCAGAATCAATAACAGATTTAAAGTGCTGTAAATGATTGATGTATTGACCAAGTGCGTCTGATAAATGAGTTGAATTTTTATCAAATATTGACGCCCAAGTATCTGGATTACTCTTGGCAAGTCTTACCGTTGATTCAAATCCGGTACTCGCAAGATTAAATATTTGCTTTTGGTCTTGCTCAATATCCAGCACAGTAAGACTCAGAGTGAAGGCACTGACATGAGACAAATGCGATACGTAAGCCATATGTTTATCGTGTGAATCAGCGTCCATAAATAAAGACTGCATGCCCAATTCATTAAAAATAGTCAAGACTTTTTCTAATGCATCTTCGTCAGATTTATGCTCTTCACAAATGATGTTTTTCTTTCCTTTAAACAAATCAAGAATAGCTGCACCAGGTCCAGAAAACTCAGTACCAGCCAATGGATGTGAAGCTATAAATCTTGATCTTTTCGGATGATCTGCAATTGCAGTGCAAATATCTTTTTTTGTCGAACCAACATCAAAGACCGTTTGATGCCAACTTATGTGATCCAGCAAGTGGTGGCACATATTTTCTATAGCATCCACAGGGATAGCAACGATAAAGACATCCGCGTGATTTAATGCTGTATCTATATTGACAATCTCATCAACCAATCCAAAATCAATAGCTTTCTCTTGGTGAGTCTGATTCGCATCTACACCATATATGTAATGTTGACGTGTACGGCATTCTTTCGCAATCGAACCTCCAATTAATCCCAAACCGACAACACAAATTTTCATTATTAAACTTGTTTATTTATTTAAATATGACTCAACTCTTTGTAATGCTACATCAAGTGTTTCTACATCAGTACACAATGAAATGCGAACATATCTGTCACCGTTGCTACCAAAAATAAAACCAGGTGTAAGAAATACATTTGACGACTGTAAAATATCTTCTATCCACTGTTCAACATTCTGAATAGTTTCAGGTACCATACCCCACACAAACAATCCCGCAGAATCCTTTGAATAGCTACAGCTCAACATATCCATCAATTGCCATACTTTTTGTCTCCTTTTTTTATACTCTTCATTTAAGTCTTTAAACCATTCATCACCTAAACTCAGTGCCTTGACTGCTGCCATTTGAATAGGCCTATACATACCTGAGTCCATATTGCTTTTAAACTTCATGACAGTATTGATGTAAGATTCATTACCCACCATAACACCCACTCTCCAACCTGCCATATTAAAACATTTGCTTAGCGAGTTTAATTCAATGGCGACATCTTTAGCACCGTCTATTTGCATGATACTATTTGGTGAGTCATTTAATATAAATCCATATGGATTATCGTGACAAAGAAGTATTTCATGATCTTTGGCAAATTGGACTAGCTCTGTAAAAAAGCCTAAATCTGCTTTAAACCCTGTCGGCATATTGGGATAGTTGACCCACATAATTTTTACCTTAGATAAATCTTCCTTGGCTAATTTTTGTAAGTCTGGCAACCAATTTGTATTGTCCGTTAAATCAAAATTGCGAACAATTCCTCCTGCCAATTTTGTAGCCATTTGATATGCAGGATATCCAGGATTTGGCACGAGCACCTCATCACCTTCATTTAAAAAGCTCATCGAGATATGCATGATACCTTCTTTAGAACCAATCAATGGTAAGACCTCTTTTTCAAAATCTAAATCTACACCAAACCACCGTTTATACCAATTGGCAAAGCCTTCTCTCAACTCAGGAATACCTTTATAACTTTGGTATTTATTAGCTACTTTATCAGCTGTATTTTCTTTTAACGTTTCTATTATTTCATTAGGCGGCTTTTGATCAGGACTACCAATGCCAAGGTTAATCACATCCCTTCCCATTTTATTCATGGCAGCAATTTGCATTAACTTAGTCGCAAAATAATATGTCTCCACTTTCCCTACTCTATGCGATGGCTTGATGATCATAGATACTTGCTTTGTTATAAACTCCTAATTCTGTCAACTCTGATGAAACAGATTTTAAATTTTCCATGATGTTTTCATATTGACTAACATCATCAAATTCGAGATCCAAATAAAAATAGTACTCGTTTACTTTACCCAATATTGGATATGACTGAAGTTTGCTGATATTAGAATTGTTATCTGCAATTATCTGTAATGCTTTTAACAGACAACCTGGCTTATCTAACACACGGAGATAGATGGAAGCTTTGTTGAATATGCCTTGTGGTATAGATTGCTCTCCATTTTGAAGGATAAAAAATCTCGTATAATTTATTTTAGATGTCTCTATACTTTCCGCTAAAATATTGAGTCCATAGATTTTAGCCGCTGCTTTACTTGCAATGGCACCTCTTGTCCGTTTCCCTTGTTCTGCAACACGCTTTGCGGATAAGGCTGTGTCTTCGCTTTCTACCAATTTGATATTATGTTGGCTAAAGAAATCTAGGCATTGATTGATTGCCATATGGTGAGAACTGACTTGTTTAAGATCTTCAATTTTTACCCCAGGCAAAGCCATGAGATTGTGCTTTATTCTTAAATAGACCTCGCCCAAGACTCTAAACTTATGCTCTCGTAAAATTCGGTAATTCTGAAGGATACTCCCTGCAATAGAATTTTCTATAGCCATAATGGCAAGATGTTCTTCTCCTTGCCTAGATAATATTTCAGCTAAAGCATCAAAAGAATCACTTGGAACCGTCTGCAGATCATCTCGTCTGAAATATTTTTGGGCTGCTTCTTCGTGAAAGCATCCGTGATATCCTTGGATAATAATTTTATTCGCGTACTTCATAATAGTCAAAAAAAAAGAGCCCTTAATTAGATAAGGACTCTTTGTATCTTTTGCTAATAACAACAAAAATAGGTCCTATCCCTCTTCGCTAAAAAAGAAATAGAAATAAAATCTGTTGCTAAAAGAATGTATTTTCATAATTATGCACATAAAACTAGGATATAATTATGAGTTATCAAACTGTTTGGAAGATAAATTAAGTCGAAGGGCACTTTAATGGGGCATTTGTAGCCTCACTTTTTTGGTACAGCTGATGCTGTCTGGGGTGCATGTCGCCTTGTTGATTAGCTGATAATCCTCTATACATTTAATTTCTTGTAAACACCTCGTTCCCGCTGGACAGCGGAACCAACCTTCTCAGGAGTGGAATTCTATCTGCTTGATAATAAAGAGTGTATTTATATTACGGGAAAGAAAATTCTGCTCCTAGGAGGAGTGGCAAACTAGTCTGGGATCACCATCAAAAGCGAGTCCACGAACACTCTAACTCACCTTTCTTAATTTTTTCTAAATTTTTTGACTTATATAAGGTTATACATAATAGATGCGTTACTATTTTATGCGAATATATGCCATTGTCCTATTTATTGGATTCACACAAGTTCTTTTAGGTCAAACTAAAGAAGGTATGCTCAAAGCAGTTAACGAAATAAGGGAATCTGGATGTCGTTGCGGCAATCAATATATGAAAGCAGCAGCTCCATTGACATGGAATGATAAACTTGAAAAATCTGCTCGATCTTATGCCAAATATCTTAAGCGTACAGGTAGGTTCTCACACCATTCTGCGGACGGTAAAGATGTTGGAGATAGAATCGATGCTACCGGTTACAACTGGATGCTTATCGGAGAAAACATTGCTGAAGGACAACAAAACCTTGCGGAGGCAATTGAGGATTGGATAGAAAGTCCGAGCCATTGTACTATGATTATGAACCCTGAAATGACAGAAATGGGATTAGCAAGAATCGGCAATCACTGGGTTCAGCATTTTGGAAAGCCAATGCCAAAAAATAGACAATAAAAACGAAGTAATCACCCTAGCTTATCTATTTATTATACAATACATTCTACAAAAGCTATAGCCTATTTATCTGGTTTATCAGAGGATTATTCATATCAAATGAAGACCCATCTGCAAGAGCTACCTTTACTCCATTTATAGAATCAGATTCTCCAAGACCAAACGTTAATGTTGCCGTCTGGTCACTAGCTAATCCTTCACCAATAACATAGGTATCCGTTAAGGATTGACCGTCAGATTTAGTGACAGTAACAATTGCACCAAGGTATTTAGCATTCTCTGGTAAGCGAATTGCAATGAAATTCGCATCACCCCCGCTATTGATATGCGCTTTTACAGGACCACTAATGTTGGTAAATATTAAATCTGGATAGCCATCTTGATTGAAGTCACTCGTCAAAGGTGTAATGCCATAGTTCTTGTTGATAACTTTGGCTTGATCTTCCACTGCAGAGAAAGTCCCGTCAGGTCTTTGAACTAAAAATCTACCCGGTAACTTGAATAACTTATGAGGTGGAAATGCAACATAGTTCTCAGATACAACTAGATCTTGTCGACCATCTAAATTAAAGTCTTCAAAAATAGCGCCCCATGAGAATTCGAAATCTGCAACTTTAGTTTCCTTTGCTGCATCAGTAAAATTGAAATTCCCATTATTTTTAAATAATAACCAATCACTGACGTACTCATCTTCTTTTTCTAAATCACCTCTTGCCATAAATGTTGGGACTGAAGATCCTGTATTTGAAAAGAAGAAATCAATATTACCATCGTTATTATAATCCCCTACAGCTATACCCATTGGATATGCATATTTACCAGTCGTCGGATTTGTCTTTTTTGTAAATGATTTTCCACCTTCATTTTTATAGGTCCGCACCTCTCCTGTATCGTGAGCAACAACCAAATCTAAAAATGAATCCTTATCGACATCGACAAATACTGCACAGAAGGTATTGTGAACATAACTCAGCCCATAAGCCTCCGTAACATCCGCAAAAGTATTGTCCCCATTATTCAACATCAATAAACTGCTTCCACCATAATTAAAATCTTTGAATATTGTCTGACCTTCCATTTGTTCTAACTTAATGTATCCACTGACAAACATATCAGCGTCTCCGTCTTGATCAATATCACCAAGAGTAAGAGAAGCGGCAACAGTTTTATCATTTAATGGAACGTTTATCTTATTGGCACCAAATCCATTGGCTGTATTTCTATACCACAACACGCCATAATCTCCAGTAAGTAAAAGGTCTGTACGTCCATCATTGTCAAGATCAAAAGAAACAGCTCCCAATGTTTTTGTATTTGACGGTTTTGCTGGAAGATTAATATCCATTTTTACAAAGCCATCATCTGTATATTGATAAATAACATCTTCATCATCAATACCACCAGCCATAAATACTTCATCCACACCATCTCCATCTACATCAATTAAAGCAGATCCGACTAGAGGCAATGACCGTTTGCCATCAAATTTATTTTCAAAAGGAAAAGAAGCCTTATTAAAAACTGGTATTTCATCTTTGGGCACAGAATAATCACAGCTGTGAAATTTCTTTCCAAAATCATCGTCTGGAAGATCTTCTGCTGCACATGTTCCAGCAAACTTACCCCATGTTGTTGATGTATAGGGATCACTAGTGTCTTTCTTAAAGAAAAATAATGCTGCAATAACAAGCAATATAATAAGTGCTAAAAGTATTAATCCAATCTTTTTCATTCAGTGATTTGTTTTGTTTTTAAAAACAGTAATATCAACCCAAAAAATATAAAGTGTGTGACATTCATAGCTATGGGTGCAATGTGATTTCCTAGTGCAGGCAGCCAAAGTAAACTTGAAATTATTATCATTAAAAGTATAATGGGATTAAAAATGGCAAGCCACTTAGGAAGGCCAATGTTGTTTTTTAAAATCAACAAGACATAAACAACAGACACTATTGCTATTAATACTCTCAACACCCATACCAATACTTGATAGTGTTTTTCATATGATTGGAAATAAAAATCATAATCAGCTGTTCCAGTACTACGCTGCAATACTTCCGCGCCAAAATACCTAGATGAGACCCATACACCACCAATCGAAAAAGATAATATTCCTGCAACTAATAATAGTCTAGCCAATAAAGCACTTGTAGAAAAAAATATTTTCTTCAATCCATAATAGCCTGCAAAGTAAAGCGGGGCTCCAAAGACAACTAAGAAATGCCCGGTAGAAGCTCGTTCTATAGGTACATCGTTAAGCATTGTAATTTCGCCTCCCGGTCCTAAAGGAAGATAATGCAATAGGTATTCACCAATACCAACGATAATTGAAGCCAATATACCTATCAGCAATAATTGCTTATTGGTTAGTTGCATTGTGTGCAATTAACTTTATCAGGAAGAGAATAATTCTTACGCTTCATTTATATACGCTGATAGATATATTTTAATAATAATATTGTCAAGCAAAAAATAAAACTAATATGACACATAGGTATACCACCAGATGTCCGCGGGCAAACGTCAATTCCCATGAATTCTGATATTGTCCCGCTTAACGCCAAAGCAAATGGTATAAATAAACTTGCAAAAAATACAGCGAATCTCCGTTTAAAGAGGTGTACAATAAAGCTTAAAGTGAAAAATAAAAACACCAAATAACAAGCTGGTATAAATATAATTTTAGGGCATACATGGCCATTATTTATCTCACCCATTGACAGATTAAAACCTGATATCGCCCCAGATAATATTATTGCAGCAACAAAATAAAATAGGACTGCTTTCATTTATGTATTAAGTCAGTAATGTCACTTGATCTTCTGTTATATGGATGGCTCTTTCTGGCACCGTCCGCGTTGCAATATCTCCACTTGCATTTTCTAATCTCAATACGCCTCTAGGACAAACTGCAGAACAAACACCGCAACCTACGCAGCTACTTCTGACAATGTCTTGACCTTTTTGTGCATATGATCGAACATCAATGCCCATTTCACAATAGGTACTGCAATTACCACAAGAGATACATTGACCTCCATTTGTGGTAATTCTAAAACGACTTTTAAATCTCTGTACTAACCCAAGATACGCAGCCAAAGGACAGCCAAATCGACACCAAACTCTGTTACCCATCAATGGATAAAACCCAGTACCTACAACACCCGAGAATCCTGCTCCAATCATGAAGCCATACCAAGCTTTCATGCTATCACTGTTTAGACCAAGTATCTGGGATTTGCCAGTAAAATAATGCACCAATACAAAGCCTGTCATTACAACTGCAAATGCAAGCACACCATGTATAATAAAACGTTCATATTTCCATGCACGTAAACTTTTATCAGATAATTGCCTGAAGGGATCACCCATAGTCTCTGCCAAACCTCCACAACCACACACCCAACTACAATACCATCTCTTCCCAAAAAAGTATGTGATGACAGGCACACCAATAACAATTAATATTATACCCCAAACGAGCATAAAAATACCAAGACCTCCACTGGACATTAAATTATCAAGATTGTACTTAAAGAAAAAACTATAATTTAAAGGCCAAATATTTTTAAAATCATAGTAAGGTTGATTTAATCGAACTAAAATTTCTGGAAGTAAAAACGCTATACCTGTTTGAAAAAACATCACTGACATCGTACGAATGCGCTGGTATTTGTTATGTTGATATTTGGTAAACATACGTACACCCATCACCACAACAATAACGCAATACATCAATCCATATAAAAACCATTGACTAGCATCATTGCCACTTAAAGATCTACTAATAGGACTAACCATATCTATCCAATTGGTGATATAGGAAGGTGCCCAATACAATAAAATATAAAAGCCAATAAAATATATTCCTGCAATGACACCTAGCCAACCAGTATTCACAGGACTCGAACTTCGCTGTGGATTATTTTCTTTAGAATCTTGGCGGTAAAAAACAAAATAGCTAATAACTAATGCTAGTACTACCGTGATAATGGGCCATAGCGCATTCCCATCTTTTAAATATCCATAAATGATCACTCCGATAATTATAGGGATTAAAAAGACCATTTTCATATTCCATTTAAGCCCTCTCGTTAGAGAATCATGGTAAATCCCATTGTGTTTTATTCCTGGATGCTCAGAAAATTTGGGTATGATAAATAATAAACCTCCTAGTGATGCCAACCCAAATGTGAGCAAAAAGAATAACCACGGATTGTTTTGGACTGGACCACCAGCAGTACCAGAAACCATAGAGTTTGTATAGCCACCTATCCAACCGTCGCCTATTCTGTAATCCCATTCGGATACACCTTCTGGGAGACTCGTAGCAGCTTTAGTCTCCAAATTTTTCTGCGCAGTTTTAATGACTGATTTTACTTTAGAGACAAATGCAATACCTCCAATTTTATTATTAAGCAAGCCCTCGTCTTGTGCAGCTTCTAAAATTGCTTCTTTATGATATTGATTATCTATGCTGATATCTTCCGGGGCCAATTCATGATGACCTATACCCAGCATTGCTGTAAAAATCAGTAATGCAACGATAAACATCCCTATTCCTATATATTGTATGACTTTCATGATTCTACTACTTTAAAAATGATAATACTTTAGAAAGTCCACGCCTCGTTTTTAAGCTGATGTTTTTACTTTCTTTTTGGTTGTACACTCTGATAATATTTGACTCAAATTCCTCATAAAATTCTGGGTCAAAATTCGCAAGACCTAAATTTTGGAGTACTTCTTCTATATGCGTATTTTCTAATATCCACTTCTTACATACTTCATGTCTGTATCTGATTCCAAACAAATTAAATCCTTTAACTGTATAATCGTCAACATGATAATTGATACGGATAGACTTATCTCCATCGGCATGTTGCCAATAAATGGTTTTCAAATGTTCTGGAAGCTTGCCTGGTACTTCACCATACACTTGATATTCGATGTCGATGAATTTTGCACTATTAAACCAAAGTCCGGGATCATAGGCAACTGGCTTACCGACTATATTATATGCTACCGTCTCCCCCATCATTCGTCCTGTGTACCAAATGGCTTCTACACTTCTGCGTCCAGGTTTGACGTCTGTCTGTTCTGCACAATCACCAATTGCATAAACGTCAGGCATATTCGTCTCTAAGTGGCTATTCACTTGGATTCCTCGACCTATATTAAGACCAGATTCTTTTAACCAACCAATATTGGGACTTACTCCGGCAGTCAAGCCTACGTATCCACAAGGTATTTCTTCACCAGTTTCTTTAACAATTACAGATTTAGCTTTCCCATTACCATCGTCTTTGATTTCTCCAAGATTGACTCCTAATCGCAAGTCTATATCATTATCTAAAATATGCTGACTGATCATTTTTGATTCTTCAGGTGGCAATACATTATCCCAATAGCTTTGTTCTCTGACCAGCATTGTCACTGGAATGTGCCTTGAATGAAACATTTCTGCCATCTCGATACCGATTAAACCTCCACCACAAATAACAGCTCTTTTCAAGCCCGAACTGTGCTTTTCCATGTTCTCTAAATCCTGAAAAGAATACAATCCTCCAACGGCATCCAAGTCTTGCCCTGGCCATCCAAACATATTCGACTTAGATCCAAGGGCAAGGACAAGCTTGTCATAGCTCATGGTTTTGCCTGATCTCATCGTCAATTGTTTACTATCAAAACTAATTTCATTTACGTGATCATTAACTAGATCAATTCTATTCTTCTTCCAAAACCAATCTTCGTATGGCTTGGTATCTTCATAGCGCATGTGTCCCATATAAATATACATGAGAGCAGTACGGCTGAAAAAATGATCAGTTTCCGAAGAAATGACAGTAATGTTATGGTCGCTCAATTTGCGAACCCACCGAGCAGCAGAAATACCAGAAATACCATTACCTATAATGACAATATTATTCACGTTTACATTGGTTTTGTGAAGTCTAATATATACATATTTACTCACGTGATTGTTATGAATCTGGCAAGCAAATGATTTAAGACTAAATAAAAGAATAGTTAGGTATTATACTAACATATCACCCATTGAGTGGTGTACTTGTCTGTCACATAACACACTATTAAGTTAAAGGTGGAAGATAGAATTGCAGTCTAGAAACCTTCAGTGAATAAAATTAAAATTCATAACAAGAAACTACAATTTATATGCATTTTATCGTCTACATAAAACGCTCAGTCGACTACCCCGTTCTTAATTTAAACTATCATTAACACCCATTATATTCTGTTCTAAAATTCGATTACCATCAATCCTTATATGAGAACGGCTTCAAAACGGGTAAAATAAACACATATTTATATTCATCATATCAAACAAATTAAATACATAATATACTCAATTACTGTACTTTACAAAATACATATGATGAAAATCTTTTATCAGTTTCAGCTCGATATATAAAATACCGTCATACTTAGCCTGCCTCAGCATAGCATTTGCAATACCCTATGTATTAAATCTCTTTGTAATCCGTCACTCCTGGATTCATGAGACAGATTTTAATCGAATCGTAATTTTTATAAATTAAACTCAAGCTTTATGACAACATCAGCGTTTACAGAAAAACTTAGATGCTACATTGTTGCAATTACATTACTACTGTTGCCGACATTAATCTTATGCCAAGATTGTCCAGCAATAGCATGTAATGACAACATCCAAATTTCTTTGGATCAAGACTGTGATTTTCTACTTGATGCGGACTTCTTTATAGAAGGTGACACGCTTACACAGAAGATTGATCCGACAGCTAATTTCTTGCTTTCTATTTCATCATTGGAGATATCTGACTTGCCGTTGCAAAGTTTAGGTTCAGCTTCTGAAGGATGGAATAGTGACAAGTTATTTGGTTCGCATCTTTACAAAATCGAAAATGACTGTCGAAACAGTTGTTGGGGAACAGTCTTAATCGAAAGTAAGGTGCCACCAAGGATCGTTAATGATCCATTAACGACTTACAATTTCGCTTGTTCTGAAATTTTCCATGTATTGGATCATCATGAGTATACTGGCAGTTTAGGGCTCAACCCTGAATTGAGCACGACTTGTGAAAAATTCAATTACAATTTGTATTACAAAGATGCATTCAATCAATTGCCTAACTGCGCGGACAGTTCACAAGGGACATTTACATCTACAGTAAACGATTCTATTACGGACAGTGTAAGGGATGATTTATTATTGATGGAAGACATGCACGTGGACATTAATCAAGTACCACTCAATAACTTTGAAGGTGCT
Source organism: uncultured Saprospiraceae bacterium (assembly GCA_964450495.1). Lineage (GTDB taxonomy): Bacteria > Bacteroidota > Bacteroidia > Chitinophagales > Saprospiraceae > CALFUK01. The sequence goes on along the minus strand of CAYVFU010000028.1, from coordinate 25,114 downwards.
CCTATTGTGGATTGGAGGGCTGACTTGCATGTGGCTCCTACTATTGAAGATTGTAATCTAATGTTAGACATTGAAAGTCATCTTAAATATTTGATTACCAGAATAGATGGAACTTATGATTGGGTATTTGCGGATTTAGAAGTCTTTACTTATACCGTGACAAACGGTTTATTGGTTGCTCAGCAAATCACATCATTTCCTGCACCGATAGAGCCAGGCACACAACTATTGGTTAAAGCTTCTCATCCAAATGCAGATGGAACCTATTCACTAAACTTTTCTGGCGACTGCTTTGGCGGTGTTGAAAACAACACGTGTATACGTGAGTGGTACATAAGTAGTATGGATCATGGTGTCAAAACAGAAGAATTAATTCTAAAACAGACATTTAAATTTGATGGATTAGATTTAGAGGAGGTTGCATGTGCTGCATCAAATTTTGTTGTGGGCTGTGATGTGGATAATCACCCAGACTCAATCTTTAATTACTTCAAAGAAAATGTATCAGACTCTGCTGCGATAGTCAATGCTTACCCGCATATAATTACCGGTAGTAGAAAAATTGGTACCGTAATATATGACTCATTGGTTCATGAAGAAATCGTCATAGATACATTTTTAGACAAAGTATTCTTAGGAGGAGAATGGGTATTAGTCCCTATCGTGAATAAAGAAATAGTTGAAACAATAATAAAAGTGGAGAGAAAGGCTAGTTTGCCAGTTATTATTCCATTTCAAGAAGGGACACACAACTGTAATATTGTCGTAGCTAGAGATGATGTAGAAGTGCCGATCTGTGGATACGGAACAAAAGGATCTCACAAAGTGGTTCGTACCTGGAGTATCATCGATTGGTGTAAAGAAGAAACAAAATACTGCACACAAGTATTTGAAGTCAGAGATGATGAAGCACCTGAATTTAAGATGATGAAAGATTCTCTTACAATCGGTATAGATCCATGGCAATGTACGGCTACCCTATTTATACCACCAGTAGAGGTCACTGATAAGTGCCAATCTGATATCGATTTGAGTACAAATAAAGATATGCAAGTACGCCTTACGGTTTATGATGCTTATACTAATGAAATTTATGATTCTGAGCGAATCTGGTTAGGGGATGTTACGATAACATCTGATATAATCGATTTGTATGGAGCTTACCCATTAGGTATGGCGCAATTTCTTGAGCCAGGCGAATATTGGGTATCCTATACAGTAGCCGATGAGTGTGGGAATGAATCCGACATCCAACGACTTTGGTTAGAAGTGATAGATAATGTCCCACCAGTAGCTATTTGTCCTGAAGAATTAGCAGTCACGTTAATTGCTGATGGTTCTGGCCCTGAAGATGCAACAGCTAAAGTACTTGCTGAAGCATTTGACAACGGCTCACATGATGCTGGCTGTAATGAAGTCTACTTTAAAGTTATCCGTATGGATGAATTGGAAGCAGCTAACTCAACAGATTACGGCTTACCAATAGCTTGCCAAGGTCCTGATGCAATTATACCTACAGACTTTGACAAATTTGGAGAGGCTCAGGATTCAACATGGTTGGTTTATTTTGATGATGAAGTAAAATTCTGTTGTGGTGATGAGAACGTTCTTGTAGTCTTAAGGGTATTTGATCAAGATCCAGGACCTGGACCAATCAGCCCTTCTGATTTTAAAGGAAGCTACAACGACTGTATGATTGTTGTTAATCTTAAACTACAAGCCCCATATCTACGTGAATGTGCACAGACAAGATATGTTGATTGCAAAGATGACTTGCATGACATGGCTTATATGGGTATGCCGAGTTTGTATGCTACTTGTGGTACTCACGGTGTTATGTATCATGATATAGACTATGGAGATCCTTCATGCAGTACTGGTAAAATTGAAAGAGAATGGTATCACGACTCAAACTCAAATGGCTATGTGGATGACGAAGATTCTTACCTATGTAGCCAAGACATTTACATGACTGCGCAAAAGTTTGATCCTACGACTATAAAATGGCCTGCACACTATACTGGAGATGTCGTAAAAGGTATACGCATAGATGCAGACTATGAAGGTGTTTGTCACAAAGTAGAAAGTGACGTAAAAATGCATGCACCATTTAATTGTTCTGAAGATTTTACAACATTGTGTCAACCAGAATGGATTGAGACCAGTTGTGGTCTTATAGGTTATAATGTAGTAAGTGACACGCTTGATGTTCCTAACTCTGGCGGTTGTTCTAAAATAATCAACAGATGGACAATCATTGACTGGTGTAACTATGACGCAAACAGCTCAGGAGTAGATAATCCTTACTCCAATGACTTTGAAGCTGTTCAAGATTGGTGTGCTACTGATGGCTGTATAGCAGCTGAAGAAAATGGTATTTATTTTAGATACAAAAGAATAAAAGACAGTGATGGCCTAGAAACAGCAGCGATAGAAAGAGATGGGTACTATACCTTTGATCAGGTTATAAAAATTATTGATACAGAATCTCCAGAAATAGATCCTTCTGTCACAGTAGAAAGAGACTTGATGGGTTCTGAATGTAATGGCAGTATTACCATCACCAAACATGCTGAAGATAGAGGTTGTATTTCTAGACTGACTTGGGATGTGACTATTATAAATAGTTATGGAGATAAAGTAGCTGAACACAGAGCATTTGGCAGCGACCTGTCTTGGAATGTAGAAAACATTGCAGCAGGCACTTACTCTGTAAGATACAACATCCATGATGGCTGCAACAACAGTGCTTATGGTGAGGATACTTATATCGTTAATGATAATCGTCCGCCTACCCCATATTGTATTTCAGGTGTGTCTACTGCAGTAATGCGTGGAGAAGGTTTAATCACTGTCTGGGCGAGTGACTTCGATCTTGGTGCAACTGACAATTGCGACGATAGAAGCAAGTTGAGATTTACATTTACATCGACACCTCCAAGTGAAGATGTTGACTTTGATGAATCAACACGCAGCTCTTCTATCCTGTTTACATGTGAGGATTTAGACAGATCTGGATTATCTGAAATCGAACTAGAGGTTTACGTTTGGGATACTAATGACAATGCTGATTTTTGTACTGTCTCATTACGAGTTGATGATAATGGTTCCCATTGTGATGGAGATCCTATTGGCAATAATAACGGAGGTGGAGACGCCCCTGCCCCATCTGGTCAAACAATAAATATTAATGGAAACGTAACGACTATTGCAAACGAAATGATTGATGGTGTAAATGTTACTATCGAAAGTAATCTACCAGGTTTTCCTAGAGAGGTTGAAAGCAACCAAGGTGGTTTCTCTTTCGCAGCAAATCCTGTAAATGGTAACTACATTATTAGTGCGGAGAAAGATGATAACTATTTAAATGGTGTAAGTACACTTGATCTTGTATTGATACAACAGCACATTATCGGAACGGAACCATTCACTGATGGTTACACGATTATTGCAGCAGACGCAAGCAACGATCAATCTGTATCTGCACTTGACATTATACAGTTGAGACAATTGATTCTAGGCTTATCTAATGAATTGCCTAATAATGAAAGCTGGAGGTTCGTCGAGTCTACTGATTTTATAGACCAAGCAAACCCTTGGCCTTTTATTGAAGAAATCAGAATCAACTCACCGCAAAACAACATGTTTGATCAAAATTTTATCGGTATCAAAATAGGTGATGTAAGTGGCAATGCAATTGCCAATCAACTCCAAACTGCAGAAGCGAGAAGTCAGCAAACGACTACTTTGAATGCAACTGATAGATTTATAGAGAAAGGTGAAATCACTACTGTTGTATTTGAATCAGGTCTAGAAGATATCAAAGGCTTCCAGATGAATATTGACTTAAACAAAGTGGTAATTCAAGAAGTAGGAAGTGATCAATTTGTATTAAATGAATCGAACTACTCTGTCGCTAATAATGAATTACGAATGAGTGTGAATGAATCAAAGGGTAACTTGCTTTCTGGAGGGTTGTTTGAACTGACATTTAAAGCAAAGGAGTCTGGCCTGACATCTCAACTTTTAGATTTAGCAAATACGATATCATCTGAAGTGTATATTTCTGATTCAAATGATGTTGCTGCAGTTGAGTTAGGATTTGAAGGTAAATTCACTGAAACTATGGTTTTACATCAAAATACGCCAAATCCTTTCAGTACACAGACAGTCATTCCATTCGAATTGCCAAAGGAAGCCTCTGTCACTGTGACAATATTTGATACGTCTGGAAAGGTTGTATTTAGCCACTCTGACGTATATGCAAAAGGAATGAATCAATTAAAATTGAATAAAGATGAAGTAGCTACAAATGGCATATTGTACTACCAATTGCAGTCTGAAGGTCAAACAATATCTAAAAAGATGATGATGATAGACTAAAGGACTTATTACCGCTAGTCCCCAAAACAGATCTGCATAGAGCATGAGTTTAATGCTTCCTTCCCTTAATTGGAAAGGAGGCATTTTTTTTGCCAAGCAAACCTCTACAGTGGTTATGTTAAAAAATAAGGGTTTATGCTTATAGATTTTAAGTTAAAACATGTCAAAGCGTAGTAAAATATGCAATAAATGGCCAATGATATTATAGTTCATTTAAATATGTAGATGATATGTAAGTGGTTAGAGGTGATGTTGTAGACAGATTTTAAAGGTTCAATCAGTGTATCACATTTATCTTTGTTATGCAGTTAAAGGTGTTAATTAATTAATAAGAGTTTCTTGAAATGTCAAGAAACTCTTTTTTTATGCCCTAATTTAATTACTACAATTTTCTGTAGCCAAAACAACTACTGATCCTTTTGTTACTTCAAAACCTGGAGAGAGCAAGACATCATTTTGAGCAATAAAATGTGCTGTTACTGAATTTCGGACTGCCACATCGCCCTGAGTTTTTACAGAAGTCCTCGCATGACTGACAACATCTGAGGTGATATCGTTCCTAAATGTAACAACGCTCTGTTGGCAATCGCAGCTTGGGCAATGAGATCCACCACAATCGACACCAGTCTCTTCTCCATTCATGACACCATCTCCGCAAGCAGATACAACTAATCGGGGTGTATTTTGGTAACATGTATTGTTGTTTTCAGATTCTTCTGTAAGTGTCTTTTGGTAGTCTGCTATCATTCCAAAATAGTATACTCCCAAAGGAATAGCAGGATATTCTGGAACACTAAAATTGAATGATTCTATACTAGTTGCTCCTGAGTTTAAAGGATTTACATAATCTGAACCAAGAAAGTAATCGTTCTCTGTGATAGTTTGATCCAAAGATAAATAATAGCCCAGTCGCGTCGCAGTCGATGCATTCTCTCCCACATTCTGAACCACTATCCCTGAGCCTGCTATATCGCTATTTGTCAGACGAATGGTACCACAATTTTCAACAATCAAATCAGCTAAGCATGATACGCAAGAGCCGCCGCAATCAATGCCCGTTTCGTCACCATTTTGTATACCATCGCTACATGTAGGCATAGCTAAACGAGGAGCACTAAAATAACAGCTATTGTTAGACTCATTGGATTCATCTCTGAGGTCATTATAATCTGCAATCATGCCTATATAATAATTACCTTCCGGAACATTGAGATTGCTCAAAGTAGCTGAAAAACTTTCATTAGATGTACCGCCTGGACTTAGTGCAACAATGTTGTCCGTACCAATTAAATAATCAGAGGTCGTAATCGTTGTATTTGTGGATAAATAATACGCTAATGTAGCAGAACTGCTGTTTCCTTCGCCTACATTCACGACCTGTATGCCTGTTATATTGAGGTTGTTAGCTGACACAATGGACGTCCCGCAATCTTGAACAATCAGATCTGGCATGCAAGCTGCACATCCAGTTCCTGAACCTCCGCAGTCAACTCCTGTTTCGTCTCCATCTTGTATACCATTCGAACAATACGTACAAGACCCATCAGAGATATTCGCGGAAGCATTAAAATTTTCGGCAGCATCATCTGTGCAACCTTGAATTGGTGCCACATTATATACGTAATCCACACACTGGACATCTAAGTTGTTAATTGACGAATTAGAACAACAGGATACTCCTGCCATATTCGCCTGCGTTACTGATGGATCCATATGAAAAAACCCTATCGCGTGAGTCAATTCATGAGTCATCATTAATGCATAATTCGTTTCAGAATTATTACCTGCATATACGCCACAATTACATGCCCCTACCCCATTGTTTACAATAACATAGCCATAACCAGACTTAGAATATATTTCACCGTTATATTGGTGTGTTGTACTAGTAAAATAATAAAGTCCGCCTAAAGCTAGTAAACCACTACATCCATTTAGATTGGTTAATTGATTACAAGGATCATCAAAAATTACAGCAATAGATCTTTCCCCATTTAAATTAGAATCAACAAAACTTGTGAAATTTCCGGCTGCAGCATTTGGTGGAAATCCTGGACTACTTGGGCAAGTCGGACTATAATTATTAAACGTTCCAGCGATATTCATTTCCACACCTTTATAATTACTGGTCAAATAATCAACAGCATCATTCATTTCATCTCCGATATTCGAACAACCAGAACCAAAACTTTGATAATATATAGGTAATGATTGTGTATCCAAATTTTGCCATCTGGGAGGTGGATTTACAGGAAACAAGTTACAATGAGATGGAATGGCTTTATGTGCTATAGATTCTATGTGATCAAATTTATCAGCTTTTGCATTTCTAAAGTCCCAGTCTTTCTTGAATGAAGTGACATCTTTAAGCTCTGACAATAATTTATCTGTATGGTAAACATATAAAGGCTCATCTTCTTGTTCTTTTTCGGCGACATTTAATAATCCATGTCTATAAATCGGAACTAACATCGATTCATCCTCAACCATTTGTTCTTCAAAGAGGTAATAGGACAAACATGCTGTTACCCATTCTCCTGCATTATTCTTCCTGAGAAACAGCAGATATGTCGTTCCTTCTTTAAATCGTACTTCGCCAGCTACGCTTCTGTACTGCCCGCTTTTGGTCTCGCTGAAATATCTGATAGGTATATTATCAATATGCTCCCCTTTAACCGTTTGTAGAACAGTAAAATTTTGATAGTAGCTCTTGTTATAATCGTCTTGAATGATTGCTATATCCTCAGCTGTGGCTAATACAATAGCGTCAGCTGCGTAACTCAGTTGACCTAAGTCTTTGAATGGTACAATTGTGGTTGCAAATAGATTAACTGCCAGGAAAGTAAAAGTTGTCGCTAAAATAAGTATTCTCATAGTCTCTCTTGATCATTATAATTACACGAATTGCAGTTAAACTGCATTCTTTTAGTATGAGATTATAATTAAGGTGACAAATAGTTAATAGATACAATTACTATCTCTGGAGAAGATTAAGATCGTATCGTGATCAAATGTAATTAAAGAATATTCATTGAAAGAAAGGGGAAACCCTATAATGATTATCAAATGTTAAAAATCTCAGGATAAAGCACCATAATGTCTTTCATATCGCGGATTGGTGAAGCATTAACTTTTTCGAATTCTGCAGGAGAAGTATCCCTAGCATATCCCAAACATCTCATTCCAGCGTTGTAAGCAGCAGTTGCGCCACTAATGCTGTCTTCGATAACCAAGCACTTTTCTGGAGGAAGGTCAAATTTTTCTGCCGCATACAAATATAAGCTAGGGTCAGGTTTCCATTTATTAACATCGTAAGCTGAGAAGATGCATTTTTCGTCAAAAAATTGATCTAAACCTGTGATTTGAAGGTTTAATTTGATTTTAGACTGTGGTCCATTCGAGCCGACACATTTTGCGATACTAAGTTTTGACAATACCTCGGTTATCCCTGGAATTGGTGTCATTTCTTTTCTGTATGCTTCGTAAGAACGTAGTCGATATTCTTTTTCAATGTCTACTGGGAGTTTGCCTATTTTACTTTCTGCAAAAGCAATTGTCTTATTCATGGAGCCTCCTCTAAGTTTGTCAAATACAGCTTGCGGAGACATGTTAATTCCAATAGACTTAAAGATATCAGACATTACTTGACTAGAGATCAACTCACTATCAACTAAAACACCATCGCAATCAAAAATTATCAATTCAATATTCATGCATGTAAAATAAGTCACGAATGTAATTGGTATCTTTAATTATATTTATCAATTGACTGAATAAAAATAAAACTCATGAAAGTATACATGTACTTGATTTGTTTCTTACTCTTTACAGCTGGTTGTAAACAACAGCCTCCCATTGCAAAGACCAATGAAGAAAATCTAAACTATTTTGGTGAAAAAATATCTTCTGAGGGTGCCATTAGTTATGAAGACCTTCAGCGTAAATTGAAATCAGATGAAAACCTTGATAATGTTAAGGTGAAAGCTAAAGTAACTGGGGTCTGCCAAGCAAAAGGCTGCTGGATGAATCTGACATCCACTGAGATCGAAAATGAAGATCAACTATTTGTAAAATTCAAAGATTATGGATTCTTTATGCCAAAAGACATTGCTGGTAGAGAAGTAATTGTAGAAGGAAAAGCCTATAAAGAGATAACTTCAGTGGACGAATTACGCCATTATGCAGAAGATGAAGGATTAGACGAAGAAGAGATTTTGGCAATTACCGAACCTAAAGAAGAATTAAAATTTATGGCCCACGGTGTTATTTTGTTGAACTAGAAAAAAGAGGCCAGTAGTCAAATATTATAGGTAAGAAATATGACACTGGCCTTAAGAACAACTTCCGAGCGTTAGACGTCAAGGAATATATTGTGGTCACTCTTTTTTAGAGTATAATTTGCGATTTTAACCAATTTACATCAACATACTGCTCTACAAGGTCTATGGCCCGAGCAACTTTCCAAGGTGTGCGACGATTTATTTTGACTTCAAGTCTACTAATTTTCAAACCTACACCATATGTTTCTAATTTAGTTTTGATAACTGGAATCTGATACCTCTTAACGTATTCAAGCGATTCATCTGAAATTTTTCCATCACCAGTAATGACTATTCCAGACAAAGGACAGTAATCCAACTCCATTAAATTAGCATAGGAAATAACACGCTTAATTGCTCTATCTATCAATCGTGCGCCAGTCAACAATAATAAATCTTTGAACGGTTTAAACTCTTTCAAATCCATCAGTGAACCGCCAATAACGTTGGCGACACGATTGAACATATTTTCTTGATGCATAAGAACCTCACCTTTGATCGCAGCGCATATGGTCCTTACCAAAGGATATGCGAGTGTCTCATCATATGGCAACACACCCAATAGCTTTAAATTATTTCTTGACAACCACTTATCAAGATATAGTTCAACTTTCTCTGCTTTTGAAGGGAGCACTTTATTGACAATAACACCTAAAATTTCTACTCCTTCTTCTCTAAACAATGAAGTCGTCATATTCAACATGTCAATGGAACTTCCTATACCTCCTTCCACAACCATAATTACCCCTGCATCTAAAATTTTTGCGACTCTAGCATTGGATAAATTTGCAATTGTACCAACGCCAGGATGACCTGTACCTTCAAAAATTGTCAGTTCATGCTGCTTATTTAATTCATTTTTAGCATGCTCAATCATAGGTTTCAAGGCAAATGCATCTGGATTATCCAATAATTGCTCGGTAGTCCCCCTGGTAAATATCACAGGACTATGTAAGACAGGATCTATCTCAAAACCAATTAAATCAGAAAATAAAACAGTATCCTTATCCACTTTGTGTTTTTGCAAATTGACGTATTGCTGACCAACTGGTTTACAATATCCAACGTTTACATTTGCATTAAGGAAACTTTTGGCCAAGCCTAAAGTTGTTGTTGTCTTACCTATATGTTGACTGGTCGCAGCCACGAATAAATTCTTATACTTTCGCATTAATCTCAAAATAGGCAATGTGGGTGAATACAAAAAATCTATTGCAATAGATTAGCTTAAATGTTAATTCACTAAAAACAAATCACTGCAAATTCGATCAGATATTGGCCAAAAGTCTTGATGAATTGTCACTGTTTCATCTTGAATTATAAGGCGTCCAGATGCTAAGTAATCTGAAGCTTCTTGAAGAAAATGTTTGAATACATCGGCTCCAAATTGCTTTAATTTCACAGTCGATACGCCCCATTTTGTTCGTAATCCAGTAAGTAAATATTCATTATACTGGTCAACGTCCGAAAGAAGTTCTTCTTCAGTGACACTTATTTTATTTTGCATGTTAGAAATGTATGCTGTATTATTAGACACATTCCAATATCGTTTTTCTCCATCAAATGAATGAGCTGACGGACCTATACCCAAATACTTTCGCCCCTTCCAGTAACTTGTATTGTGCTTGGCGTACTTATCCTCTATGCAGTAATTTGAAATTTCATAATGCTCAAAACCACGTTGAGACAATTCATTGTGCACCAACTTAAACTGATCGCCGACAAGATGATCATTCATCTCCTTCAGTTCTCCTTTCTGCAATCGATGATTGAATACCGTTTTGGCTTCTATTGTCATAGCGTAACAGGACATGTGCTGAATATTCATTGATGCCAGTTGCTCTATATTGAATTGTAATTTCTCTGTAGTTAATCCTTCGAAACCAAAAATGAGATCCACTGAGAGTTCAAAAGCATTGTGTTCTAAAAGAAGATTTAGTGAGTGCATACAATCGGCCGAAGAATGCGCTCTATTCATAAATGACAAATCATCATCGTGTAAAGACTGTATACCCAAACTAATTCTGTTGATGCCTATTTCTAACCAGTCGTTGACTATCTGTGGTGTAACGTCATCTGGATTTACCTCTAAAGTGATTTCTAGTTGATCGGAAATATTGTAATTAGATTGAATACACCGAATAATATGTGCTAGCTGAGCTTTGTCCAGTAATGATGGCGAACCACCACCGAAATAAATTGTCTCAATACTGTCATTTCCGAAGAAGTGCTTTTTGTCAATAATTTCTAAAGCAATGCAATCTAAGACTAATGGGATACGAGTTTGATTCGTACTGAAATGAAAATTACAATAATGACAAGCCTGTTTACAAAAAGGGATATGAATGTATAATCCGGCCAATCGGTTAGAAGTAAATGTTTAGAAGTGTTCTGGCTGATTTATTCTTCAGCTTTTTCTCCTTCTCCGTCGCTGTAGTGCATAGCTAAAGCCAGGCCAATTAAAAGTCCTGCGCCTGTTCCCATAGCTACTTGGCCCATTCCAGCACCTACTGAGATACCAATTGCTAAACCTACTGCTATACCTTCTCCTTGAGTCATAATGAAGTATTTTATAGTCTTTTGACTAAGATATACCCTAAAGGTGACACTTTTACTTAAGAAAATTTAATATTTAATTAACGGAAATTACATTTCTATCCACGCTCAGTTTATTTCTAATCAGTCTAACATTCTTTAAAATGAAGAGTAAAATAATCGGTAATGTGGCCAAATGGAATTGTTGGGGCAAAAAGGACCATAATAACACGACACCTGTGAGTAAAATGGTACAAAAAGTAAGTGCTTTCAGCGATATATTCTTTCTCAGTGAACTTATTAATATTAAAACAAACAAAGGATTGGCCCAAAGCAAGTTGTAATTAGCTCCACATGCTTGATGGTCAGTACCTAGCCACATGAAAGCAACAACAATGCAAACAACCGAAATCGCAGCATACCAAACATTATCATAGATACGTACCAGCCCCCAATGTTGGGCAGGTGCAGAGATAAATAAAAATAACTCCAGCAACAAAAAGAATAAAAACAACTTCATTGGTGTAATAAGAAATGACTTGTGTTTGATACGATCTATTAATAAGACTTTATCACTTTTAGAAACCAATGCCGTCTGAGTACCTTTATCGTAGCTCATGTTAAAGGCATAATTATGCAAATAATCAGGCAAGAACATTTGATGTCGATAATCAGCTTTTGCATCTGCAATTGAACCAATGATTAAATCTATGCCTAGGTCTGTCCATTCTTTCCCTTGTAAATATTCATCAAGCATTTGCCGGTAAGTAATGTCCTTCTCTTCAACATCAACATAATTGAAACCTGGCAATTCTGATTCAAATAAGTCTCTTATACGCGTAGAACAATTGTCGAAGAAAAAATCATAAAGGTATTCCCTATTTTCTGGGAGATAATTGTTTTCTAAAAATGCGAACATTTTCATTTTGCCTTCATCATCAAGATTGAGTGGTTGCTCCCATATAGCCCTACCCTCATTATTATAAGTCTTCAAAAAATTCTCGTACTTACTTGTTGATAACTTGTAAGGTAATTTACCTCTCAAAAATTTTAGAATAAAATAATCCATTGAAGGGTCAAACGTGCCATAGTTAAATACAACGTCCTGTCCTGTCGCCTTTGAATTCATCCTAAGTGCTGTATGACCAAAAATATTATACGCTTGATCACCTGGAGCAGCAGTCAACAAGCTAAATGTCATCTGACTTGTATCCTGAGCAGCAGTCTTGTGATTCAATCCGCAAATAAAAAACAGCATTCCATAAAAAATGATAAGCGATATGTAATGCTTTTTGATCATACTTTTTTCAACATTGACATTTCTTCTGCAATTAATATCGACATGGGGTCTCCAGATTCTTCCAAGTTCTTTATGATGTTTTTATAATCTTCATCATCACGGTTTTGGCTCAATTTAAATGCTGCCTCAACTTTGTCAATTGACATTTTGAAGCCAACAATACCTTTTAATTCTCGATCCAACATTTCTTTAGGCATGTACTCCATTTGAAAGCTATTTGCCTTATCACCTTCAAATGCTTTCACAAGTCTTTGAATGGAACTAAACAACTCATCACCTTCTATAATTCTTGCTTTACCAGTAATGTGAACCGCTATATAATTCCATGTGGGTACATTCACATGATTATACCAGCTTGAAGAAATATAACTGTGCTGTTCTCGAAATATAGCCATCAATGGTTGTTCTGAATCAAACAAGCCTTTTTGAATATTACCTCTTGCAATATGTCCTTCTAGATATTCTTCTTCATCCTCGATTTGCAACATCAAAGGTATGTGTGTCGCGATAGGCTTACCTTGTATAGAACCGACCAACGTACAAAAGGAGTATTTTTCTATAAATGATCGGACGTACTCTGCGGAGGGAGCTTCAAAATATTTTGGCACATACATATCATAAATATAACTAAATAGGCATTCTATTTAGTCTTTGACAAACACATAGGGAGTATCTAATCTCCTACGATTATGTTCTATATTCGTGCACTCATGCAGTGGTACCAAAGATACAAGAATGATTTCAGACTCAATTTAAAGTTGGCATCTCCAATTATAGCAGGTCAGGTTGGTCAATTGACAGTCAGTATTGCTGACAATGTTATGGTTGGTTCCTTAGGAGCGGCATCCCTTGCAGCCATCTCTTTTTCTATTGCGATATTTATGTTGTTTTTGATCGTAGGATTTGGTCTTTCGTTTGGGTTACCTCCTTTGATTGCTGAAGCTAAAGCCTCACACCACTACAAACGCATATCAGAATATTTCAAACACAGTTTGATCATCAATACTGCTTTTGGCATTCTGTCATTACTCATATTGTTATGTATAATTCCATTCATGGATTACATGGGACAAGATGAAGAAGTACTTGTGCTAGCAAAACCATACTTGACCATTACCGCCATTTCGATAATACCGGTGATGATTTTTCAAACATTCAGAACATACGCTGATGGGATGTCAGAAACACTCCCACCAATGATAGCAATCCTTATCGGGAATGTGCTTAATATTTTTTTAAACTACCTATTGATCTTTGGAAAATTTGGTGCGCCAAAACTTGGAGTTACTGGTGCGGGTTATGCTACATTAATCACTAGAGTCACAATTGTAGGCATAATTATACTGATATGTTTTCGATGGAAAAATTTGTGGCAACACATCATCGGTTCTCGTTTCAGTAGATACTCAAAAAGGGTATTTAGCAAAATTCTAAATTTGAGCATTCCAACATCTTTACAGGCATTTTTTGAAATGTCTATATTTAGTTTTGCTTCTATCATGATGGGATTGATCAGTAAGGAAGCACAAGCCGCACATCAAATTGCCATCAATCTTGCTGCTATCACATTTCTTATTTGTTCTGGATTGGCGATGGCAGCAACCATTCGAGTTGGAGACCAATTTGGCAAAAAGGATGTGATTGGCTTGCAACGATCGGCAAGTTCAGCAGTGATACAGGTCATATTATTTATGGCTCTTTGTGCCGTCATTTTTATTTTATTTAAAAACCAGCTACCATTATTCTACATAGACAATATTGCGGTGACAGAAATAGCGTCTACATTGATTATTCTTGCCGCCTTATTCCAATTGCCAGATGGGATACAAGTGACGACCTTAGGTGCATTACGAGGAATCCAAGATGTCAAAATCCCTATGTTCATCACATTTTTTGCATATTTCATTATAGGCTTCCCGACTTGCTATATTTTTGCTTTTGTTTTCGATCTGGGACCAGTTGGTATTTGGACAGGGCTTGTTGTGAGTTTGTCGGTCTCTGCGATCTTGCTGCAATTAAGATTTAGAAAATTGAGTAAAGGGATTTTACAAAACAATTGATATGTCGCTTCTCCGAAGCTTAAAGGTTAAGTACATAAAAAGGGCGTACAGTATCTAAATGTATTGTTAGATCTTACTATATCAGAAGAATGACAAAGCTTTTCATCAAATACGAACCAGCTCCAAAGGAACTTCATCTATCTAGAAATAACCGAAAAAATATCTGAGATTTGGAGAAGCGACATATGGATTAATCGCAAATATTTTTTTTTGATCATTGTAACTTTAAACATCTCTAAAGGTTGATATGTCGCCTCTCCGAAGCTTAATGACCTTAATAAATAAGATCGGCTAGTCATATGTCGCTTCTCCGAAGCTTAAAGGTTAAGCCTATAAAAGGGCATACAGTATCTAAATGGATTGTAATATCTTATTGTTTTAGAGGAACGAAAAAGCTATTCATCAAAGCACAACCAGCTCCACGCCAAAGCATCATAAATACAACAAGCATTTTACTTTGTAGAAACAATCTTCAAAGATCGTTCGGATACAATACATTTACTTCTGTTTTCAAAAACACTTTATATAACTGTTGTATTTAAACAATTAGTCATTTGATAATCTTATTTTCATTCTTATGAGATTCATCTTACTGTCTTTTGTCATTCTTCTGATTTTAAATTCCTGTATCAGTACAAAAGCTGAAGTGGTAGAAGAGAAAAAGCAACCTAATATCATTTTGTTTTTAGTTGACGATCTGGGCTGGCAAGATACTTCAGTTCCTTTTTGGACAGAAAAAACACATTTCAATAAAAGCTATCATACCCCTAATCTTGAAAAGCTTGCTGCAAGTGGCCTGACGTTTACATCAGCCTACGCCACTCCAGTTTGTTCTCCATCTAGGGTAAGTCTCATGACCGGTATGAATGCTGCTAGACACAGGGTCACCAATTGGACTTTGCATCCGAATAAAATGCAACCTATGGAAACAAATGATTCTTTACTCAGCTATCCATTTTGGAATGTAAATGGTATTTCGTCTGATCCATCCACCCCACACGCAGTAAGCGTTACGACTTTAGCACAACAATTAAAAAACCATGGTTATCATACTATCCATGCTGGTAAAGCACATTTTGGCGCCAAAAAAACACCAGGTGCAAATCCCTTAAATCTAGGATTTGATGTCAACATTGCTGGGCATGCTGCTGGAGCTCCAGGCAGCTATTATGGAACAGAAAATTTTGGCAATGGTAAAAGATCTAATTGGGCTGTACCAGGTCTAGAGGAGTATCATGGGACGGATATTTTTTTGACTGAAGTGCTTACGCAAAAGGCTATTGCAAGTTTAAATGGTCGCAATTTGGAAGAGCCTTTTTATCTGTACATGGCCTACTATGGTGTCCACACTCCTATTATGGCCGATGAAAGATTTTATCACAAATATCTAAGTACTGGTATGGATACTATAGAAGCAAAGTATGCATCAATGATTGAGTCAATGGATAAAAGTGTTGGTGATGTCCTGACCTATTTGGATGACAATAAACTGACCGATGAAACAATCATTTTGTTCATGTCAGATAATGGTGGCTTAAGTGCACATACAAGAGCAGGCCAAAAGCACATTCATAATTGGCCACTTAAAAGCGGCAAAGGATCTGTCTATGAAGGTGGTATTCGAGTGCCAATGATAGCATCATGGGAGGATAAATTCCCTACAGGAAAACGAGTTGATACACCAATAATCATAGAAGACTTCTACCCTACAATCTTAGAGTTAATCGGAGTGGATGGGACTCAAATTACACATGACATAGATGGTCATTCGTTTGCAGATAATTTATATTCAGGAGAAACAGACTATCATGATCGACCTTTGGTGTGGCACTACCCAAACAATTGGGGCGTTGGTGGACCAGGCATTGGTAGTTACTCTGCAATGCGTTCAGAAAATTTCAAATTCATCTACAATCATTTGTCTCAAGAAGTTGAAGTATATGATTTAGCAAATGACATTTTTGAAAACAACAATCTCTATCCTGCAGAACTAGAAACAACAAAAAAACTTGCTGAGAAACTAAGCCAATACCTTAAAAAAACTAATGCTCAACTACCTACATATAAGTTTAAGAAAAGAGAGGTAGCTTATCCAAGCGAAGCTTTGAAGTCTATCCAACCACAAGCGAAAACATACTCAATAACGAATATAAGATCATCATCTATTCATGTAGATGGCAATCTTGAAGATATATGGAACAAGGCTCATCTTCTTTCAGACATTACGGCTCCTTGGAATGATTCTTTGACATTTGTAAATGAATTTAAAGCACTTCACAACGAAGAAAATATATATTTTTCGTTTGTTGTGAAAGACGATGATATACATTTAGAAAATAATTACGAAGACGAAGAATCAAATGCGGTAAGATCTGATCGAGTTGAATTATTTTTTCGAAGACCATATCATTTGAGTCCATATTATGCTTTTGAAATGGATGCACAAAGTCGATTATTTGATTCAAGAGGATTATTTTATCAACGTATTGATTCGTCATGGGATATTGATGAAAACGAATTTAGGATACAAACATCTTTTACTGATTCCGGTTATATCCTAGAAGGTATGATCTCCAAGAAGGTCTTGAAAGAACTTGATCTTGTAGGAAGTGACGGATCCATAACGACAGGTATCTTCAGAGGCAATTACCATTCAGATTCAGACAAAGTAGAATGGATAAGTTGGGTAAAACCAACGTCAGATAAACCAGATTTTCATATTCCTTCCAGTTATGGTAAAATGATACTAGAAGAATAGGCTTGAGACTTGTGGAAAATACTCAAGGTCAATGAGATAAGAACAATAATTACCGTAAATTGGGGTCAATTACAGCATTCAATGAAACGTAAAACAATTGCAAATTCATTCAGTATCGAAGGTATCGGCCTACATACAGGTGAGCAATGCAGTATAACTGTACACCCTCTTCAAGAGCCGACAGGTATTGTGTTCAAAAAAGCTGCCGCAGAAGATAAAGCAAGCGTCAAAGCTGAAGTCAATAATGTTTACGATACAAATAGGCACACAGCGATTGCAAAAAATGGTAGTAGTATTCGGACTGTGGAGCATTTTCTCTCCGCCGCATATGCATTAGGCATTGATGACTTAGAAGTAGAATATGATGGCCCAGAAGTACCTATTCTAGATGGCAGTGCCCAACCGTTTATAAAAGCATTGAATTCTGCTGGAATTGTAGAATCTGAGGTAAAAGAGAAAGAGTATTTTACGGTAACAGAGGTGTTGCAGTTTAAAGATGAAGAAACTGGAGCAGACTATATGCTTATTCCTCATGACGGATTTAGCGTACAAGTAAACTTACATTATACAGAACCAATTAAGTTGTTTCAATCTGCGATTTTAAATGGATTGGATCAATATGCTTCTGAAATCGCGCCTCATAAAACATTCGTCTTTACAAGTGAGTTACAACACTTAGCAGAGAATGATTTGATCAAAGGAGGTAATCCAGACAATGCTATCATCATCAATGATGGCTTGGTAGAAGAATCCACACTTAAGCAATTGGGCCAATCTTTTGGGATAACTGATTTAGCTAATTCAATTAACTATAATCCTCACAGCAATAATAATCTCGCCAGACACAAGCTATTAGATTTTATGGGGGATATAGCTTTAATGGGCCGACCGATAAAAGGAAAAATCATAGCAAATCAACCTGGTCATACTTCTAATATTGCATTCACAAAATTCTTGAAAGCCAAATTTATTGAGCAGCGAAAGTTAAAAGGTAAGCCTATATATGATCCTACAAAACCAGCTTTATACAATGTGGAAGACATAAAAAAGCTTATTCCACATCGGTACCCTTTCCTTCTGGTAGATAAAATAATCGAACTAACAGACCACAAGGTCGTTGGTATTAAGAATGTTACTCAAAATGAAAACTTCTTTCAAGGACATTTCCCAGGGAATCCAGTATTTCCAGGAGTACTTCAATTAGAGGCTTTGGCACAGACTGGTGGTATTTTGGTATTAAGTCAGGTGGAAGATCCTGAGAATTACAATACCTATTTCATGAAGATTGACAATGTAAAATTTAAGCACTTAGTAGTTCCAGGAGACACTATGATATTAAAAATGGAATTATTGTCCCCAGTTAGACGTGGAATTGTACACATGCAAGGCACTGTATACGTTGGTAATAAAGTAGTATCTGAGAGTGAATTAATCGCACATATAAGTAAAAAAGAAATTGGAGAATAAATTGCAGTCCATTCATCCTAACGCAAAGATTGGAACCCATGTCGAAATTGGTCCTTTTGTGACCATTGAAGAGGACGTTGTTATTGGTGATCATTGTGTGATAAAACCAAATGCTGTCATTATGAATGGCACAAGGCTCGGAGATCATTGTGTTGTCTATCCAGGTGCCATAATAGGTGCTGAACCACAAGACTTAAAATTTCAAGGAGAATACACAACTTTAGAAATAGGATCACACAGTACTATACGAGAATATTGCACCATAAATAGAGGCACCATAGCAAGTGGCAAAACCACAATAGGCCATCATTCTTTATTAATGGCTTATGTTCATGTGGCCCACGACTGCCACATAGGCAATCACGCTGTTCTTTCAAATTGTGTCAATCTAGCAGGTCATGTGGAAGTTGCAGATCATGCCATTCTAGGTGGATTGGTAGCTGTTCATCAATTTGTAAAAATTGGCCAGTATTCATTCATTGGCGGCGGCTCCTTGGTACGCAAAGATGTCCCACCTTTTGTAAAGGCTTCTAAAGAACCACTGAGTTATATTGGTGTCAATTCAATAGGGCTTAAGCGTAAAGGTTTTGCAAATGATCGTATACATACCATAGAAGACATCTATCGAGTCCTGTTTGTCAAATACAAAAACAAAAGTAAGGCGATGGAAGAGATAAGTGAACTGTTCGAAATTGGAGAAGATAGAGACAACATCATTGATTTCGTCAATTCCTCAGAAAGAGGAATAATCAAAGGATTGGCTGCTGTGTCATGAACATAGAGTGTCAAACGGTTTCAAAAAGATATACCTTCAACTGGATAATTAAAGATCTAACCACATCCTTTAGTGGACCAGGAATTTATGGCATTGCAGGAAGTAATGGCTCTGGTAAATCTACTTTACTAAGCCTTATCAGTGGTTATTTAAGTCCTAGTAAAGGGACTATTAACTATACCTTACATGATCAGCTAATTGAAAGAGAAAACATCTTTACTCATATGTCCATTGCAGCACCTTACATTGAGGTCATTGAAGAATACACGATTGGAGAATTACTCAAGGTTTATGGTAAACTTAAACCCTTAGAATCAAATTTCGACACTAAGGACTTTTTACAAATTGCCTATTTGGAAAAAGACAGAAAAAAACCAATCAAGTATTTCTCATCGGGGATGAAACAACGCATGCAATTATTGCTTGCCATTAAGACGGATGTTCCATTTTTATTACTCGATGAACCAAGTTCGTTTTTAGATGCCAAAGCTAAGGAGTGGTTTTATTCGCTACTAGATTCATACAAACAAAAAAAACTTATTATCATGGCTTCGAATGACGAGGACGATCTGCAAGCTTGCGAAGAACTGATCACGATGTGAATGTCTCATCAATAACTTTCCCGGCACTTTGTACCGGGCTACAAATATTTCGCAATTCAAGTGCTTCTTTACTCTTACTCTTGAATCCCCCTAGAAACCCAGATTATTCAGAATTACGATTTTGTTGATTTGAGACACTACGGCTGAAGCGCTTGCATCGTCTTGGCAATAGTTAGATGAATATTCTGTATTCCTATTAAATCGTAAATACCTTCAGATTGCAATCTATCCCGCAAAGGGCCTTTTGGGCCAGCTATGTGTAAGCTCATGCTGTTTGAATTTAATTCCTGAATTAGTATTCTCAATTGAATAATTCCAGTGCTGTCTATGTTACTGATTGATGACATATCTAAAATGAGTATTTTGGCCGAAGGCATATTCTCTATCTCTGATAGAATGGAGTCAAAAAAGTGAATTGCATTACCAAAAAAGATATCATCATCGTATCTGATGATCAATATTTCATCATTAACTATAGCTTCTTCAAAACGATTGACATTTTTATAAATACCTGACTCATCAATTTTACCTAACACAGCATAATGAGGGGCCGACACTTTACGAAGAATCAGTAAGAGCGACAAGGCAATTCCAGTGGTAATACCAGTCAATACACCAAAAGACAAGGTGACCAGAAAAGTGATAATCATTACCCAAAAATCTCCTCGATCGGTATTATACAAGTGTACTGCTGTTTTATAATCGATCAATTTATACACTGCTCCAATAATGATTGCAGCCAACACTGCATATGGAATGTAGTAAAATGCTTTTGTGAATAATAGCAAAGATATACCTATTAAGCATGCAGCTATGATGGAAGACAAACCCGTCTTTGCACCTGAATCATCATTTAAAGCACTCCTAGAAAAGCTACCTGTACTTGGAATAGCTTGAAAAAAAGCACCTATGAATTTGGCCATTCCCAATCCGAGCAATTCTTTATTCGCATCAACTTCATATTTTCCTTCTTTGCCGTCCAATGATTTCGCTATTGCCAATGACTCTACAAAACTGATAAAGCTAATCACTCCAGCTAAAGGTAACAGAGATATAAAAACAGCACTATCCAAAACAAGAGGATTGATAACAGAAGGTAAACCAGAAGGCACATCACCAATAATTGGGACTTCTGCTTCCAATTTCAAAATAAAAACAAGTAAACTTCCAATTACTATAAATATCAATGCCGCCGGGAATGCCTTTTTAATTTTCTTGAAAAATAATATGCCAATTAAAGAACACACAAATAAACCAATGGCCGGAATACTTGAGGACTGGATATTTTTTATTAGCTCAGTAATTGTTCCTAGAAGGTTTTGTGTGCGTTCAATTTGTACACCTAATGCATATTTCAATTGGCCGATTATGATGATGACTCCAGCAGCTGAAGTAAACCCTTTCAAAACTGGGTGAGATAAAAAATTAACAAGGAACCCCATTTTTAAAAATGACATACCCATCTGGATTATGCCAGCCATTAACGATACCATGATAGATAATTGGATAAATTCGGCAGACATAACAGATGCCTTATCGCAAAGACCAGTGACCATGATAATCGCAACAATTGCTGTTGGACCAACAGACATGTATTTTGAAGAGCTGAAAAGTGGATATATTAATAACGGAATTAAGAAGGTATATAAACCATAAATCGGTGGTACTCCTGCAAGCACTGCATAAGCCATTCCTTGAGGTATAGCCATCATGACAACGGTTATCGCAGCAATAGAATCTTGCTTAAAATATTTAAAACTTATAGGATTAATCGGTTGGGCTGATTTCAAAATTCAGTATAAGTTACAACAAAGGTAATCCTTTGTTTCAATCCGTATCTTGGGGCGATACGCCTATGATCTTTGAGGCGAGAAGCCTTCAAGGATATTAAAGGCGTCTAGCATTGAATGTATCACCTTGGCTGATGTCTCCTGTTTCTAGGCCATGTCTGAACCATCTCATTCTTTGCTCTGACGTACCGTGCGTGAATGTTTCAGGTCTTACGTAGCCAGTTGTTTGTCTTTGGATATTGTCATCACCGATTGCTTCTGCAGCACGCATAGCTTCTCTAAAATCATCTTCTTCTATGAGGTCCGTTGTCTGATACGTGTGATGTGCCCATACTCCAGCTAAAAAGTCAGCTTGTAATTCTAGTCTAACAGATAGATCATTATAAGCAGCTTGACTTATTCGACCTTTTTGTTGGTGTACATAATTCGTATAGCCTAATAAATTTTGAACGTGATGACCAACTTCGTGAGCAACGACATAGGCAAAGGCAAAATCTCCAGGAGCACCAAAATTTTGTTTCAGTTGTTCATAGAAATCCACATCTAAATACACTTTACTATCTCCAGGGCAGTAGAATGGTCCTGTTTGTGAGCCAGCTACCCCACATGCCGAATTGATCCGCTGTTCGAATAACACAAGTTTAGCCGGTGTGTATCGTTTACCTAATTGCTCAGGAAATATTTTACCCCAAACATCCTCCGTTTCTTTTAATACAACTCCAGCTATGTCTGCTAAAGCTTCTTCTTGCTGAGTACCGACGTATGGTTCTCCAGACTGTTGTTGTGTCTGTGTTGGAGCTTGACTACCAGCTTGTTGTAAAAACCCAGTTGGATCTCCACCTAACAACATAATGATTGCAGCTATTATTATTGCGCCAATGCCTAGTCCTCCTCCTAATCCTATGCCTCCTCCGCGTGAAGACTCTCCTCTTCTATCTTCAACATTACGACTTTGTTCTTTGCCTTGCCATCTCATAGTTATGGTATTTATTAACACTAATGTAAGCCAAATCTAGGTATAGAAGTTCCCTTTTAAGTATCAAATGACAATGAAGCGGCTAATTATTTTTAATCCCATTCAACGGATAATAGCCTGCACAATCATTATACTCAAACACATACTCCGCTTTTTTAAAATTATAGATAAATCTGTGCCTGGGTCCTGACGCATCTGGATTACAGCTTTCGAAACCTGCATCCCCTTCATACATGCAGTGTACATAATCATCTTTTAAACCGACTGATGGAATGACATATGTAGGCTTCACCCTACTGAATTCTTCTTGAACTTCTTTGTATGTCTGACAATGTATGATCCGCTCTATATTGAGAAATGTTGGTGGAAGTAGAGCAATCTCACCATTTCTTGCCTTGGTTAATGCCTCCGAAGGCGTCAACCATTGATGCTCTAAGATTTCTGAGCCATCAACAGTAACTTGTTGTTCTTCAGATTCAAGTGCATGAAAGAAGTATGTAGAGAATCGTCTTTTCTGCAAAATTGGCGTTGTCCAATGCACAAAAAATTCTAAGGAAGATTGATCAATATCCAAATCACATTCTTCTTTGACTTCCCGTACGGCTGCGACTCTGGCAGCATCCAATTCTTGCGGAAATTTAGCAATTTCATCAGGATCAATTTTACCACCTGGAAACACCCAAAACCCAGATGCAAAAGATAATGTCGTATTTCTTCTGACCAATAATAGTTGTACCTCCTCTTTTCTTTCGCGAATGAGCATTACTGTAGCAGCTGGTTTAATTGGTATCATATCAGATTAACAGATTTTATGATTGGATGTTTTTTATATTTAAATAAACTAAAAAGCGCCCATCATCATAGAAGACAATGGGCGCTTTGTTTATAGTTTTAGAAAGCCAATTAATATTCCCACAAATCGTGTTCAAAATTAAATAGCTCTGCTTTTATTTTATCTGATTCTAACAATGCTTGAATACCATCTTCGTAAATATTCTTAACAGTCTGGTTGAGAGCATTGTTTTCTTTGTAGATGTAGCTGCTGAAAAAACGCGCTTCAAAAAGATCATACCAGGACATTGGCGCCATGTTATTAAACTCATTAAATACTTGAAATTTTGCAAGCGTCTCTCTAGCTTCAGGATAATACACCCAAAATAACGGTTGTGTATATTTGAACAAGCCTGTTTCTGGATCAAACTCATCGATAATTGGAGAGATGCCTAAAATTCTCACCTTCATCACTGATGCTTCTTCGTCAAAATACCAAATCTCTTTAATTCTGTAACGATTGATGTTTTCGAAGTTAAGATCGTTTGACACTATTTTTACTTCTTCTTCATAAGTCTCATCGTTAAAGACAACGATTGTATCTTGATTTGACACTAAAGCAGCGATATCATCTGCAAACAATTCTTCCTTAAATTCGTCATCTCTAAATGCTTTTGCATCACCATTCTCTACCATTTCTTTGAGAATTTGGAACATTGGCATTCCTGGATATTGAAACGGAAGATTCATTTTTTCTCTTACATCTATGACTCTCCAAATCTTTTTTGTCCAAGCAACATCTGCTTCACGCACATGCTCCCAAGGTAAAACACCATTGTCTACCATCAACGTTCGGGGTACGATATCATCGATATAGTACTCTTCTAATGGCTCACTTGATTCAGTGATAATTGCATCATTTTCATTTTGTGCTTGCATTGCAATACACATGCAAAGGCAATTGAAAATAATTAAAAGCTTAAGTGATTGTTTCATAATCAAAATATCTTGGTGTTGTCTACTTAATGGTAATTCCTATCGTACCTAAATCTCTAGCTGCCGCGTCACCAGGGCAATTACATTTTATGTTTTCAAAGAAATATCTGTCTCCTGGTTTTGCTCTATTCACTAATGCTTGTGTCTGGGCATTGTATTTGCCGCCAACATTGGTATTTGGAATCGCGTCTTGTCTTTTCTCGACGTACACAAGTCTGAACCCTTTGATTGTACATCGTGCATCAAAGTCAAAATTCTCTAATTCTGCTCTCAAGCTACTGTATGCTTTAAACTCTCCATTACCCATGACCGATTTCTTACTCTTACCGAGCATTGGTATTGGATCAGGTATTCTTTTTACTCTGAATAACTTTGAATCACT
>CAYVFU010000027.1:0-54533 GCA_964450495.1 uncultured Saprospiraceae bacterium | reverse complement strand
TTTTCATTTTTTATTACTTGATGCTTGCATGTTACATATCGAACCAATTGCAATATAATATGGAAGATATGCCTGCTGGGATAAGCTGCTATTTGTTCTCTATTATATGTTGCAATCTTTTTATTGATTGTTTTATTTTATCTAATAGAAGTCCATATTTACCTTCATCTTTTTTTAGTGCTTCTAATTCTAAAGTTACACAATTTTTATAAAGCTCTTGATCGCCAAATATTTTTGAATTGGGTTTTAAGCTGTGAGCGAGTTGTTTGATTTTATCAAAGTCTTTTTCTAAATGAGCTTCTTCAAGATCTCTTGAGACATTAAACAATTCTTGGTAAAATGTAGAGATTAATTGTCCCATTAATTCTTCATTGTTGCCTGTAACTTCCTGTAGGTTTTCATCCATTATCCTTTCGATATCTGCATTAGTAACAGGTGCCACAGTCATTCCATTATCTTTTTCAATTTTTTTATAGGCGTTTAGAAGAGAGTTGATGAGTAGGGTACGGTTAATTGGTTTAGATAAGTAGTCGTCTGCACCATGATCAAAACATTTTTGTCGGTCTCCCGCCATGGCAGCTGCTGTGAGAGCAATGATGTGCGTATCTTTAGCAGGCGTTTCTAGTTTCCTGATTTCTTTCATGGCAGTCAATCCATCCATCTCTGGCATTTCGATATCCATAAATATGACATCATAATATGTCTTCTTTATTGTGTTGAGGGCATCCAAGCCATTTATTGCAAAATCAGATTTATATCCAGCTCTTTCTAAAATAATTTCACACAATCTCCGATTCATTTGATTATCATCAACTGTAAGAATTCTAAGTGGATGTGAAGCGGCCATATTTTGATTCAAATATTTTGTTTCTTCAAGCACTTTTATCTCATTCTGTAACACAGATTTTTGAAACGTAGCCTTTTGATCAATTATAGTCTTTATAAGAGTTTCAAAAAGTTTACTTTGTTTGGTAGGCTTCAAAAGAATCTCTGATAGTACACCTTCTCTGTAGTCTTTATCTTGCAACACAATGTGTTTGTCCACAGATGATAGCATCAATACTGGTGGTACAGTATCTATGCCAGATTCCTGAATATCGAGCGCCACTTTTGTCCCACATACCTCAGGCATTTGATAGTCTGTTAGTATTACATCAAAGGCTTTTTGATTTTTTAAAAATCCATTGATATTTTTTCCATCCTCTTTTGAATCTACTTGCATTCCCCAATTACTCAATTGCTTAGTTAAGATTTGTCTATTTGTGAAATTGTCATCTATTACTAATGCCCTCTTGCCTTTTAATAGATCGAAATTTTCAGAAGATAAATATCCAGTGTCTATTAGTTTTTGTTTGTTTTGAGCTTCAGATAATGTTACTGAAAAGAAAAATGTTGACCCTTCTCCAAGTTTACTTTTTGCCCAGATTTCACCATTCATTAGAGCTACAATTTTTTTAGAAATCGATAGTCCTAAGCCTGTACCTCCAAATTTTCTATTTGTGGATGAATCTGCTTGAGTGAAACTTTCAAAGAGAGAACTTATTTTCTTTTCTTTTATACCTATCCCAGTATCCTTTACCGAGAATTGTAAATTAATTTGGTTATCATCGATTTGAGCATCACTACTTGAACTGTCAAATGTTGAAACAGATAAAAGAATTTCTCCTTTTGAAGTGAATTTAGCGGCATTGCCTAGTAGATTTAAAATGACTTGCCTTAATCTGCTTGGATCTCCAGCTAAATAGATAGGGACTTGATCATCAATTATGTATAATAATTCAATCCCTTTCTTTCTTGTTTTTGGACTTATGACATCTAAGCAACCCTCTATTAAGCTTATCAAATTAAAGTCTACTTGTTCTAATTGGAATCCTTCACTATCAAATTTTGTGAAGTCAAGAATGTCATTTATGATCAGTAATAATGAGTTTGCACTTTCTTCAATAGAATCTGAATATTCTTTTTGTTCATCATTTAGTTCCGTCTCTTTCAATAATGATGACATACCTAAAACGCCATTCATTGGAGTTCTAATTTCATGACTCATCATGGCTAAAAAGTTTGTCTTTGCCTTATTGGCTCTTTGGGCTTCTTTCGCTATTTTCTTTAATTTATTATTGGAAATCTCTCGTTCAAAAAGGTAGGATAAACTATTTGAGATACTGGTTAAATTATCTAAACAGTATTTAGGTTTAATGCTATCTTCCCCACCAAAAATCACAATGACCGCGACTAAAGACTTATTTTGTATTATTGGATTTGCAATGCACCATTGAATACCGTCATTTGCTAAGAGTTGGTGTGTTCTTGAGTCTGCCGTAGTATCATATTTTATAAATGTTTGATCTAATGTGTTGATGACAGAATTTACAGTATGATTGTCTATTCTCCATCCATTGGATTGATCAACAGTTTCTATGTTGTTTTCAATATTTCCTTTAAGAATCCAGCCAGACTTAATTAATTTGACTCTTTCCTTGCTTGAATCATAACTAAATAATTGTAAGCCTTTTAATCTGCCTTTAGTGATTATTTGTTCTAAAATACTAGAGAATCCTTGCTCAACATTGATGTGCTTACTTACTGAATTCGAAATATCCCTTTGAAATTTCAATTGTTCATTATTGAACCTAATTTGTCGCTTCAGTTCCTTCTCTTCATTAGCGTATTTGTTCATATCCCTCACCACCCTGTTATACATCTCTGATATTTCACCAACTTCAGTACCCATTTCTACATCAATAGACTCAGTAAAATTCTTTTCATCAACTTGTCGCTTCATAGCACTAATCATATCATAACTTGCAGTACTAGCTTCATGCTCTGAGATGTTTAGACCTTGTATTTCATCAGCATTTGAGACTCTAATGCCAAATGTTGATTTTAGTAGTTTTGTTGTTAACCATATGATGATAAATGTATAGCTCATTATGGACAGGATCCCGATGAATTGTACGCCTATTCTGTCAAGGAGACTCATTGAGTGCCATACTTGAACATGATTGCCAAAGATTCCAACGGCTAAGGTTCCCCAAATTCCAGAAAATAGATGAACAGGTATCGCACCGACTACATCGTCAATCTTGTATTTGGTAAGAAGCTTATTACCTCCTACTCCGATAAATCCACCGATTAAGCCAACGACTAGTGATTCCCAGGTGCTAAAGTATATAGCGCCACCAGTTATACCAACAAGTCCTCCTAGGACACCATTGATCATTGACCATACGTTTTGTTGATTCTCTTTTGCAATGATTTGAAACAAACGGCCACCTATGCCTCCGGATATACCACCGAATATTGTATTTATTATGACCTTAGTCAAATCTGAATTTACAGATAAAACACTACCGCCATTAAACCCAAACCAACCAAGCCAAATTAATAATAGTCCAAGAAACGATAAAGATGGATCACTAGATCTCATATTCACTGCTTCATTTCCAAACCGTCTTAGTCTGGGGCCCAGAACAAGACTAACTGCTAAAGCCGCTGTCCCTCCTAAAATATGAACAACTGAACAGCCTGCAAAGTCTTGAAATGTTAACTTCTGGAGCCATCCTAAATTTCCAGGAATCAATGCTTCAGCCCATACCCAATGCCCAACAATAGGGTAGACTGCTATTGATAAAACACTGATTATAATTAGGTAGCTGTTGAATTTCATTCTCTCCGCGATACTCCCTGAGAGAATTGTTGCTGCTGTTCCTGCAAATATGGTGTGAAAAAGAATGATAACCTTTTGGTCAATATCAAAATGTGATCGTAAAGGATTACCAAACCATCCAGATTCAGTATGACCAAACATGAGTAAATGACCCAAAACCAAAAACAAACCAAAACTGATAATCAGGTCATATATGTTCTTAGCTCCAACATTTATGGAATTTTTCCGTCTGACAGCGCCTGCTTCTAAACATAGAAAGCCAGCTTGCATAAAGCATACTAATATAGCAGCTACAATAACCCATAATTGATCAATCTGTTGCATAAAATTGGCTGAACAAAAAAAGTAGTTAAGGCGTTATTGTTGTTGTAATATGCGCAAAAGTAGCTATTTAATGCAAATGTATCCTTTATTAAGGGCCAATTTCAATAATAAATGGGGTAGACGCTTCAGTTTAGTTAAATATTTAACATGATATACTGGTCAGAAACGTTATGTATTGTTAATATTTAACCTGTAAAACGACATAAACCAATAATAAATTTGTTTCTGTTTCTTTGCTAATGATTTCTACTTTAGTATTACGTATCCAGATTTAATATTGGGCTTTGAAAGAAGGGGTGATCAAGAGCATTTTTAACATATTTTTGAACTGGTTTTGCTTTTGTCTGAATGTTTTTTTAAAATTTTGAAATGTACCCATAGGGTCAAAACTTGTAAAACGTGAATTCCGGAGATAAGTATTTTTTTAGTGATTGTTTTGATGCCTCCTTTTTGAATGATACTTACAGCAATAGACTTACTTTTTATGTCAAGCTGTCTCATATTTTCATGACAACCATCCCTGAGCAATTAAGCTTGTTTGAGGAAAATATTAGGAGTAGAAACATTGAGGAGATTGGTCAAATTGCACACAAGATCAAAACAAATTTTCATTGGATGGGCTTACAATCGATATCTGAAAAATTAGATGATATTGAAAAATGTGCTTTAGACTCGAATGTGGATTTTGATGAACTATCGCAGACTTTGACAGTAATGAGAGAGGCACTTGTTTCCATTAAAAAGGAAGATCAAAAAGTCAAAGAATTCTTATCTCAGAAAATCGAACAAGATCAAGATTAATACAAACAGCGTTATGAAAGCCTTAATCGTAGAGGATGATAAAATGAGTTTTTTAATTGCTCAAGCATTATTGTCTCATTTTGATTGTGTCTCTACACTTGCTATAAACCTAGATGAAACGTTAAAACATCTTGAGTCACACCATGTAGATTTTATTATTTTGGATTTAGGCTTGCCAGATGTTGATGGGTTTGAAATAAGCAAAATAATTAGATCTCATAGCGAACGCTACAAGAAAATTCCAATAATCGCAATTAGCGGTACTATCACTCAAATCACTCGTGACAAAGCCAAAGAATACAATCTAGACAGTCTCTTGTTAAAACCATTAAAAAAAGACCTGCTCGATAAAGAATTAGAAAAATTTCATTTGGTGTAGTGCTATCATTTAAGGCAGCTAGTCATTCCCAATCATTTCAAAAATCCAAAACAAAAATATATTAATGACTTCTATTTGAAGTGATGACAATTTAATAAGTGTTATAAAACAAGGTTTCACTTTCTAAAAAGAATATGTTCTTAGTCAATTTTAATTTTTTTACTGAGTATGTATATCCAAGGTGGAAGACAAGAAGTATAATGATCCCAACTGCCAGGTTTTTTATGATAAGAACTACCTACTTCTTCTTTATAGCTCATAATTGATAATCCTCTACTAATTAAACTATTTACTATAGTTGACATTGTATGTCTATACTCTTGTGGACTTTTTATTTTGATTTTTCTTTCTGAATGATTAGTAAAATTCCAATTTGAATCATATGTTTTTATTGGATAACCGTCTTCGTAAGGTTGCCAAATCGGATACCCCTTACCTTCCCATAATTCTGTCGTTTTCCATTCATCTTCCCAACAACCATTTTTCCACGAACCGTGAACATAAGGATTGTGAAACATGAGGTCATAATAGCCACAAGGTTTTAGAATTCTACTGATTTCATCAAATACTTTTTGAACACTTGGTATATAGTTGATGGCATATGGTTGATATACAATGTCAAATTCTTCGTCATTACAAAATGATAAGTCTCTCATGTCTGATTTTACAATTCTAATTTGTTGCTGATATTTTTGACTAACTAGTCTATCCTTTTTAAGCTGTTCTTCACTAAAATCAACAACAGTAACATTAGCACCCAATAGCGCAAAAGCAATACTTTGTTGTCCACCTCCAGATGCTAGACATAGTACGTTTTTGCCCTCAATATTATCTTCGTATAGCCCATGTCTATTGATGTACTCTTTAGCCTTTTTAGGAGTTAACTCAAGTTTAGGTTGAGAGCAGAGTATTCCGTTTTTAGCTAATTCGTCCCATCTTAATTCATTTTCTTTACTCATGCTTTTGTTTTAATTATTCAATTACTTAATCTGCATAATCCTTCCACTATTTTTCAATATTGATATTTAGATTTCTGCAAACAAATGAGGTATTCCATTTTTCTGTGAATTGCATATTTCTGCATGGTTATTTTTGAATTATTAATTTTAAAGAAGATAGAATTATTAGTAAATACTTATTCATTGAACACATGACTCACCAGTATTTATACTCCAATATTATTTTTTAAAAAGAACTGGATTTAATTTTGAGTTGATGACTTCGCCAACAGCTACTCCTGGACACCAAGTATTCCAATCATTTACTTGATTTTCATTCTCTGGATTATTTAGAGTCATATCTTTATCTATGTAGATAATGGTCATTACTTTTCTTGTTTCTTTAGTAATGTTGGCACCAGCTCGATGAAACACCCACCCTGAATGAAAACTAACTTCACCAATATCAAATGGCTCAATGATGTGAGGGAGGTCGTTGATTTTTAAGCTTTTATTGATCACTTGCTCACTTTCATCACCAATTGAAAGATCTCTTCCAAATATAATTTTTTCACTTCCTGCACTAAACTCAAGTGGCCCCATTTCTAAAGGAGTATTCTGAAGAGGAATCCAAACCGTGATTGCCTTATCTGAAGACAATGGCCAATAGTATTGATCAGCATGCCACGGAGTAATGCCACCTCCAGCTTCTTTGAAAAGTGCTTGGTCATGATACATTCTTACACCATCTACCTGCATCAGGTCACTTGCAAGCTTTGCTAGCCGCTTACTGAAAATCAGTTTTTTAATTTCCTCATCTAAAGTCCAAAGATTGAATAATTGAAGAAATGCTTTCCCATAGGTGTCTCGCTCCTCAAGCGGTGTTTCTACTTGATTTAATTCTGTAACTTTTTTGGAAATAACTGAATTAAAATGGGTTACTAAATCAGGTGACAATACTTCTTTTATTTTAATGAATGAATTGTTAGTATAGAATTCTATTTGTTCTTTTTTAACTTCGTAAGGCTTGTCTAAAAGACTATAATTCATTTTGCTTTTTTAATATTAAGGTAAGTCAACTAATACTCACTAATCTAATGAATCTTCATGGTTTTACGGTTAAATATCTATTCTCAATTGAGTTGTCCTGGATTGTTTCATGCTAATTATTAGGTTTATTTGTATCCTTCCAGTCAATCATTTCCTGAAATTACTCATCTACTACAGTTTCTAATACATAAATGTCATCAAAGTCCATTCCCTTCAGCTTCATAATAAGTTTAGATTCCAAAAAAAAGTGATTGATTATACAGTAGATTTTATTTAAAATATATCTTGTAACTTTCATGCTATGAAGCAAGCAATAAATGTTCTCTTTTGGTTCTGCATTGCGCTACAAAGTGCAATTGCACAGTTTGAAAAACCAGTCTTTGATCTATCTAAAGATTTGCTGTTAGCTCATTATGACTGTAAGACAGACGTTGATGATCTTCATAGTGTGGCTGCTTTTGCAACTCTATTGTCTACCAAACCGTACGCAGAGTTGAACTACTATGCTGTAGCTGGTGCTTATGGCATCCAAGATGGTCTTTATGTGCCTCCAAATGAATTATTTGTTTCTGCTTTTGGAGAAAATTGGTCCGATGCACATAATGATTTTGATATAGCACTTGAAGAGGTTTATGAACAAGTTCGCGATATAGTTGAAGCTGGTGGGAATATATGGATTGCAGAAGCTGGACAATCAGACTTTTCTGCAGCGCTTTCAAAAAAAGTGGCTCTACATCATCCAGAAATTAAAATTCAAGATAGAATTGTTCTCGTCCAACACAGTAATTGGAATCAAGATGTTACCAATCCTGAAGACCTCACTTATGTTCGCACTCATATTAATTACTTTAAGATTCCTGATGGCAACGCTACAGGAAATGGTACTCCGGGTTTTAAATCAGATGATGCAGGAACATGGCAAGATCATTTATCAATAGAGCAACAAGCTGTGTGGAAAATGGCTATTAGACTTGCTAATGAATACAATGGGGTAGATGGGAGATATTTGAATACCGCTATCGACTCTGGGGGCTTGGATTTTTCTGACTTCTCAGAAATTTGTTGGATACTTGGACTTGACAACATCCCTGATACTAATGGGTATTTTGAATTGATAAATAGCCTGTCGACTGACTAGCTGAGAATTTCTTTTAAAGAAAGTATGTGTAATTGCCCTTAAGGGTGTTGTTATATCTTTTTTGGTTATTCTGGATATTCAGTTAATGAAAGTAAATTCCCATCAGGATCATGAAACCAAGCAACTTTAGCCCCAGATGGTGCCGTCCAAATCCCTAAATTATTTTGCTCGAATTGATCATACAGATTGAATGTTACTCCTTTACCAATTAAAGTGCTTACTTGAATGTCTATGTTATCAATCTTAAATCCCAAAACAGTAAATGGTTGTGGCTCAAGTTCATTAACCACAGTAATCCTTAGCAATGTACCCTTGCCTTGAAATTCCAATGCGTAATTGTCTTCAGTTTTTAAGTTTAGCCCAAGTACATTTTTATAAAAATGCTTGGATTTTATAGGGTCAATAGTGGGTAAGAATGCAGTAATCTGAGGGGCTGTTAACATTGTTTATTAAAATTTGTGTTGTCTAAAATCTAAAACGCTTCATCAAGACTAGTGATTGGGGCTGGCACTTGATTCATGCCGTCCATTCAACTCACCTAAAGTCTACCTATTTCCAAGCTCTTTTTGGTGACTAATTATGCAAATCGATTCTTAAAAAACACCACAATTTCACTTTCAACATCTGCAGCTAGATGATCTTGAGAAATCCAAGTCCGTAAATGACCTAAATAATTCATGCCAAGATACTCCGCAGATTGCTCAAATGGTATAAAGAAACCTTCAATTTCTGCACCACAAGAAACACAGACCATGTCTTTACCACGCAGCTGACTACCTAAGTCTTTTTCTATTTGTAAACAATCAGTAATCCTGTCTAAAAATGTTTTCATTAATCCACTCATAGAATACCAATAGACAGGCGTAAGGAGTATGACACTTTCATAATCTAATATCTTTTTAACCAATGGAATAAAGTCATCTGATCTATGTCTGTGATCATATGTGTATGGACCTATAGACAGTGATGCCAGGTCTACTCTGTCGGCCGGAATTATTTGTTGAATCGCTTTAGCAATCTGGTGTGAATGACCGTCCACTCTCGAACTACCCATAATTATTATTGATTTCTTCATTGTCTTTATGAATGGCTTAGGTGTTCATAGTTTTTTCCAGTATTTAAAATTTCACATTAAAGTATCGAAACAAGAAAGCTATAAAATGTAATGTAAAAAGAATAACCTGTTCGTTATATAAGATCTCAATAGGATTAAGATTGCTGTGCATGTATTCGTGCGAGCTCAAACCCAGTAAATGAAGATATCCCATAAGTGGAAAACCCCAGTATTTCAGACACTCTATCACCAAAAAAGAAGTTGAATAAAATTGAATAGTCTATCTCAGATTGGTGAGTCTTTAAGAATTTTTCTAGGTCCCTAAAAGTACTCTCATCAAATACTGATAATGTGTTGTTTGTGTGTTTAGAAACATACATTTCTTGTTTGAAAAAATAGTCCAAGTTTTTTTCACCTTTATTTTCTACCCAAAATAAAGTCCTATAAATGGCTTCTTTAATACGTCGTACAATGATAGATTCACTTAAGTCTTCACTTGTCCAAAAATAGGGAGTGCAGAATCCTTTGTTGAATGTTCCTTCAAATCTGAATGTGCAATCAAATTCTGTAGTATGTTTTTCACTCCAAGCCCCGTGGAGATCATCAGCTAGATTAATGATCACTTTAAAGTTTTGATCAATTGGACAATTGGAATTGATTGAATCAACTATGTCAGTGGCTATGCTTTCTGCGTTAAGCTTTTGTAGCATATTTATTTTTTGCAGAGCATGATCTTTCGCCATAGGATTGTATCCCATAATAGCTGCTTCCAGTGCATTTTTATGAGACCCTTGTAATTTTTGTAAATAGTGTTCGAATCTTTTTGCACCAATAGGCATTTGATAAAGTTCTTCAAAAAAGGATAAAATGGGGTATAGGGAAAATGACAAAATATTGAATTTATGTGTGTTTAAAATTAAACATTTATTGTTCCATTTGACAAGTAACATTAGTGAAGGGACAAGCCCATCACTAATGTTTTAAAAAGCTGTTATTAAATTGGCGGATTTAGAACTTTCTTTTTCTTCTGCTTTTTTGCAGTTTTATTTTTGAACTTAATTTTATCGTTGATGCGTTTTATCGTCTGATTTATTTCAGTGATTACCTCCGATTGAATGCAAATAAGTTTGGCTTCCTCCAACACTTTCTTTGCACCTTTTAAGTCCATTCTGCATTCCAAAGCATTTGCCTTAACCCACAACAATTGAGACCGGTTCATACCTTTTATAGTCATTGCGTATGAGATGATCTTAAATGCGCCATCAATATCGTTAGTCCAAACTTTTAATAGGGCTAGATATTTATAGCTGTCAGGATAAGAAAGATTAGCAATTATCGCCTGATTCAAATAATGCTCTGCCAATTGATAATCCTTCAATTGCAACATATACAACTGTCCCATCAAACAGTTGGCAGGCGCATGAGCATCATCATAAGACAAGGCATAAGACAAGTATTCAATGACTTCTTTCAAATCGTATGGATACCCGTCAACAGCTTTTAAGTAATACTTGTCAGCAATTGTAAGTGACATGGTTAACAATTTTTATTAATAATATAAAACAGCACTCCGTAAGAGAATCGAACTCTTATTTCCCGATAGAAAGTCGGGTGTACTGGCCATTATACGAACGGAGCGAATAAAGAAATTGTGGAATCAAAAAAGGCACCACCTTGAACAGGAGATGCCATGTATATTGTTGTGTGTCGAATGGAAATTACATGGTCGACTCCTTGATGTTTGTCTCTTCTCTGATGACAATCTCTGCTGAGCAATTGCCTTGCTCTTCGTTATAGTATTGATTAAATTCTGTCATCTGGTATTTTTTAAATCTGATGCAAACGTAAATGATATATTGTAATTTTCAAAGAAAAATAATATATAAAATATTGAAAATCAGAAAGTTAAGTATAGTTATGAATAGGGTATTCCGTTCTGATAAAAGCAGTTAATGATTTGTAATGATATGTCGACTCAGTTTCTCGATACGTCAGTTTTACACATAAAAAAACGCCCAACTTGAATCAAATTGGACGCTTATTAATTTATTTATTTTCCTATTGCTCAATAAAATAAACATAATCCGCGTCCATGGATAGGACCCAAATCTTCTAGTTTTTCTATGTTATTAAAGCAATGCATGGTTACATTTTAGACTGCAAATATAGAGGTAATTCTAAATTGTGCAAGTAATTGGATTGGTCGCTTCGCATGATTGAGTGTTCACAGCCACACTTGTTGAGGCATTCGCTGGTTCACTTGTTGTGGCGGCTTCGTTTTGTTGATTGTTTATCATTTAACCGGACTTTTTATTTCTAAGGGATAGTTTGGATCACCTCGATCCCGCTGTTTGGTGGGACCACTCCTCCAAGGAGGATAATTTCATTTGGTCAATGTAAATGCAATATCAATAAGATAAAGCTGAGATAAGTGATTGTGCCATTAGTTAGTGTGTGAATGGCCTTTTTTAAAATCAAACGCATAATCTGAAGATCCATGCTTTTGAAAATGATCTAAGCGATCAACAGCTTCTTCTATCGTTGGTACTTTTCCTGCTTCTATTCGCCACATGCAGAAATAAGCTTTGCCAAATTTTTCGAACCACTCTTTTCTTCTGCGCATGAAGGAAAGATGTGAACCATTAAATATAAAGTTTTTGAGTGAGTCAACATCTTTCCATACAGATACATTTATGATGATGCGTACATTATGATAAGGATCAAAACTTGTGGCATTATCCTCTTCGTCAGTCAGCCGCCATATAAAACCTTCACTCTTTTCTGCTTCTCCATTGACGACATCAAGATTGTCTACGAATTCTTTCATGATAGGATCGTCAATGTTGACGCCTTTCATTTTGGCAATGTTGATTTGAGCTAGATGTGTTTTGATGCTGTTTTTATTTTGGGTTATAAAATATTAGAAGCCTGCCAATGTTTATGAAATACAATTGCTTTAAGAAGATAATTACCCAAGCAACGATATCAACCGCTTAGTAGCAAACTGATACCCTTCAGTGCCGCATCCGCATATCACTCCATCCACCACCGCAGATATAAATGAGTAATGTCTAAATTCTTCACGAGCATGAATATTAGAAATGTGCACTTCGACAACTGGAATATCTACACTAGATATAGCATCCCTCAATGCTACAGAAGTATGTGAGTAAGCACCAGGATTGATGACAATGCCTACTGCTGTTTTTCTTGCTTCCTGGATGATGTCAATTAACTCTCCTTCGTGATTGCTTTGCTTTGATATAAGCTCATAACTGTATTCTTCTGCTAATGCCTTACATTCTGCATCGATATCGGCTAACGTTTTGTGCCCATACACCTCAGGCTCTCTTTCTCCAAGTAGGTTGAGATTAGGTCCATTTATGATTAAGATCGTTTTCGCCATAATACTAGTAATCCAATGTACAACAAATGCAAATATCAGTCCATATGCAGTCGTGCCTTCGAAAATTAAATCAGTGTAACCCACCTTCTCTTAAGTCGACCAAATAAAATATAATCTGTCACTCTGACTTAGATATGATGTATTGCAGTGGTTGAAAATTTAGTATTTGGGGCAGTTTAAGACTAACTACTCAGCCATCAAATCCAGATACGCCTTCAGATCTTCGATTTGTTGGTCACTCATTTTCTCTTTCGGATATCTTGGCATGTATGAGGACTTGCCATGCATCGCAAATGTGCCGTATCTGATTATCTGGTAAATGGAATAGCGTGAGTAGGTATCAGCTTTATTACTCAACCATTTAAAGGTTAGTGAAGAGTCGTCTAAATTTAAGTAGCTGTATCTGTTATTTAAGTGACAATGTTTACAGCTGACATCATAGACTAATTTTCCGTTTTGTGCATTTCCTGATGCAGTCGAATTGTCTTTGTCACGAATTTTTGGTTCAACGAAATGAGCTGGTGAACCTTTGAGGTACTTGGATTCCAAAATCTGGATGGACTCCATGGCTAAGTTTTCACCGTTTATAGCTTTTTGAATAATAGCTGCTTCTTTTTCGTCTAAGTTGAGATCACCTAAAGTCAGTTCTATTTCCCAAAGATAAGCAAGGATTGATTCTACTTCCCAATCATGTAATTTACGGCCTTGAGCACACTCCACAGCACAAAGTTGGATGGCTTCTCTTATATCGTTTTTTGCTGGTTTTATGAGTTCACCATATTTTTTTACATAGTCGTCATTGTAAAATTCTGTTCGATTTACAGCGCCATAGAGACTGGTTGCTTGTAAGAATGGTAATCCTTTTTTGACAACATATGCGAGCCTGGCTTCTGGATCAGAAACGCTTAAATCTGGATCCTCTCGCTCGACATTATGGCAAGAGGTGCACACAAAGTGTTTGCTCTGTCTTTTCACTTTCTTCTGTCCTTCACCTTCAGAGAAGCCAAATTTAACTAAGTCTTCACCTATTTTAGCAGACGCGCCTTCAATAGATAAATCTGGTAAATGCCTGACAGACCGATAGCCTAACTGGTCTAGTGTTTGATATAGACTTTGGTTTTCGTCCAGTATTGCAGCTTCTTTTTCGGATGATTGAAAAAGGATCCATGCGCCTGCTAATAGAAGTATGGTAATTAAACGACTCATTGTTAACAGATTTTAATTACAAACTAAATAAACGTGAAATCGTAAACCCCAATCGAAATTCACCATCGCCAATGTTTGACTGAGAATAGGGGATATAATCGGTCTCACTTATTCCTCTTGTATTAGTAAAATTCATTTGGAAGACATGTCCTCCACTCGTGTTAAATTCAACTCCAAGACCTAAAGCTGGATAGAAGTCGTTGTCACTGTTTCGTAATGAAGAGATCGGGAAAGTCGTATCAAGGATCAACCCTAGTGATTTTGTTATTTGTGCTCGTCCTGCCAAGCCTAAAGCAGGCAGATCATTTTTATCACCTGCCGGCACTATATTTCTATATGTCCAAGATGCACTGGCTTGTACAGAAAACCGTTCACTGAATTTTCTTGCTGCCAATAGGCCTAAATGATAACTCCATCTATGCGCAGGGCTTTCAAAGAAATGCAGTACGCCTTCAGTTTCACTTTTAGGCTGTGTGGAGACTGTAGTTAATCCTAAAACAACCAAACTTATTGGTTGTGTTGATGAAGCACCTTGTGTCATCAATCTGAATTTACCAAAAGTATTTATCAATTGTCTTAGTGGGCCAGCTCCTTTGGTCCTGTTTAAACCAACCATCAAGTTTTCTCGCACGCCATATTCAAAGCCAATCATGACATCGGAGGCATTTTCCAAACCATAGAAAGTGCTCCATCCACCACCGGAGCCTGCTAAATCTCCAAATCTGTGTCCTATACGAAAATCTAATTTCCGTGCAGGTAACATTTCTACAGAATGGGTATTGATGATACGCCTGTCGCCAAATGTTTGATGTACAGGTTTTGATTCTTGAGCAACTAGTTCGGAGAATGCAAGAAATATCAGGAATATACTGAGTGCGTATTTCATATGTTTTAAATCACTTCATTAATTCTTATAACCATTTTCGATCCAACAGTTTAATATATTTAGTTGCTCCGAGGTTAAAGATGTTTGTCCGTCAGCGTAATTGGGCGGCATGTCACGGACGATAATAGTTCTATCCACAAATAAATCTTCAGTCAAAAAGCTTACCATACCTCTGTAAGTGGAATAATCACCTGGAGCACTAGGTCCACCATCATGGCAATCGACATATGCACAAGTTTCGTCTATAATTGGCTTTACGCTAGTGGTATAGGCAATATCATCAGTACATTCAGTAGTTACTACTTCTAGCTGATCGTTTGTGCATTGAGATAGATTGATTGCACAAAATAGAAAGATGGCAAATTTGAAAACTTTTTTGCTATTCATACGATTTATTGAGAAGAAGGCAAATTTAGTTATTATAGCGGTTTGCACGGGAATAATATTATTTTTGAAATAAGAAATATATAAGATATGTATCCAATAGAACTTGTTACTCCAATGTCAAAAGAACTGACAGACTTTGGTTTTGAATCATTATCTTCGGAAGAATCAGTGATTGACACGATAGAAAATATGCAGGGCACTGCTTTGCTAGTAGTAAATTCTGTTTGTGGGTGCGCTGCAGCTAATGCAAGACCAGGTGCTCGAATGGCAATCCAACATTCTAAAACACCTGATAAGTTATATACTGTCTTTGCAGGAGTAAATAGAGAAGCTACTGCTAAAGCGAGAGAATATCTGTTACCATATCCTCCATCCTCACCCTGTATAGCTCTATTCAAAGACGGGAATCTCGTTCATATGATTGAAAGACTTAATATTGA
Source organism: uncultured Saprospiraceae bacterium (assembly GCA_964450495.1). Classification (GTDB taxonomy): domain Bacteria; phylum Bacteroidota; class Bacteroidia; order Chitinophagales; family Saprospiraceae; genus CALFUK01. The sequence goes on along the minus strand of CAYVFU010000027.1, from coordinate 38,857 downwards.
AGGACGTACAGCTGATATGATTTCTGAGAATCTCAAACAGGCTTTCGACCAACACTGTTAAGCACTTTCTCTTTTTTCTGTGAATTTGATATTTTGTACTCATAGACTAGTGCACTATTACTAGAGGTGAGTTTATATAGATAGCATACAGTTTGCTATATTACCATACAATTGAAAACCAACATGACGACACATCAACTGCCGGGTAATACTACTTTGCCGAGTACAGAACAAGAAATTGAAGGGCTTATAAACCTAGATCCACGAGAACATAAATATTCTGTAGAGGATTTCTTCAAAATTCCAGATCAAGCGAATTTTAAGATTTCTCCAGCAGGTGATTTCATTTCATACGTTGGTCCTCATCAGCGTAGAAGAAATGTATTTGTCAAAAACAGAAGTACAGGAGAAACTGTCAGAGTAACTGATGAACTGGAACGGGATATCGGAGGATATACTTGGATTAATAATCAGCGACTCATCTATATAAAGGATAGTGGTGGGGACGAAAATTTTAAATTATTTGCTGTAGATAGAGATGGTTCTAACTTAAAAGACCTTACACCATTTGACAAAGTAAGAATTCAATTGATTGATGATCTGCCTAATCAAGACGATCATATCATCATTGGCATGAATAAGAATAATCCCATGCTATTTGATCCATATCGAATTAATATCAAAACAGGTGAACTTGACCAGATTGCAGAAAATACAAATCAAGCAGAGCCTTTAGAAGGTTGGATGACCGATAACGAAGGTAAGCTGAGAATTTGTATCAAAACTATTGAGGGCATTAATCATGCTGTGATGTATAGAGATTCTGAAAATGAACCTTTTCGAGAAGTGATTCGCACAAATTTTAAAGATCAGTTATCACCAGTTCAATTTGATGCTGATAACAGCCACATCATGTATGTGTTGTCTAATTTACATAGAGACAAAACAGTACTTGTCAAATATGACATGCACAGCAACCAGGAGTCAGGTAGTGTTCTTTTGGAGAATGACAATTACGATGTCGGCGGCTTAAATTGGTCAAGGAAAAAGAAAAAAGTCACTGCAGCTACTTACACTAGTTGGAAAACGGAATTTGTATTTTTTGATGAAGATTCAAAAAAGCTCTTTGATAAAATACATGCGTTGCTGCCAGGTAAGGAAGTTAGAATTGCGAGTATGAATAAAGAAGAAACAATTTTTATACTACGCACTTTTACAGATAGATCTTTGGGTGCATTTTATTTGTATGACTCCAATACTGAAGACCTTGAAAAAATTATAGAAGTGAGCCCTTGGCTTTCAGAAGAGGATCTTTCAGAAATGAAACCAATCAGATATGACTCTAGAGATGGTCTCACCATTCACGGTTATTTAACACTACCAAAGTCATTTGATGATGGTCCAATTCCTATTGTGATAAACCCACATGGTGGTCCTTGGGTAAGAGATAGTTGGGGTTACAATCCAGAAGTGCAATTGCTTGCCAGTCGCGGTTATGGTGTCCTTCAAATGAATTACAGATCTAGTACTGGTTATGGCAAATCATTCTGGGAGGCAGGATTTAAAAAATGGGGCAAAGAGATGCAAGATGATATTACAGATGGTGTCCAATATTTAATTAGGGAAGGTATTGCAGATCCTGATAGGGTAGCCATTTATGGTGGCAGTTACGGTGGCTATGCCACTTTGGCCGGTATCTGCTATACTCCCGATCTGTATGCTTGTGCTGTTGATTTCGTTGGGGTATCAAATCTCTTCACTTTTATGAATACGATTCCACCATATTGGAAACCGTACTTGGACATGCTTCATGAAATGGTAGGACACCCTGAAAAAGATAAACAATACATGGAGGAATCATCACCTGCTTATCATGTGGATAAAATAAAAACTCCACTCTATGTGGTTCAAGGGGCTAACGACCCAAGGGTAAACATTGACGAATCTGATCAAATTGTTCAGTCATTGCGTGCTCGTGATATTGACGTCCCTTATCTAGTTAAATATGACGAAGGTCATGGATTTGCTAATGAGGAGAATAAGTTTTTATTCTATAAATCTATGCTTGGGTTTATGTATAAATATTTGAAAGAGTAGTTATTAATATCCTTTGCTGAGGCGAGGCGCCAACAGTAACGCATCTCAATGTCCTTAATGTTCCCCTTCTTAATCCCTTAATGTTTCAAAAAAAATATCGTCTTTATGTTAAAGTTAGACGCCTTAAACGACTCATTTAATCTTTGCGCCGTCCAAATCCTAGGCATCTCAACATCCACTTAGGTAATGCTTTCTCCGGATCTCTCTTTTTCAAATCAAGATACCAGTTCATCTTTTTTAGAATAGGAATTTTATGGGCTTCCACAAATTCTATCAATGTTCCATCAGGATCTTCAATGTAAGAAAAATGTCCTGCCGCTTCTCCCATATCAAAATGATTGCCACTATCAACAGTAAACGGATGTCCAGCTTTCTCACACAATGTCCGCATTGCATTCATGCCTTGTACATCAAAACACAAATGAATGAAGCCTAAGTCTCCCCACATTCTGTCTTTAAAAATTTGCTGTGGTTCGTAGTCTATTGATTGTACTAACTCTAATTCACTTCTCCCTATCCATTGGCTGAATGGGCCGCGCCTTGGTTTGCTGTGCGTGATCAAACATCGCCTGAATGTTGATTCTTTTCCTTCCATGAGCGTATAATCTGGAAAGATGCCAGTTTCATCATATACAACGGTATCATAACCTAAAACTGATTTATAGAATTCAAGTGAACGATCAATATCAGAGACTCCTATTGTTGTTCCATAAACACCACCAGTTGTCGGTGCTTGTGATATATACCAATCTTTCCCTTCGACTACTTCGATGATATTACCGTGTGGATCTTTGAGGTATAACCGCTGCTTCCCGTCTGGTGCCTCAATGGGATCACCTAAAATTGCTATGTTTTGTTCAATTAAATGATTAGCAGTTTGCTCAACATTTTTGCTCTTAATTTTCAAGGTGTAAATACCTAGATCTCCGAGTTGAATTTTTGTTGCTGGAGGTTGTGGAGTACGGCTTGTGTATTGCCAAATTTCAATGCCTCCTCCTCCTTGCATGCTCATAGCAAGTACAGCATGTCTGCTCCTTGGTTCGCCTCCTGTGTATGGCAACATTAATTCTGCAGTAGCAGCCTCATCAAAAATAGGAACATCTATACGGAATGCCTTTCTATACCAATCCCAAGCTTCATAGCAATTTGGAATACCAATACCTACTTGTTGAATGCCGCCTATAATGGGTTGCATATTAAGATTGCATTACCGATTCTTGTTGATGAATGCTTGATGCATCTTCCTTGTATACGCCTTGTTTTAGCTTCTCAGCGATTTCAGCAAATGCGTCAAGTGTCTTGTCGATGTCTTCAAATGTATGAGCAGCAGTAGGAATCAATCTTAATAATATCATGCCTTTAGGAATAACTGGGTAAACGACAATCGAACAAAAAATATGGTAATTGTCTCTCATGTCTTGTACGAGTACCATGGCTTCTTCCACACTTCCATGCATATAAACTGGAGTGACACAGCTATTGGTTTCTCCAATATCAAGCCCTTTGGCTTTAAGTCCGCTTTGGAGTTTATTGACATTTGCCCAAAGCTTTTCTTTAAACTCTGGGTTACTTTTCATTAACTCCAAACGCTTTTGCACACCAAGGCAAATTGCCATAGGCAGTGATTTTGCAAAAATTTGAGAACGAAGATTGTATTTTAAGTATTGAATAATCCCTTTGTCACCAGCTAAAAAAGCACCGATTGAAGCAAACGATTTCGCGAATGTTGCAAAGTATAAATCTATACCATCTTGGACTCCTTGTTCTTCTCCTGCACCAGCTCCAGTTTCACCAAGTGTGCCAAAGCCATGCGCATCATCAACTAAAAAACTGAAATTGTATTTTTCTTTGAGTGTGATGATTTCTTTTAATTTGCCTTGATCTCCCCGCATACCAAAAACGCCCTCACTGATCACTAATATACCACCCTCTGTTCCTTCTATCAGATTTGTTGCACGTTTCAGATTTTTCTCTAAGCTTTCAATGGAGTTATGTTCGAAAGCATAACGCTTTCCCAGGTGCATCCTGACACCATCAATGATACATGCATGACATTCGTTGTCGTACACGATGACATCATGCCTGTCTACTAAAGCATCGACTGCTGACATAATGCCTTGATAACCAAAATTTAATAATAATCCTGCCTCTTTATGTACAAATGAAGCAAGATCAATTTCAAGCGCATCATGAAGTGAGGTATTACCTGACATCATTCGAGATCCCATTGGATAAGCAAGTCCCCATTCTGCAGCAGCATCACCATCAGTCTTTCTGACTTCAGGGTGTTCTGCCATACCTAAATAATTGTTGACACTCCAGCAGATGACTTCTTGATTATTAAACATCATCTTGCTTTGTAGAGGACCTGTAAGTTTTGGAAAAATCCAATATCCTTCTGCAACTTCTGCCCATTTACCGAGTGGTCCAGGGTTGTTTGCACGCTTTGAAAATAAATCCACGCTTGTATGAATTAGTTAGTTAATTGTCTTGTTTGACATTAAATAATTTTGATAGATTTTCACGTTTTGATCAGAGTGAAGGCTGAAAAAAGCAATCCACAATCGTGAATATCTAATTTTAATCAAGAATATGGTGATCAAAAGGAGAAATTGTTTAATAATTTCTGATTTAAATTATCCGAGTATACATTTTTAGGACTGCCATTTATGTTTGATAGACAGACTTTAATTGTGATTCAACTACTGAATAATAGATAGTTTTTCAGAAATTCTGACCTTAGGAGAATGGACTTCCATTATGTACAGACCATTAGGCACTGAAGGCAATGGGATGGTGAAATTTCCACTTCGGCCAAAATTTGTTAATGGCTCTGAAGAAATTAAACTTCCATCAATGCGACTCAATCTGATTGTTGAACGTTGTACATCTATGTCTTGTATCGATAACTGGACAAGATTCGTAGCTGGGTTAGGGTATAGCTTAAATCCAAACTCTTCCTTTAAAATATCATTTGAAGAACTTCTGTCGTCTGATTCAATTATGGTAGAAGCACCATCGCATTCTGTGTTTAATTGATCTGAAGTTACACAAGCTTCATTAAGGTCATAACCGACTAAGTCGATAACTTCAAATGCTGAAATGGTCCAGCCGTCTTTTGCTTGGGTCAACGCTGCAACACCATCTGTAACAAAACTAGTAAATCTAAATCTCAGCAATATATTTTGTCCAACATAATCGGTCAAATCAATTGCAGTCTGCACAGTACCATCACTTTCCCCTGTAAATCCAAATTCATCATTGTTTTTAAATATGACATCATCATTGTATCCACTTGTTATGAATTGATCTCTATTGACAGATATCCATTCGCCTCCGTTGTTAGTAGAGATTTCAACATCGCCTGCAGCGAAGAATAATTCCATTTCATAATTGTGGTTAAATAAAACACTAGGCTTGTCACCTGTAACAGCAATCGTAGAACCAAACTCCAATACTTGATCATAGAAAGAACCTAGCTCTCCCGCAATATTCCATACGTTGCCTTCAACTGGATCTTCGATTAAATTCCAAACTTCGTCACCGGCAATTGAGCTTGGAGTAAAATTTTCAATGTCATTGTCGACAGATTCGTTTAGTATTGATAATCTTTCTGTTGATGTAGCCAATTGATAATTAATGCGGATGACATCAAGAGGTTGCATTTCGGACACATCAAATGTTACTTCGCCTGTACTTTCATTGAATTGAGCAGTAAATTCATCTAAAGCTATTGGAGATGTTCCTTCTGGTACAACATCTGATACGACCACATTAGTCAGTGCAGTTAAAGTATTGTTTTCAATAATCAATTCAATGTCAATAGGATCACCTACGCGAATAACGTCTGTCGCCGTTTTTGTAATGACCAATTGGTCTTGACAGGCAGGGGCTGTAAGAAATCCTTCTTGATTATCTTCTCTATCATCAGAAGATCCTTGCACAGCGTCAAAACCAATACCTCTTCTTGCAAAAACATCCCATATCATACATTGATTTTCTCCAGAAAATAAAGCTTCATCTGCTGCTAATATTGCATCTCTACCATCAACTAATCCAGGGTTGCACCGTTGTAGTTTTAAGCCGTCAAAAACCAATTGAATAGCACGTGAATTACCTGAAGTCCGATCTGTCCAATCTTCATTATAGCCATAGGTATCTATAAACTCCCAATACATATCCCAAAGAACACTGGCCCAAATTTCACCAACTTCATGTTCTCCTCTTCTTCGACCATCAGTGACAACTGGACCAAATCCTGTGAATCGTATATCATTATAGGTTTGTGCATTAATACTAAAATCCGTAGAATATGGCACTCTTCGAATACCAACTACATTGTTAGTTCTATCTGTCACATATGTACCTATAGCTTTTGCGTCTTCACCTCGATCAGTTGATTTCTGTGTGGCAACTAAAGTGAAAAAATCACTCCATCCTTCTCCCATTTGTTCTTCAGAATTTAAACAGTTCGAGGTGTTGCGACCTCCTGCTAAACGTATGCTGATGCCATGTCCATATTCATGTACAGTAATGCCATTGTCGAAAGAGCCAGAAACTTGAGCAGGTACTGGTAAGTTGAAAACAAACTGTAAAGTTGCTTCCATATTTTGATCCAAAATTGCTTTAAGCGTGTCGCAGTCAGATTTACGTAAAAATGAAGAGGGTATTGTGACGAGGTCTGCGTTTTCTCCGGCAGCCATGGTAACAATTTCTTCATCTCTGTTGCATACCAAGACTGCAATTGCTCCTGCATTTTGTAGATTATTTACTTTAAAGCTGAAATCACATTCTCCTCTTTCCACTAAAGCCACGTTTCCAGCTAACTCTGCAGCATTTATAATGGAGTCGCAAGCATTTAGTTCTGAGACACCACCACTATCGAGAGATATGACTACTTGTCCAGACACGATCGTTGTTTGATCAGGGATTCCAAATGCTGCTCCTCCGTGTTCATATGATCGTTCTACAGGAGAAAGTAAATTCAATTCCGTGTTGCCAGTTGCTACCCAAGGAAACATAAACATGGTGCCATTTTGTCCATCTCTTGGTGAAGAGAAACGAGCATTGTTGGTGACAGGTGATCCATCTTCCATTTGGTTCTCTATAGCTCTAGAAATGACATTGTCACCACCGGATCCATTTCTACCATAGTTGTTTTCTTGAAAATTTCCTGCGACTTCATCAAAGCCAAAAAAGTAAGAAAAATCATGCATCCAATTCGTGATGTAAAACAATTGTGTCACATCAGATTCTACATTCTCAATTGGCTCTCCAAGTTTATCGTGTTGGAAATTGAAGTTTAATGAGGCACCTCCGTCAGGTTCATCACCTTCAGAATTTCCGGAGCCAGACGTGTTTTGAAATGCATGCGCATTATTCCCTCTGGTCACTGTAAATTCTGCTCCTTCCACACCATCAAGATCATGCCATCCAAATGGAGATGCTTCTGGCAAGAAAGGCTCATTCAAAATAGTTTGTTCTCCTTCCAGAGGATTTTCCAGTGGTAAAGAATAGACTAAGTAACTTGAACCATCTACAGTAGCTGCTGATTCATTTTGTTGACGGTGTTGATACGCTTTATGTTCTTGGTGTGTGCAATCACCTGTATGTTGATTTGAAAAGGAGTGTTGGTGAAATTGACAAGACTTTGTTTGATTGTCAGAATGGATGATGTCTCCAGTGTGGGCATCAACATAACTTACCCAAAAGTCTGGACTTCTCTTTTCGTTGATTTCAATTCGCCAGGTTAGTGCCAGTTTATCATCGTCTGTTGGAAAGTACAGTAAGGTTGCATATAAATTATCCTCTGAGAATGATGTCTTATCAAAAATGAACTCATTAGCTACGGTTGTTGGTATATTTTTCTTTTTAAAACTGGTTTGATCAAGCTCAAGATGATGGTGATCACAATATTTTCGAATAGCTTCTTGAGGAGAAAGAGATGCAGACTTTTTATTAGAGACTTTTGATTTAGCATCTGGAATAAAATCTGAAGATGCAAGAAGAAGCGAATTGTCTGCTTTTACATTAATAACAGCTATTGCGTTTTGAATTGAGATTCCATTTATATTTTGGTTGACATAAATGTGAGTAACTCCGCTCTGCTTTGATGTGTGGTAACTGCTAATATTGAAATTCGAGACATCTTCGTCCGTTAAAGACCACTTTTTTTGATTCTCCAAGAGATGCATTGCTGCTATCTTTTCGATGTTTATATCTGTTTGAGAGTATAAGAGGTTGAATGATAATACAAAAAGTAAGGAAAGCAAAAATCTCATAGTAACGAATATAGGCCCATTAAGGCTAATCAACAATATTTCTCTTTAGTGGAAATCCACTCGAAGTGTTTCCCTAATAACAAAAGTCTTAAGTACTGGTTTTGTACTCAATAAATGCGATGTTTTTTCAGGTGAAAATTATCTCTTAAAGTTACTAAGTTCTTAGTAGTAATGCGTGATACCGATTGCTAAGGTGGTGTTAATGTCAATCTGAGAGGTAATCTTCATGACATTCCATAGAGATTACACTTCGAGTCTTAATTGAAGCCCTCAAACTTCCCTTTCCTTAAGGTCCTGAATTGTTCTCCTTCCTTAATACCCTCAATGTTCTCCTCATTAATCCTCTTAATGTTTCCCCACCTTAATATCCTTAATGTTTCCCCCCTTCAGTATCTTGCGCCCCTAATGGAGGAGTTAAAGTACAGTATAATTTACGGAAGACATTCAGTTGAAGAACTTTTTGAGAGTCAGAAACCGATTGGTAAAGTGTTTATACACAATAGGTTAACAGGTATTTTTGAAGTAAAAGTTAGGGCTGTCTGCAAAGAGAGAAGTATACCCTTAGTCAGGACAGAAATAGAGTATCTCAATAAATTTTCTGGTGGTAGAAATCATCAAGGTATAGTAGCGACAACTTCACCAATAGAATTTCAGGATTTAGAAGCCATTATTCCTCATTTATATGAGAATGAAAAATCACCACTGATTTTCATTTTAGATCACGTAAAAGATGTACGTAATTTTGGGGCCATAGCTAGATCTGCAGAAGTTTTTGGTGCAAATGCGATCATTATTCCTAGAAAAAATAGTGCTGCGATAAATGATGACGCCGTCAAAACATCTTCTGGTGCTTTATTACACATTCCAGTGTGTCGAGTTTCTGATCTCAAAGAAACCTTAGAATTATTGCAAAACAATGGTATTCAGGTATTTGCGAGTACATTATTTACTGAAATGCCGATTACAAAAATGGATTTTTCTGGCCCGACTGCAGTTATTGTGGGTGCAGAAGGTAAAGGTGTGCAGAAGGAACTTGTTGTCGCCAGCGATCATTCTTTTAAAATTCCACAATACGGAAAGACGGATTCATTGAACGTTTCTGTTTCTGCAGGCATTATGTTATATGAAATCATAAGACAACGGGGATAAAATCAGTTGTTTAGATATAATTTGAAATAAAAATATATGACAAAGCACATTCAATCACTTTTTAGCTTTTTCTCACTTATCATCTTAGTGCAGTTTACGGCATGTAAGTCAGCAAAGGATACAACGGAGATAGCCGTTCAAGCACCATCGGTGGCGAAAGCTGAAATGCAAAAAGAATCATGGGATAATCTTCCAAATAATCTTCTCTGGAAGATCAGTGGAAAAGAACTCACTGAGCCTTCTTATTTATACGGTACGATTCATATGATAGGAGCTGAAGACTTCTTTTTACCAGCCGGCACTGAGACTGCTGTAGATGATTCAGATCGACTCGTTTTTGAAATTGATATGGCTGATATGCAAGACATGTCAAAATTGATGGGTATGATGGATAAATTCTATATGGCTGATGATTTGACTATTAAAGACCTATTGTCTGCAGAAGACTATGCATTAGTAGAAAGCCATTTTGAAAAAGCAGGATTGCCAATCTTTTTCTTTCAAAGAATGAAACCGATGTTTTTGACAGTATTTACATCTGGCGATATGTCTCTCGATGATTTGCAAAGTGGAAAAATAAAGTCTTATGAAGGTGAATTTATGGAGATGGCAGAAAGTGGAAATAAAAAAACTGCGGGTTTAGAAACTATAGATTTTCAAATATCAATTTTTGATCAAATACCATATGAAGATCAAGCAAATATGCTCATGGAAAGTATAAAATCGGGAAGTACTGGAAGCGATTCTTTCAAAGAAATTGTAAACGTATACAAAGAACAGAATTTAAATAAAATGCTAACCATGTCTATTTCCGATGAGGATGGTATTGGCGAATTTGAAGATATTTTGCTTAATCAAAGAAATAAAAATTGGATCCCTCAGATGCAAACAATGATGACTGAGAGTCAAAACTTTTTTGCTGTGGGCGCAGCACATTTACCAGGTAAGGAAGGAGTTATCAATCTTCTTCGCGAAGCTGGCTATACTGTCGAGCCGTTCAAGTCAAAAGGCATCTGAGACATAACTTTAACTGCTTCTGGGTCTTGTCGATTAGTCGTCAAGGCCCTTTTTTAATTGTTCAAATATTAAAGAAATCAAGAGTGACTAACTCTTTAGCCGCGCTTGCTTAGTCATGAATAAAACTTCAAACGACGTAAATAACACGTAGATAATTATGAACACTCCTAGAAACCAATTATCAACTGGCTTAGTGACATTAACATATGCCAGTATCAATAAAACAGAGAATACTATTTTGAGTATGAAGTTGATCACAATAAGATTATTGTAAAGGTATTTATTTTTCGATTTACTGAGTTTTTCACCAAAAATAAAAATCACTATGCTGAGTAGTGAGAACAAAACGATTGTCAACAAGGCAAAAATAATGTGCTGTTTCAATAGTGGTGATATCAGCATACAGCCAACGAGGACCAAGCAGATGCCAACTGTATAAGTCAATAATTTTAGGAAGTGAGATGTTTGCATGTAACGCTTACTTGAAAGTTATATCTTGTCTATTTTAGTTTGTGTCATCTCATGGACAACATCACCTGTATGTTTAATATTCATTGGTTCGAATAGTAAAATCCACACCTCTTCTTTTGCAATGGGTTTGTGTTTTACACCTTTTGGGACGATGATCATCTCACCTTCACGTATAGTCTCTATTCGGTCTCTAAAATGTATCTCAAGTGTTCCCTTGATCACATGAAAAAGTTCGTCTTCATCTTTGTGGTCATGCCAAACAAATTCTCCTTTTACTTTTGCAATTTTAACTGCTTGACCATTAAGAGTCCCTATTAGCTTAGGGTTCCAATGATCTGAAAATTTTGAAAATTTTTCATTGAGATTGATGACTTCCATACCCCTAAAGTAATAATTGTCTTGGTATAAATAATCTCAGATGTTTAAACATTAAGAACATTAAGCAGAAGGGATAACATGAAGAGCGTATTTTATATATTATTTATTCTTCCCGGCAAACTACCTATTGGATTATAATTCAAGTACTACATTTAATAACCCTTTATCAACTCTTACAGCCTTAATGTTTGAACCCTTATCGCGCCTTAAATTCTTTTTCTATAAATAGGTTGACCCAGTTATCTTCACTTACGCCCATCAATGTAAATACATAATTTCTGTTTGGTATCAATCTAGGCGTAGTTAATGAGTCCGTGATATTAAGTACCACGTTGTCTAGATTGTAAAATGTAAAGTTCTTGTCAAATGTATATGTTCCAGAAATCAAATTATTGTCTTCATCTGATATGACTTGGAAGTAAATGGTATTTTCTTTTATTATTCCGTCATCCCAGACGAACATTGGGTTCACGCCATGTTCTGTCACCTGCATTAAATCTGGATTTTGCTCTGTTGGTTTGACAGTCGTTTTTATTCGAATGGGATTACAGACATGGATTCTGCCTTCAGTTTTGTAAGTGACAATACCGTACCGCTCACCTGTAAATTTAGTATTATTGAATTTCCATAAGTAGCCATTGAAGATAGGTTCACTATCGATTAATTTTGCTTTGTATTGGGAATAGTCTGATGGGTCAGATAAACTATCTGTTTCAAAATACTGAAAATCTGTTGCCCCTTCAATAGGGTAGAAAAAAACGGAACTTCCCTCAGAAGGATCATTAAATAAACCATCTTCTTTGCCTCCTGCACAAGCAATAAGTCCTGATAGTTCTCTAAAATGATTGAGTGCTAGATATTCAGATAATACCTTGTTATCAAAAAAGGGCGCAGCTTCATCACCACAAGACAGCAGTGAACAGAACGCTATTACGATAACAAAATATTTCATAATCAATAAACATGAACCACTTAAGCAAGTTTAATCTTGATTACTCACGTTTTATTAAAGTGGTACAAAGTGTCTTATTCTGTACAGTTGGTTTTAACGAATAAGTGATAAAACACAAGGATATGAGAGTGTATATATTTTAGTTGGTATTTTAATTAATACAAGGGCGTATATCAGCAAAGAATTCAGCTCCGCGTATTATTTCAAATCCTGGATTTAGTTCTATGGAGTTACCTGCAAAAAATTCAATATCACTCTGATTAGGAATGACAACACTACCACTTGTCTGCGTTAGAATATTTGCCGAAAAAGTGTTCGTGATGGATAAATTTAATGGGTCAATATTCATCTGTGTTATTGTCTGAGTATCTCTACAAGATTTGACTGTAAGATCTAAATAGAAATTTACGGCTACCCAATTTTCATCATACGCTGTGATTATTATTGTGCTTTGGCCAGCGTCTTGTGGATTGATAAAGACCGTACCACCTGTAACCAATGAATTGTTAAAATTTAAAAGCATACTTAGGTGATCATTATCGATAGGAACGACTAAGAGGTTGCTAGAAGAAATCGTAACCGCAGTAGCATCAAAACCTTGGATGTCAAAATTGAATATACCTGAAGAAGGATCTCCTATGTAAGAACACATATCACCATTCCAGGGATCAAGTCCTTCCTGAAAGTCTATAGTAGCGCTATTAGTAATGACTACTAGTGAGTCTTGTCCATTTAGATAGGTTCCTATGAATAAGGAAAAGCAAAGCAGTATGAGATGTTTCATTAGATTACAATTTTTACTTCGACTAAAGTAATACATAGAATTACCTGCACAAATAAAATAGCATCTTTTTGTCGTAAATAACTGAAAATCAATATATTATGTTTTGATTAATATCAATTAGATGAATATGTAATCCACAAATTTTTACTATCTTATGTATGGAATATATCTATTATATAAATCCTGTTTTCATGAAAAATCTAATTGTAATCTTACTTATAGCAATTCCTCTCATTTGTATTGGTCAAAGAGAAAGAAAAATAAGTTTTCCTCATGTAAATGAGTATCAAACCTTAAAGACAGATTTACACATTCATACCGTTTTTTCTGATGGTTCTGTCTGGCCAGATATACGCATCCAAGAAGCTATAAGGGACGGATTAGATGCTATTTCTCTGACTGAACACCTCGAATATCAACCTCATTCAGAAGACATTCCTCATAAAGATCGCAATCGATCTTACATTATTGCTGAGGAGTTAGCAAAGCCATATGATTTGATGATTTTACATGGTGCTGAGATTACAAGAGATTTACCACCTGGACATTCCAATGCCATTTTTATCACAGACGCTAACGCATTAAATGTGGAAGATCCGATAAAGGCATTTGAGGCAGCTAGAGCTCAAGGTGCATTTATCTTTTGGAACCATCCAAATTGGATAAATCAAAAGGAAGATGGTAAAGTACAAGTGACGGATTTGCATAAGCAATTGATTGAAAAAGATCTACTTCATGGAATTGAAGTGGTCAATGACATTACCTATTCAGATGATGCCTTACAAGCGGCCAATTCGCATAATCTAACGGTTATCGGTACCTCTGATATACATGGACTCGTGGATTATCAATTTGAAATAGCAGAGGGTGGACACAGACCCATTACATTAGTTTTTGCAACTGCCAGAACAAAAGAGGCGTTAAAAGACGCATTGTTTGCTGGCAGGACAGTAACCTGGTTTAATGAATTGTTGATTGGAAAAGAAACTCATTTAAAATCTTTAGTAGATGCAAGTCTTGAAGTGACAAATGTGAGCTACATCGGCCCAAGCTCAGTTGCAATAGTTCGTATTGAAAATAAATCTGACGCTGCTTTCACCTTGCAAAATACTGCCGAATTTAATTTTCAATCTCATTCTGATGTATTTACTGTTAGTCCTCAATCAAGTGTAGATGTGAAAGTGATGACACTAAAACAACTCAAGAATTTTGAATTGAGTTTTGACTGTCTGAATTGCATGATAAATAAAAGAAGTCACTTATCGTTTGATTGGCAACTAAGTGTTGAATAAGGTGGGGAAGTCATTTTGTTTTGCAATCAATAAAACTCCTGTGCAGAATATTGTCTGCCTTCTTGCCTTCTCGATTATAAAATTAGCAATCCATTTCCATGAGATTAATTCACAAATATAAAAACGTAGCAATGCTTAAACATGGTATTTTATTTTATTCAGTTGTGTTTCTGTTTAATGGTATCATTGCGCAGGATACTACAATAAAAGAAACTAGTAGGACTCTCACAACCTATCCATTCAGTGATCCAAATCCAATTCCTATTTTAGAAGACAATGCAAAGATTTATCCTTACTTCAAATATGAAGGCTATAGTCATGAATCAAATCAACAGGATTGGAAGGTGATAGAATTAGAGAATGAATTTATAAAGGTATTTGTCTTGCCTGAAGTTGGAGGGAAAGTCTGGGGAGCTATTGATAAAACAAATGGAGAAGAATTCATCTATCGAAATGAAGTTATGAAATTCCGAAATATTTCAATGAGAGGACCTTGGACGTCGGGAGGTATTGAATTTAATTTTGGCATAATAGGACATCATCCATCAACTGCCACACCAGTGGATTATGTGCTCAATCAGCATGAAGATGGAAGTGTTAGTTGCACAGTTGGCAATATTGACTTGCCATCAAGAACGCAATGGCGAGTGACTATCAAAGTAGAACCAGGAAAATCTGCATTCGAAACCAAAGCAGTCTGGTACAATCCAACAGCCATGAACCAATCGTATTATAACTGGATGACTGCAGCAGCTCCAGCAAGAGCTGATTTTGAATTTTTTACACCAGGTGACGAACTTCTAAAACATAGCGGAGAAGCACTGCCTTGGCCCATAGATCACATGGGGCGCAATCTGGCCTTGTACAATGAAAATAGATTTGGTCCAAGTAAATCTTATCATGTTGTTGGCGAATACAATGACTTTTTTGGAGGGTATTATCATGATGCAAAATATGGATTTGGGCATTGGGGTGAACATGAGGCAATACCAGGACAAAAGTTATGGCTTTGGGCGCTTTCAAGAGCTGGTGGTATTTGGGAGGATTTATTGACTGATGATGATGGGCAATATATAGAATTTCAAGCAGGAAGGCAGTTCCTACAATATTCAGCCGGAGAACATAATAATCCTCAAACGCAAGCCAATTTTGAACCATATGCAACAGATCAGTGGACAGAAGTTTGGTTTCCTGTAAAAGAGATTGGTGGTTTATCCGATGCCTCTGACAAAGCGGTTCTTTATGTTGACCAAGTAGAAAATACTGTGACGATCAATCTGCACTCATTCATACATTCTGAGGCTGATATCCGTATTCAAGTTGATGGAAAGGATCACGACGATTATTCTGTATCCTTAAAACCGATGGATCCACATACGCACACATTCGAATTAGATGGGACAGAGGACTATAGCATTAACATACCACTGCTCGATATTCACTATTCAACAACTGAAGATTTATCAATTGACAGACCATTTCACACAGAAAAATTACCTTCAGAAACTGTGGAGTCCATGTATCGATCAGCTTGGGAATCGATGAAATTTCGAGACTATGCTGTAGCAAAAGAAAAATATAAAACTGTTCTTGAATCCGATGATCAACACATTCCTACACTATGTGATCTTGCAGAACTTTGTTTTCGGCAAGCAAATTATCAAGAAGGGTTGACTTATGCTAATGAAGCTTTACAGTTAGATACTTATCATCCTCGAGCAAATTATGTGACCGCTATTTTGCACAGAGCGAGTGGTGATTATTTAAATGCCAAAGAAGCTTTTGGTTGGGCAGCAAGATCCATGACATATCGATCAAATGCAAATTGTCAAATAGCTGAAATATTGTTGGCTGAAAATGACCTTCAAAAAACTAAAGAATACGCAAGCAAAGCTCTTGATTATAATAAGTATAATGTAAATGCTTGGAAAGTGATGGTAGTGTCAGAAAGATTAACTGGCGATAAAGAAAGTGCAACGGAGGCCTTAAATCATCTTGTTGCCATTGATCCAATTAATCACTTTGCACATTATGAGCGATATCTTCTTAATCCGTCTGATGAGGCAAAACGTAATTTTGATCACTCACATCAATCAGAATTAACTTATCAAACGTTTCTGGAATTAGCTATTGATTATTATAATCTAAACCAACTGCCAACTGCAATCGATATTCTGAAAGCAGCACCTAACCATGCATTAATTGATATTTGGCTCGCGTATTTATTGAAAGATTCAAAAAATGATGTAGTACTAAAACAGCAATCTCCTGAATTTGTATTTCCATATCGCAGAGAAACACTTCACGCATTAGAATGGCTTGATAAGTACCAAAACCATTGGACGACTGATTATTATTATGCACTAAATCTGATAGCGAAGGATAGAATGGGTGAAGCAGCAGACATATTACAATCATTACATCCAAACAATCCACATGCTTCGTTTTACCATACAAGAGCATTTGTTTTAGATGAATTATATCAAACGAATCCTCTGAGCGATTTGAAAAAAGCAAGAGATGTTTCACCCGACAGTTGGAGGACATGGAAAAAGTTACTTGATCATCAAATTGAACACAAAAATTGGACAGATGGATTACTAACTGCACGAGAGGCTTACAGAGCATTTCCTGAAAATTATTCTATAGGTATGGCTCTGGCAAATTTGCTCAATCAAAATAATCGATATGAAGAATCTATTAATGTTTTGAATAACCTTAAGGTGCTTCCTTTTGAGGGTGCATCCGAAAGTCGTAAGTTGTATGAATCAGCTCATTATTGGCATGCATTACAACTTATAGAATCAAATGAATATGAAAAGGCGATGACTGTTTTAGAAAAATCTAAAGAATGGCCCGAGACTTTAGGTGTTGGCAAACCCTATGATGCCGATGACCGAATTGCTAACTATATGATTGGTTATATTCAAGCCGAAAAAGGCAATCATTCTGAAGCAACTGCTGCATGGAAAGAAGTGATACAGTATACAGAAAAACACATTGCACTTTTAAATCCTACTGTGTTGCTAGGTCTTGAGGCTGAGCAAAGAGTGTTGGGCTCAGAGGCAGCTAAATCCAAATTCCAAACAATATTACAATTGCACAAGGGAAACAAGATAACATCATGGCTTGCTGAGCAGTTCCTCGACCAAAGGGTATTAAATAAGAATACTTCGGGATCAGACACAGATAGGGTCTCGTTGATCGAGCGAATTACATATTTAGATTAAAATTTGAGTCTCTTAGCTGAAGTAAGACGTCTGCATTGAAGATTTAAAAAGATCCTTTGATTATTTCATCATATGCTGGCAAGCATACAAGCCTCCATATTCCAAGGACATAGTCCTGTCTTTTGTAATTGCTTGATACTCTGGACTCATGACCATGCCTAGAAATTGTTGCACAGTCGCATATTCAACCAGTAATATTTGATGAGGTTTATCGTCGTGATTACCTATAACCGCACTTACTACTTTTCCAGCCCACAACACTTTTGCGCCAGTTTTTTCTAAATGCTTGACAGCGTTGGCGCTATATCTACGGTATACTGTTTCACCTTCTTCACCTGATTCTGTAGTTTCTACAAAACGAAGAATATTTAACATCACAACAGGCTGATCAGCTGGATAATCTGCAACAAGTTGTTTTATTGAATCTGGAGTAGGGTCTACTTTATCTAAAATCATGTTACAATATAACCAAGACTCTTTGAATAAACCAAAAACAGGCAATCCCGCCTATCGCATATGGGATCGCAACGTGTCTTGTCCAATCTAGTTGTCTCCAATTTGACTTTTTGAGAATATAAAAAATCAACATTACGGCTAGGGTGAATAAAATTTGTCCCAATTCCACACCTAAATTAAAACTTAGTAAAGCGACTGGAATCTGTCTCTGGGGAAAGCCAATATCTCCTAACGCCCCTGCAAATCCAAAGCCGTGTAATAAGCCAAATAGAAAACCAACAACCCAAGGATATTGTTGGGTGATGCTTGACTTGTCATTCCGTTTATCGATTGATTCCTTTGCTAGTAAGACTATACTTAAGGCAATGATGGCTTCTACTGGTGTAGACGGAAGTGACATCATGTTCAATGAAGCAAGTGCTAAGGTGATGCTGTGCGCAAGTGTGAAACTAGTTATGGTCCAAAATAAGGTTTTCAGTGATTGAACAAGTAAGAGTAAGCCAAGTACAAACAACAAGTGATCATACCCAAATAGAATATGTTCTACACCCAGGACGAGATACGATGTAAATACGGCAAACGGCTGGGGTTGAATGGGGATAAATTGACTTGGTTTTTCTGGTTGTATGAGGAAAGTATATTCTAGTGGACCTTCCAATTCAAGTCTCAACATGACATCAACCAATGTCTTTTGAAGATTGTCAATTTGGATAGTTTTACCTGAAAGTTTGTCGGAGAATGATGCTTTTAAATATTGGACTTGCGATGTCCCCAGTATGTTTGTTCTAATTATTTCTGTTTCAAATCCTTGAGGGAAAATAGGTTTTATTTTGAGTAACCGCCCTCCATTCATAGGTACTTTCCAAACAATATTGTAATCTGTTTTTGAGACTTGTTTTATTTCTAGATAGGCTGGTCTTACTTCGTGGCCATATGCAAAATGGCAAAACATCAAACTGTAAAGAACAACTGATATTTTAATTATAAATCCAATTCGCTCCATTGCTCTAACTCATAAGTTATTGTGTAGTTTTCTATTAGTTTTTCTTGTATTGATTTGTTGTATTTATCAATCATCTCTTTATTGTAAGCCTCTTTAACCTGATGCTGTACAGCGTCAAATTCTTGAAGACTATCTAACTGGATAGATAATAAATGAATAGCATGAAATCCATATCCTGATTTGACTGGTCCATGCCAACCAATACTAGAAAGAGTACGGATTTCTTCACTAAAGTCATTGCCAAATTCAGATCGTATTTTTTGAGGTGTTACGTTAATGTAAGTTCGCTTTAAATGTGATGCATCAGAATGTAAATTATTATCTGGTCTGCTTTCTTTTTTTGATTTAATGAATTTTCGTGCGTCAATATCTGGGCGTTGTCTGTTGTCAAAACTGAAATAGTATTGAGAAAAACTATACAATTTCTCAGACTGAAATTGATCGCTGTTTTTATTATAAAATGCTTTTAATTCTCCAACATCAGGATCTTGTATGGTCGCAAGATCGCTAACTAGGAATTCATATTTTTGTTTTAACCTTCGCTTTATAATTTCATCATTGTGATCTAGATTCATCGCTAAGGCCTCATTGTAGAGCATTTCAGAATTGACGTAATCTTCAATAAGTTTTTTAATTGTTTCCTGAGACGGGTCCTCATTCCAAACTTGTTTGTATTGCGTGATCAGTCGGTTAACGTCATCATCATCAATTAAGATTGTTGATCCAGAACCTATATTTTCATTGTTTGTGAATGAGTGGATAAAGAAAAGCAACATTCCTATCAATATAAAATGCACCAAAGGCTCTTTCCAAAACGTCGCTTTACTCATTGTTGCGAAAATAAGGAAAACCAAAACTAACCATGGTATTCGTGTTAAATATTAAGAGTATGAGTTCCCTCAGCCATAATCCATCTTAATGCCATTTGGTTATAAGCAAACATTGCCTTAATCATCTATAAATGCTTAATATTCAGACTAAAGCGGAGTGTTTAACAAAATTATAAGTCTCAAAGAGTTTGCTGTTAGTGGTGAACATTGTACTTTATCGGTTCATATATTGAATTATTACATAGTTATGATGCGATTAATTACAGTAAGTGCTTTCTTGTTTTTTGTAAGTGTCTCTCTTCATGCGCAAACAGGTATTAAGTTTAATACCGATTTTAAGAATGCGTTCTCAAATGCTAAGAAAGAGAATAAAAAAGTGATGATTTATTTCTATGCAGATAATTGTCCAGCCTGTGATTACTTACAAGAAGAATTCTCTAACACTTCCTTAGGCAATTTATACAACAAATCATTTGTCAACTATAAGTTTAACGGCAATACGGGTGGAAAAAGAGCTGCTGAGTATTACAATGTCTATAGTTTTCCAACAATGCTGTTTATAGCGAACGATGGAGATCCTGTTTACAGTCTACGTGGATATAGAGAGGGTAAAGAAATATTTGATGCTGGGAAAATGGCAAGGCGAAACGGGCGTGATATAAAACGATTAATGGATAAGAAGTATAAGGATGATCCAGAGGATACTGATCATTTGTACAATTATATTGAATATCAAATGGTAAGAGGAAATTTTGGAAAGGCCAATAAGTATTCAAAAGAATATTTAAATCTTAGAGATAAAATAGATGATACAGAGTGGATGAATTTTGTGCTTGATTATGCAAGTGATCCAACGACATATGCACATACTGTCTTGCTTCAAGAAAAAGACAAGTTTTATAAGCAATATGGAAGAGAAATTGTTGATCCTATCATTTTCGGAAGCATCCTGTATGAACAAGCAGAAAAGAACTTTACCAGAAATGCACGCGAACAAGAACGAGCATTTCTGAGATCAGCAGCGTCCAAAGGATTTAAACCAGATGACTCAGAAGTTCGTATGTTTTATTATAATTATTTATTTACCAATCCCAGATTAACTGTGGACGGCCTTAGTGCAAAAGATAGAGAGCTCCACACGAAGTATGCTCTATTCGCCTTGGAAAATGGTACAGAAAAAGTAGATAGAGAAACATTACTGAGAACTGCAATTTACCTGCTAAAGTATCACCAAAAGCAAAGCACAATGAGTAATTTAAATGATGCTCTTGATAACCGCAATAAGCAAACACCTAATTATGGTTTTCTCGACATGCAATCTGTTGTGTTATACAGTTTGGGGCAAGAAGAGTTAGCTGTTGAGAAAATACAACAAGCTCGAGAGTTAGCTGTCAGTAGTGGTGTCAGAGATTATCGTCCCAGTGTTACGGCTTTCAAAAAGCAAGGCATTATAAAGTAAATGGTTTACTTTGCATTAATCCAAATAGGAGAGCTCCAAGCTCGTTCCACAATTTTTTCTGGTAGATCTGAAGGTACACTGATGTCAAGTTTTTCAGCATCATACGTGCTCCATCTAGGTGTTTCAATTTCTAGTACTCTCATGTAATACATCGTATGAAAATCATGGTTATATGCCTCATCAGTCCAAACGGTTTTCAATTCAGTGCTTCCAGTGCTATTTGAATAGCTTGCCTTTTCCACATCGACAGTTGATTCCAAAAGGGGGAGTGTTCCATCTGCATTTAGTTTTCTACCATCAGACCATGCGACATTGATTATTTTTTCGTGCGATTTACCTGATCCATCGACCCACGCTTTTATAATTTGAATTCTATCGAGATTAGCACCTTCAGGGTCTTTGACTGCCCAAACAGCGAAACTTGGCGTTCTATTTTCAGCGTCTAAATCACCACCCATCGGTACAGATTTGTCGTCTAGT
This sequence comes from uncultured Saprospiraceae bacterium, assembly GCA_964450495.1. GTDB lineage: Bacteria > Bacteroidota > Bacteroidia > Chitinophagales > Saprospiraceae > CALFUK01. The sequence continues at coordinate 16,978 of CAYVFU010000027.1, read as the reverse complement.
TTATTTATCCAATCATCCGAATTAAATACATTATTGGGGACAGTAAAACCTCCATAAAAGCGAAGTTTCATTCGATTGCCAGATGTTGCAAATGTCTCTTTGCGTTCCAATGCTTCAAAAATTGCCTCTCTGGTATTTGACTCCGCCCATACACCTGCTAGGCCACCACTACTCATATATTTCGCACGTAAAAAAGTGCCTGGATCCGTTATTATTCTTTTCTCAGGAGAGCCATCTAGTACACCAAACTTTCCAAAATAAGTAGGCTCGGTAAATCCAGCAGCTGAGTTGTGACCATCCGAACTGCCTATAACACCAAATTTAAATGGATTTGATCCCAATGATTCTTCAAATTGCAAACCATCTTGATAGGCTTGTCTGACATAACTGCCTTGAGGTTTACTAGGTGGTGATACAGTAGTTGAAAAGGTATATTCGAATAATTCAAAATCAGCAAACTCATCATTTGGAGCTAAAACTGGATGTGACATAGATTGCCCTTTTATTTGGACGACTTCATTGATTGGTTCATTGCGCATGCGTTGATCAGCGTACTCTTTTGTAATGGGTTTGCCATCAAAAGTCGTCGTCTGGTACATAAGGCCATCACTCATATTGCCATTATGAGGAATCGCCATCACAGATATACCTTTTTGTCTTTCTTTGTCCATCCAATCCCACAAATCTTCAGGATTTTGAGAATCTATGGATGAAAATGGCAGATCAGAGATTTTATCAGTGTCTTTATAGATCACATTCCTATGCAAGTTCCTGGCAAAACCAACTTCTCCTAATGAATCTCCCGGTGAACTTGTAAATTCGTAGCCTGCAAAGGTTGTGAACTGGCCTGGATTATTGTGACGGTCTGCTGCCTTTACAATCTCTTCCCAAGTTGATTTTCTAATGCCTTCTTCAGATAATACTTCAATAGGTTTGTTATTAGCGAGAGAGAAACCTATAATTCCAAAAGCTCTTGTCGACGTTGCTCTATCTTTGCTTCTGATTTGTTCAGCTAGTGGGATATTGTATAAGGGACTTTCCTTGTCCAACATTTGTTTCATCACACCCATATATTCACTGTGATCTGTCACAGCCATGAAATCGAGCGGTCTGTCGATTTGAATCTTATCAAGGACAAAATGATCGATTGGTTCTCCTTTTCCAAATGCATATGCATCGTCAGGATTTGTTCTGACATTATAGATGAAAGCATCAAATGACCAACTGGTGTGGACATGGAGATCACCAAAATAAGCGCTTTTTTCTCCGTGTTCTACGATCTGGTCATGGACTTTTTTACTGACTTTTTGAGTAGGATTTGGGTCATTAGATGGAGACTGGCAACTTATTAATATTGAAATGAAATACAGTACAAATACAATTGTTGACAGTTTCATGTGCAGACGTTTTTTATGAGTAATCAAGATAGAGAATTCAATATGGGTTGCGCTTAACCTAAGTTTATTTCGGAAGATTGTCTCGGTTGTTCTACCTGCGTAACTTTGCTTATGGCGCGTAAATTGAATCTGTTTTGCTAGCTCTAATGTCTTGCTCGATCACCACTCACAAACAATTTTGCCAATAGATCTTCGAGATTCAAGTTCTTCGTGCGCCTTTGCGATATCTTCTGCCTTAAAGACTTGATGGACATGTGGTTTGATTACGCCTTTTTGCCAATAATCTACAACACCATCCAAGCATTTTTTAAATACATGAGGTCGATTATCAGCAACGCGTAACATGTTTACACCAATCAGCCCTTTGGATTCCATGATTAATTGAATGGGAGAGAATATCCCAAATCCTTTAGCTAAAGCTAATGTTGTCAGAATATTTGCTTTGCCATTTTTTAGTTGACTCGCAGCACCAATAAAGACAAGCCTACCAGTTGGTGATAGTAATTTGTATGCTTGTTTAAAGGCTTTACCACCGATGCTATCAAAGACAACATCCAATCCTTTGCCTTCTCCAATTGACTGTTTGATTGTTTTATTAAAATCTACTTTGGTGTAATCAATAGGTACATCAACTCCCAATTCTGCAAGAAAGTCTTGTTTTTTAGTAGATGCTGTACCAAAGACATGACAACCTTTATGTTTTGCTATTTGTACTTGAATTGATCCAACACCACCAGCAGCAGCTTGTATAAGTACATTGTCACCTTCATGCAATTGCACGCATTCGTCCGTGCAGTAATATGCAGTACAAGCTTGTGTGCTTAATGCAGTAGCGGTGGAAAAATCTAACTCATCTGGAATAACAGCAACTCCTTCTTGCATCGTGCAAGCATATTCAGCATAACCACCAAATCGCGTTAACGCTGTAACTCTATCGCCAACTTTACAATTTGTGACTGATGATCCGATAGCATGAACATATCCAGCAACATCATATCCTATTACAGAAGGCAGGGGTGGGGCATCTTGGTATAAACCTTTTCTAGCCAACACATCAGCGAAATTCAAACCAAAACAACTTACTTTAATGCATACTTCATTCTCTGAGGGAACTGGAATTTTGAGCTCTCTTGTTTCAAATGCTTTGTCAGCTGGGCCAGTTTTGGTAATGTGAATTGCCTTCATGTTTGTCTATATATACCCCCAAAATTACGTTTTATTTATTGCTGAGGCGAGACGCTTGCAGCGGCCTATCTGAGGCGAGACACCTACAGTGACCAACTTGAAGCGAGACGTCTACAATGTCTTAAGGTAGTTGTCGTAATCGACCATACTTTGGTGGATAATCTGCTTGGCAACTGTTGCGTCTTGAAAATCTTCAATTGCAACAGTTTTATTTTCTAACTTTTTATAATCTTCGAAAAAGTTCTTTAGTTCATCTATAAAATGGTCATGAACTTGTGCGATTTCATCAAAGTGATTCACACCCATATCGTTTTCAGCTACTGCAATGATCTTGTCATCCATTTCACCATTGTCTACCATTCTCATCACTCCAATAACCTTGGCGGAAACTATACACATTGGTACAATCGCTATTTGTGAAAGTACAAGTATGTCTAATGGATCTTTATCGTCACAATATGTTCTAGGTATAAAGCCATAATTAGCTGGATAATACATAGATGAATAAATGACTCTATCCATTAACAGCATTCCTGATTTTTTGTCGAGCTCATATTTGGCTCTCGTGTTTTTAGGAATCTCTACAATTGCGTTAACTATATTTGGTGCATTACTACCAATTTCTACTTTATGCCACGGGTTCTGCATATCTATTGCCATAACTGTCTTTTATGTAATGTTTACTCGTATGTGAGATATATTAGCTTATCATTTCAATGAAAAGTGAGCAAAGATGTAACTGGATACAAAAGTAGATAAATTAGACTTATGAATATTATATTATTTAGATAGTATGTATAGCACAGTGCCGGAAAGTACTAATGAGTTTATTCATTTAGACATGCCAAAAATGTGCGAATAAATGAAATCGTCGGTACTTGGTATATTGCAGTAAAACTTACAGATAACATTTTCTAGTTCTGTCTGTTTATTTTGACGTATAGTCTAAAGATCGAAACACTATGGACAAATTAAAATTGGGTCTGATTGGCCTTGGAAGAATGGGGCAGAAGTATGCAGAAATTATCGACAGTTCTGTTAAAAATGCGTCCATTATTGCAGTTTGCAGTATCCACGATAAAGAACTGGATTATGCGAAATATAAACTAGATGTTCCTTATACTTTTCGAAATCATCAGCAATTGCTTGAGTTAAACGAGTTGGATGCTGTGATGGTCTTGAGTTCGACCTTAGAGCATGCTATACATATGACAGATTCGTTAAATGCAGGGTATCATGTTTTTTGCGAGAAACCTTTGGCTTTGAGTGTAGAAGATTGTCACAAGGTTTTAAAAGTTGCCGATTCAAAACCCAGTCAAATAGCAATTGTTGGTTTTAATCGTCGATTTGATAAAAGTTATGTGTTCGCTAAACAGAAAATCGAAGAAGGTCTCATTGGTAAACCATTTTTGGTTCGTTCTCAGACTGTTGATAAAGATTCTCAGGTAGGATTCCAACAAAACTATGTTCAAAAAAGTGGAGGGATTTTTATGGATTACAATGTGCATGATATTGATTTGGCTCGATGGTATTTGGATACTGAGTTTCATTCTGTTTATGCACTCGGTGGTTCTTATAAACATCAAGTATTTGAGCAAATGAATGATGCAGACAATGTTCTGACAGTCGGTAGAATGAAGAATAACACAATGGTCCAATTAATAGCATCCAGAACTGCTGCACATGGGCACGATACGTATTGCGAGATAACAGGAACAGAAGGAACGCTTAGAATAGGTCGTCCAGCAGGAAAAAACTTAGTGGAGATTTATGATAAGAATGGATCTAGACGCGAAATAGTAGATACCTTTTTAGAGAGATTTGAAGAATCTTTTGTGTCTCAAACCCAAAGCTTTGTCAATCACGTTATTGAAGGCAAGAAGATGTCAGTGACCTTGAAAGATGCTTTAGAAGCCACAAGAGTAGGTGTGGCAATGACGAAATCTTTTATGTTGAAAAAAGAAATCGTCATTGACCGTTAACCTTCTCAATCATTTTTGCTTTTAAATTCTATCGGTTTGTAGTGTAAATTCTCTTTCTTTTATTCGTTGTGTAGCAAAAATCATAAAGAGTAAGCCTAAGCATATTAAACCCCATTGTCCCATTGTAGGTACTTCTTCAATAATCGGTTCATTAGCTGGTTCAGCTGGCACTTCTTCGGCTACTTGCTCAACATTTTCGTTAATTGGTTGACAAAATGTTTCAGAACAAATGCTTCTGTAGACATCTGTATGAACATCATCAATGAATGCTGACCAAACAACAACTTCCTCATTACAACTGATCAATAATTCTTGACCAAATAGATTCATATTTGTTGCTATTATTTCTTCCACATCAGTAGTAAAGTTGGTGATGTGTATATTGTCAAAAGGATCTTGCCATACAAACGTATTGCCAGTTGCACTTATACTAGAACCTAAGAAAATACGCTCTGTTGAGGCCATCTGATAGCTTGCGACTTCTTGTATATCTCCATTGATAGAAACATAAACTTTTGCTTCTTGAGTTTCTACATCAAAGTTAGTCCATCCAAGTGCAGTACCATCTAGGCTTAATGTAGGATTAGAATGCTCACCAGTCATGTTCTGTGTTATCTGATCGCTCACACCATTCGCATAACTGTAAATTTGATCTTGACCATTGCTGTCTGTTCCAATCCAGACGATAACACTTGCATCACCGCTCATAATCTGATCTACATTTTTTGTGCTTGAACTTGCTCCTGAAATGTTAGAAACAGCGCCGTTTTGATATTTATAGATTTGATAGGTTTGACTAGAAACCTCAAAGCCTTCCCAAGTCACTGTATTACAATCTTCACTTATTTTAGGAGCAGAATTTCTAATGGACTCATTGTTAGAAATTCTAATTGTATTTGAGCCATCATTTAAAAAGATATGATCTGTTCCATTTATAAAACCAGACCAAACGATTATAGAACCATCACCACAGACTTGTGCTGTCTTATTGTTTTCAGACCTTCCTTCAGCTGTTATTGAAGAGACAAGCGTTTGAGGTCCACCATTGACTGACTTATATATGTCTTGAGAAACTAGTGAGAAATCGTTTTCATCTACTGTAAATCCCGCCCAGACAACAGTAGATCCGTCAGAACTTATTTGGGGTCTTGTGTTTATTACTGTTTCAGTTGATACTAATCTTATTTCTCCACCACACTCAGCATGGTATATTAAGTTAGAAGTACCATCATTTCCTCTCCATACAATTTGTGTTCCATCACAGGATACAGATGGATTGCTTGAAGTGAAGACAGTGTTACTAACTTCTAAGACTTCAAGATCATTACACAACGATTGTGAAAATGAGGGGGTGGCTACTAATAGCGAAAAAATAAAGGATGCAATTAAAGTTGATTCGATAACACGTATTCTCATAGCTGGTTGCTTTAAATCTCAGTGAATTCAATTAAAATTTCTACAAAATCTGAACACGGCCAATTAATGACTTTCTTACATTAATGACGCTATTAGGCTGAATACACCACAAATATGCAATAAATTACTTTGTTTTTCAAGTGTTTACACACAGGGGAAACCACTATTTCTAAACAAAATGTCGTTCAGGGTAAGTTTGGGGGTATTTTGCTAAGAAAAAGACCATCAATTGCTTATATATTAAAGTAAATATTAATATGATTGCCCTGTGAATGGGCTAATTTGGTTAATTGGATTGCCACTTATTCTTCTCCAAGTGACAATTTGGCCTATATGATGGATAGCATCTGCAAGTGGTCCATGTATCATATACCAAATACTGTAGTAGGTATCGCTTCTTTTTAGATAAATGGTCTTTGTTGATAGCTCTTCATCAGTCAACAGACTGATGTGCTTACTCAGATTACCAGTTGTCTCTTTAATCTGTGTTTCAAATTGTGAGAACGTCTCAGCTTTTTCCTTGATTTCTATATCCATATCTAGTGATTTTGATACCCATAGAATTAGTAATAAGATGTGCTTTTGCAATTCCAGCATAGACATACTTTCAGGAGTAGCTCTAAAGTTTTTTGCTTCATCTGTCATGTCCTTTATTGCAATAGTATATCTGATAAGAATGGCTTCTACCATTCGCTGCAAGACGGAGGACCCATTAAATACAGAAGGATCATGAGGAATCATTGTTGACATAATGAATACTTTGTTTCGTAATGATTGTACTATTATTTTTTGGTCGCTGTTTTATCTTCCCAGCCAAACGCCTCTCGCATCTTATGGTAGATTTCGATGTTTTCATAAATACCACCAAAAAGCGCTGATTGAGGTCCGTAAGCATACACTGGCACCATTGTACCTGTATGATAGTTCGATGTGAATGCACCTACGATACTGTCTTGTGTAGATTCAGGTTGAATGGCAAATCCTCCCGTTTCATGATCTGCAGTGACCACAACCAGTGTCTCCTTATCTTTTTTTGCAAATGCTAGTGCTTGTGCAATCACCTGATCAAAATCCAAGAATTCTGAAATAATGTAATCCGTTTTATTGGCATGTCCGCCCCAGTCGATTTGCGAACCTTCTATCATCAAAAAGAACCCTTCATCACTACGGTCATCTAAAAAGTTTAGTGCGATTTCACTCGCTATGGGTAAGTAGTCTCTTCCTTGAGCTTTAGGTAAAGGGTCCTCATCTGCAGTCAGATAGCCAAAGTTCTTAGATTTATCAATATTCATTCCGGCAAGATCCGCTTGAAAATAATCTGAGATTGTATAGCCTTTTGCTTCCAGTTCTTTTACTAAGTTGCGATCATCATTTTCTCGCCTGTTGAAAAATTTCAATCCACCACCAATAAATATATCAACTTCAGTGTCTAAAAAGTCTTCTGCAATTTCTTCGTAATTTTTTCTAGCTTCATTGTGGGCAATAAAGCTGGCAGGTGTTGCATGTACGATTGTAGAGCTAGCAACTAATCCAGTTGCATAATTCTTTTGTTCTGCTTCTTCGAGAATTGTGCCAACGGGATTTTTATTTTCGTCTACGCCTATAGCGCCATTGTACGTTTTAATTCCGCTGGCAAATGAGGTAGCTGCTGCTGCAGAATCTGTAATTAGCTTATTGGAGGCATATGGCTTATGCAAACCGATAATGTTGAATTCTTCAAGAGCAGTTTTATTACCGTTTGCAAACATGCCTGCAGATACTTGTCCCAAACCCATACCATCTCCTATAAGCAAGATGATGTTTTTTGCTTTGTGCGTTTTTGACTTTGATTGTGCTGGTATGATTTCAGGAGTGACAACTGTCTTTTGCTGTGGAGTTTTACAGGAAAATAAACAGATCATCAGCATGCAGATAGAGAGGATTGCTTTATTCATGAGATTTAAACTTTAGGCTTTCGGATTACATAACTGTTAGCAAACAGATCGTGAAGACACTGCTTATTTTTGGTAAATATGCACATAAAATAGCCGATAAAAAGAATCATTTGAGAAAGTATTTTACCAGTGTTTCGCATTACAGCTTGGAACAGAGTCAACCCTTTTCCAGTATGCTGAATTACTATAATTCCTGTAAATTGCTTCCCAGGGGTTGCCATTTTATGTTGTGATTCAAAGTAGCTGTAATATAATATATGGAGACCTGTTAATGTATAGTTGTATGCTCTTAACCTGCCGGTATCATTGCTGTACGCTGTCATCATTTCATCAAAGCTCATTCCCTCAAAACTAGGAACTAGGCTTAATCCCACGGATTTTAACAAGATGGCTAATACCGTAATTCCCATCATGAAAATGATAAAATCAATGGCAAATGCTCCCAACCGTAAGCCAAATCCTGCATGCACAAAAGTTGATGTACTTTGCTCCATATGCGCAAGTTAGGAATAGCAGTTGAGTATGTGAAAGAGAATCCTAATTTCTAATTGAAACATTCATTCGCATTCCATATTTTGGGCGTAAAGTAATCAACGGTTCGACGTCTATCTGTTGATCTTTTGCAAGCTTAAAGTTAAATGCTTTTAATAAGAGATACATAGCTAATATCATCTCTGTCCAAGCAAATTGTTGACCTATACATAATCGCGGACCTCCACCGAAAGGAAAGTAAGCGTAAGCTGGAATGTTCTTTTTATTCTCAGGAGAAAATCGTTCGGGATCAAATGTTGATGGATTTTCCCACAATTCTTTGGAATGATGTGCACCGTAAATAAAGATGCCTACAAGCTCTCCTTTATTGATTTTTACACCGTTAATTTTATCATCCTCAAGTGCGACTCTGTCTGTAATCCAAGCTGGTGGATATATGCGCATAGCTTCGGAGATTACTTGACGAGTGTAACCCAATTGTGCAATATGCTCAAATCCAGGATTTTCTGGAAGATCAACAGCATTAATTTCCTTTAGTAATTTATCTTTTATGTCAGGATGCTGATCAAGTAGATACAGACTCCAAGTCAATGCATTTGCGGTTGTTTCATGGCCGGCAGCAAAGATGATTAATATTTCTGCTAAAATCTGTTTGTTTGTCATGCCTTCTCCAGTGTCTTCGTAGGTAGAATGGAGTAACATGTCTAATAAATCATCATGAGTATCTTTAGATTTTCTTCTGTCTTCAACTAGTTTGTTTAATAAAATTCTACTGTTGTCAATAGCTTTGCTGTAGTGCTTTTCTTCTCCATTCAACATTCTCCACCATTTGAAAAAAGGTTGTCTCACATTTTTAATAACAGCGATCTGAGCAGTAATGACTGATTCTCCAATTATAGCAAGATCTTCTTCACTCATACCTGATCCAAAAAGTGAGGTCGACACTATTTTTAAAGTCAGATTGACCATGTCTTTTGTCAATTCTATTTCTGAATTACCTGATTGTATGTCTTGACGAATTCTGTTGACATGATCTTTAATGACTTGATCCATTGTGGCGACTAGAGATTTCAACTTCTTTTTATGAAAACCTGGTTGGATCAGCCTTCTTTGTTTTAACCAATAATCCCCATCGGTAGTCAACAAACCATATCCAGCATACTTAGCTAAACTTTTTGTTTGGAGTTTTGACTTGTAATAATTCTTATGATTCTTTTGTAAGACGTGCTGAATAATCTCTGGATCTTGGGTCATAATGGATCGATTGATGCCGCCAAGATGAACGCGATATGTTTGTGAACCCATTTCTTTTATTGTCTCATTGATGAGAGGAATAGGGTTGTTGATAAATTGGAAAACATTGCGGATCGTTTTGATCCGTGGAACTTGTGGGATTTGGTTAGCCATATAGCTTAATATTCAGCATATAAACCATAGAGTACTATAAATGGTTGAGATATAGTTGATTATTTATTCTTTTGCTACGGCGAGAACATACTTCAATTGCTGAGGGGCGAATCCTTTTTAGCATTGAGGCGATACGCCTGCAGCAACAGTGCTGAGACGATACGCCTTTTTATCACGAGGCGAGACGCCTACAGTGACGCTTAAGCTACTTCGAATAAGCCAGCAGCTCCCATACCTCCACCAACGCACATTGTACAGACAACATATTTAGCACCTCTTCTTTTTCCTTCTATTAAAGCATGTCCGACCATTCTAGATCCTGACATGCCATATGGATGTCCAATGGATATTGATCCTCCATTAACATTGAGGATATCATTGTTGATGCCTAATTTATCTCTACAATAAATGACCTGCACAGCAAACGCTTCGTTAAGCTCCCACAGATCAATATCGTTGACATTCAAACCATGTTGCTTCAATAATTTTGGTACTGCGAATACTGGTCCAATGCCCATTTCGTCTGGTTCACAACCTGCAACAGCAATTCCTCTATAGATACCAAGTGGTTGTATATTTTGTTGTTCCGCTAGTTTGCGATCCATCACCACACAAGCGGATGCCGCATCTGATAATTGAGAAGCATTACCCGCAGTTATTGTTCCGCCTTCATTGACAAGTCTTAACCCAGCTAAAGCTTCCAGTGTTGTACTAGGGCGATTACCTTCATCTTTAGAAATACTCACATCTTCATAGCCAATGGGTGTTGGATTGCCTTTTTCATAGATTGCTTTGCTAGTATTGACAGTGATTATTTCATCATCAAATTTACCTGATTCCTGTGCAGCCGCAGTTCTTTGTTGGCTATTGAAACCATACTCATCTTGTATCTCTCTGCTTATATCATATCGTTTCGCGACAACTTCTGCGGTTCCCAGCATTGGCATATAAACATCTTTGTGTTTAGTGAGTAAATTCCGATCTATAATTTTATGCGTGTTCATATGTTGGTTCTGTACCAAACTTATGGATTCAACGCCACCGGCTACAACTGTTTGCATGCCATCAACAATGATTTGTTTTGCTGCAGTAGCAATTGCCATCATACCAGAAGAACATTGTCTGTCAATTGTCATACCACTCACTGTTACAGGTAATCCTCCAGCTAAAGCAGCAAGTCTTCCGACATTTGGACTTTGGGTTCCTTGACCCATTGCACATCCCATAATGCAATCATCGACTTCTTTTGGATCTATTCCTGATCGCTTTACTGCTTCCTCTATTGCATAACCTGCTAGGGTAGGGGAGTATGTATTATTAAATGCTCCTCGGTATGCTTTCCCAATAGGAGTTCTTGCTGTTGACACGATAACTGCTTCTTTCATTATTGATTGTTAAATTAGTGAGTAATAGAATCTTATAGTAAAGCCAAATTCTCTTTGAAATGTTTTCTTGTATCAAGAAAATGTTAACCATGCTCTAAGAACGTTATAATTTTTGATTTCCTTATGTGTTTGTTTTATTTTCAATATGATCTGCCACTAGTTTGGATTCTTCCATAATGATTCCTAGGATTCCGCCTAGTTTATAATTATCGAAACCAAGAAAGTAAATATTATCATGAAACCCTTTGCCAATTGGTGGGTTAGGACATCCATATTTGTCCAGTATTTCTTCACCTTTTTCTAGAAAGTTTTCCACTTTTGGCTTATATCCAGTGGCTAAAATTATATCTGTAATTTCTTGCGTTTTGCCGTCTGTGAAAGTGACACTGTGCTTATTTATTTGTTTGATTCCTTGGTAGACCTTGATGATTCCTTTTTTAATGGCCGCTACAGTTCCAATATCTACAACAGGTGTTTTGCCTGTTTCAAGCAATTGTTCAGTAGGACCCATTTTAGGACTTGGGATACCGTATTTACTCAAATCTCCTATGTAAAAACTTCGGATAAGCACACCAAGTTTTGTGCCCAATCCAAAAGGAATCTTTGCCAGTTTTTTAGCGGTCACTTGCACTGGTCTACCATTTAAATCTCTCGGTACTATATTAACCGGTCCTCTGACAGAGAGATAAGTGTCGATACCAGCTTCTGCGAGGTCAAGCGCTATTTCTGCACCCGTATTACCCATGCCGATTACCAAAACTTTTTTTCCTTTGTAAGGTTTTGTGTTTTTATAAGTAAAGCTGTGTTTGATGCTTCCACTAAAAGATGTTTGCCCTTCAAAAGTTGGAATATTTGGTTCGTGATTTACACCAGTGGCAATAATAACAACATCTGAGGTTCTTACATTTCCAGTCTCCTCTTCAAGTTGCCAATGGCCGTTTGATTTAATGATATTCGTTATTTTGGTATTGAAAATTGGATTGATTTTAAATTCATTTGCATAAGACTCGAAGTATTCTACCAGTAGGTCTTTAGGGACATATAAAGGATATTCATCGGGAAATGGTTTATGTGGCAAGTGAGACCATTGTTTGACAGTATGCAAGTGCAGTCTGTCGTAATGATTTCTCCAACTATTGCTAATGTTTGGACTAGCTTCTAGGATTGTGTAAGGGATACCCCTACGACTCAATCTTCCCGCAATTGCTAAACCCGCAGGTCCAGCTCCAATGATGGTAATTTTAGTTGGTGGGTGACTCATTAGTCTAGGGTGTACTTATTAATTGATTCAATAATTTGTTCTGGAATATTGATTGCTTTACGCTTATTTAGATCAAACATGACAAGCTTTATATTGATGGTTGCGCTGAGCACCTTAGTTTCGAGATTATACATTTCATGACAGAAGTTCATGACTTTATCGGTCGATCCAATTGCGTAACTATAAATATTTAGAATGTCATCTTCGAATACTTCTCTTTTGTATTTGATCAATTGCTCTACTACAGCAACACCCCAATTATATTCTTTTAATAATGGCTTACCAAGGCCCAATTTTTGGCTAAAGCTTCTACCAGCATGCTCAAACTTGTTGATGTAATACATGACATTCATATGATTGTTAGAATCACATTCATTAGCTAATACTGCACCTTTATAACTGCAAAATTTTTTGGGATGGTCCATTCGTTTATACTTCAATTTTTTTGGGAATATATTGCCTTAAGTATTGATGACTTTGTACCAATGAATCAATACGCTTATCTAATGAACCCTCATATGCTCGATCTTCAACTTCAACACATACTGGTCCATTGTATCCGACACTTGACAATGTAGAGAAAAAATTACCCCAGTTTACATCTCCAATTCCTGGTAATTTAGGCGTGTACCATTCAGTAGGTGGTGCCATAATACCCACCTGATTTAGTCTGTCACGATCGACGCGCATATCTTTCGCATGAATGTGAAATAATTTGTTTGTAAAATCTCTCATCGGCGCGAGATAGTCCATATGCTGCCAGATCATGTGTGAAGGATCATAGTTGAGACCAAAATAATCGCTGTCTATATCGGCAAACATCTGAGTCCAAGTCTTTGGAGAGGTTGCAAGATTTTTTCCTCCTGGCCATTCGTCATAGGTGAATAACATTGGGCAATTTTCAATTGCTACTTTAATATCCTTTTGAGTTGCATGTGCAATGATATCAGTCCACACTGACTTAAATCTCGGCCAATTTTCAGGTATAGACTTTGTGTGGTCTCTACCTACAAATGTATTTATGACAGGGATATTAAGTATTGAGGCAGCATCAATGACCTTTTTGATGTGATTGATATACATAGAAGATTCCGCTCCATCAGCAACAAGTGGGTTTGGGTAATAGCCGAGACCACTGATAAAGACATTGTATTTATCACACAATTCATGAATTTCAATTGCTTTTGAAGGATTAAGAAGATTGACATCTATATGTGTCACACCTGCATATCGACGAGTGGATTTTCCTAATGGCCAACACATAATTTCAACACAGTCATACCCAATTGAAGAAGCAATTTGAAGAACTCTTTCGAAGTTTTCATCTGGTAAAATCGCTGAAACAAAACCTAATTGCATGTCACTTATTGTAAAAACAAGTTAAGCAATTACTTGTGGTTAGCAGTTGCTTTAAATCAAAAAAAAGGGAACTGATCCTGGCGATCAATTCCCTTGATTAAAATAAGTGTCGGTAACTTGTGTCCCCTGAGAACAGTAGGGATCACTCTACAATTCGTATTACTCAATCTGAGTGAGAATTATGATCCATACCCCTTCCTAATATGAATCTATCCTGCATAAAATCGGAAATTTATTTGCAGAATGACCCTATTGTTCCTGAGCACAATGATTTTACTTATTGGTCATTTTAAAAGTGATTCGTCCTGAATTGAATTCAATTCAAGATGAACCACAAGTTGAGCATAATGTATTAGAACTTTTCAATTGGTTTTAATTGATAATCAAATATAGTTTGGATGGTGTCTAGTTTTATGAAGGTAAAACCTAATATTTGACATAGGGAAAACCCTAATAAATTATGCCAGTGACGGCTCAGATCTTGAAATAGGGATGTGGATAATGACGGAAGTACCTCTTCCAGGTGTTGTATCGATGTTCAAATCACCTTTTAATACATTGACTCTGGATTGCATAGAATCTAATCCGAGACCTTTTTTAACCCAATTGATGTTGAATCCTTTACCATCATCTTCAACCTTTACAATGAGCTCTTCGTCTGCCTTTGATAATTGTACATCTACTTCTGTAGCATCAGCATGTTTAATGACGTTGTTCAAGAGTTCTTGGATGATCCGATATAAATTTAACTTAGTATCGTAGTCTAATTCTATGTCTTTCACATAGGTGTTGAATGACATGTCCACATTAGAATTTGCGTTGTATTTGTTGATTAAATCTCTTATCGCAGCTTCTAAGCCTATATTGTCCAAAGAAGCAGGTTTGAGGTTTCTAGCTATTTCTCTTACCTCAGAACAAGCACCATCAATCAGTTTATAAATATGGTGGAAAGGACGTTCATCAGATAATTCACTGTCCATAACCACATGTTCAAATTGGAGTTTTAATGCAGAGAGGGTACCACCAAGGCTATCGTGCAAATCGCTAGCTATTCTGTTTCTTTCTGCTTCTTGACCTGCAACCATAGAACTCAAACTTTGGATTTTCATATTGTTCTCTAATTTGACGATGCGTTGTTTGTCTATTTCTTCTCGTTGATTTGCGATTAATGAATTGACTTTTATTTTTTGATTATAAAATCGAATGATGTAATAAATGGCTAAGAATGAAGCAAGGATTGCTATACCTAGTATAAAATTCCAAACATTGCTTTTTATGGCTTTAGTTTGCAGGTTTTCCTTTTCATCTTCTACAACATCTAGTTGTTCTTCAGCTTTTTCTCTTTGGGCTTTCTCGTAGGATCTACCAATAGTAGCTTCTCCTTCTTGTTCCCTGATTAGGGATAATATGTCATTGTGCTTTTCGCTATAGTCAAGTGCTTGTTCATAGTTGCCGAGATCTTTGTGCGCATTGATGGCATCCTTGTAGAGCTTTGCTAATTGTCGATTATCAGTGATGTTAAGACTTTCAATATTAGCCAGGTAAGAAATAGCTGCTTCTGGTTTATCAATCAGCATTTGATTAGAAATGATCGACAGACCGATATCAGCGAGTAAATTGTCATCGTCCTTATTATCATCCTCCAGGTTGAAAAGAGTACAACCAAGATTGAAGTCTTCAACATTGCTTATTAGCGCTAGATCTGGATTGCCTCCAATTGAGGTTATTTTGCTGCCGAGTAGCCTACACTTTATTACGGCAATACTGTCGTTGATACTAGAGCTGATTTCAGAGGCTTTTCCAATATATTCTTTTGCCACATTTAGTTCGAATTTGCGTGCATGCAGCTCTGCCAACACATAATTAGCATTGATCATTTCTTCTTGGTCATTTTGCCTTGTGAAATAATCTAAGGCTTCTTCTGCTTGTGTTATTGCGAAATCAACTTTAATCTCTCTTGTGTAGAGTACTTCTGCATACTCAAGCCTATTGAGAAAATATCCTATAGAATCAGGGCAAAATTTAAGATTTGATTCACTTCGCTCTAAATCATCAAGGATGTATTCAATTGCTGTACCTATAATTTTGTCTCTTGAAGCTCGTTCTAGGTGCAATTTTCCAAGATAACACCAATCTTTTTCGTCTCTGGCCCGCTCCATTTCAGTCTCAATACCCTCCATAGATAAAAAATCTAAGTCTTGACCATTCATATTAAGAACGGCCAAAAAGAGAAAGGAAAAGACTAGTTTAATTCTCATTTTATAAAAATGCTTTCGTAAACTATTACAAAATATAGGGTATTCACTATATTTTTAGATAACAAGCTGTTATAATTTTAGTTATTGAATTAATTTTATTCAATCAAAGAAACGCACCATGATCAATATCCTTGTAGTTGATGACCATAAAATGTTTGTTGATGGACTTGAATCCATTCTAGAGCACGAGGAGGATATTACCCTAAAACATAAATGCTATACTGCCCGAGAAGTCTACGTAGACAATAAATTGGAAGATGTTAATGTCGTTTTATTGGACATCAATTTACCTGACCAAAGTGGCTTAGATGTTTGTAAAAACCTAATTAAGAACTATAAAGGCATAAAAATACTTGTTTTATCCATGTACGATGAAGAAAGTTACATCACTGAGATACTGAAAAGTGGTGCTTTAGGCTATATTCTTAAAAATACTGGACGAAAAGAATTGTTAACCGCTATTCGGACTGTTGCCACTGGTAAGACTTATTTCAGTGAAGCAGTAACAAAAACGATCATGAATGGTCTTATCAATAAAACAAAAGAGGCAAAGAAAAGTGAAAAGGTCGTACCTAAAATCACACGTAGGGAGAGAGAAGTGTTGTCCTTGATTATGGAACAGAATACCAATCAAGAAATCGCGAATAAGCTATTCATTAGTTTAAAAACGGTAGAGGCTCACCGCAGTAACTTGCTGTACAAGCTTAATGTAAGAAATACAGCTGGCCTAGTAAAAACCGCTATTGAGAATAAATTATTGGAAATACCAGCTTAGATGGTGTGTTAAATTACCTTTTGCTGCTTCCTCATTACAACTACAATTCAAAACTAATTTTTTTAAAATAATAAAGCCAGCACATATAATGTACTGGCTTTCAACACTTTAGTTTGTCGGGGTAGCA
>CAYVFU010000026.1:9615-54710 GCA_964450495.1 uncultured Saprospiraceae bacterium | reverse complement strand
ATACCTAAAGCTCAGTTTCTGAGCCCTGCCTGTTGACAGATAAGTATAACCGTGATGTGCGAAACGACTTTTGATTCGGCCAGCAAAAATAGGATTAAGCCTTTTCCAAAACAAGCTTTTGGTAATGAAATTTCATCTTGACTGCAGTAACAGCACGATACTTACACAAATAGCCACTATTTAGTACTGAGTCATTAGCAAAATGGGCTATAAATCAAAACATACAGTTACGACTTTTAAAGCTTATGAGATGTTTTCTGAAACAATTCAATACATATTTTCAAAAATATTACCATTACATCTTACTGTGAATCAAACATTTACGATATGTAATAGAAAATAATTTCATTTTTTTCGATTTAGGACTTCACTTTTTTGAAAGTGGTGCATCTATAAGGTAAGAACGTGATTTGGTTAATATTTTCAAAGATGAAAATCCTCCAATTTTGAAGAGCAGTTTGAAAACTTTTATAAGTGCAACTTTACACAGTGCGACTTTACATCTAATCACTAAGAATCATATTTCTTTGGTGATACTAAATTCTGGGAATTATTAATCTGGCAATTAATGATTTTCAGAATTTTTGTTTTTGCTTATGTCTGACTAAAATTCCAATCTAAACTTTAGATTGAGTCTTCTGGATGTCAAATTATTTGGTATGGCATATTGCTGATTAAAAATAGCACGTATCCACGTGTTAGAGGCTACATTATCTATTCCAAGTAAATTAAAAACCTCTAGACTGACCCAAGCACCATTAGACCAAGAGAAAAGGTTTTTCTTATTCTCATTATCCCTGTTCCATAACGCTAAGCTGAATCCGATATCTACACGCTGATATGATTTGTATTGAAAGGTGTTTCTAAAGATGCGGTTGTCTCCTTCTACTCCGAATGGCAAACCTGATCCGTAAACCAGATTTAAATGCATTTTAAAATTCTCATTCTGAGGTAAATAATCTTGAAAAAATAAAGACATGGAAAATAATTGATCTGTAGGTCTTGGTACGAAATTTACCTGTGTCGATGTAGAGTCTCCTGGAAAAAATCTGAGATGCTGAACATCATCAATGGTCTCCTTGGCACCTAAGAAAGAAACATTCAACCATGAATCAACTCCTGGTACAAGCTCTCCATTTATTCTAAAATCTATTCCCGCTACATAACCACTTGCATCATTTTCCCCACTGTATCTTATGCGAATATTGTCAATCTCATAACTGATGAGGTTGTCTAATTTCTTGTAATAAGCTTCTGTTATAAATCGATATTTTTTTCGATTTGAATTTTCTTGCTCACCAAAGTCAAAGGTGAAGCCAGCAACAGCATGAATCGATCGTTGAGATTTCAAATTTAAATTGAGCGAGCCATCAGGTCTTCTGAGTTCTCTGTAAAATGGAGATTGATAATAGACTCCACCAGCCAATTTAAAAGAAATGTCCTTATCCCAAGCTAAAGGCTTATACAACAATTGCACTCTTGGAGAAATCAAGAACTCTTCATTTAAATCCCAGTACGCAAATCTTGTACCTACTGTAGCTCTAAATTCGTAGCGATCTGAATTTATTACGCTGTAACTGTCTTGAATAAATCCTCTGAATCTGTTCGAACTAATATTGTTATTTGACTTTGTGACTTCAAACAAATTGACAACTTCTGGGTCGAAAGGAAGAGAAAAGCCGGCCGAATCTAGTCTTTGCCATTCATTTAATTCATCATCGAATTGCTCTCGTTGGTATTGAATACCCCATTGTAAAAAATGTGCTCTTTCTGCTTCACCATCTGAATCCAATTGTAGCTCTACCCCACCATTGTGTCTCAAATTGACGATAGAACTCTGCAAATTATTTCTAGCAAATTCATGCTGCGTACCTGTACCAATGATTGCAAGATCTTCTCCAGCTTCATCTCCCAGACCAGTTTCTACTTGTGATAAACTATAAAAGCTCTGGATGTCAAAAGTTTCTGACTCATCACTACCATAAACAGATCCCAGCAATTTTAAAAACAATGGATTTTTATCTCTTTCAGGAATATAAGTCAAAGACATACCACCCATTCCATTTCTATAATCATCTCTCTCCTGCCCTTCAAATAAAGAAGACAATCTTAGTGTGGTAAAGAATGAACCAAAGGCAGTGTTTCTTTCATTGGGAATAAAGTCAAATTGACTTTGATTGTAATTTGCAATGACACCTAGTTGTACATCTTTAGTGAGGTCATACGTTAGGTAAGTTTGTATATCTACAAAATTTGGTGTGTACTGCCCTTCTGTATCAAGTGTTCCCAATAAATAGCGATTTGTCTTATACCGAGCTCCAAGCAAATATCTGAACTTTTTATAGTTGCTCGCCCCTACGTCTTTACTTCCTTCCAAATGAGCGGACAAGCCTAGTAAACTAGCACTTACTGATCCTTTGGTTTGTTCTGGGCGCTTATATTGAACATCGAGTACAGAAGAAATTTTGTCTCCATATCTAGCTTGAAAACCACCTGAAGAAAACGAAATATTACTGATTAAATCTGGATTTGGAAACGACAAGCCTTCTTGTTGGCTATTACGAATGAGTTGTGGTCTAAAAATCTCAAAGTCATTGACATAAACCAAATTCTCATCATAATTACCGCCACGTACATTGTACTGTGAACTCAATTCTCCACCAGTACCCCCAGATGTACCCAATGCTATACTTGGAAGAATACTCTCAAAGTTTCCTGTTGTAGAAGGTATCAACTTTAATTCCTCCACTGATTCCCTAACCATTTCTGATTGGTCCAATTTGGTCTCTTCGACAACTACTTCAAAATCTGATTCAGCAGCACCCATTGCCATTGTAACAGTCCTGCTCTGACCAACAGCTAAGGCTCCGACAGCTAACCGCTTTTCGGCAAATCCAATTCTAGAAAACACCAAAGTATGTGCCTGTCCTGATGGCACCTCAAGTCGATATTTTCCGTTTGTATTCGTTTCTGTTGCAACACTTGTTCCCTGTAAATACACGGTAACAAATTCGATCGGCTGATTGTCTATCTCGCTTGTTACAGTCCCTTCAATAATGCTCTGCGATTTGACGAAAGTCGAACCCAACAAAATGATTGCACCAAATATCAAAAGTCTTTTCATCCTTTCAGCGAACGTTCTAACATTAAATAAAAGTGTTTAGCTCGATGCTTTTCAATCGTTTGATCGTATCCTTAGGGTTATCAGATTTAAACACGCTACTGCCAGCTACCAATACATCTGCACCTGCACTTAATATAGATTCCGCATTCTGCAAACCCACACCACCATCAATCTCTATGGCTATATCTAGATTACGAGTAATTATTCTATCCTTTAGCGCCTTAATTTTACTCAAAGTCTGGTAGATAAATTTTTGTCCACCAAATCCTGGATTCACCGACATAATAATGACTTGATCCAAATCTTCTAAAACATCTTCTAATAAAGTGACAGATGTGTGCGGATTAATAGCAACTCCTGCTTTCATCCCAAGACCTCTGATTGCTTGCAAGGTGCGATGGAGATGATTGCAAGCTTCAAAGTGAACACTTAAAATGTCAGCACCACATTCTTTAAACGATTCCAAATAATGATCAGGGTTATGAATCATCAAATGCACATCAAGTGGCTTCTCAGCAATAGATTTCACTTGTTTGACAATCGGTTGACCGAATGATATATTCGGAACAAAAGAACCATCCATGACATCAACATGGATATAGTCTGCATCACTTTCATTGATTAATTCAATGTCATTTCCCAATTCCAGAAAATTAGAAGCCAATATTGAAGGAGCTATATAATGCATGTTATGGATCTTTACTGCGGCAAATGTACATAATGACCGATTACATTTCTACACGGAAATGATATAATTGTGATTCATCCTTTTACCTCAAATTCTATATACAGATCAATTATGAAATTTTAGTATGCTTTTTAATCCTAGATGGTTGCCATGTTGCACGTTTTTAGTTTTATATACTGTCAATTAAAATGTTTGACTGTGAAATTGCTCTTTATTTAGATCCGGCAAGCCATTTAGTGCTAGAAAGACTCTTGCTGTTGTAAATACATCTTGCTCACAATATCTCACTATTTTGTCCAGATCTCTATGTTCATAGTAGACATCCCGCACCTCACTTCCATTCATCTCAATTTTAGGAGATGGGAGATTCAATGCGCTTGCTATTAGGTCTAGTGAAGTGTAATTTTTATAATCCCCAAACTTCCACAACTGGAGTGTATCTATTAATTGGCTTGTTTGCCAGGGTTTAGCGCCAGCCACATCAATCAGTTTTGGTAATGCAATTCTGTTAATTAGAAGACGTCTGCATAGAAACGGAACATCAAATTCCTTAAGGTTATGCCCGCACAAATGATCTTGGTCTGGATTATTATAATGTGTATTCAGAACATCTGAAACTGACATCAGGACTTCGGCTTCATTATCACTATAAAACGATTTGACCTTAAGACAGCTTATATCATTCCCATTCAACACAAAATAACCGAGTGAAATACAGACTACTTTACTGAATTCTGCATAAATACCAGCTTTTTCGCAAAAGGATTGTGCAATTGCTTCGGATTCATCGGTATAGCTTTTATTGGTCCACGATGCTTTTGAAGCCTTTTTACGCCATAAATCCTGTTTCTTTTGGTCAATATCTTCGAAATTCGCACTTTCTGGCACTGTTTCGATGTCAATAAACAAAATCCTTGATAGGTCTGTGAATTGTAAAGTCATTTTTCCTAAAATTTAAGGTTTACCCTAAGTTGTCGTGTTAATAATAAAAAGAAATTTGTATTGAACAAAGGAATCAAATGTGTATTCACTTCGTTTCGTAATTATATATTATTATATTCCTTAATAACTAATCCATAAAACACTCACATTATGAGTTATAATGAAAAAAAATCAAGCGGTGGTAGCTTATTTTATATCCTAGGTCTTATTGCCTTATTATGCCTTAGCGGATACCTATGGTACAGTAATAATAATCTAAAGACTGAATTGAATACTAAAAACAGTCAGTTTTCTGATTTACAGAATGTTCATAACGAACTGGATACTGAGTATCAAGCAGCATTAGAAAGCATTGAAAGCCTTAGAGATGATTCTAAAGAATTGAATGAGTTGATTAATTCTCAAAAGGCTGAATTAGCGGATCAAAAAAAGAAAATTAACAATTTGATCTGGACTAAAAATGAGTTAGGCAAAGCAAGAGATGAGATTTCTACATTCCAATCTCTTACAGCTGGTTATTTGAATGAGATCAATGGTCTGAAATCGCAGATTGCTTCTCTACAAACTAACAATGCCAAACTGGTTGAAGAGAAAGATGTGTTGATCACTAATCTTGATGAGCAAAAAATTAAAACTGCTGAAGTTGAGGAAGCAAAAGAGGTTTTAGTTAAAAATGTCGCTCAAAAAGAGTCTGAGATTTCAACGCTATCTAATACAGTAGATATTGCATCAGCTATAAAAATCAATTGGTTACAAGTTACAGGTCATCAAATGAAAGATGATGGTACATTGAAAAGCAAGAAAAAAGCTAAGGACATTGATGTCTTGAGAATTTGTTACAAAACAGAAACTAATGTCACTACTGTTGCTGGTGAAGAAGAATTTCATGTAAGATACATCGATCCTCAAGGTCAAACAATTGCAATTGCTGACGATGGCTCTGGTGTAATTACAAATAAGTTGACAGATCAACAAGTAAAATTTACTACATCTAATACCTTGAACTATCAAAATGCTGATGCTGAGTCATGTGTTGACTGGCAGTCAGACTACCCATTTGTTAAAGGCGTATATGCGGTTGAAATCTACAATAAAGGTTTCCTAACTGGTAAAGGCGATTTCAAATTGAAATAAACTAAAAATAATTGAAATTTTAAGAGCACGGTTTTTAACTAAACCGTGCTTTCTTTGTTTATATGCCAGTATCTTTAATTTATGAGTCGGAAAACAAATCCTATAGACAAGGATAAAATTGCTGAAAATCCAGGATTACTGCCTTATGCACATCATATGGGCAGTGCGATTATAAAGCCAATTGACAAAGGACGAACCAAAGGATTGGCTATGGATGCCATGTATGAGCAGACAGAAGGCCAACTAGTACAAATAAAAGAACAGGTAGAATTATTAGTGCGACAAGCCCAAGCCATTCATGATCGAATTGATATTTCAGAAAAAATATACAAAGCTGATTGTGGTTTCAAGCCCATTCCCAATAAAGAATATTACCTCTATGATAAAGGCGAAGATTCTTGGATTGTCAGTATGGTAGGACCATCTGAATGGGGCAAATCAATTCCTTACGACTACTTAGCAACTGTTCTCTTGCTTTCTGATTCGACCTGGAAAGTTAAAGATACAGTCAAAGAAGAACTCACTATAGATATAGACTTATGATTGGATGGCATTTCTCAAAATTTACGCCTCGTCCTGACGAGTCACCCTTTGAACGATTACTCCGCTTGTTTCAAGAACTATTAGTCCATACATCAGGAGATGTCAGCGAAGCATTGTCATGGTTAACTGAATTAGATAAGCATCATAATCTTACAGATAGTAATTATGGCATTGCAGATTTCATTGAAGACTTAATTGAGAAAGGGCTTATTTCTAAAGGTCAAGGACAGGGTAATCCGACTTATAATCCTACAGCTAAAATGGAGATAGCATTGAGACAAAAGGCTCTCGATGATATTTTTGACCAATTAGCCAAATCCAAAAGAGGCAACCACATCACCTCTAAAAGTGGTCAAGGAGACGAACACACTTCTGAAATACGACCCTACAATTATGGGGACTCTCTAGATAAATTAGCAATTTCTGATTCGCTAAAGAACGCACAAATCAACCACGGGATTGATGAGTTTATGCTGACAGAAAATGATCTGCAAGTTCACGAGACTTTCTATAAAACTCAGACGAGTACGGTGCTGATGATAGATATCTCTCACTCTATGATTTTGTATGGTGAAGATCGAATTACACCAGCCAAAAAAGTCGCCATGGCTTTAGCAGAGTTGATAAAGACTCGATTTCCAAAAGATACATTGGATATAATTGTTTTTGGAAATGATGCTTGGCAAATTGAAATTAAAGATCTCCCCTACTTACAAGTTGGACCTTACCACACCAACACAGTAGCCGGACTTGAATTGGCGATGGACATTTTAAGAAAACGAAAGAATCCCAACAAGCAAATCATGATGATAACGGACGGGAAACCAACCTGTATTAAAAAAGGTAAAGGTTATTATAAGAATGCATTTGGTATAGACAAAAAGATCTTGAATAGAACGCTTGGTTTGGCAGTCAAATGTAGAAAGCTGCAGATTCCCATAACAACGTTTATGATTGCACGAGACCCTTATTTGGTTCAATTCGTTGACCAATTTACAAATGCCAATAATGGAAAAGCATTTTATAGTTCACTGCAAGGTCTAGGTGAATTTATATTTATGGATTACAATCAAAACAAACGCAAAAGAAAAAGATAAGCGCAATTAGATAATTGACATGACAGAGAAACAAATAAAGCAAATACAAACATTAGGACAACTCAAGAAAAGTGATTGGGAGTCTTTGACTATTAAAGAAGAAATTAGGAAAAACCTAGTCGAAAATCTTAAATCAAAAAAGAATAGTTTCGAAGGCATCATTGGCTTTGAAGATACTGTAGTTCCGGATATAGAAAGAGCTCTTCTATCTAAACACAATATCTTATTATTGGGATTGAGAGGACAGGCTAAGACACGGATTGCCAGACTGATGACTGAGTTACTCGATGATTACATACCATATGTGACTGGTTCAGAAATTAATGACGACCCGTATAAACCATTATCTAGATTTGCAATTGATTTAATAGAAAAAGAAGGGGACAAAACACCAATTAGTTGGCTGCATAAGAGCGACCGTTTCGTAGAAAAATTAGCTACTCCTGATGTTAGCGTTGCTGATTTAATTGGAGATGTAGATCCTATAAAAGCAGCTAATTTGAAACTGCCATACTCTGATCAGCGCGTGATACATTTTGGTTTAGTACCAAGATCACATAGATCAATTTTTGTCATTAATGAGTTGCCAGATTTACAGCCTAGAATCCAAGTTTCACTGTTCAACATTCTTCAGGAAGGTGATTTGCAAATTCGTGGTTTTAAGTTGAGGTTACCTTTAGATATTCAATTTGTCTTTACAGCCAATCCAGAGGATTATACGAATAGAGGCAGTATCGTGACACCTCTTAAAGATAGAATTGAAAGTCAAATATTGACTCATTATCCAAAGGATATAGCTACAGCTAGAGCCATAACGGAACAAGAAGCACTTGTAGAGGATAAAAACGCAGTAATACATATACCAGATCCAGCATTTGATTTACTGGAGTCCATTTCTTTCAAAGCAAGAGCTAGTGAGTATGTTGACGAAAACAGTGGTGTCTCTGCTCGATTGAGCATTTCTGCATTAGAAAATTTGATAAGTACTGCCGAAAGAAGAACCATTATAAATGGTGACAAAAAAAGCTGTGTCCGTTTAACAGACTTTTGGGGTATCATCCCATCAATGACAGGTAAAGTAGAACTTGTTTACGAAGGAGAACAAGAAGGCCCACATTTTGTCGCACTTCATTTGATCGGAGCAGCTATGAAAGATTTATTCCTTGCGATGTTTCCTCACCCAGAGAATAAAGATAAAAGCAGTAAAGATCCATATGGTACTATAAATGCATTTTTCTCAGGAGGAAACTCCATAGATTTGGAAAATGATTTTTCTGATAAAAACTATCTCAAGGAATTAAATAAAGTAGCTGGTTTATCCAAGTTTATTGACGATTCTGGGGTTGCTAACAACGAAATAGAAAAGGGATTTTTTATGGAATTAGTGCTTCACGGTTTGTCTGAATTTGAGCTCATCAATAAATCAATTGTAGACACACAGGTTCATTACGAAGATCCTTTGGCTAATATGTTTGGGGATTTCGGAGGGGAGAATTAGTTTGATAGAATTCTGCGGTATTTTGAGCGAACAGCCTAGCTTAACTATTCCTTTACATTAGTAATTAAATTGATTGGTTTAACAATTAACTGTATATATAAACCATACACATATCATATATTTGCATTTCATAATTTAAGATTAGATGAAGTTGCTCCGCCACGGCAATAGAGGTAAAGAAAAGCCAGGAATAGAATTTGAAGGTATACGATTTGATTGTTCCAAATTTTTCAAAGACTGGGACAATGAATTCTTTGAAAATAATGGTCTTAAAGATCTAGAACGGATCATCAATTCAGAAACACTAAATCAAGTCAGAGATACCGAAAGATGGGGAGCCCCTATTGCGAAGCCCGGTATGGTCATCTGTGTAGGATTGAATTATAAAGATCATGCTCAGGAATCTGGATTAGACCTCCCGTCGGAGCCGATACTTTTCATGAAGGCAAGCAATACTGTTTCAGGTCCATTCGATCCTATTTACATTCCAGTTGGAGCTGAAAAAATAGATTGGGAGGTTGAGTTAGGTATAGTAATTGGGAAAAACTGTTACAATCTCGAAACTGAGGAAGAAGCTGAGGATGCCATTGCTGGCTATGCTGTTGTCAATGATCTTTCTGAACGTAAATTTCAATTAGAAAGTGGTGGGCAATGGGTCAAAGGTAAAAGTTGTCCAGGGTTTTGCCCGGTAGGACCATATCTTGTTACTAAAGATGAAATAGAAGATATTCTCTCGCTAAATATGAAATTAAGCGTTGGTGAAGAAGTCATGCAGGACAGTAGTACAAGTAAAATGGTTTTCTCTCCTGCATATCTTGTCAAATATATTTCACAATTCATGACATTAGAAGCAGGTGATTTGATTAATACTGGTACACCAGCAGGAGTAGGTCTAGGTAAAACACCACCTCGCTATTTACAGAAAGGGGAAACAATGAGTCTTGAAATAGAACATTTGGGCCAACAAGAGCAATATTTACGCGAATCACCGTTCAAAAGTTTGTAGATATATTGTAGGTTAAACATAGAAAACTTAACATATAAGTAAGGTTTTTGTAAACAGTAAACATTGTGCCCTGAGCTAAATTATCTTACTTTTGATTAACATTTGATAAGCATTACCCGCAATATCAATAAAGAATGAAACATTCAAACACTTATAATTCTAAAATTTCTGACATATTAAAACGTCTAGAAGATTTAAGAAAAGACAATAAAATCTGTCTAAGCAGATCACAAGAAATTATTGAAAAAACCAAAAACATCGTTCTGAAAAATTCTAAGTTACTATAGATTTTCATTGATAACTTTATCTCTACTTATTTCAAATTATCAGACTCAACGTAAACTCCTACCAACCAGTCAATTTCTGATTTTGTAATTGCAAGATTAAACATGCTGTTGACTAAAGCGAAGGCATTATTGATGTACTGTGTTTGGACAGACCGGTAATCAATCGAGTTTATCTGAGCAAGTTTAAATCGTTCTTCGGCCATCTCTAAATTTTGTTTGGTAATCAGTAACCGATCAGAGGCTAATGATAATAATTCCTTTTCATTATTGTATTGAAGCACGAGAGTTGACAACTGATTTTTCAATTGAAGAGTAGCTTGCAAAATATCCAACTCGGCTATACCTTCTTGCATTTTAGCATTTTCGATATTAGCCTTACTTACCCCTCCATCAATCAGATTCCAATTAAAGTTAGCTCCCACACCTACATTTAACCTGTTACTGAATAAACCATCTGTTGTGATTCCTCTTGTCACATCTGCTTCTAAAAACTGGAAATAGTTTTCAGCTAATCCAATAGACGCATTCAATGCCAGCGTTGGTTTTCGTAAAGACTCTTGTAATCTCTGATTGAGTATTTGTAAATCAGATGCTAAATATAATGTACGAAGTGTTGGACTGTCTTCTAGTAGCAACTTCTCCAATGCCACTTCATCTAATTCTTCAATATTCACTTGCAGACGTTCAGGAAAATCATAGTCAACATCAAACGGTACAGTTAATAATGTATTGAGGTTCTTCTCAGAAGTTTCCACCAACTGTGCCTGGCTAATGTAATTAGTAGAATCAGATAAAACTGCATCCTCAAACTGGACTAGATTAAAACTGTTGCTTGTCCCAAATTCTTTCTTAACTTCTTCGTAGGCTAATCTAGATTTCGATAATTCCAGCGTTTCTTCTAAAACCGAAAGTCTTTCCTGTTGAAACAATACAGTATAATATGCTTGTATGACATCTCTGATTAAAGTTTGGGCTTCAACACTTTTTAGAATTTCTTGCTGATGAACAGCTAAGTCTAATTGATCTTTAGCTACTGCTACCCTTCCACCACTTAGCACGAGCCAACTCGCATCAAGCGAGCCTCCCAATGATCCATTTAAAAATGGCTTATTTATGAAACTAGCTGGATTATTATCATTTATAAATCCAAGTGAAAAAGTACCATTTAGATCAACGACAACTCCTCGTCCCGCTCTTGCCCACGTATTGCTCGCTTCTGCAACTCTAATTTGCTCATCAATTATTTTAATATTGAAATTTTCTTCTAATCCAATTGAAATAGCTTTCTCAAGAGTCATGGCCTCTTGAGCCCCTACTGAATAAGACAGAACGAGTAAGCAAATAGAAAATAGTATATAATTTCTCATACAATTAGTTCAGATAAACGGAATGTAAACACAACATAAGCGGCAAATGCTATTAAAGCGATAAGTGCTGCAATGAGATAGAGTGGCATATTCGCAACACGTGTTGCAGCTGCCGGTTCGACCATAAGCTCATCAATCCGTTCACCTTCCCAAATTGCTAAACCATAACGTTTTATTCGATTTGTGATGACCAATAATGCAGGCGTAAGTACTAACAGAATAAATGTACCTACCATCAATCCAAAGGCAACAGAAATAGCCATAGGAATTAAAAACTGTGCTTGCAGACTTTTTTCTAGCAATAGCGGCCCTAAGCCAGCTACTGTTGTTATTGATGTTAAGGTAATTGGTCTAAATCTAGACAGGCCAGTTTCATAAAGTGCATCCTTATAGGCCATACCAGATTTTATTTTTTGATTAAATGTGGTAATAAAGACTAAGGCATCATTAACGAAGACTCCAATTAAAGCAATTGCTCCCAAAACAGAAAATAAGCTGATAGGTTTGTCCATGATGAAATGACCGAGTCCAACACCAATAAATGCAAATGGCATTAAACCAAATACAATTAATGTTTGGCTGATAGACTTAAAGGTGAGTACAATAATGAAAAACATAATCAATAAGGCTATCGGCAATATTGCTTGCATTGATTTTTGTGTCTTCTGATTTTCTCTCTCTTGTCCTTCAAAGCCTACGCTTACACTCGGGTATTCATCAAGTATTTGAGGGAGAATGACCTCCTTTATATCACGATTAACATCACTAATAGACACACGATCATTAGAGACGTCTGCAAACACACGAATTTCCCGCTGTCCGGAAATATGATTTATATTTACAATGCCACGCTCTTCTTTAAACTCTACCAATTCTGACAATGGTACAGACTGACCATTTGCACTTCGCACACGCATTTGAGAAAGATCACTCAGTTCGTTGCGGTCATCAAGTTTATATCTCACCCACACTTTCACTTCATCTTCGCCGCGTTGCAACCGTTGTACTTCTGCACCAAAAAAACCTTGCCTTACATAGCGTATAATACTTCCAAGTGTAAAGCCAAGATTATGAGCTTTTGGTTTTAAAACGAGGCTTATCTCTTTATTCCCTTCTTGATTCGAATCTCCGATATCGGCCAAATCAGTTATCGCTTCAAGTTTATCTTTCAGTCTGTTGGCAGCTAAATCTAATTCCTGACCATCCTTACTCAACAATGAAATAGATACTGGTTCTCCAAACGGACTAGAAGATCCGAAGGTTAGTTTCTCCGCTTCGTAAATAGGACCTACTCTATCTCTTATGGCTGATATGATAATCCGGTTATTAATGTTCTTTCTGTATTCACCCTCTAACAAAAAGAGTGATAAAGAGGCTGTATTAGTATTAGGTCCTTCAGTTCTGAGGATAAACTTTATTATGTCCTCCTCTCCATTAAAGTATTCTTCTTTAAACTCCTCATTTATTTCTAGTGCGGCTTTTTCAATCTTGTCTAGGATTTGGGATGTCTGTGTTATCGGGACTCCAGCTTTCATTTCTAATGTGACGTCGACTGAATCCCTAGGTATAACAGGGAAAAATGTTGTACGTATAAATCCGCCTTGCACAGCGCCCACAAAAAGAAAAAGACCTGTAATACAAATTGCTAAAGTTGGAAAACTATAATTCATAGACCATTTCAATAGTGGTCCATAAATCTTGGATCTGAGAAAATTCATGAGCTTATCAAAGCCTTTCGCCACGATATTCTTATGCTCGTATCCATCTTGCAAGGCCTTTGAGTGTGCAACGTGTGCAGGCAAAATAAAAGCTCCTTCGATCAACGAAAATGCTAAAGAAAAGATAACCACAA
The DNA here is from genome assembly GCA_964450495.1 of uncultured Saprospiraceae bacterium. GTDB lineage: Bacteria > Bacteroidota > Bacteroidia > Chitinophagales > Saprospiraceae > CALFUK01. The sequence goes on along the minus strand of CAYVFU010000026.1, from coordinate 41,172 downwards.
TTGCCATTGTGCTGAAGAAATCTCCTATTCCACCATCCAAGAAAAAGAACATCCCAAATGCAACACAAGTCGTGATAATGGCAGCAAATACTGCAGGTAATACTTCTAATGTTCCTTCAAGAGCAGCTTCCATTGGCTTAAGTCCATCTTCATACTTTTGATAAATACTTTCTGCGATGACTATACCGTCATCCACAAGTATTCCAATAACAAGGATCATTGCAAATGAGGAGATCACATTGTACGATATACCAAGGTACTCGCCACAGAAAAACATTCCAGCAAAGGAAATTGGAATAGCAATGGCAACCCAAAAAGCAAGTCTCCAATGCAGAAACATTGCAAGTAATATCATGACAATCAAAAAACCCAAAGCGCCATTTTCTTTCAATGTATCCAGACGTGCTTTAATGACTTTGGATTGATCCTCAATAATTATTGCTTGTATTTCTTCATTTGACTTATTAAACTCTTCAACGTATTCAGTAACCAATTGTGCAGCACCTATAAGATCTTCTTCATAAGTGGTGTTGACTGTCAAGATCACTGATGGTTTTTTATCAAGGAAGGATCTTGTCGGAGAATCTTGCCAACTGTCTCGCACATCGGCTACTTGATGTAAGCGTATGACGCCACCACTGGCATTGCTTCTAAGCACAATATTTTCAAAGTCTTGAGCAAAATATTGTTTGCTGTCTGCACGTATGATGAGCTCTTCTTTTTCAGATTTCACAATACCTCCAGTCGCTTCTAAATTAGCATTAGCTATAGCAAGTACAGCTTCATCAAAAGTCATTTGCATTGATCTTAAATCAGATTCCCGAAAAGAGATTTCGATTTCTTCATCTGGAAATCCTTCGACAGTTACTTTAGAAATGCCATCCTTTGTTAACAATTCATCTTCAATATTCCGAGCATATCTTTTAAGTGTTTTAAGGTCAACATCACCAGATAATGAAAAATTAATGGCACGAGTTATAGATTCAAACTTTGCTACAATCAATGGTTCCATGCCTACTGGAAAGGATGGTATTCTATCAATTGCATTCTTCACATCTAACAGTACTAAATCAGCATCATACTCACGTAGCACCTCAACTGTAACTAGTGCAGAATTTTCTGATGAAACTGAAGTTGTCCTCTCCACTCCCGTAACTCCAACCAAATTTTCTTCAATTTTAGTGACAACACCTTCTTCAATTTCGGAAGGCGATGCTCCTGGATATATGGCTTGTATTGTAATAATCCGACTAGGTACTTCTGGAAAGAATGATGATTTCATTCTGTAAGCACTAGTTATGCCTAATATTAAAATGAAAAACATTAAAATATTTCCAGCTAGAGGTGTTTTTATAAAATAATCAACTATCCCCCTCATAGGCTTTCAACTTTTACTTTTTGCCCGCTAAATATACCAGCAGTCGATCCAGCTACTACCTCGTCATCTAACTCTAGACCTTTGACATAAACTGTAGTCTCGTCCTGCTTTATGATTTCAATTGCCTTAGTTTTCACCGTTTGATCTACGACTGTAAACACCTTATTTTGATCGGTAATTAATGATTTGTCTAAAGCGATAACATCTTTTAATTGATTCGCTTTTAATTCACCCTTCAGATACATACCATCACGTAAACCACTACCCCAAACACTAATATAAATTGGAAGGTTTTGTGTGACGTTATCAATAACTCTACTTATACGGCTGACTTTACCTTCCCATTGTTTGTCTAGTTGGTCAGAGTACAAAGTTACCTTTTGACCAGTTTTTATATATTTAAGATCTGCTAAACTCACTGGTGCTTTTAGTTCAAACTTGCCCGTATTCATGATGGTACCAAGATTAGAACCAAGGTTTACCAATTGTCCAGGATATATGTTGGAAGCTGTGACAACACCTGAAAAAGGCGCGTATATTTTATAATCATTTAACCGTTGCTCCGCGCTTTGTATGCCATAGTAAAGATTATAAATGTTCTTTCCAGCCACAAAATACTTTTCCTGATCTGATGTAATCTCGGGTAATGCTTTAACTGTAGACCTGACATCAAATTCGTCTAAATACTTTTTCCATTTTTCAAACGCCTGTGGATAATCAAATTTTAAATCAGGCATGATTTGAGTTATCGCTGTCATCAATGCACTTCGTTGGGCAAGAAGATTCAATTCTGCATCTCTGCCATCAATATCAAACAGCAATTCACCTTCTTTCACATAGGAACCTTCTTTTATGGTTTTTGAGGTTGGCTTCAGCACTCCGCTTGTTTCTGCAAAAAGATTGACAACTTCGTAAGCAGTTAGTCTCCCATCAAGACTAATTGAGTTGGTAATGTTTTCAGGGGCAAAGCTCTGTACTTGCACTGTTCTCACCACCTTTTCTTCCTGAGTTTCTGAAATGGTAGATTTCTTTTGTTTGGACATTCGTTGGTAGCCAACTGCACCAATGGCAAGAATGATAAATGTAAGTAAGGCTGAGAGCAACAACTTTCGTGTCGTTTTCTTCATCAAATAGTTGAATTGTGGTCGTTTAATAAATTTTCGTACATCACTTTGAGTACTTTCTTGGCTGTTTCTACTTCGGATTCATCTAATCCTTGGGTCGCTAAACTTTCTCCCCTTTTAGCTTTTTTCTTGACAAATGAACGAAATCGCTTTCCCTCTGGGGTTAGATAAATTCTATTTTGTCTTTTATCTACTGAATCTATTTCTCTATAAATCAACCCATCTTTTTCCAATGACAACAACATTTTGTTAATGCTGCTTTTATTTCTGATCAAAGCATTTGCGAGATCTTGCTGTTTAATCCCATCCTTCATCCACAATTCCGCAAGTATACCTAAACAAGCATTTGAAAATGAATAAGACTTGTCTTTCTTCACTGCTTCTACTCTAGCGTGAATAAGCCTAGATACTTTATCGGTCAGGAAGCCAAAATTCCTATATGGATTGAATTTCATCAAAAGTTCACTATGAAACATTTATTAGACAATCAAAGAGATAAATTGTTTACTAGCGAACTAAATTTTTACACTAAACTTGACTATTATTTGAAGGATTAAATTCCAAGATTCTTAAAACGAATCATTAATTTGGCAACCAATGGAATCAGAAGAATTGTATAAGCCAAAACACAAAGAAGAGTCACCTTCTATTCTTAAAAAATTAGATTTGACTTGTACGGTGTGTAATAATGAAATTGACTCTGCCGATGTCAACATTAATAGCACACTGGCTAAATGTGGACATTGTGGCTCTCTCCACTTTTTGGATGACGAAGAATTCTTTGGAAGGCGAAAACGAAATCGGCCAGAGATGATGATCCCTGTAGGGACTGAGGTTCTTCATCTACCCTCCAGCCTAGATATTCGCACTAATTGGAGTAGAGGAAAATCTAATGGCGGGATGTGGTTTTTAACATTTTTTACAATTATGTGGAATGTTGCTATTTGGCCAATCGCAATAAGCAGCATCATGTCAGGTGCTATTCTTTCTTTATTACCAATGGCATTACACTTAGCTGTTGGGTTAGGTTTGATGTATTTTGTATTGAGCAAGTTTATCAACAAGACAGATATCTATGTTACAGAGCAAGACATTACCATCACAAGTACACCATTGAAAAATCCATTCACAAAGGACATTGTTATTCCAACAAAAAATATAACACAATTGTACGTGACAAGATATGTCAGCAGTACCACGAATGGCGTTCCAAATTATGCCTATGCCTTATATGCGATTGCAGATGGAAATCGGCGGATACCGCTTATTAAAGGCATGAATAAAGAAACACAACTGTATCTGGAGCAGGAGATCGAAAATTTCTTGGATATAGATGATGAAAAGGTGCAAGGGGAGGTTTAAACATTAAGGGATTAAGGTTACACATTAAGGACAATAAGATTTTCAACAGTAAGAGATTGAAGGGGTAAACATTAAGGACAGTAAGATTTTTAACAGTAAGAGATTAAGGGGTTAAAGTAATGAAATGACTGGTGCAAAAATCTCCCTATCACTTACCGTTTTATACCACACGTCTTAACCCTTGCATATCATTCTTATAAAGCCCAATATTCTCCAATTATTTAATTAATTTGTATGGGTAGAATTAATAGCAGAAGCAATGCGGATAATATGCTTTTGCTTAATTTATAAAGAAAAGAATCGATGAGTAAGGCTGTATTTGTACTTGGAGGTCATCAAACTGATTTCGCAAAAAACTATGCTAAAGCAGACAAAGATATTTACCATTTGATACAAGATGCAGTGCCTAATGCATTACATCAAGCAAATGTAAATGCGGCAGACATTGAAGCGATACATGTTGGTAATTTTGTAGGTGAATTATTTTGTGGTCAAGGTCAATTGGGAGGACTCGTTGCTAATGTAAATCCTCATTTCCATGGACTACCAACTATGAGACATGAAGCAGCCTGTGCATCTGGTAGCATGGCGATTTTATCTGCAATGGCGGATATTCAATCTGGCAGATATGATGTCGTGCTTGTTACTGGTATAGAGATGATGCGAAATGTCAATGGCAAAAGAGCAGCTGAATATCTTGGCAGTGCAGCTTGGATAAATAAAGAAGGTCAAGATGCAGATTTTCCATGGCCTTATTTATTTGATCAAATTGCTGATTTCTATAAAGAAAAGCATGGGCTTCAATATGAACACCTGCAAGAAATAGCAAAAACCAATTTTCAAAATGCTAAGCATAATCCATTAGCTCAAACAAGAGAATGGCAAACTGATGACAATTACTTTTCTCAGAACGATGAATACAATCCGATTATAGAGGGCAACCTTAGAAAATCAGATTGTGGCAGGATCACGGATGGTTGCGTTGTTATCGTCTTAGCCTCTGAGTCGTATACCAAGAAATATTGCCAGAGTCAAAAACTTAACTTGGACAACATTCCTCAAATTAAAGGATGGGGTCATCATACAGCTCCTATGCTCTTAAAAGACAAATTAGATCATGCACATACTAGCGAGTATCCATTTCCATGGTTAAAAAAGACAGTTGATGATGCTTTGCACAGGGCTGGTTTAACTATTGACACAATTGATCTTGTAGAAACACATGACTGTTTTAGTATATCAGAATATGTAGCTTTAGATCATTTGGGCCTACATAAAGTTGGTGAAGCCTGGAAAGCAATTGAAGATGAAACAATCACCATGAATGGCAAATTACCAATCAACCCAAGTGGCGGTCTATTAGCTAATGGACATCCTGTAGGAGCCACTGGAGTAAGAATGGTACTCGACTCCTATAAACAATGTACTGGTCAAGCAGGAGACTACCAAGTCAATCATGCCAAACAAGCACTGACTATAAACATTGGAGGAAGTTTGACATCTATGGTCAGTTTTGTTGTTGGTGTAAATTAATAACCATCAAAAGAAAAATAACATTTAGAAAAATTAAACCTAGTGATTATGAAGAATGATGTGATGAATTATGCACTCGAGGCAGGCAACCTATATTTACTAGGAGCCTTTGCGCCAGTGTTTAAAGAAATTGTTGCAGAAGATCTAGAAGTTGAAGGTGAAATACCTAAAGACATCAATGGCATCTATGTTCGAAATGGGCCGAATCCAAAGTTTGCACCTCAAGGTCATTATCACTGGTTTGACGGAGACGGCATGCTGCACGCCTTGCAGATTAGAGAAGGCAAAGCCACCTATCGAAACAGATGGATCCGAACCAAGCATTTTTTGGAAGAAGAGGCAAATGGCAGAGTACCTTGGGAGGGAGCCATGGGCAATTGGTTGAGAAATAAAAATGATGGTGGGCGCCTCCCCTTAAAAGACACTGCAAATACAGCTGTTGGATTCCACGACGGTAAGTTATTGGCAGGTTGGTATTTTTGTGGAGATCTTTACAACATCGATCCCGTCACTTTAGAAACCAGAGGTGTTGAAGATTTTAATGGTACAATGAAATCAAAAGCAATGGCTCATGTCAAAGTAGATGAGGTGAAAAATGAAATGGTCTTTTTTGACTACGGGCCAGAGCCTCCATATATGACTTATGGTGTTGTCAATGGAACAGGTACTGTTAAACATTTTGCAGAAATAGAATTACCTGGCTCAAGGTTACCTCACGATATGGGCATCACAGAGAACTACTCCATACTTATGGATTTACCACTATATCGCAGTAAAAGCGCCTTACGTGCGGGTAGAAGTTCGCTTATTTTCAACAGAGATCTACCAAGTCGTTTTGGGGTGTTGCCAAGATATGGTGACAATAGTACCGTACAATGGTTTGAAGTAGACACTTGCTATATCTACCATGTAATCAACAGTTGGGAAGAAGGTGATGAAATTGTGATGGATACTTGTGTCGTGATCAATCCAACGCCACAAGTCACGCAGATGAGTGCAATGGACAAGCTAAATGCTTACCTCCGGTTTGAAGCAAACATTAAGCGATATCGTTTAAACCGAAAAACTGGGCAAGCAACAGAAACATGGCTAGATGATCGTGCGACAGAATTCCCATTAATCAATAGCCGATATACTGGACGCAAATCGAGGTATTCATATTTACAACGATTCGATACTTCTAAGGTCCTTCGTTTTGATGCTTTAGTTAAGTATGATTCTGAAACAAATACAACTCAAACACACGAGTATGGCAAAGGGAAACTAGGGACAGAATCTCCATTTATCCCAGCTGAAAATGCAAGCGAAGAAGATGATGGCTATGTGATCACATTTGTCACAGATTCAGCAGATCAAACTTCGGAAGCTATCATTTTGGATGCTAAGAATATAGATAGAGAACCTTTGGCAAGAATTAAAATACCGCAACGAGTGCCATTAGGGTTTCACGGGTGTTGGATAAATGGAGATAGATTAATAAGTGAAGAGTAATAGAACATAGACAGTAATGATTCTAAATACCCCAAAGCGAATTAAAGAATATGGAGAGAAAGAAGGTTGATAGAAAAAGTGAGATATGACTGAAGCATACATATTCGATGCCATTAGAACACCAAGAGGAAAAGGGTCTGCCAAAAGAGGCTCTTTAAAAGACATAAAGCCAATCCATCTGCTAAATCAGCTATACCAAGCATTAGAAAACAGAACAAACTTAAATGACTCAGACATATCAGAAGTCCTCTTAGGCTGTGTCGGTCAAGTGGGAGATCAAGGCGCTGACATTGCTAAAATATCAACGCTATATCATGGCTGGGGTGACCACATTAATGGTGCAACAGTCAATACATTTTGTACTTCTTCACTAACTGCTATAGGAATGGCAACTGCTAAAATAAGAGCAAGCATGTCTGACTTGATTGTTGCAGGTGGTGTTGAAATGTTGTCACGAGTACCTATGTACGCAGATAAAGGATCTTGGTTTACAGATGAAGAAGTCATAGAAAAGTCTCACTTTACGCAAATGGGTGTGGCTGCTGACTTAATTGCCAGCATTGAACATTATGAAAGAGAAGAATTGGATGCTTATGCTGTACAAGCACATCAACGCGCCGTAAATGCCACAAAGAGTAATTTCTTCAAACCATCAATGATACCAGTAAAAGATAAAGATGGGATGATAGTCTTAGAGCATGATGAAAACATAAGACCAGATACAACGTTAGAAGGACTACAATCTTTAGAACCTTTATTTGCGCAATACATAACACCAAGTATACGAACTAAAATTAAAGAACGGTATCCGCAACTTAAAGAATTTAAACATTTCCATCACTTAGGTAATTCTCCTTCTATGGCAGATGGTGCTTGTATTCTATTGATGGGAAGTCTTGAAAAAGGAAAAGCGATGGGATTGACTCCGAGAGCAAAAGTTCGATCTTTCGACAGTACCTCTTGCGAACCAATCATTATGCTATTGGGTGGTCAACTCTCCATGGAAAATGCTGTCAAAAAAGCAGGACTCACTATGCAAGAAATTGACTTGCATAATTTCGCTGAAGCCTTCTCGGCGACTTGCCTTAAATACCAGAGAGATTTGTCTATTGACCCGAACAAGTTTAATGTGAACGGTTGCACCATGGTTATGGGCCATGCACAAGGCGCCAGTGGGGCAATGATCACTACTACCCTTTTGGATGAAATGGAACGACGGGATGTTCAATTTGGTGTAGCTGGCATTAGTGGCGGTGCAGGACTAGGCGCTGGTATAGTCATAGAAAGAGTGTAAATCTTGACTTATGATAAGCAGTTTAAAAAAGCTCGCAAATGATTATAAAAGGACTAGGACATGTTATAGTTTGGTGTCAAATTAGAAATACAAATGTCAGAGTCTATACTTAATAAATCATTCACATTGCCATGTGGTGTAGAGATACCTAATAGAATAGCGAAATCAGCACTTAGTGAAGGGATTGCTGAAGCCAATGGACGCCCCTCAGAAGCTTTATTCAACCTGTATGAACGATGGGGAAAAGGTGGAGCAGGAATCTTGTTCACAGGAAATGTGATGGTCGACAAAGCACATTTGGTCAATGCAAATGTCATGATTGCTGAGGAAGAAAATTTCTTAGAAGACTATACAATACTTGCAGACAAAGCCCAAGCACATGGCACCCACTTATGGATGCAAATCAATCATCCAGGTAGACAAACACCGTCTTACTTAAACAAAGCACCTGTGAGTGCATCCAATGTTGGTATGCCTAGCAAACAATATATACAACCGCGGCCATTAGAAGAAGCAGAGATATTAGATTTAATTGAGCGGTATGGCAATGCAGCTCTCATGGCTAAGAATGCTGGAATGAAGGGTGCTCAGATACACGGTGCGCATGGCTACTTAGTCAGTCAATTCCTATCTCCATTAACGAATTTAAGAACTGATCAATGGGGAGGCTCATTAGAAAATAGAGCGAGATTCGTATTGAGGATTTATAAGAACATGCGAGAGAAAGTAGGTCCTGATTTCCCATTAGGTATAAAGATAAATTCAGCTGATTTCCAACGAGGTGCTTTTACAGAAGAAGAATCTATGGAGGTTATTCAAATGCTCGATGACGCAGGAATGGATTTAATCGAAGTATCCGGAGGTACTTATGAGCGTGCTGCGATGGTAGGTACTACCCAAAAAGAAAGCACCAAAAAAAGAGAGGCTTACTTTATGGAATTTATTGTCAAAGTCAGAAGTAAGATAAAATCACCTTTAATGCTGACAGGAGGATTCAGAACTGCAGACACCATGAGTAAAGCTATATCCAGCGGCGAGTTGGATTTTATAGGATTGGGACGTCCATTTTGCTTGTTTCCTGATGTAGCAAAAGATCTGATCAGTGGAAAAATGACTGATTGCACTGTCCCTGATCTGTTAACGGGTGTTGAGAAAATTGACATGACCGGTATGCTTCAAACGCCATGGAATATGTTTCAACTAGTGCGAATGGGTAAAGGATTGGATCCTGATCCTGAGTTGGATCTTTGGATGGTGTATGAGAAAATTACTGGACGTAAAAGGCCAGTTTAGTTAGATTACCTACCTGCTAGGACATATAACATTCGCTGTATCCTTCGCTGCCTAGAAGTGAGTCGCCTATTCGGCAAAAAGTTGAGACGCTTTCAAGGACACTTAACGAGACGTGTTTTTAGTGATATCTTTTGGAATTCGTACATTTAGACAGCCAAACTGACATAGATGAACACCCGTAACACGTACAACTGCCTACATGTATTTATTATTATAGTTTTTAATTTTTCGATTGCGCTAAGCCAAGCTACTTGTCCCAATCCATCCTTTAGCTTTGGACTAATTGCCGATTGTCAGTGTGGAAGTGCCTCCTGCCAATCCAAAGATCATTTGCAAGATTGTGTCGATTACTTCAATCAAGAAAACATTGAATTTCTTGGCCATTTAGGAGATTTCATTCAAAGTGATTATGCCAATTTTAATGTGGTATTACCAATCATTCAGCAATCAACTGCACCTGTAAAATTTGCACTTGGCAATCATGACTTCGACATTCCAGACTCAGAAAAACCTAACTTGCCAACACTGTTACAGATGCCAGATTTCTATTATGATGAAGTTATTGACAATTGGAGATTCATCTTCATAGAGACAACTGAAACTGGGGCTTATGCTCAAGCCGCCCATCCCAATGTAACCGTATGTGGGATAGCTGGATTAAGTAGCACACAACTGACATGGATTTCTCAACGAATCCAATTAGCTGAACAAAATGATGAAAACGTAATTCTGTTTGGACATCACCCACATGAATTCTTATGTAACGGGGCTGCCTTGAGAGCTATACTTGAAGCAAGTCCTAATGTGGTAGCATACATGACTGGACATCGCCATGGTGGAAACTATGAAATGCTAAATAATGTGCATTATCTAACATTGACCTCAATGCTGAATAGAACAGAAAGTACATACTCTGAAGTTACCATCAGTAATGACAGCATCCTTGTCACAGGCTTTGGAGACCAATCTGATTTTGTTTTAACCTACACAGTTGCAGCTACATTTGACCAAGACAACGATGGAGTCTGTGATGACGTAGATCAATGTCCAGGTACCGATGACACTATAATTGGACAAACTTGCGATGACAATGACCCTTGTACAACCGGAGAGACTTTTGATTCAAATTGTACTTGTTCAGGAGGGATCTTTCAAGATTCTGATGGCGATGGTATCTGTGATGCCAATGATCAATGTGCTAATTTTGATGACAATCTTATTGGCCAGCCATGTGACGACAACAACCCTTGCACTATTGGAGAGACGTATGCTATGGATTGTAATTGTTCAGGAGGTATGTTTCAAGATTCTGATGGTGATGGTATTTGTAATGCCAATGACCAATGTGCTAATTTTGATGACAATCTTATTGGCCAGCCATGTGACGACAACAACCCTTGCACTATTGGAGAGACGTATGCTATGGATTGTAATTGTTCAGGAGGTATGTTTCAAGATTCTGATGGTGATGGTATTTGTAATGCCAATGACCAATGTGCTAATTTTGATGACAATCTCATTGGTCAAGCATGTGATGATAATAACCCTTGTACCACTGGTGAAGTTTATGACACCAACTGTCTGTGTTCTGGCGGCTCATTGGCAGATCAAGACAATGATGGTGTTTGCGACTCTGCTGATCAATGTCCTGGAATTAATGATAACCTTATTGGCCAAAATTGTGATGATAACGATCCTTGTACTACTGGGGAGACGTATGATATGAATTGTAATTGTAGTGGAGGGATGTCTATCGATTCGGATAATGATGGTATTTGCGACATGCTGGATCAATGTCCAGGGTTTGATGATGCTATTGACACGAATTTTAATGGTACCTCTGACCATTGCGAAACCACACCACTATCATCTTGTAGTAGCATTATATTTTTAAATGGAAGTGAATCCTTTTACCATCATCAAGTATCAAATCGAATTTTCTCTCAACAGTTGATTGATGGGTTTCTTGTAAAATATTCAGCTGGAAATCAGATAGACCTATTAGTCGATTTCGAAGTGAAGCAAGGCACGGTTTTCGAAGCAGTTATTGAAGACTGTCAGTAGGTAGGCTAAAATGTTTAATGTTAAATGTTTAATTGATTGGATAAAAGGGAATACAGCTACGAATCTCAATAGAATACTTTTACAAAATTAGAAACCTATGTTCCAGATTTTGATGAGAAACAGCTATATCCGGTTCTTAATATGAGAGGCCTAATCTACTTTATGAGAAAAGACATATTTTCTATTCCTTACGACGTAAGCTCTTTTCTAGTCATTTAGGCGAGACACCTACAAGAACTTAGTAAGAGCTTCGAAGAGTGCTTCGCAATCGTCTCATGTACTCTTCTTGCAGCCAATCTCTAAAATTACGAGTCGTGTTGTGTAAGCAATAGCTGTAGCGTCTGACTCTATCTGCAATTGCTTCATCTAATTCTCTTGCAAGCCCAAGAGCTTCCATTAGGTCAGGAGTATTTTCGATGACCATTTGGGCGTGTTGTTCAATGGATTGGTCGATTACAACTGTCGGTTTTTGTTTTTTTGCGATGGCCTCTTTGTATGCTGCTTTTATGTCAAATTTCAGATTCTTTGTATTTGGGAATTTTGCCTTCAATTCTTCTGGCATTGTATAGGTAAATCTTCTTTCTATTTCTTCGTCAGATATTAGATTCTCTAAGAAATGTTCTGGATAATTAAATATTAATTGCCAATCAACTTCTTCTGCCCACAATCCAAATCTGGCTGCATTATTACCCAAATCAATAACATCAAAGGTCTTCTTTCCTGGAATTGCCCTTGATCCCCGACCAATCATTTGATAATACAAAGTCAGTGATCTAGTAGCTCTGTTTAGAATGATGGATTCAATTGTTGGTTCATCAAAACCTGTCGTTAGTATACTTACAGAACTGATGATTGCACCATCCTTTTTCTTGAACCATTCGAGGATTTCTTTACGTTGTTTTTTTGGTGTTGTATTATCTAAATGCCTGATATCGTAACCAGCCTCTTTAAAAGTGTGGTAGACGTATTGAGATGTATTGATTCCATTATTGAAAATCAGAGTCTTCTTACCTTTTGATCTTTGCTCATACGCATACAAGAGTTTGTTCTGCATTTGCATACCTGAGTACAATTCTTCAGAAGACCGAACAGTATAATCGCCATTTATTCCGATTTTCAACTTATTAAGACTCACGTCATAACTGAAGGTAGTTGCTTTCGCAAGGAATTCGTTTTTGACTAAATATGGAATGGAGTGGCCAATGATTAGCTCTTGATAACTGTCTTTTAATGGAAGCTTGAAATTGGAACTTAAGGGTGTGGCTGTGACCCCCAAGATAAAGCAGTGTTCGAAGTACTTGAATAATTTTCGAAATGAATTATTGTGCGCCTCATCAATGATGACTAATCCAATACTATTTAACTCAAACTTCTTGTCATATAGTCGATTATTTAACGTCTCTACCATGGCCACGAAACAACTGAAATCTGCTTGATCTGGCAATTCCTTAACACTACTATCAATGACTTTGTTATCAACCCCAAACTCTTGGAGCATATTACTGGTCTGACGACTCAATTCTATTCGGTGGGTAAGGATAAGAACTTTCTTGTTAAATTCCTTTATGTACCTTCTTGCTATCTCAGAAAATATGACAGTTTTACCACCACCAGTAGGTAACTGATAAACCAGATTGTAACTGGGTGGGCAATTGTGAAACTTATCAAAAATCTTTACAAGATCTTCTTGCTGATAGTCATACAACACCTTTCCTTTCTGCACTTCCTGTGGACCTTGAATACTGCTCAATTTTCTAAATTAAGGCACAAAACTAAGGACAATTAAAGGTTAAAACTAAATAAAGAGCATAAGATTTTAAAAAAACTTTTGATTTGTAACTTAGCAACATATCTGGTAAAAAGATTGAATAGAATATATCATATTCAATTTATACTTAACACTCTTCTATTATATTGCATCTTCGTTAGTGAGTCCCATGTGTCTCTTTAAGCAAATGTGGAAATTTTGATTTAAATCGATTTAGTCTGGGTACAGAAACAGAACGTATGTACGGCTGATTTGGATTCAACCGTTCATAATCTTGATGATAATCTTCTGCATCATACCAAGCATCAAAAGCAACAATCTGGGTTACAATTGGAGCGCTAAATACACCACTTTCTTCCAATTCAGCAGTGAACTTTTCTGATATGGCTTTTTCTTCATCATTTCTATAAAAAATAGCAGACCTATAGTGTGGGCCTCTATCAGGTCCTTGTCTGTTTAAGGTGGTTGGATCATGCGAACCATAAAACACTTCAACTAAAGTTTTGTAGTCTATGACTTCTGGGTCGTAGTATACCTTTACTGCTTCGGCATGCTTGGTCAATCCTCTAGATACTTGCTCGTAGGTTGGGTTTACTTTTTCACCTCCTGAATATCCAGATATTACCTCTGAAACTCCCTGGACTGACTCAAATACAGCTTCTACACACCAGAAACATCCACTAGCAAAATAGGCAATTTCATCCCCAGCTAATTGCTCTTGAGTAGCTTTGGTTACTTGATTTTCTACCACAGTGCTCGCCTTCTTTGTAGAGCAAGAATTTAGAGCAAGAAATATGATTAGAGTGAAAATTTTCATCTTTGTATTTTAATAATTATTCAAGACAGCATATCTATCTAAATGGTAATTATAATCTCCAAAGGTTTGTTGCGAAACTCTCGCTCGTTTTAGAAAAAAACCGATCTCTTCGTCGTCTGTCATACCTATTCCACCATACATTTGGATAGCTTCATTTGATACCAACTCTGCAATCTGACCAACTTTCGCTTTTGTCATGCTTGCAAAATGAGCTAAATCATCAGCGTTTTCATCAATAGCTTGTAATGATTTAATCACTAAAGATTTACATAACTCTATTTCACAATACATATGAGCAGCTCTGTGTTGTAGACTTTGGAAACTACCTATTGAAACACCAAATTGCTTTCTCTCTTTCAAATACGCCATTGTTCTGGTAAAAGCTTCTTCCATACCCCCTAGCATTTCTGCAGATAAGCATATCCTAGCTATATCTAGACTTTTGTCCATAATAGCTCCTCCATCTCCCGGTAATCCAATCATATCAATGACTGGAGCATCATCGAAGGTCACCGTTGAGGCATTTCTGCTATCCATCATTATGTGTTTTTGCACATGTACTCCTTCACCTCTAGCATCTACAATGTACACACCAAGTCCAGATTCAGAAACTGCAGTCACCAGAAGAATGTCTGCGATATGGCCATCAAGAACAAACTTTTTAGTACCAGATAATTTATTGTCTTTGACAATCGTATCAGCAGCAAGTGGTTTGTGAATATTTTTTTCTTCAAACGCAACAGCCATTAGACTTTTACCTTCGCAGATAGCAGAAATATATTGTTGCTTCTGATCCGAAGATCCAAACTCATTGATCATGGTTCCAGCTAATGCTACAGTAGATATAAGCGGAGATGCGGTTAAGGTTTTACCAGATTCATGCAAAATCTGTCCTAGTCCAGTATAGCCAAATTGCAGACCACCATATTCCTCAGGGAATACAAGACCTGACCATCCCATTTGTACCATTTCTTCCCAAACACGTTTGTCATATCCATCCGCATTTTTCTCATCACGAAGACGTCGCAATGCTGATACTGGTGCATTACCATCAAAGAATTCCTTCGCCGAATTTTTGAGCATTTGCTGCTCTTCATTTAACACTAAAGCCATGAGTTATTTTTTTGGTAATCCTAAGATGTGTTTTGAAATTATATTTAATTGCACTTCCGAAGTGCCACCTTCTATTGAGTTTGCTTTTGTTCTGCAAAAATCTCTCGGTGTTTTGCCTTCTGCATATTCTTCTCCCCAGATGAGATTATCAAATCCACCTGTACTCATCATCATTTCATATCTTCTTTTATTCATTTCTGTTCCATAATACTTGAAAAATGAAGACTTTGCGCCTGGAGGCGAGCCAGCTTTAGCTTCGTCCAACGCACGTTCTAGTGTGAAATTAAAAGCAGCTTCATCAATCAACCATTGAGCAGTTTTAATCCTATTGACAGGATCAGCCAACACACTATCTTCTATACCGATAGAATCTATGGCATACTCATCAAGTGTTTTGTCCATTTTGGCTACATTTCCAATCATGCTTCTTTCGTGAGTAAGCAAATATTTAGCAATGTTCCAGCCTTCATTTTCTGTACCTACCAGGTTTTCTTTGGGGACTTTAACGTTATCAAAGAATGTCTCGCAGAATGGAGAACTACCACTGATTAATTTGATGGGCTTAGTACTCACACCTTCTGATTTCATGTCGATAAGCAAAAAGCTAATTCCAGTGTGCTTTGGCGCATTTTTATCAGTACGGACTAAACAAAATATTTTATCTGCATAATCCGCATAGGACGTCCACACTTTCTGACCATTAACTAAATAGTGGTCTCCTTTGTCTTCTGCAGAAGTTTGCAAACCTGCTAAATCACTTCCTGCTCCAGGCTCACTATACCCTTGACACCACCACATTTCACCTTTTGCTATTTCAGGTAGATATTGTAATTTTTGTTCTTCGCTTCCAAAGCCAAGTAAGGCAGGACCTAGCATATGAATACCAAAACTAAACAATGGAGTCCTAGCACCAATCTTTTCCATTTCTTCTTTGAGAACTTTGTATTCGATTTTAGACAAACCTGCGCCACCGTACTCTTTTTTCCATCTTGGTACAGTCCAGCCTTTATCTCTCATTCGTTCAAACCATATTTTTTGATCTTCTGAATGGAATGTTGGATTTCTACCTCCCCAAAAATAATCTTTAAAATCTTTGACAGGAGTACGCATTGACTGCGGACAATTCGCTTCTAACCATTCTCTAGTTTCCGTTCGGAAAGCATCTATGTTGACCTGAGTTGCTGTAGACATAATAATAATTTATTTGATTGAACATCTTGGTAGTTAACCGAGATACCAAAATTAATCTAAATTGCTATCATAAATCAGGAAAAGATGAGTGATTCCATTGACAAAAATCAAAAACAATCTGAAGATTTCTATTTCGAGGATGGATTGCTTGTGATGACTGAGCATTTCCATTTAAAACGAGGGTATTGTTGTGGAAGTAAGTGTAAGCATTGTCCCTTTGATCACATCAATGTAGTTATTAAGCAGACTGGCGATAAGGCAACGTAATTTCGAATGTAGTTCCCTGCCCTTCTTTTGATTTGCAATTAATGTTTCCTTCATGCTTATCAATGATCTTTTTGACAATTGTTAAGCCTAGACCAGTCCCCTCGTATTCATCTTGACGATAATATCTTGAATATGGTAAAAACATTTTTTCGTGAAATTCTTTGTCAATACCAATACCATTATCAGAGACTGAAATTTTTATTTTGTCCAACATTTCAACCACATCAATATTAACGACGACAGGAGTATCTTCTAGTGAAAACTTTAACGAGTTGTTTAGTAGATTCATAAACACTTGTTTTAGCTTTTGTCGATCTCCTTGAATTATTTGATTGTTTGAATTAATTTTTTTGATGCCACCATGATTTTTGATTTCAAAATCGAGGTCTTCTTTTATTTCCGCGAGTAATGGTTCTATTTCGAATTTTGACACATTAAGTACTTGAGAATTTACTTTAGAATAATCCAATAGATCATTTACGAGATTAAATAATCGATTTGTAGCACTTTCTATGAATGACATGTAATCTAATGATTTGGGATTGAGATTATCTTCGTTCTTCACTTTTAGCAATTGAGTATAACTACTAATTGCTCTTAAAGGTGATTTCATATCATGAGACGCCAAATGTGCAAACTGCTCAAGCTTAATATTTGAATTAATATAGTTTTCTAATTCCTTATTCTTATTCTGGAGTTCAGCGGTTAGGTTTGTATTCTGTTTCTTTATTTTTAATAAAAGGAAAATAAGGCCAAGCATAAACGCAGCTATAACAGACAAAAGACTAATAGTAAAAAAACGTTTATCTGCCTGTTGTTTATAATACTGTTCCGAATATCTAAGATTTTCATTTTGCTTTTCTATAGATTTTTGTTCCGTTAATAGAATGTTTGTTTTAGCTTTTTCTGAGTTAACTTCATTGAAAATAGAATCATATTGCATATAATGATAAAGGGCTTCTTCATATTTCAAAGATTCTTTGTATGCTTTACTTACAATCAAATGAGCATTATAGAGCCTTAGTTTAGAGTTTGATTTATTTAAGTCACTGATCAGTTCTAAGCCGCTATTAATTGTTGATTTATTCTTACCCGTCAATAGATCCAAATTCAATAATTTGAGCTGAGCGCTTTGTATATGTTCTATATTCTTAATTTTTTCGCCAAGGTCCAATGCCTTGGCTGCATATTTAGTAGCTTGATCAATTCTATTATTTTCGATATTAATATCTGAAAGCAAGAGATATATTTGATTTAAAATATCCTGTTCTAATCCACTAAGAGTTGATTTTTTTTGAGGTAGTAAATCTATCACTTGCAAAGCCATAGCCTCAGATTCATTCAATTTTCCCTGACTTTTGTGTAACCTTGCTACCATTCTCAAGTAACTAGCTCGATACATCGAATCTAGTGTCCCAGTTTTCTCATTCAAAATTTGATTATAATAGTCAAGTGACTTTTCTACATCGCCAGCAAACTCGTATACTTTAGCAATATTTGCCTTTCTAATAATAATGTTTAGACTCATTTCATGAGGCTCAATTAAAGCTAACGATTGATGAAAATAATCCAAAGCACGATCTAGTTCTCCTTTTTCTCCGTGAAGTATGCCCAGACTATTTAGGACGTGACTCGAATCAACATAACCAGACGCATAGGTTATAGATTTCTCATAAAAGAGAATGCCTTCGTCAACTTCACCCCATCGCCTAAAGTACAAGTCTCCTACATTTGTATAAATTTGAAAAATCAGGTCTTTATCCTCACTTTCTAAAGCACACTGCAAAGCTTTTTCAGTTCTCAGCTTAGACTCTAGCACATCGATGTTTGCAATCTTCTTTGAGACTTCAATGTTAATCATACTACAGTTGGCTTGATCCAATTCTTCCAAACTATCCCGAACACTCAAGGTCAAGCTATCATACGAAGTATAAGCTAAGCACATTGTGACATGCAAAAGAAGTATTAATGTAACTTGTATACGGAAAGGTTTCATTAGAAATTCCTAAAAATAAGTAACAGGTATTTATGTCTATTGCAGTGCGTAAAGGTGGGTCATCAAATTAATGATGTAGGTGTGAATTTAATTCAATATCACCTTATAACCAAAATAAAGAATGTTCAAAATTAGACATAAGTCACCATTTCATCAGGCAGATGAGGGATTCGATTAAATTGGTGCAAAGAAATTCTATTACCAGTAAACTGAAAATCTGAAAAAGAGGTATTAATAACTGTATCATTCATACCGATAATTTTTTTCTCATCAGTCATACCCAGTACTTGTCCCATAATTGCACTTTTTGTACCGCCACTAGTAAAAGCTATGATATGACTACCCTGTTCAGATTCATTCATTATTGTCTTAATGGCTTTTCGAACACCAGTTTTAAAGCTCTGCCAATCTGTATGTTCAGGCAATTCGAAATCCAACTCATTAGTTGCCCATCTCTCCATAAAAAAATTGAACATTCGAAAATGGTTTTTCACTTTTGTTTCAGGTTTATCCACGGATTCCTGATGCCATTTTTGAAGTATTGGATTGTCGGCTATTAGTTTATCTTTTACTTTCCCCAAAACAGTAGGACCTTCATGTTCTACTAAGCCATCTAAAACAATTGGTTCTGGAAACGATAAACCTGCTAAGTCATATTCTTTTTTGACAGTTTCGCAAGTCTGGCGATGTCTTAACAAAGGCCCTATGTACACTTTATCATAAATGCGCTTGTGCTTTGCTAAATGCTCTCCCAGCTTTGCAGACTGCTTAAATCCCAACTCCGACAAATGATCATAATTCGCAGCTCCGAAAGAAGCTTGAGCATGCCTAACAAACCTTATCCAACTCATTTATTGTGTATATCCGATTCCTTTAAATTCTGGTTTTCTTTTTTCTAAAAAGGCCTGAACGCCTTCCATATTATCAACGCCTAAAATATTTAATGCTTGTTGCTCTGACTCTTTGTCTATAGTGTCACTCAAACCATTGGTTATACCATATCGTAAGATCTTCTTCGTACTGACATAAGCAGCAGTTGGTCCATCAGCCATCTTCTGAGCAAAGGTCACTGCCTCAATCATAATCTGGTCCACAGGTACTACCTTACACACCAATCCTAAACGCTTACACTCTTCAGCTGGTATTTTTTCTCCACCACAAATAATTTCCATTGCTTTGTGGTAGCCGACTGCTCTAATCAAAAACCAACTAGAACCTGCATCTGGTGCTAAAGCTATATTGATAAATGCGTATCGCATGCTTGCTGTGTCAGCCATAATTAAAAAATCACAAGCCAATGCAAAGCCCAATCCGGCTCCTGCTACGGGGCCATTTATCGCAGCTATCACAGGCTTATGCAACCCTGTGATTCTTTTAATGACATTTCCATAAATCATATTCAAATCATTCTCGACATCATTTGGAGTCATGGCACCAGCAAAACTTGTCAGGTCAGCCCCTGCACAAAAACCTTTGCCATTTCCCGTAAGGATAACAGCTCTGATATGTTTATCATTTTGAATAACACCCAAGACATCCAACATCTCTATTTTCAATTCTTGTGTTATCGCATTGTATTTGTCTGGTCTGTTTAACCGTATGATTCCGACTTTTCCTTCGACTGAATATTCTATCGTTTTGTATTCCATTATTTTCTAATTATAGGCAACACCAATCCACTCAGCAACTAATGCAGGCTTTTCTTGGCCTTCTATTTCTACTGTCCAACTTGTTATGTATTTAGCTCCTTTATCAAAGTATTCTATCTCTTTTACCGTTGCAACACCTCTGACTCTTGCACCAACTTTTGTTGCATTGGTAAATCTCACTTTATTCAAACCATAATTAACTCCCATCTGGACATCCCCAATTTTCAATACCTCATAACTCATTTTGGACATAAGAGACAAAATTAAAAACCCATGGGCTATTGGTGCTCCATATGGAGAATGGGCCTTAGCTTTCTCAACATCCATATGAATCCATTGCTCATCCATTGTCGTTGTACCAAAAGAATCTATCATTTCTTGGGTAACTGTAATCCAATTACCTACACCAATCTCTTTTCCAATATATTCCTTCAAATCATTTAGTGATTCCAAAGTCGTTGTATATGCTTCTTTACTCATTTTAAAATTTTTAAGCTGATTGTGTTTCGGCTACCTGTGCCAAATATTGTTTAACTGTATTTCTTCCTAACTGATACATATGGACTTCATCCGGTCCATCTGCAAGTCTTAGGGTTCTGGATGCTGCATAAAATGCTGCCAGTGGTGTGTCGCTACATACTCCCATTCCGCCGTGAATTTGAATAGCCCGATCAATCACTTCACATGCCATTTTGGGTGCTACTATTTTTATCATTGCGATTAGATCTTTAGCTCCTTTAACACCGTGTTTATCAATCGTATCAGCTGCAGATAAGGTTAACAATCTGGCTTGTTCTATATCACATCTTGTTTGAGCTATCTCTTGCCTCACACTGCTGAAATTCATAATCAATCGACCAAAAGCTTCACGTTCAGAAACACGTTTACACATTAATTCTAACGATCGTTGTGCGACACCAACTAGTCTCATGCAATGATGAATCCGTCCAGGCCCAAGCCTTCCTTGTGCAATTGCAAAACCTTGCCCTTCTCCGACTAACAAGTTGCTTACAGGTACTCTCACATCTTTTAATTCCACTTCACAGTGTCCATGTGGTGGGTCGTAACCACCAAATACAGAAAGTGGTCTTACTACTCGTACACCTGGTGTATCAGCTGGAACTATTATCATACTTTGTTGCTCATGTCTCTGGGCTTCAAAGTCTGTTTTACCCATAACTATATAAACGTTGCACCTTGGATGCATTACCCCAGATGACCACCACTTTCGACCATTAATCACATAGTCATCACCATCTCTGACGATTGACGTTTCTATGTTGGTTGCATCTGAAGAAGCAACCCGAGGCTCAGTCATTAAAAATGCAGATCGGATCTTACCGTCTAGCAATGGCAACAACCATTCTTCTTTTTGAGCATCATTTCCATATT
Organism: uncultured Saprospiraceae bacterium; assembly: GCA_964450495.1. Lineage (GTDB taxonomy): Bacteria > Bacteroidota > Bacteroidia > Chitinophagales > Saprospiraceae > CALFUK01. The sequence goes on along the minus strand of CAYVFU010000026.1, from coordinate 19,440 downwards.
TAGCCAAAACTTCCATATTGCCAGTGTCTGGGGCTGAGCAATTAAATACCTCAGATGACCAAGGCACTTTACCCATTTCTTGAGCGAGTGGTGCATATTCCAGATTAGTTAAACCAGCTGAATAGTCACCGTAATCCTCCGGTAAAAACAGATTCCACAACCCTTGTCGGCGAGCTTCTTCTTTTAGTTTCTCCATCCCTGGATACTCTTGCCACATATTGGTTTCTACATACTCGTTGTATTCATTTTCGATGGGATAGATGTGGTCTTCCATAAATTGTCTGACCTTTCTTTGCAGTTCTTTTGATTTATCTGAGAATTCAAAATTCATTTAGTTGGATTGATATTTATTCAAAAATGATTTTATCAGGACATTCGCAATCTGCAAGCAACCTGTCTTTATACTTCTGATGTACTTTTGTCCGCTTTACTTTTAATGTTGGTGTTAGAGTACCACTTTCTATGCTGAAGGGCTCTTTCGTCACAACTACTGCAGAAACTCTTTCATAATTAGGCAAAGCCTTGTTGACTTCATCTAATGTTTTGGTAAGGCTATGTGTTAATTCTTCCTTGGACTTAGCCATTCCTATTTCAGAAGGAACTACGGTGAGGACTGGTTGTGGAATACCCAAACCCAACAAACACATCTGCTCTATATCTGCGTTATGACTAAATTTATCCTCTATCCGAGCAGGTACAATAAATTCTCCTTTTGATGTTTTAAAGGTATCTTTTACTCTTCCAGTAATGAATAAAAACCCATCTTTATCAATTCTGCCTTGGTCTCCGGTATGTAGCCAACCATCTACGATCGTCTCTGCAGTTTTTTCTGGCGACTTATAATACCCTTGCATAACAAAAGGAGCTCTCATCAATATTTCTTCCGTATCAGGATCTATTCTCATTTCGACGCCAGGCTGAGCTTTTCCAACAGATCCTGGTCTTGACTCTTCTACCTTTAAAAATGTACACGCTGCACAATTTTCAGTCATGCCATATCCCTCAGAAATCGGTAAGCCTATTTTTGCAAACCAATCTTTGGTGCTTTGAGGAATTGGCGCTGCTCCAGACACATTTGTTTTTGATTTTTGAAGACCAAGTCCTGATTTAATTTTCTTCTTAACCATACCAGAAACAAATGGAATTTTCAATAAACGCGACAATTTATCTTGAGGCATTTTATCTAATATTCCCAACATCAACTTAGTCCATATTCTAGGGACCGCAAAGAATATCGTTGGCTTGGCGTCTCTTAAGTTTTGAGCAAACATGGCAAGAGATTCTGTAAAAAATATTTCACTACCATAGGTTAATGCACCTGACTCTACGATTGCTCGTTCAGCAATATGATTCAGCGGCAAATAAGAAAACAATCGATCCTCGCCTTCTAATGACATGTTAAGGGCATTGTATTCTTTCGTTTCTTCAAGCAAGGAATACGGTGCTGAATAATTAAGCATGACACCTTTTGGTGTTCCAGTAGTACCAGAGGTAAATACAATTGTCCAAAGGTCATCCAAGCCGGCTGATGGGTGCCCTTCCAATGGTGGAGTTGAAGAAAGAATATCCTCCCAAGCTGTCCCGCGATCTACTCTGTCATTACCAGGATAATCTGGAAATTTGATGATAGGCATATCGTCTGGAATACCTTTTTTCATATCATCCCATACTTCAAGTTTACCTACAATAAGAAGATCCACATCTCCTAGATGGAGGACCTGGTTAATTTGCTCACCAGACAAGGTTGGAAAAAATGGAACAGAAATACACTCTGCCATCATAATGGCTAAATCTGCAATAATCCATTCTCTACAATTTTTAGAAACAAGACCAATGTGTTTACCTTTGGTCATACCTATTGACTTCAGGTGATTGGCGACTTTCCTTGCCATTTGGCCTACTTCTTTATAAGTATATGTTTCCCATTTATCACCAAATGGTTGGTGAAGAAAGGGTTTACTAGCTTTATTTTTTTCTTGTTCGTAAAATTTTTGGATAATCGTTTCTCCCATAATTTATGCAGTTAATCCTCCATCAACTGGCAATGCATGTCCTGTTACAAAACTCGCTTTATCAGAAGCCAGCCACAACATCGCATCAGCCATTTCTTGAGGTGTTGAAAATCTTTTCATAGGAATACCACTTTTTAATTTATCTGATAATCCTTCTCTAAATTGATCCATCGCCTCTGGGTTAAATAAAGGCGTTACAGTGAACACAGGACACAATGCATTAATGCGGATATTCTGTCTTGCATACTCCATGGCAGCCGTTTTAGTCATGCCAACCACAGCGTGTTTGCTTGCCACATAATGCAGACTATTTGGCAAACCTCGAAGTCCAGCAATAGAAGCCGTATTAATAATGACCCCAGATTTTTGCTTCACCATTTCTTTTAGCTCTGCTTGCATGCAAAAGAATACACCACTACAGTTAATGTCCATCACACGAGCAAAATCTTTATGGTCAATATCTACTGTTCGGCCTGGATTACCACCAATACCTGCGTTATTGATAGCGACATCCAAAGTCTCATAAGTCAGCATAGTTGTATCCACCATGTTTTGGACATCATTTGGATTCGATACATCACATTTGACGAAAATTGCTTCGCCACCATTACTTAGAATCTCATTGACAACAGAGAGGCCTTGTGCTTCATTTACATCTGCAACAACTACTTTCGCCCCATTTTCTGCAAAAGCCACAGATGCTGCTTTCCCTATTCCAGAGGCTGCACCTGTTATTAATACTACTTTATGTTCTAGTCCAAAACTCATAAATTCGAATTAGTGTCTTACTGATCCACCAGAAATACACAATGTACTTCCCGTCACGAATCTGGCTTCTTCAGATGCTAAATATAAGTATCCGTAAGCAATGTCAATAGGATCTGCAATCATACGTGCTGGTATTTGTTGTTTTGCCCCTTCAATGATCGCGTCTGGCATTGCCTTTGTCATTTCTGTGAGTGTAAACCCTGGCGCAATCGCATTCGCTGTTATACCATATTTACCCAATTCAAGAGCCCATGTCTTTGTCATGCCTATGATTCCAGCTTTAGCTGCTGCATAGTTCGTTTGACCAAAATTACCCCATAGACCAGTGGTACTTGACGCGGATATGATTCTACCATAGTTTTGCTCTCGCATTGCTGGAAGTACTGCCTGTGTACATATGAATACGCTTGTCAAATTTACATTGATAACAGCATTCCAATCTTCGATGGTCATTTTAGAAAATGACTTATCTCTTGTGATTCCTGCATTATTAATCAGTATATCTATCTGACCATGCTTATCAAGTATACGTTTTGTTTCTGCCAATATACCTTCTTGGTCAGTTACAGATATTTTTGTGAATTCTGCTACTCCACCGTTTGCATTAATTCCTGCTGCAGTTTCTTCACCAATATCTAATAAATCCCAGATAATGACTTTAGCTCCTTCTTTAGCAAATAATTCTGCTACTGCTTGACCAATTCCTCTTGCACCTCCAGTGACTATTGCTACTCTATTTTCTAATCTCATGTTTGTATATTTTAATCAATATTATAAAATGTAAATCATGGTACAACGACCACTTTTCCTTTCACTCTTCTGTTCATCATGTCTTCAAGAGCTTGGGGTGCTTCTTCGAGAGAATACTCTCTATCAATATGCGGTTTCAATTTACCTTCTCCGTGCCATTGAATCAATTGCATCGTGTTTTTCATATTTGCTCCTGCATTCGTTTGTGCAAATCTCCCCCAAAATACACCAACAATGTCACAGCCTTTAAGCAAAGGTAAATTCATTGGAATTTTGGCAATTCCTGCCGGAAATCCAACAATTAGGAATCTGCCTTCCCAAGCTGTTGCACGCAATGCAGCCTCTGTATAATCTCCACCTACAGGATCGTAGACCACATCTGCTCCTTCTCCTCCAGTCAATTCTTTAATTCTGTCTTTAAGGTTTTCACTTGTATAATTAATCACTTCGTCAGCGCCAAGTTCTTTGCACAGTGCTAGCTTTTCATCTGTTGAGGCACATGCAATGACTTTAGCACCACTCAATTTTCCAAGTTCAATTGCTGCCATCCCTACTCCACCTGATGCGCCGAGTATGCATAATGTTTCTCCTTCTTTTAATTTGGCTCTGTCTTTTAATGCATGATGGGAGGTACCGTATGCCATTAAAAATGATGCAGCCGTTTTAAAATCCATAGACGGAGGCTTGGGAAAAACCATTGCAGCGTTGACATTTGCTTCTTCTGCAAATCCTCCAAATGAGCCAGCCCCAAATACTTCATCACCTACCTTCAAATGTTTCACCTCGGCTCCCACCTCTTTGACTATACCAGCAAAGTCACCACCAGGTGAAAAAGGCAATTCTGGCTTAAACTGATACAACCCTTGGATGATGAGGGTATCTGGATAGTTAACGCTGCATGCTTTTATTTCAACTTTCACTTCTTTTGGACCTGGTGCCGGAAGCGTAATGTCTTCGATTACCAATTTCGAAGGAGGACCTAATTCTTTACACAAGACTGCTTTCATAGTTAGTTTATTATAAATTTATCACCATCATTTGCAAGTACAATGTCGCCATCAAAAATTCTTGACAAACCCTGTGTGAAAAGACGGGCAACGACTTTCCTATCTGGTACAGGAGCGAGATGATTCAAGACTAATTTTTTGACACCTGCTTCTGCTGCTACTTCTGCCGCTTCCACATTCGTTGCATGATAGTTGGTGATGTCTTCAAGTATTTTCTGATTTCTGGAATTACCCATTTCTCCAGCCACTTCGCTTATTTGAGAAATGACATCTTTGAGCATGGCTTCATGTATGAGCAAGTCTGCATTAGCAGAATGTTTGATTACATTTTGGTTTTTATTTGTGTCTCCACTTAGGACACATTTTTTTCCTTTGTATTCTATTTTGTAGCCAAAATCTGGAGATACAGGTTCGTGTCCGACATCAAAAGCTGTAATTTTTATGCCATCATTATTGTAGACTAATAATTCGCTTTGAGGCGGGACTATGATTTCATTAGAAACAGATCCTGCTACATCAATATTCATAATGTGTGAACCGTGATGATCTACTCTAAAAGCATGTTCATCACCTAACAGCAGCTTGCTACCTTCAGATATGGCATGTGTACCTTCAGGTCCAGTTATTTTTAGTTTTTTAGATCTTCCCATTTGCCAACTTCTATTGATCAAATACGGCAAGTCTATAAAATGATCTGAGTGTAGGTGTGTAAGAAAAACTTCATCAACATCCATTAAGGGAAGAGAAAGATTTTCCATTTCTTGTACAGCACCATCACCTACATCAAAAACAAAGAATTTACCATTGACAAAAACCACAGTACACGTTTGCGCTCTGCTGGATGGAAGAGGTGCGGCAGTCCCTACAGTATAGACTATAATGTCTTCTGTATTGTTGTTCAATTCCTCTCTAATTTTTTGATTCGATTTGAGTTGACCCTTTGCAGCAAGAGAAACCAAATCTGCTGAATTTTGAGAGGTGTATATCATTACCACGATGCCTACCATTAATGATAGAATGACAACTCCTACTAATATTCTTACCCACTTCCTATTCATTCTCCTTAATAAAACGAAGCATTATGTTAGCGATTTCCTCTCCCTTATCTTCCTGCAGAAAATGACCTGCATCTGTGATTATTTGATGTGGCATGCCTTCAGTGCCTTTGAAGTACTTTTGAAATATTTGTTCACCGCCTTTGGTAATCGGGTCTTTGTCACTAAATAAACAAAGAAACGGTTTTGTTGATTGCGAAAGCGTTTGAAATACTTGCAGATTTACTGGTACAGCTGGATCGTTTTCGGTAGTAGGCACCAATGATGGAAATATTTTTGCTCCTGCCATATATGTTTTATCTGGAAATGGTGCTGTATAAGCTTTGATTTCTGCATCATTCAATACCCTAACAGTCGAGTTTTGCATAATTTTATCTATAGCCAACACCTCAACTGTTCGGCTGTATTCTTGCCAATCCAAAAATGCTTTTGATGGTTCACCCTTACCGATAGGTAAGCCTGTATTTCCAGCTGTTATTGTAGAAAAACGATCATTGTCTAGACCTGCAATTCGAAGGCCTAATAATCCTCCCCAATCCTGGCAAAATAAATTGATACCAGTCAGATCTAATTCCTTTATAAAACTATGCAACCACTTAGTATGAGAAGCATATGTGTAATCATTAAGCTCTGTCGGTTTATCGGATTTACCAAAACCAATCAGATCAGGCGATAATACTCGAAAACCGGCATCAGCAAAAACAGGTATCATAAATCGATAAAGAAAAGACCAACTAGGTTCGCCATGTAGCAGCAAAACCACTTTACCATCTTTAGGGCCTTCATCTACATAATGCATACGCAAATCAGGTGTTACCTGCAGATAATTCGGTCTAAATGGATAATCAGGTATATTCAAAAACTGATCATCGGGTGTTCGTACTATTTCCATGTGAGGTTGATATACGTAAATATAATCATCTCAACATAAGATTGAACTCTAAGTTTAATTTTTAGACTAGTGTCAAGAAAGAAAAACACAGTTTTACGTCACCGAACGTACTTTCTATGTAAGGATTTACCTTTTATTACATGGATTTTACATATTTAGTCCAGTTATTAAGATTGTATCAAGTCACCTTTACGTTGATTTATCATTGTTGCTGTTGCTTTTGTAAACTATACTGATCTCTTCCTTATAGCTTCATTCAACTATTAATGCGACATTTGAGTAATGGATGTTAATATTTAAATTCAGTTTATATTTCTTATGTATATCCGGACTAGTTTCACGCTTATATTGACCATATTCCTTTTAACCAGTTTTACAGGAGAAAAAGATTCTTATACGGTCAGTTCTATTCGTTCCAGCTACATCAATAATCTGAAGAGCTTTCAGGAGTCAGTCCAATTTTTTAGACATGAACTAAAACAACAACCGTCTAGGCAAAGAATTTTAGAGCTAAATAATGACATACGGCAAGCATTCAAACGACCTGCCTATATTCTCAATCACTTCGATTTCCCAATCGTAAAAAACTCATTTAATGGAGCACCACTACCTGTCCCTAGACAAGAAGGGAATGCCTATGTTGCCTTAGAGCCTCAAGGTCTCCAGGTAATCGACGAAATGGTGTATGAAGAAACAGTGGATTATGAGGCTATTGATGTATTGTTAGAATTAATGGAAAATGAGCTTGAAGGTGTTATTCCATTTGAGCAGACCAGATTCATTAGCGAAAGGGATATTCTAGAAGCTATGCGACAACAGTTGATCAGAATAGCAACATTGCAAATTACTGGATACGACTCTCCAGGATCATTATCGGGAGTTGCAGAATCTAAAACAGTTCTTTTACAAATGTTAGAAGACATGAAAAGATTTTCGCCTTTGCTCACAGAGCATACAACAGTTGTGTTTCAGGAAATCATTCAATTATATAAAGCAGCAATTGCATTCATAGAGGTAGACGACTCCTTTGATGAATTTGATCGCACCATATTTATTAGAGATTATTTGAATCTAGTTTCGTATCAACTTCTCGTATTTCAAGACCTATTAAATATAGGTTTTAGACATGTTGAAATACAGCAAGAAAAAAGTTGGAACGATGAGTCTCCTCATTTGTTCAGTGAAAACTTACTCAACCCCTATTCATACATAGGTTTAACAGAAGGAAATGAAGAGCATATTGTCACTCTAGGGGCTTATCTGTTTTACGAACCTAGATTATCTCATAGCCAAGAAATGAGTTGTGCTACTTGTCACCAAGCGGATAAAGCATTTACTGACGGGAAAAAATTAAGCATTTCTAATCATCTGTCTACCGCAAATTTGAGAAATACGCCGACAGTTATAAATTCTGCCTATTCCAAAGAATACTTTTACGATCTAAGAGCTCACAAGATGAGAGACCAAGTTATTGCTGTCATAGAGAACGAAGCAGAATTCAATTCTAATGCAGATAGTCTTGCCATGCTACTTCTAGAAAGTCCTGGTTACGAGTCAATGATTAAAAAGGCATTTCCAAATCAGAAAACAGCGTTTAACAGGAATCAAATCTCTGCCGCAATAAGTGTTTATGTGATGTCATTATCCTCTTTTTCTTCTCCCTTTGATCAATATATGAGAATGGATATTGATGACATAGAAACAGATGTTACAGAAGGATTCAATTTATTTATGGGTAAAGCAGCTTGTGGCACTTGTCATTTTGCACCAACCTTCAGTGGATTGGTTCCACCAGATTTTGATGAAAACGAAACTGAAGTTTTGGGTGTACCCAATACAACTGGTGATGCAATTGACAGTGACATTGGAAGATATGGCAGTGATCGAAAAAGAGATCTTTTGGAACACTTCAAGCATTCATTTAAGACCACCACTGTTCGCAATATAGAGTTGACAGCGCCATACATGCATAACGGTATTTTTGATACTTTAGATGAAGTCTTGGATTTTTACAATAATGGCGGAGGAGAAGGACAAGGTCTTGATGTTAAATTCCAAACACTTGCCGCAGACTCTTTGCATTTGAGTAAGACAGAAATGGGGCAATTAATTTCTTTTATGCACAGCTTGACTGATACGAGCTTTCAGTATTTTGTGCCAGACACATTGCCACGCTTTATGGCTAATGGCCGATTAGAAACCCAAGTAAGAGAGTTGCATTTATATGAATGATGTATTGAAAATTAAAGAAGCTTACGCACGAATAAAGCCACATATTCATCGTACAAATTTGATAAAGTCCACATCGCTAAGCAAGGCTGTTGATGGTGATGTCTATTTAAAATTGGAAAACGAACAATACACGGGATCATTCAAAGCAAGAGGCAGTTTGAATAAATTACTTGTTCTCACAGATCTGCAAAAAAATAAAGGTGTCGTCACTGCATCTACCGGCAATCATGGCCTTGGTTTTTCTAGAGCATGTGCCATTACCAAATTGGCAGGTATCGTATTTTTACCTCAAAATGCAGCACAGGCTAAAGTCAAAAAATTAAGAGATTATCCAGTAACATTAAAATTTGTAACAGGCAATTCTTTACAAACGGAACTAGCTGCAAGAGAGTACGCAGAATCTAAAGGTATGACATGGGTATCACCGTACAACGATTATGATGTACTCCATGGCCAGGGAACGATAGCCTGTGAATTACTAGAACAAACGACTTCAATAGATGCCTTATTTGCAACAGTCGGTGGTGGTGGATTGATATCAGGCATAGCATCATATCTGAAAGAGCAATCTCCCCAAACAATTGTGTATGGCTGCCAACCAGCTTTATCACCTGAAATGAGTCTGAGTGTGGAAGCAGGGAAGGTCATTGGTATGGATGAGAATTTACCTACTCTGTCTGATGGTTCAGCGGGTGGCATAGAAGATGATACTATAACCTTATCTTACTGTCAGCGGTTTATTGACGAATTTGTATTGATTACAGAAGACGAAATAAAAGATGCAATCAAACGAGTTGCTGCTGACCATAACAAAATCATCGAAGGAGCTGCAGGCGTAAGCGTAGCATCGGTTCTGAAAAAGAAAGATCAATTGAAAGGTAAAACCAGTGTAGTGATTATTTGCGGAGGGAATATTTCTTTAGACGTATTCAAACAAATCATTTAGGCGAGACATAGCCTTGACTGTCGATCAATGCTTATAGGAATTATCTTTTGCTGAGGCGAGACGGCTTTCTTTTGCTGGGGTGGAACGCCTTTTTTCTTGCTGAGGTGGAACGCCTTTTATCTTGCTGAGGCGGGGACACCTTTTATCTTGCTAAGGCGGGGAC
>CAYVFU010000026.1:0-9515 GCA_964450495.1 uncultured Saprospiraceae bacterium | reverse complement strand
AACGCCTTTTATCTTGCTGAGGCGGGGACACCTTTTATCTTGCTAAGGCGGGGACGCCTTCAGCTACTTTAAAAGGGAAACCCCGTGACGACATTACGCCACGGGGTTATTTGGTTACCCATTCATTCCAAAATTAATTAGTTTTTGACGGTAAACTCTACTCTTCTGTTTTCCGCTCTTCCAGCTGCTGTATTATTATCAGCAATTGGACTCACTTCGCCAAAACCTACTGCACTTAACCTAGTCGGTGAAATACCCTTCGAAGTTAAGTAATTCATCACAGCATTCGCTCTTTTTTCAGATAATTTCTGGTTATTTTCTTCAGCACCTTGAGAGTCAGTGTGTCCAGCTATGCGAACATTAATTTCAGGGTATTGAGTCATAACAGAAACGACATCATCCATAATCTGGTAAGATGCATCTTTGAATGTTGATTGTGATGAGTTGAATTTGATACCAGTTAATGCTCTTGAGAACACTTCTCTAGTTTTTGTTTCTATTTCTGCGCTTCTTGCAGCTGCAGCTTTTGCAGCTTCTTCAGCCTTCATTTTTGCTTCTGCTTCAGCTTTCATCTTAGCTTCTTCTTCCGCTTTCATTTTAGCTTCCTCAGCTGCTTTCTTAGCGGCTTCTGCTTCTTCTCTAGCTTTCTTCTCAGCAGCAGCTTTCTTTCTTGCTGCTTCTGCTTCCATTCTTCTCTTCTCCTCTTCTGCTGCTACTCTCTCTGCTTCTATTCTTGCAGCTTCAGCTTCAGCATCCATGATGGTCTTATCTTTAGGACATCCTTTGAATTTTTTGATTCCAGGGATATCTGGGCAAAGATCTTTGATGTCTTTGATGCCATCACCATCTGAGTCAATTTTCTTAGGATTTACTGTGCTCAATAAGTCTTTAGATCCACCGCCAGTATTAGACACTAGACCAGACCCAGCACAAGGATTAGCATCTTCGCCACCTCCAAATGTGTGTCTAAGCGTAGCCATGACTCTTCTTCCGATTGTAGGAAATCCAGGAAAAGTTCGGTATTCATTATCTAATAAGTTTTGAGCGGAAACACCTAAGTAAGTACCTGTATTAAATTTATATCCAAGGGTTGCATCAACAAGATTTTTCACATCTGTTGGCCCTGAGTATTGTGCACCCAAAAACGCTTGGAAAGAATCATCGTGTTGGAATGACAAACTACCATTTAACCCACAAGCAGGTGTATAATTTGCACCAATTCTATATCTATTGGTCGGTTGCGAAATTGATGTTAACTCAGTCGCACCCTCTACATTAGCTATCTGAGGATTAAATTCATTATCTGATGTCCAAGAGTAATTACCAAATAAGGATAAATCCTCGCTTATGAAATAGTTTAATCCAATATCTGCACCCCAGTAATCATATTTTTCAAACGTTCTATAACCAGCTGCCAAGTGAGTAACTCCATTATTTGGAACGTTCTGCGTTGGCGTTGTCGCTAATACAAATCCATTATTTAAAGGCGCAATACTTTCTAGGAATCCTGTGCCACCTGCTGCGTAACCTGCACCAACAGCTCCCGTTACTTGGCCAATTACAGCTTCTAAGGTAGCTTGATCAGGAATTGGTAAGCCTTCACCAACAAAAGGCGCTAAAGCTCCACTTAAGGTAGGTACTAAACTTGCGCCTACTGCACTTCCTAAATCAGTTGCTAAACTTCCAGTATTTTGTAGCGAGTACCCAGGACTAATTGCTGTAAAGAGAGTTGCACCATCAATAGCTCTGTTATACACATCTACACTTACACCCAACTTATTGGCTATAAATCCTTTGTAACCTACTTCCCACGTGTCTTCTACTCTTAAACTTGCTTGAGGAGCATTAATAAGATCCAGTGGCTGTTGATTGAATACATTAATACCTACAAAGTCACCAGCTGTACCACCTACAAAATTAGCCGGATTAGACAAGAAATCGGTTATAACTGGTACTAATGGTTCAAAAAGAGGGTTAGCTGCAGTTAGACCTGCCGCAACCTGAGGTAAAACAGCTGGCGTTACAGCTCCTTGTATAAAAGCTAAAGGAATTCCAGGTGTTCCTACAGGTAAACTTGGAAATGGCACTGCACCATTAAATACTATTTCTGGGTTATCTGCGAAGGTTTGCTCCTCTCTATTACCCACTAACCAGATATCAAATGCACCAGGTACTACCGTACTTACAGGGAAATCAATATTAATTTGTAATTGTGTTGGCGTACCTATAGCTCTGTTAAAACCTCCACGGAATGTATGCTGAGGTGAGGGCTTATATACTAATACTGCTCTTGGTGAAAATGCAGTCTCATCTAAGAAACTGAATCGATCAGCTCTACCTGCTAGAACTAAATCAAGCTTCTCGCCTAAGGCAAATTTACCTTGCAGATACCCTCCAAATATTCCAAAATCATCATCATCTTCATTACGACCATAAACAAGATTAAATGTGTTAGCGTCAGATTGTCTAAAATCAAATCCAGCAGTCCAATTCGCATTTAACAATCCAGGTGTATCAAAATTATATTGCAATTGTGCTTCTAGCTGAGTTCTGTCTACTCTTGTAGATGCACCAGTTTGGTATAAAAACGTAGGTGTATCACCACCTCCGTCATTTGTCAACCAAAAAGCTTGAGCAAATAGGCCACCTTTTTGGATTCTAGCTTGTGTCCAGTATTCAGTCGCTTGAGATAATCCAACACCTTGTGAATTATAGAATGGAGAACTACCACTATTTGTACCACCTGCTAAGACAACAGATAAATCATCTTGAGGTCTAAATTCCAATGTTCCATTTAATACGAATGAATTCCAAAAGTCTTGTATAGGGTTTCCGTCACCATCAGGATCAACATCAGCTGGTGAAATGACCTCTCTTGATGGTAAGGTAGCATCTATAAATCCCTCTGGAGATATACCCGGAATGACAATACCATTTGTCAAAGTCCCTGTTGTTAATGCGATCTGAGCAGCATCAATCGGATCTGTGGGATCATAGACAAACTCATTACCTCTTTTTAAGACTCCGTTGATTTTGAATCCAAATTTATCAGATACTTTAGTTGCATGTCTTATGGCACCTCCATAGGTATTCAGTTCGCCACCGATAAGTTCTACAGTTGTACCAGGTTTATCTATGGCTGATTTTGATAAAAAGTGTACAACACCATTTGTCACACCAGGACCATATAAAGCAGACCCAGGTCCACGAACAACCTCAATTCTCTCAATATCTATGTTATTCAATGGAGAGTTAATGTTATCAAATGTTCCAAGTCCCGGACCAGATAAAGATCTATAATCTAAAATTGGAAAAGACGCAGAACCGAATAAACCACCATCACCTCTTAACTGTATGTTTATACGGCCAGCACCTTGCTGTTGGATATAAACACCAGGCTCATTGATGATTGCTCTTGCAGGATTATCGTTAGCTGACACCTCCAATTTTCTAGCTGTCAATACGGATACAGAAGCTGGAGCCTCTTGTACTTTTTCCCGTCTTCTTGAAGCAGAGACAACAATGTCTTCACCAAAAACGATTCCTTCTGCTAGAGAGATAGAAACATTTTGGTTATTAGAGTTGACTTCTATCGTTTGAGGAGAAAATCCAGTATAGCTGACAACTACATTGAAAGGAGGAGTCGCAGTTGTGTTAAGTGAATACGATCCATCCAAGTCTGTAATTGTTCCGTCAGTGGTTCCTTCAACAACTACGTTTGCACCAATCAATCCTAAGCCAGATGTATCTGTAATCACCCCCGATACCGTAGTAGTTTGTGCGGAAAGGGACATGATTCCTAGAAACATCAAGCATAAAATTGAAGATGTTAGTCTAAAATTTTTCATGTACATATTTATTATTTCATGTTTAATAGATGGCGAAAACTACAAAAAATATCATGCCGACAAGAACTAATTTAAAGGCATATTGATATTTATTGCACTGAAATAAGTTTATGGTAAATTAAGTGCTTTTACAGAGGTATAATATTCATCATCACTTAAATACATTATAAATATTGTATCACATTGATTATCAACAATATACGGATCCTTAAACTGGTTAATTTTTCTATTAATCTTTCCTCAAATGGAAGGTGTAGTTTTTACACCAACCCATCCAACATTTTTCAAAAAAAAAAAAGAAATCAATTGGAATTACTGTCATCCAGTTATCCCAATTGTCTTGGTGAATGCGCATTGTGTAGATCCCCCATTTCCATTATGAGATAAATCGCGTTTCAGATTTCAGTTGAGGAGGTTTTGTAAAATAAGCTTGGGCGGATGACAGGGAGAAAAAACCTTAGAATTCAAATTATTTCTAATAGAAGAATGAGATAAAAATAACTCTTTTAAGCCATTTCATTCATGATTACATTATTTTGGGAATGAGCATTAGATTTGAATAATAAAACACCATCATCTAGAGCATCATACCTCAATTTCTTACGATCTACATAGTAATCCTGCTTAAGTTTCCAAGGCTCTTTTGTGCCTTGTTTGGGTAGATCATCAATATATCTTAAAATATATGACGAATTGAAATCAACAAATGGATCTTTCCCAATATCAGCATTTGGGTCATATGTTGGTGTACAACTGTCATATCCTTTCTCACTCATATATTGAATGACTCTTGCGAAGTATTCATTTGACAAGTCGCATTTCAATGTCCAAGATGCATTGGTATACCCGAAAGCTAAACAAAGATTTGGTATGCCACTAAACATAGTTCCTTTGTATACTACCAAGTTGGGATAATCAACTGGTTCTTGATTTATCTTTATATCTATACCACCAAAGAATTGCAGCTCTAGTCCAGTAGCTGAGATAACTATATCGGCATCTAAGCATTCTCCGGATTCAAGTTGTATTCCAGTTTTTGTGAATGACTCAATAGTATCTGTCACAATTGTTGACTTACCAGATTTCAGTGCATTAAAAAAATCACTATCTGGAGCTAAGCATAACCGTTGATCCCAAGGGTTATATTTTGGTGTAAAATGTTTGCTGATATCTACCGTATCCCTCAATTCTTTTTTGACGCCTTTTATAATCAAGTTTGCCATTAATTTAGGATTCTTTCGGGCTAGTTTGTAGAAAAAATTGCCGACTCTGATTTTCCTAGATCGGTTAATCCGATAAGCCAAATTATCTGGCAATACTTTATTAATGACATTAGCGATTTTATCTATTGAAGGTCCAGATGAAATGTACGTTGGTGATCTCTGTAGCATAGTAACATGCGATGCTTTTTTTGCTAACTCAGGAATCAAAGTAACTGCAGTAGCACCACTTCCTATGACCACTATTTTCTTATCCGTATAGTCTAAATCTTCAGGCCAATGTTGTGGATGTATGAATTCTCCTGTAAAGGAATCTACATTCTTAAAATCAGGTGTATAGCCTTTTTCATAGTTATAATAGCCTGTGCAGTTATAAATGAATTGACAGCTTAAGCTTTTAATCTCTTGGTCATTGACAAGTAATTCCAATGTCCAAGTACTGTTCTCTGAAGACCAAGAAGCAGCTTTTACCTTGTGGCCTAATCTAATGTGTTGTTCTAATTGTTCATCTTTAATTGTCTCATGCAAATAGTCCATAATCGCTGGACCATCGGCAATGGCTTTAGGGCTTCTCCAAGGCTTGAAAGCAAAACCAAGAGTATACATATCTGAATCTGATCGGATACCCGGATATTTAAAGAGATCCCATGTACCGCCAATATTGGATCTGCCTTCCAAAATCGTAAAAGTTTTGTCTGGGCATTTTTCTTTTATATAGTGAGCAGCACTAATTCCAGAAATACCAGCACCTATAATGACGACATCAACATCTCTTTGTGACATTCCTAAATATAGATAGGCTTATGCAATTCCATGCAAGCTTTAGGAAATTTGTTTTTCAAAATAAATGATTACTTAACTATTGTAAGTTGAGTTCGTATCGTTTGCTCAGCAAAATTAAGGCTGATAATGTATTGACCAGGTACCAAGGAGGTAACATCTAAATAATTGGTATCTCCTTGGAAATGAAGTATTCGTTGACCAAGTGTATTAAAGACAGAAACTGAACCAATCTTATAGGATTTGGGGAAATCTAAGGTGACATAATCTGCAGTCGGGTTAGGAAAAATT
Source organism: uncultured Saprospiraceae bacterium (assembly GCA_964450495.1). Taxonomy (GTDB): domain Bacteria; phylum Bacteroidota; class Bacteroidia; order Chitinophagales; family Saprospiraceae; genus CALFUK01. The sequence goes on along the minus strand of CAYVFU010000026.1, from coordinate 3,376 downwards.
CGTACTGCTTCATCTGAATATTCTTCGTCGACTGCTGTTGATAGTTCGACATTTATATTGACAGGGATACGTTCACTTTTACATATAAAATCTGTTTGTCTTACTTTTATGTTGTAGAAGTACAGGTAATATGCAGGACCGATATTAGAGTTTACAAGCGTCATGATATTATCTAGAAAATAGGGATAATTTGTTCGTTGATTAGATCTTTCTAAGCGAGGACTGACATAGCCGAAATTTTCTTGATTAATCACTGAGTTTGTAGTGATGTAATAATTCTTTCCAGGAATTAAATCAGCATTTAGGGTAACAATATTGGCTCCTTCTTTTAAGTCAACGTCTACTTGAAACACCTTCTGATCGGTGTTGTCAAAAATTTCAAACTGACGCACACCAGGTGTATCAGTGTATACTGTAAATTCTTCTATAGTAAGTTGTTTGTGTACATGAAAAAACATCTGCCCTGGTATAACATTAGCGGAATATGAGCTTGTACCTATTTGTTCTTTTTCTCCGCCTATAATTGACGTATACTTGATGGATTGCTCACTCTCTACATAATATTTACGATCAGTATCAATGTCTGCGATAAAGAGAGATTCACCTCTATAAAAAGGAACACTGCTGTCTTCGTTTAAATACCAATTCCAAATAGTATTGTCTTCTGAATCAATCGTTACGTCATCTCCTTTTTGGTATGTTTGCTCAGCTGGTTTTGGGAGATTTGCTTTTACAGGAATAACATTAATGGATATGTTTTTACTGCCACAAATGGTCGGAACTTCAATCGCTGATTGACTATTGTTTGCAGGTCGATCTATTTGTATCACTTCACCAAATTCATCTGAATACTCGAGCAAAAATGGCTCATCATTACAATTCATAATGACATCTGGAACTTGAATAATCGATTGATCAAATGGCCTGATGTACGATGACTCTTGTAATTGGAGACAACCAAAATCGTCAGTAAAAGAAAAGTAGACTCCTTCTTCTTCTACTGAGAAAGTTGTTGATTGGGAACCATCTTGCCACATGGTATTCATCGAGGGGCTTTCTAATTTAATTGACTCTTCGCAGATAAGCTTTGGACTAGAGGATGACTTGATGGGACTAATACATGATCCTTCATTCAATAAATAAAATCTGTCACTTGGAATGTTTCGGTGTACATCTTTTTGACCGCTGGGCCAGTAGACTTCTACCTTCTCTATAGTGTCCCAATCTGCAAGGCCAAAATGAACATTTAGCGAATTACTTATGCTGTAACTTTCGCCTGCTTTGACTTCTCTGGTTTGTGTACCCCAAGGACCATGAATCACAATTCTTGCCCCTACTCCACTCTTATTACTTAACGAGCCATTTAAAGCAAAATTGACAAAATGATTTTGATTAGCTTCGGCCAACCATAAGACATCGCTCACATGACCTGGAGCATTTAAAGCATTCCCACCATAAACTCCAAGCACATCAAGAAAGCCATCTCTGTTGATATCTCCCGTGGCCATAGAAATCATGTTGTAGTGAACAAATGGCGACTCCTGGATATCGAATGAAAAGTCTCCTTGATTCCAAAGCATATAATCTTTATCTCCTGTGATCAAAATGTCCTGATAGCCATTATTGTCAAAGTCTCTCATCAATACTTGAAATGCAAAAGACGTTAAATTATCAATGTCGACAGAACGGTCAACAAACTGATTATTTATGTTTTCTAGAAGTGTATGCTCAGAGCCATGTTGAATAACTATACCGTCTAAGTCTCCATCATTATCTAAGTCCCCAAAATTACTTGCCCATGATTGTTGGCCAAAATTCAGCCCATAAGCAGCTGCCATTTCCGTGTAATTGTGGTTGCCATCATTTATGAAAAGCATATTGATCCTGCGTGGGTCGTTAGGATTTGTTACACCAGCTTTACATTTTGAAATGTATAAATCTATATCACCATCACTATCTATATCTGCCCATTCAGAACCATAATTTCCAGAATCATCAGAAAGAACTCTGGTAGAAAGATTGATAATGTTTTCGTCTTTTATAAGCTTTCCTGTGCCATCATTTCTGAGAATGGTACTTTTTGAATCATCACTTGCAACAAATACATCGAGCCAGCCATCATTGTCAATATCAGCTATGGATGTAGATTGACTGTACGCATTGTTTGGTATTCGCTGATGTTGTAAAATACGTTGATCTGCGTCTGTTTTAACAATATAGGAATCACTAAACGCTCTTGAAACCACAATTTCATTTCTGAGATCATTTGTCAAATTCGCTACGGCCAATGACCAAGTTTCTGAATAATTCAGTGATTGATTGTTTACAGAAAAACTTGCACCATGGTCATCAATGTAAAGTATTTCTAATTGTTTGCCATCTTTAACTCTTATGATATCGTCCCTTTTATCTCCGTTAATGTCTGCAATACCGACTGCGATCAAACTTCTAGAGGCGTTGTTTTTAGAAAATTTAAGATCTTGTGCATACTTGACTTGGGCACCTAAAGTTGTGGACGAAAGTAAGATAAACAGTAATAGCAGTCTCATTAATCTTATCAGTGAATAACAAATATATTAAATATAATTATAATATATATGTAATTGTAAATGAGAATTATAAATAAAAACTATTTAAAGTATTATGCTAAGGCACAAACTGTACAATCTGTGCACTCTCCGTTTCTATATAAGCTTTTGATCGAATCGATTGAAAACGTCAGGATGTACAATATGTTGATTGACATAGAGCAACTTGAACGATCCAAAGAGATTTCGTTCAAAACGAGCGTAAAACACCTGGGTTTCATTTTTCATTGGTTGCGCATTCTGAAGCCTAAGTCAGTTTTAATGAATGCGTACGCTCCTGACGAATTAGCATGGATTGTGAAGCGTATGAAAATAGAAGTACTGCCTATCGAGACAACTAACAGTAGCGAATTAGACGATAATGCCTTTGCTATTGTATCTTATGATTATGCCAATTCCATAGAAAAACTACTTAATTCAAAGTGTGCTAATATATTTATTGTCTGCATCGGCATATCCAAACCCAAGTATGACGAACTACTTAAGTCTTTTGACTATACAGTCAACATGTATGATATCCATTTATTGATTAACAGATCTGACATCAAAACTAATCAGCACTTTACGATCATAGAACAGAAGAGAAAGTTGAGCGATACCGGATTCTTCCCGAAATAAAAATAGCCCAATTTGCATTGGGCTAGTATTGAACATATGACAAAGCTAAAATACTTAAACAAGTTTTTTCTTAATGTCTAATGTAAGTAAATCTTTTTAAAAGCAAAGAATATTAGTGAATATTTACGCAAATCAATTTTATCCAAGGCTATCTTATTGGTTTATAGGAT